>NZ_JBFHJO010000020.1:0-48602 GCF_041595835.1 Marinobacter sp. | reverse complement strand
TTGCTCAAGACAAAACTCAATTTTCGACGAGTCACTGTCCTGATATTTCGTATCTGAAATACCTCGGCCAGCGCCCACACGAATTACTTGGTCAACTTTTTAAAGAGCGTTTGAGCGTCTCGTTGCTCAATCAAGGTGGCGTATTTTACACTGAACAGCCATCTTGTCAACCACTTTCTAAAGAAACTTTAAAAGATTTTCTTCAGATCTTACAAGCAGTTATCGCTTCGATTCCGACTGATTTAAGTGGCCAGCCCCTCAAGCGAGATGCGCATTCTACAGACCTTAGCCAAGGAGTCAACGGTCGCCCTTAAACTTTTTAAAATTCTTTTAATCGACCCCTTATCTCCTATCCAGAACCGTTTACATTTCTACTTTAACTTTCAGAGCAACGGCCCGCGCCACAGCCCTTGCCTCTTCGATGGTAGCGGCCTGAGCCAAAGCCACCCCCATCCGTCTTCTGCCTTTTAATTCAGGCTTACCAAAAAGGCGGATCTGAGTATCCGGCTCAGACAACGCCTCTTCCAGCCCACTATAGGAAACCGATCGGGATTCACCCTCAGGAAGTATAACCGATGAGGCTGTCGGCCCTCGCTGTCTGATAGCAGGTATCGGCAAGCCAAGGATCGCCCTGGCATGCAGCGCAAACTCAGACAAATCCTGTGACATCAATGTAACCAGGCCTGTGTCATGCGGTCGCGGTGATACTTCAGAAAACCAAACATCATCACCTTTAACAAATAACTCGACACCATATAAGCCATACCCACCCAAATTCTCGACAACCGCCCGCGCAATTTGAGTCGCCCCATCAAAGGCTTTCCCGGACATTGGGTGTGGTTGCCATGACTCCCGGTAGTCTCCATCTTCCTGGAGGTGACCTATCGGATCACAGAAGGAAATCCCACCACGGTGCTTAACTGTCAGCAAAGTGATCTCGTAGTCAAAATCGATAAACCCTTCGACAATCACCCGGCCGCGGCCTGCTCGCCCGCCTGTCTGGGCATATTCCCATGCGGCATCAATATCTGCCTCAGTTTTGACGGTACTCTGCCCTTTGCCCGACGAACTCATGACCGGCTTAACCACAAGCGGCAACCCTATTTCTCTTACCGCTGCAATATATTCTTCACGACTTTCCGCAAAACGATAGGGCGACGTTGCCAGACCAAGTTCTTCGGCAGCTAAACGGCGAATACCCTCTCGATTCATTGTCAGGTTAACCGCACGAGCGGTTGGAACCACCCGGTACCCTTCCCCTTCTAATTTCACAAGCTCCGACGTTGCGATTGCTTCAATTTCAGGAACGATCAAGTCAGGCTTTTCACGCTCAATGATTTCTCGCAAAGCGGGGCCGTCCAGCATATCGACAACATGACTCCGGTGCGCAACCTGCATCGCAGGCGCATCCGGGTACCTGTCAATAGCGATAACTTCCACACCAAATCGCTGCAACTCTATAACGACCTCTTTACCCAACTCCCCGGAGCCACAAAAAAGAACGCGGGTTGCATTCGGTTTAAGAGGTGTTCCGATACGAACAGTACGCTCTATGTCAGTCATTCCGGTTTACTTCCCGTTCATTCAGATTTGAAATTGCTTTTCTCGTTCTGCAACGTTTTTAAGTACTTCTCGGCGCTCATCCTCTGTCATGGTGCTCCATCGAAGTATTTCGTCACCGCTACGCTGACAGCCAATACAGATATCATTTGCATCCAGAGCGCAGACTGACACGCAAGGGGAGCGCACTTTATCCCGAACTTTCATAGCTAGAGATCAACCTCTTCCAGTTTTGTCAGATAGCGCTGTGCGTTAAGCACATAGTGCTGGGCACTCATTTCCAACATTGTCTTCTGACTAGCAGTAAGCTCTCGTCGAATTTTCCCCGGCGAGCCAACCACCATAGAGCCATCCGGAATCTCCATTCCCTCAGGTATTAGGGTATTCGCCCCAATAAGACAGTGCTTTCCGATCTTTGCACCATTCAACACGACAGCGTTTATCCCGATCAGGGAGTAGTCACCGATCTGACAACCATGAAGCATTGCTTTATGACCCACCGTCACTCCACGCCCAATGGTCAGAGGGTTACCCGGATCGGTATGCAGGACAGAACCATCCTGAACATTTGACTCCGGACCAATGGTAATGAGTTCGTTATCACCTCGAACAACTACGTTGAACCAGATGCTGGATTTTTCCATCATTTTAACGCTGCCAATCACTGTGGCATTCTGGGCAACAAACTGCCCTCCTCCTGAATACTCTGGTGTACGGTTTTCAAGACGGTATAACATCAATTCCTCCAAGTGATTCAGCGCGGCGGTTCAAGAATATCGATACCGGCATCGTACACAGCATTCAGGAAATCAACCAGAACCACTGCTGACAACCCCCAGATCTGGTAGCGTTCCCACCTGTAACAGGGCACATAAAGTGTGCTGTTCTGGAAACCGAGAGCATCCGTACGCTCCCGTTTATCTTCCAGAAAAAAAGAAATTGGAACACGAAATACGCTCTCGATTTCATCGGGGTTCGGTTTCAAGACGTGATCAGCAGGAACCATACCAACGTATGGCGTCACCAGAATCCGATGTAATGATACAACCTGGCTCAGCGGAGCAATCACGCGAACCTGGTCAGGCGGCAATCCTATTTCCTCGTAGGTTTCCCTGAGCGCCGTTGCAGCTAAAGAAGCATCTCCAGGATCACGTTTTCCCCCAGGATAAGCAACCTGACCACGATGAGTTTTAAGGTGTGCCGAACGCAAGGTAAAAATCATCTCAGGGTTGCCTGGAGTGTCAGTAATGGGCACCAGGATTCCGGCCTCGGGATAATCCAGAGCCAATTGCCTGGGCGCATAATTCGACAGTTTTTCCGATAACAGATCTTGCACTGTTTACTCCGGTAACTTCACAACATTGGGTGAGACAATGACAGCCTTGGCCGTTAAACTGACTACCATTGAACACTTAGTATACGGGGAAAATGATGAAGTATTGCAGCACTTGCGGCCAACCGGTTGAACAGAGGATTCCCGAAGGCGACAACCGATACCGTTATGTTTGTGTCAGCTGCGACACCATTCACTACCAGAACCCAAGGATTATTGCCGGCACAGTACCCGTATGGGATGGGCGCATTCTTCTTTGCCGCAGAGCTATTGAGCCCAGATACGGCTACTGGACCCTACCAGCCGGGTTTATGGAAAATGCTGAAACGACCATTGAAGCCGCAGCACGTGAAACCAGAGAGGAGGCTTTGGCTGAAGTCAGTATTGACGGTCTGTATTCGATCATTGATGTTCCTCACATCAATCAGGTGCACATGTTTTATCGAGCCACACTTCTGGATGGAAGTTTTGGTGCCGGTGAAGAGTCACTGGAGTCCAGACTGTTTGCTGCCGACGAGATTCCCTGGGATGAAATATCTTTCCCTACCGTGAAGAAAACCCTGAAACTCTTTCTTAACGAGATGGAAACAGGAAACTACGGCGTACACATTACCGACATCAGGCCCCGCATCACTAAAGAAGAGCCTCACAGCACCTCTAGTCGCAACACCTCATAAGCGGGCTCTTCATATGGATGGGCCTGCTTCAATGCTGCGACAGCACTCCTGACCACCCTTTCAGAACAAACCAGCTCCACTTTAAATTCCCGAACAACTTCCAGCTCTCCTTGCTTGCCGAGAAAGGGATCACTTCCAGCCAGAGGCCGGAACTGGCCCTGTCCTTCACATTGCCATGCACAGCAATCGTAGTCGCCGATTTTCCCCGCCCCCACATCAAAGAGAGCTTGTTTGGTTTTCTCCAGATGGGTTTCCGGTACGAAGTAGCAAAGTTTATACATCTGTGCACCTCAAATAGTACAAGTTTTGTACAAATCAGGTTTTTTTGAACTTACCCACAGATTCTGTGGATAACTCTGGGGAAAGTTTTGGGGAATCCACTCTGAACCCCTATGATTACAGGCCTTCACTCAAATTGACGACAAAATCACCCATTTATTTTTATCTTTATTTTTCAAGAGGTTAAATACTTCGAATAAAAAATGAACGCTTATATCCCTCTTTGATCATAGATCCATCAATTTCCATCAAAAAATGTGCATAAAAATCCCGAGTCAAGACCTTGACCCGCACTTTTAGCATATTTTTTCAGGCCAACCTGTATGTTTTTTGACCGCAGAGTGAATATTGTACAATCAAAAAAGCCGACCGGATAATGCCCCAAGAAAAGGAACATTACCCGATCGGCTTTCAGGCCAACCGGACAGGTTTGCTCAATTAGCCGAGCCAGCGCCTGGCATTTCTGAACATGCGAATCCAGGGACCATCTTCCTGCCAGCCATCCGGCCTCCAGGAATGCTGTACAGCCCGGAAAACACGTTCTGGGTGAGGCATCATTATGGTGACCCGACCATCGCGAGTAGTAACACCGGTAATACCACCTTCAGAACCATTGGGATTGTATGGATAACGCTCCGTCACCTGTCCCTGATTGTCCACATACCGCAATGCGACCAACTCACTTTCCGTCAACGCCCCCGCGGAGTTGCCAGAGGCAAACTCAATACGCCCTTCACCGTGTGCTACGGCGATCGGCATACGCGAACCGGTCATCCCTTCCAGAAAAGCAGAGGGAGACGGGGTCACCTCAACCATCACCAAACGAGCTTCGAACTGTTCCGATTCATTACGTACAAAACGAGGCCAACCTTCACTGCCCGGGATGAGCTCATGCAGGTTGGACAGCATCTGACAACCATTACACACACCCAACGCCAAAGTATCCTGGCGATTGAAGAATGCAGCAAACTGGTCACGAACACGGTCATTGAACAGAATCGACTTCGCCCAACCTTCGCCTGCGCCCAATACGTCACCGTACGAGAATCCACCGCAAGCCACCAGGCTCTTAAAGCCATCGAGAGCCACCCTGCCAGACAGCAAATCACTCATGTGCACGTCTACGGCCTCAAATCCTGCCCGATCAAAGGCAGCAGCCATCTCAACCTGACCATTAACTCCCTGCTCTCTAAGCACAGCCACTCTTGGACGAGCACCCGTGTTAATGAAAGGCGCAGCCACGTCTTCATTAATATCAAAGCTCAAGTTAGCGTTCAGACCCGGATCTTCAGTGTCCAGCAAGTTCTCAAATTCTTCGTGCGCGCAGTCAGCATTGTCCCGCAGAGACTGAATCCGGTAGCTGGTTTCAGCCCACATACGCTGCAACTCAACCCGAGACTCATCAACCACATGGTCGCCAGCAAACGTCAACTGAATCCGGTCCTTATCATTCAAGGTCCCGATAACACCCGTGTGGTCACCCAGGCCCGCTGCTGAGAATTGTTGCAGCACAAACTCCGTGTCTTCACGGCGCACCTGCACTACGGCGCCAAGCTCTTCATTAAACAGCTCACGGGCAAACTGGGAACTGTCTTCAGCCAAGCCATCCAGCTTGACGCTCACACCGGCACGGCCAGCAAAGCTCATTTCCGCCAGTGTTACAAACAAGCCACCATCGGACCGATCATGATAAGCCAGCAGTTTACCGTCAGAATTCAGACCCTGAATAACCGCGAAGAAAGCTTTAATATCTTCAGGATCATCAAGGTCGGGAGCAACCGCTCCAACCTGACTGTAAACCTGAGCCAAGGCAGAGCCACCCAGACGATTCTGGCCAGCCGCCAGATCAATTAAAATCAGATCAGTTTCACCGACGTCAGTTCGAAGCTGAGGTGTAAGGGTTCTGGCTACGTCAGTCACCGGTGCAAAACCACTGACAATGAGAGACAGGGGCGACGTCACACTCTTCTGCTCGCCGTTTTCTTCCTCCCAGGTGGTTTTCATGGACATGGAGTCTTTACCCACCGGGATAGTAATCCCCAGAGCCGGGCAAAGCTCCATCCCAACAGCACGCACAGTGTCGTATAGGTTTTCATCTTCACCCGGATGGCCGGCAGCAGCCATCCAGTTTGCAGAAAGACGAATATCCGACAGTTTCGCTATAGGAGCAGCTGCAAGGTTGGTGATCGCCTCACCAACAGCCATACGGCCGGATGCCGGGGCATCAATAACAGCCAGCGGCGTGCGCTCCCCCATCGCCATGGCTTCGCCGGCATTCACATCAAAAGAGGCTGCAGTTACAGCTACATCGGCCACAGGAACCTGCCAGGGACCAACCATCTGGTCACGGGCGACCAGACCGGTGATTGTGCGGTCACCAATGGTAATCAGAAAGCTCTTCGATCCAACAGATGGCAAGCGGAGAACACGCTGAATTGCATCCTGAAGATCAATTTTCGAAGAATCGAAAATTGGCTTTGTGAACGAAGCACGAGTAACACTCCGATGCATTCTCGGGGGCTTCCCGAATAGCACATCCATCGGCAGGTCTACCGGCTTATCGTTGAAATAGGAGTCAGCCAGCTCAAGATGGTGTTCCTCGGTAGCCTCGCCAATTACCGCATAAGGGCAACGCTCACGGCGGCACAGTGCATCAAACCGGTCCAAGTCATCCGGGGCCACTGCAAGCACATAGCGTTCCTGAGATTCGTTACTCCAGATCTCCAGCGGCGACATGCCGGGCTCATCGCTGGGGATGTCGCGCAACTCAAATTTACCACCGCGACCACCATCTTTAACAAGCTCTGGCATCGCGTTAGATAAGCCACCGGCACCTACATCGTGGATAAAGCATATAGGGTTCTCGTCGCCCAACTGCCAGCAGCGGTCGATGACTTCCTGACAGCGACGCTCCATTTCAGGGTTGTCACGTTGTACAGACGCGAAATCCAGGTTTTCGTTACTTGAGCCTGAATCCATAGAGGAAGCCGCGCCGCCTCCAAGCCCGATAAGCATGGACGGACCACCCAGCACAATCAGTTTTGCACCTACGGGAATATTCCCTTTTTCCACATCCTGCTCACGAATATTACCCAGACCACCGGCAATCATGATGGGCTTGTGGTAGCCGCGAACCTCTTCGCCGGCAGCCCCGGGAACTTTTCCCTCGAAAGTACGGAAATAGCCCGCCAGATTTGGTCGGCCAAATTCATTATTGAACGCAGCGCCGCCAATGGGACCTTCAATCATGATATCCAGCGGCGAAGCAATCCGGCCCGGCTTGCCATACCCGATTTCCCACGGCTGTTCAGCGCCGGGAATATTCAGATTTGACACGGTATAACCTGAAAGTCCTGCCTTTGGCTTAGAGCCGCGACCAGTCGCGCCTTCGTCACGAATTTCACCACCGGAGCCAGTAGCAGCGCCCGCAAAAGGTGCGATAGCTGTCGGGTGGTTATGGGTTTCCACTTTCATCAGGATATGTACAGGCTCACGATTGTAGCCATACACACCGGAACCTGGGGCCGGATAGAAACGACCGGCCTCGCTACCAACAATGACTGACGCGTTATCCTTGTACGCAGACAACACACCTTCACTGTTCATTTCATAGGTATTCTTGATCATCGCGAACAGGGACTTGTCCTGCCCTTCGCCATCAATATCCCATGACGCATTAAAGATCTTATGTCGACAATGCTCGGAGTTCGCCTGCGCAAACATCATCAACTCAACATCAGTCGGATCACGTTCCAGCTTGCCAAAAGATGTCACAAGGTAATCGATCTCATCGTCGGCCAGCGCAAGCCCGAGGCGACTATTCGCTTCCACCAGAGCAGCACGTCCACCGGAGATAACCGGTACACGCCCCAGAGGCCGGGGTTCTTCATTACTGAACAACAGCTCGGCACCACCCATTTCGTGAAAAACTTTCTGAGTCATGCGATCGTGCAGCAGTGCGGCAATTTTCTCCCGCTGCTCCAGATCCAGTTTACGGCTGGCGCGGACATAATAGGCAATGCCTCGCTCAATTCTGCGAATCTGGCGCAGCCCGCAATTACGGGCGATGTCAGTCGCTTTGCTGGACCAGGGAGAGAGTGTGCCGGGTCGTGGAACCACCAGGAACAAAACTCCATCCTGCGCTTCTACTTCAACACTAGGCCCATAAGTAAGCAGCCGGTCCAGAATCGCCTGTTCCGTATCGGACAGGTCGTCATCTAGATCCACAAAGTGCATAAACTCAGCATAGACATGCTCCACATCCGGAACCATTTCCTGGATGCGAGAATGCAGTTTGCGGGAACGAAAGGGCGAGAGCGCTGGCGCGCCGCGAAGTTCAAGCATGATATCAACCTGTATCGCGCGAAGAATCGGGGGACGTCTTTCTGAAAGGCGGCCATGATACTTGAAACCGCCGCCGGGATACAGGGTAAGGTGATGCCTTTCGTGGGTGTATTATTAACATTATTTTGCGTAGTTATTAACCACGCCAATTGACCGCAGCCGCACAAGAAGAGATTATTAATTCGTTGCAAGGATAGCCGGGGGCATCAAACAACAGGAGAGTGGCCGTAGCCACGTAGTTCCCTGAACATTGGGCTTTTTCGGAGAACAAGGATTTGTCGCAACTTATCAATATGTTACGAAACGCCAGCGCAATCACTGCGCTTAGCTTGACGGCCATTTTTGCCGGCAGCGGCTGCTCCCAGCCAAGCACCCTTCAAACAGTGAAAAACGAAGGGGTTTTGCACGTTATCACCCGTGCTGCGCCCTCTATTTATTATGAAGAACAAGAAGGCCCCACGGGATACGACTATGAACTTGCTCGTAAATTCGCAGAGGAGTTAGGTGTTGAGCTCAGGGTTCGAGTAGCTGAGGACAACTCCGAAATTCTGTCCATCCTGCAGCAAAACTACGCCCATATCGGCCTTGCCGGATTAATCAATCGGCCTGATTTCGAGAATGAGTTCCATCCAGTACCTATTGGCATCAGCGCCCAATCTATTGTTGTGTATCACCGGGACCACCCCGCCCCGTCGTCTCTTGAAGACTTGTCAGACCAGACATTACATCTGCTCGCCGACAGTAACCACGAACACCTGATCATCTCAAAACCTGCCGCCAACCGGCCAGAGATCCGTATCCACCCGGGGCTGGACGCTGCCGACTTACTGGCTAAAGTGGATAGCGGCGAACTACCTTATGCCGTTATTTCCTCAAACGAGCTAGACCTCAATCACGTTTTCTACCCGATGGTTAAAGAGGCATTTTCCCTGAGCGAACCTCAGGAACTTGTCTGGCTTTTCCCTCCACAACAGGACGACTCTTTAGCCAATGCGGTGCAACAGTTTATGGAGCGTTCCGATGAAGACGGCTCCAAAGCACAACTGGCAGAACGGTTTTATGGTCACCTCGACCGACTGAGTTATGTCGGCGCCCGCACCTTTATGCATCACCTGGAAAACAGGCTTCCCCGCTATCAGGCTATGTTTGAAAGTCATGCTCGTGAAACAGGCATAGATTGGCGGCTTTTAGCCGCTATTGGCTATCAGGAGTCTCACTGGCGCCCAAACGCTGTCTCTCCCACCGGTGTGCGCGGCCTGATGATGCTGACCAGAACAACAGCAAAATATATCGGTATCAACAACCGCCTGGATGCAGAGGAAAGCATTGAAGGTGGGGCCCGGTATTTCAAGCTGGTTTACGAGAAAATCCCTGACCGAATTCCGGAGCCTGACAGAACCTGGTTTGCCCTCGCGTCTTACAATGTTGGCTATGGCCATCTGGAGGATGCCCGAAGGCTGACTGAGTCAGCAGGCAAGGATCCTGACCGCTGGATGGATGTGAAAGAATTTTTGCCGTTACTGGCCAAGAAGGAGTGGTATTCACAAACCCGCTTCGGATATGCCAGGGGGCACGAACCCGTAGCATACGTTCAAAACATCCGGAGATATTACGATGTTCTGGCCAGGATACCGGCGCTCGACAAAAACGAAGCTGACGATCAGGAGCAACAATTAGCCTTGAGTGAACTCACCACAAATACAGAAGAAGAGCCCGGCGAAGCAAGCCCTCTGTCTGAAACACCAGACCTGAGAGCGGCGTTGCCACCAGAACTCAGCCTGATACCGCCCACGCTCTAGGCGTCAGCCATCTATCGCCCAGACCTCATCCAGATCATCCATATTCAGCGCTTTTTCTACCTGTGCAGAAGAAAACCCTCGACGAGCCAAAAATCTTGCCTGCCGGAGCTTTTCCTGCAAATCATTGCTAACTGAGTCAAGACCAAACCGCTTATCCCGCAACTGGGCCGCCAAACGACACCAGTCTGCATCAGACATTTCTGCCAGACATTCCGGACTTTGATGAACACCTCTTTGCTGCAGTTCCGCCATGATGCGAAGCGGCCCATACCCAACATCCATGCGCTGACGAGCATAGATGTCGGCAAACCGGGCGTCATTTAGCCAACCTTCTTTTTCATAATCATCCAGCACTAAATCGATCACGTTTTTTCCGATCTTTCTTTGTCGTAACTTCAGTGAAAGCTCATAGCGACTATGCTCGCGCCTTGCCAGCAGACGCAGGGCTACCGACCGGGCTTTATACTCCGGATCTTCCTGTTTTGAATCTTTTCCCATATAGCCCCTTCCCGCATGCGCTCGCTAAACGCTAGACTAGCGCCCGAATATCAACTACCCGACATACAACTGTGTGCCGACGGCCGGTGGCGGACTACTTTGCCGACACCGCAGACTGGTTTCAATCCCGAAGGATACCTTTTATGGCTGCATTCATTCAGAAACTGTTCAAGTCCCGCAAAGCAAACAAGACCACCAGCACAAGGGCACCCGTAAAACCTGAACCAAGCCAGCCAACAGAGGCAGACCACCGAAAAGCGCTTCGGGAAGCACAAGAACAACGGCTTGCAAACAATCCTGCACAATCCGAATTAGCGGAACTGGCAATTGACGGTGTAACCGCATCTATCCGGCTGGAAGCCGCAAAAGGCATTCTTGATGAAGCCTTACTTCAACAAGTTCAGAAACATTCAAAGGGTCGTGACAAAGGCGTTTATCAGACTGTCCGCCAGTCGCTCCAACGTCTGAGGGAACAGCAGGCTAACGAAGCCGCCACCCACCAGCGAATCACAGACCTGGTCAGCCAAGCTCAGGAACAAGCCAGCAGTGAAAACACCAAACTCTTCAAGGCACGCCTTGAGACGCTTCAGGACCAATGGCGGGCAATAGAAATCAATGCCACCCCCGAGCAGACTCAGCAGTTCCTGGAAGCTGTACACCAGTGCCGTGAACGCCTACAAGAGATGGAAGAAGCTCGCCAAAAAGAAGAGCTCCAGCAAGAACAGGCGCGCCAGCGGCTTGAAACGTTAGAGTTGCTTAAAGGCACGCTCTCCGATTTGAAAGCCCAGGATGCCAACGACCTCCCCTCGGCTTCCGCCCTGGATGCACTTCAAAAAACCCAAGAAAACCGTTGGTTAGAGGCAACCCGCGACACTTCGGTTGATAAAAGCGAACAAGAGGCTTACGAGCAACACATGCTCTCGCTGCGGAGCTACCTGAATGCTGTACGCTGGATGGCGCAGGAAAAAGACACGATCACCACACTGGTTCAGGCCGTCGAATCTGACCAAGCCACCGACGATCACCGCAAACAGGCCAGTGAACTACTGAAACAACTGGAGTGGCCTTCAGGCTTTGCACAGCCAGCCAGCCTTGCCCTGATCCGCAAGTTGACTGGAAAACCGAAAACACCAAAAGCAACAGACGGCCGCCACGAAAAACAGCAGGCCCTTGCCGCCAAACTCAAAGACACATTACCGGAACTGGAAGCTGCGCTTGAAGCTCGGCGGTTCAAAGAATCCAAACAGCTGATCAAAGCCGTGCAACACCTGTTTCAGCAACTGGACCATCACAACCGGAAGAACCTGCAGGCCCGAATACAGTTGCTGACAGGTCAGTTCCGCGAACTCAGCGACTGGCAAGGCTTCGCAACTGAACCGAAACAAATCGCTCTTTGCGAACAAATGGAATACCTGGCCGACCAGCCCATGGAACCGGAAGCCAAAGCTGAGCGGATAAAAGAGCTGCAAAACGACTGGCGTGAACTGGGAGGTTCTTCAGACAGATCCCTCTGGACCCGGTTCAAAGCTGCCTCAGACCGGGCCTATGAGCCGTGCAAGATCTATTTCGAAGCAAAATCTGATCTGAAACAGGCCAATCTCCAAAAGCGCAAAGCTATTTGCAGCGAACTCGCTAACTTCTTGGCGAACGCCGACTGGTCAACCATAGACTGGAAGGCCGTTGAGCGAATTTATCAGACAGCACGGCAGGAATGGAAAGATGCATGGCCAGTAGACTTTCGCGACAACCGCCAGGCACAGAAACAATTTGATGATCTGTTGAAGCAGCTCGAACGCCCGCTGGATGAAGAGCGCAAAAAGAACGAAGCCCAAAAGCAGGCTATTGTTGAAAAGGCCCAGGCCCTGATTAACCACGAGCCCCTCCAGGAAGCTATGGAACAGGCTAAATCCCTGCAAGCTGAATGGACCAAGGTGGGCATAACCCGGCACAGGGAAGACCGCAAAATGTGGCAGGCCTACCGCAAAGCCTGTGACGAAATTTTTGCGCGCCGTGACGCACAACGTACAGCTCAGCAACATGCCAGCGAACAAGCCGATATAGCTGCACAGGAAGCGCTAAGCAAGTATCAGGATATTGGAACAGCTACAGACGACAACATTCTGAACGAAGCCCGCGAAGCCATAAACTCACTGGCCAATGAGCCCTTGTCTCATTCTGCAAAGGATCAGTTGCAAAAGCTGAAGCAACGCCTCAACCGGATCACTCAAGACAAAAAGTTCCGGCAAACCGTGGCTGAGTGGCAGACGCTGATCAATGACAAAGCTCAAAAGCAACTATCAGAAGAGTCCACACCTCCGCATTGGAATACTCTGGCCGAAGCATCCGGCACCATCAATGGCCGCGACCTGGCAATACGGGCTGAAATCCTGACAGGCACCCCCTCGCCGGAGCAAGACCAGACCCGCCGGATGGAAATTCAGGTTCAGCGCCTGACAGATAGCATGGGCAATAATGAAACTACCTCCCCTACCAAAGAACTGGAGAAACTGGTGGCACTCTGGTGCTTACACCCTGACGCTGAAGACATTACCGCCGAAAATGCCAGTCGCCTGAATCAAGCTCTGACAGCGCTGGCACAAATAGACTAGCCCCGCCTCCCGTATTGTAGCTTTAAATAATCCCTGGCCAGCCCGACTGCGACCAGGGATTTTTATTCCTCCCCAAGCCTTAGCGCTGAGCAATTTTGCCAATGGGATTGGCAGCCACTGTCATTACCACCAACAACCCATTGCGGCTATGGTTACTGCATCCAGTTTCACCAAGAACAATTAACAGAGGAATAACCATGTCCACCGAGGCGTATATCTTTGATGCGGTTCGCACCCCCCGCGGTCGCGGCAAGAAAGATGGTTCACTGCATAGCGTTAAGCCCATTACCCTGCTGACGACCGTGCTCAATGCACTGAGGGAACGCAACCATCTGGAGACTGCCCAGGTTGATGACATTGTGATGGGATGTGTTACGGCCGTTGGTGATCAGGGTGCAGACATCGCCAAAACTGCAGCACTGGCCGCAGGCTGGGACGAAACAGTAGCGGGCGTAACTCTGAATCGTTTCTGCGCGTCCGGACTTGAAGCCGTCAATCTTGCAGCAATGAAAGTACGATCGGGCTGGGAGGATCTGGTGGTTGCCGGAGGTGTTGAGGGCATGTCCCGCGTACCTATGGGCTCGGATGGCGGTGCTTGGGCAACCGACCCGGCCACTAACCTGGAAACGGGTTTCATGCCTCAGGGTATCGGTGCAGACTTAGTTGCCACCCTTGCCGGCTTTAGTCGTGAAGACGTCGACAGTTTTGCCGTACGATCTCAGCAAAAAGCCGCCAAAGCCTGGGAGAACGGCCTCTTCAAAAAATCTATCGTGCCAGTTACGGACCAGAACGGCGTGGTTATTCTGGACCACGATGAACACATTCGCGCTGACACCACCCTGGAATCATTATCCGGCCTTAAGCCATCTTTCCAGATGATGGGGGAAATGGGCTTTAACGGCGTAGCTCGCGAAAAATACCACTACGTTGAGAAGATCAACCATGTACACCATGCCGGCAACTCATCCGGCATCGTTGACGGAGCCACTGCCATGCTGATTGGCAGTGAAGCCAAGGGTAAGGAACTGGGCCTGAAACCACGTGCCCGCATTGTCGCTACCGCCGTCACCAGCACCGACCCCACCATCATGCTGACAGGCCCGGCCCCCTCAGCCCTGAAAGCATTAAAAAAAGCCGGAATGACGGTCGATCAGATAGACCTGTTTGAAGTAAATGAAGCTTTCGCCTCTGTAGTAATGCGCTTCCAGAAAGAACTGTCTGTTCCTGATGAGAAAGTGAACGTTAACGGTGGAGCTATCGCCATGGGCCACCCGCTAGGTGCTACCGGCGCGATGATCCTGGGCACACTGCTCGATGAGCTGGAGCGCCGCGAATTACGCTACGGCCTCGCGACGCTGTGTGTTGGCGGCGGCATGGGCATTGCTACCATCATCGAACGCGTTTGAAACCCACTTCCATGAACAAGGAACCGACCATGACCGCAATTAAATATGACCTGGGTTCAGACCAGATTCTAACCCTCACTATCGACATGCCAGGCCAATCCGCCAACACTATGAACGGCGAATTCCGGGCCGCTCTGACGGACACCGTCAACCAGGTCAAACGTGACCTGGACAACATCAAAGGCATCATCGTCGCCTCCGCCAAAAAAACCTTTTTTGCCGGCGGTGACCTGAACGAACTGCACAAGGTAACCCGGGAACAAGCCAAAGACTTCGAAGTTATGGTTGATGCCCTGAAAGCCGACATGCGCTTCCTGGAGACCTGTGGCAAACCCGTTGTTGCTGCCATCAACGGCACCGCTCTGGGTGGTGGACTGGAAATTGCGTTGGCCTGCCATCACCGCATCGCGCTCGATAACGACAGCACTCAGCTAGGCTTGCCAGAAGTAACACTGGGGCTGCTGCCTGGTGGTGGTGGCACCCAGCGCCTACCACGAATGATCGGTTTGGAAGCCGCCTTCCCATT
The DNA here is from genome assembly GCF_041595835.1 of Marinobacter sp. Taxonomy (GTDB): domain Bacteria; phylum Pseudomonadota; class Gammaproteobacteria; order Pseudomonadales; family Oleiphilaceae; genus Marinobacter. The sequence continues at coordinate 33,571 of NZ_JBFHJO010000020.1, read as the reverse complement.
ACTGATGGAAGGCAGGAAGCTGAACCCCAAAGCAGCTCTGAAAGCCGGCGTCATCGATGACCTGGCCAATTCACCTGAAGACATGATGAGCAAGGCCCGCACCTTCATTGAAGCTAACCCAAAGTGCCAGCAGCCATGGGATAAAAAAGGCTTCAAGCTACCCGGCGGTGCGCCACATCATCCCGCCATGGCCCAGAAACTAGCCATCGCACCGGCCATGTTGCGCCAGAAAACCAAAGGCTGTTATCCCGCACCCGAGCGCATTCTGGCGGCTGCGGTTGAAGGTGCTCAGGTAGATTTCGATAACGGCAGCCTGATCGAAACCCGTTACTTCACAGAACTGGTCACCGGCCAGGTCGCGAAAAACATGACCAACACTTTCTGGTTCCAGTTAAATGCCATCAAAGCCGGCGGAAGTCGCCCTGACGGCGTAGAGAAAGAAACCTTCAGAAAAGTCGGCATTCTCGGCGCAGGAATGATGGGGGCTGGCATAGCCTACGCCACCGCCAGCCGCGGTATTGACGTCGTGCTAAAAGACGTATCTGTAGAAAACGCCGAAAAAGGTAAAAGCTATTCCGAAAACATACTGCTCAAAAAAGTCAGCCGTCGCCGTATGACAGAAGCACAGAAAAACGAAATTCTGGCCCGCATTACCGCAACCGACAGCGTGGAAGATTTGAGTGGTTGTGACCTGATCATTGAAGCTGTTTTCGAAGACAGCGGCCTGAAAGCCAAGGTCACTCAGGAGGCCGAACCCAAAATGGCGGCTAAAGGTATCTTTGCATCAAACACGTCCACCATCCCCATCACTCAGTTAGCCGAAGCCTCAAGCATGCCAGATAATTTTATTGGCCTGCACTTTTTTTCGCCGGTTGACAAAATGCAGCTGGTAGAAATTATTGTTGGTCAAAAAACCTCCGATGACACCCTGGCTCGCGCCTTCGACTATGTACAGCAGATCGGCAAGATCCCGATTGTTGTCAATGACAGCCGTGGTTTCTTCACATCCCGGGTATTCGGTACCTTTGTAAACGAAGGCATCAGCATGCTGGCCGAGGGCATCCACCCATCCAGCATTGAAAATGCTGGCCTTCTTTCTGGCATGCCTGTTGGTCCGCTGGCCATTTCTGACGAAGTCAGTATGACTCTGATGCAACACATCCGGGCACAAAGCAAGAAAGACACAGAGGCAGCAGGTGGAACATGGCAACCGCATCCCGCCGAAGCCATTATCGATGCCATGGTCGACACCCACAACCGTAAGGGAAAAACGTCGGGTGCTGGTTTCTATGAGTATCCGGAAAAGGGCAAGAAATACCTTTGGCCTGGACTGGAGAGCCTGTTTGTTAACCAGGAAAAAGCACGTAGCGTTGAACTCCAGGACCTAAAAGACCGCATTCTGTTCATTCAGGCGATCGAAACCATCCGATGTCTGGAGGAAGGCGTGCTGCGCACCGTTGAAGATGCCAACATCGGCAGCATCTTCGGTATTGGTTACGCTCCGTGGACCGGCGGAGCCATCCAGTTTGTGAACCAGTATGGCGTACGAGCCTTTGCTGAGCGAGCCAGAACCTTGGCCGAAAAATACGGCGAACGGTTCACCCCCCCGGCCTTGCTGCTACAAAAAGCCGAAAACAACGAAATCTTTGTATAAGTGCCTGCAGGCCGGAGGGCTTCCCTTCGGCCACTCTCCCCCTTTACTTCCCGCCAAAAGTCCCAACCTATAGTCTAAAGCTGCAACTTATATGGACATATTGTCACCAAGCTATACACCTGGCCTATGGCAACAGGTGTAGCAGTTGCCTACAATAAATTGACTAGTCACGGGTAATAACCACTGTCAGCCAGACTGACAAGTATAAAAAGCCCAGTATCGCCAGGTATGTTTAATATGACCATTGCGGAAAAAGCCATGCCCCGTAGCCACCGGTCCACGCTTATCAAAAAAGCTGGGCTAAGCGCGGCGTTTAGCATTGCCCTACTCATTCCCGGCTTGTCCGGTTTACAGGCAAAAGTTGAAGAACCCGCCGTGTATCAACCGGTGTCCCCCACCATTGATCAGGCACGGGCAAATATTCTGATTGCCCGTCAGTTACAGTTCACACACTTCCGCGACCTTGGCATCAGCGACGAATTATCAAGCGATGTATTTGACGCCTACCTGAACTACCTGGACAGCCAGCGCGTTTATCTGACTCAGCAAGATATTGACGCCCTGAGTAATGTCAGGAATCGACTCGGTTCGGCCCTGAAGACCGGCCAATTGCAACCTGGGTTTGATATCTACAACCTGGTTCAGCAGCGCATTATCGAACGCCTCAAATTTGCCCGGGATATTGTTGAAAACGACATTTCCGAGCTGGACTTCAGCACCACCGAGAAAATTCGTGTTGACCGCTCAGATAGCCAATGGGAAGCAGACAAAGCCGCTCTGGACAAACTCTGGATCAAGCGCATCAAAAATGCCGTCCTGGCTCAACGGCTGAGCGGTAACGATGACGACACTATAAAAGAAACCCTGTTACGCCGATACGAAGGCCAGCTTAAGCGTGCTTATCAAGCTCGTAGTGAAGATGCATTTCAGGCCTACATGAACGCGTTCACTGGCATGTGGGATCCACACACGTCTTATTTTTCACCACGTACGTCTGAAAACTTCAACATCAACATGAGCTTGTCTCTGGAAGGCATCGGGGCGGTTCTTCAGTCAGACAACGAATACACCAAAGTGGTTCGCCTGGTGCCTGGCGGCCCTGCGTCCAAACAAGGACAGCTGCAGCCTGCAGACAGAATTGTTTCAGTAGCTCAAGAGGGTGAAGAACCTGTCAACGTCATCGGCTGGCGCCTTGATGAAGTAGTGGATCTGATCCGAGGTCCTCGTAACTCAACCGTTTCTCTGGAAGTAATACCAGCGAACGCTTCCGATGAAACAGTTACTCGCAGCATTGCCATCAATCGTGATGAAGTAAAGCTGGAAGAGCAAAGCGCCAGCAAAGACCTCATCAGGCTGGACAGGCATGGAGCAACCTACAACATCGGTGTCATCACCATCCCCACCTTTTACGCTGACTTCCAGGCCATGCAGGCTGGCGATCCCGACTATAAAAGCACCACCCGTGACGTACGTAAACTGATTAACGAACTCAAGCAGGATGGTGTTGACGGTGTTGTGATAGACCTTCGCAACAACGGCGGTGGCGCATTACACGAAGCCAACGACCTTGTCGGCCTGTTTATCGATAAAGGTCCTACCGTTCAAATACGCAACGCTAACAACAATGTCCAGGTACTGAACGACGAAGACCCGACGGTTGTCTACGACGGCCCGCTTGTCGTTTTGGTCAACCGCATGAGCGCCTCCGCTTCAGAAATTTTTGCAGGTGCCATTCAGGATTACGGCCGCGGCCTGGTCGTTGGTTCTCAAACCTTTGGTAAAGGCACTGTTCAGGCTGTACGCCCACTTAACCATGGGCAGTTGAAAATCACTCAATCCAAATTTTACCGGGTTTCCGGTGGCTCTACTCAACACAAAGGCGTGATCCCTGACATCGAGATCCCTTCCCGTATTGATAAAACCAGAATTGGTGAAGATGCGCTGGATCATGCTCTTCCCTGGGATCAGATTGAAGCCGTACCCCACACTCGCTATTTCGATTTCAGCGGCATCATCGAAGAACTGCGTTCACGACACGCTGACCGCTTTGAAACCAGCCCGGAATTCAGCCTGCTGCAAAAGGAAATAGACTTCCTTAACCAGCAACGCCAGATCGACTACGTGAGTCTTAACCTTAAGGAAAGAACAGCCCAACACAATCAGGTAGAAAATACCCGACTGACCATTGCAAATGCCCGCCGAGAACTACGTGGCGATGAACCATTTGACACACTGGAAGATCTGGAAAAATGGCAGGATGAGCAGGCCGAAAATCTGGACACGACAGATGAAGAACTGGACTTCGTGATTCGCGAAGGCGGCCACATCATGGCCGACTTGCTGGATCTGGACCAACGCATGGCATCCATACTGACACCTACCCGGTTCGCCGCCAAAACCGAGGCGCCATAAAACCATGACCCGGCATGCCTCTCCCGGAACTCAAGGCGACAGTCTGAAAAAAGCTCAGGCGTTCCAGGACATGCTGCTGGACGCCCTGCACGCCATGCGTTCTATGGAGGAAGCGGAAGGCATAGCCACTACGGAAAATCGCAATAAAACACCGGAAGGGATTCTGGATCGTATTGTCGGGTTTACCGGTTCGGCCCTGAGATTCGGAGCCAAAGCTACTGACACCTCGCTCAGAGTCGGGCGAGCGCTCGTTAACTCACAGGATCAACTCAGGGCCATGCTGACCGCTGGCCAATCTCTCAAGGACATCCGAGAAGTGGCCGGGCTCACGCTTTCAGAAATGAGCGAGGCCCTGAACCTGAAAGACAAATCCCTGCTTGAAGCCATTGAAAACGGCACCGCCACCCTATCCTTCGAGCTGATTCTCAGATTTGCCGCACTCATAGCCAGAAACGACCCGATTCCCTTCATCATGCGCACCACCCGGAACTACAACCCGGAAGTCTGGCAAATCCTGAACGACTGGGGGATAGGCCGGATACCCCTGCAATTCGAACGGGAACGGGAGTTCATCAATATATTCCGCCGCCACGACGATGCCCGAAACCTTTCTGACGAAGGGTTCAGGAAAGTCCTGGAATTTACCCGAAACAGCTTTGAAATGTCGATGCACTTTATCGAACAGCAAGAAATAGAAATGGCAGAACTGAAAGCCAGCCTTCACACGCAGGATTCAGAAGAGCCAGCCCCCCCTTCAGGCAAATAACGCCCTCATTCCGGCGAGATCAGGTTTCCTCACGGCACCTTTTTCAGTAACAATGGCATCAATCAAGCCTGCCGGCGTAACATCAAACACTGGATTAAACACATCCACTCCTGCAGGTGCCAGAGGTATACCCCGAATTTCACGAACCTCCGTTCCTTCACGCTCTTCAATCGGAATTTCCGTACCAGATACCAGGGCCATATCCACCGTACTGGACGGAGCCACCACCATGAACCCCACATTATGGTAACGGGCCAATACCGCCAGACTGTATGTACCAATTTTGTTGGCAACATCACCATTAGCTGTAATCCGGTCAGCTCCTACGAGCACCCATTTCACCTTACCACTGGCCAAAATGGCTGCTGCTGCACCATCCGCATTAAGCGTGACGGGAATATTATCCTGCATAAGCTCCCAGGCGGTCAGGCGGCTACCCTGCAACCAAGGCCGGGTTTCATCGGCATACACCCTGTCCAGCAACTGGCGCTCATGGAGGCGACGAATCACGCCTAAAGCCGTACCATAACCACCCGTTGCGAGTGCGCCCGTATTACAGTGGGTTAACACACCAATAGCTTGCTGCGGGTTCATCACATCCAGTGCGTGATCCGCCATAGCTAAGTTGGCAGCCAAGTCTTCCTCATGTATCAACACCGCCTCAGCAGCCAACAGCTCAACAGCCTCACCCGGCGACGCGCAAGTCAGGAAAGTCTGTTCCATCCGCTGAAGCGCCCAAAACAAATTAACCGCGGTTGGCCGGGATTGTGCCAACTCATCAATGGCTAGCCTGACCGCAGCCTTCCAGTTACTGTTGCCACGGGCATTGTAAGCCGCCAGGGCAACCCCATAAGCCGCACTGATGCCGATGGCCGGAGCGCCACGAACCACCATATCAGCAATACACTGAGCAACAGCGGAGGCATCTGCTGCGGTGACCCAGTGTTCGCCAGCAGGAAGCAAGCGCTGATCCAAAAGCTCTAACCTGTCGCCATGCCAGCGCATAGCTACAGCCCCCATCGATCGTTGGTCGGTAGAAATTGCCATACACAGCTCCATTTGCAGCCCAGAAAAGGCGCAGTATAGCGTTTTACCTGCAGGTTTATACCTCCACTGGCTCAGTTGCCGGGGTAGTTCTACCGGTGGTGGCTCGCTATACTTGCCAGTTGAAATTTCCGGCACGCAGACTCCGTGCCCCCAACCCTCCAAGGCAGGTTAATGACGGCAAACACCATCACAGCAGCCGACACCCGGATTAACGCCCGCTGGCTAATTCCCGTTGAACCTTTTGGCGTCGTTCTGGAACACCAGGCCGTCATTCTTCAGGGCAGCCGCATAGCGGCGGTTTTACCCCAAACGGATGCAGACCAGAAATACCGTACCCGGGAAACAATTAACCTCCAACAGCATGTCGTATTGCCAGGCCTGATCAACCTGCACGGTCACACTGCCATGTCCCTATTCCGTGGAATGGCCGACGATCTGCCATTGATGACCTGGCTGAACGAACATATCTGGCCTGCCGAGGGCAAGTTTGTGTCCGGGCAGTTTGTTCTGGATGGTTCCAAACTGGCTATGGCTGAAATGCTGCGCACTGGCACCACAACCTTCTCTGATATGTACTTCTTTCCCGAGGTCACGGCTCAGGCCGCTCACGACATTGGTATGCGTGCACAGATCTGCTTTCCACTTATCGATATGCCAACCGTTTGGGGCTCCGGCCCGGATGAATACTTGGCTAAAGGCACTGACCTCATTGCGCAGTGGCGCAAAGATAGCTACATCATGCCGGCGATAGGCCCTCATGCGCCCTATACCGTGTCTGACCAGCCCCTGAAGGCTGCTGTAGCGCTATCAGAAAAAACCGGTGCAGCTATCCAGATTCACTTGCATGAAACTGCTTTCGAGGTAGAAGAAGCACTGAAAGTATCAGGCCAACGCCCGGTTGCCCGCATGGCTGACTTGGGCGTGCTGGGCAGCAACAGCCAGTACGTTCACATGACTCAGATTAACGAAGCCGATGTAGAGCTTCTGAACCAAGCCGGCGGGCACATTGTTCACTGCCCTGAATCCAACCTTAAATTAGCCAGCGGCCTGTGCCCTGTTCAAAAGCTCATCGACAGCGGAATGAATGTCACCATCGGTACCGATGGCGCAGCCAGCAATAACGACCTGGACCTGTTCGGTGAACTGAAATCGGCCGCCATGGTCGCTAAGGTGGTAGCCGAAGACGCCACAGCACTGTCGGCCCATAAGGCTATTGAAATGGCGACCATGAATGGCGCCCGGGCACTGGGCCGTGAACATGAACTGGGCTCACTCATTGCCGGCAAGTTGGCAGACCTCATCGCAGTCGACCTGAGTGATCCGTTCCTGCAGCCCGTCTATGACCCAGCCTCGCATCTGGTTTACAGCAATCACGGGCGAGCAGTCAGCCACAGCTGGATTCACGGCGTACCACAGTTACAGGATGGCCGGTTGACCCGAATTGATGTGCCGGACCTGATGATTCGGGTTCAAGACTGGCAAAAACACATTCTCAGTTAATTTTTCAAACCAGGTGCAAGCATGAGCAACCAGAACGTAGACCACAAAGAGATTGCCAAGTTTGAGGCACTGGCCAGCCGATGGTGGGACCCAACCAGTGAATTCAAACCACTTCACGACATTAACCCCCTGCGTCTGAACTTCATTGACGAACGGGTTTCCCTTGCCGGAAAGCGGGTTCTCGATGTGGGCTGCGGCGGTGGTCTGTTATCTGAAGGCATGGCCCGGCGTGGTGCCCACGTAACCGGCATCGATATGGGCGAAGCTCCTTTGAATGTGGCCCGGCTACATGGCCTGGAGTCTGGCGTAAAAGTGGATTACCGACAGACCACAATTGAAGAACTGGCACGTGATCCGGAACACGCAGGCCAATATGATGCCGTAACCTGCCTGGAAATGCTTGAACATGTACCAGATCCGGCGTCCATCATTAAGGCCTGCGCCGCCATGCTTCGTCCCGGCGGACACATGTTTGTCTCAACCATCAACCGAAACCCCAAATCATTCCTGTTTGCTATTGTGGGTGCGGAATACATCATGAACATGCTGCCTAAGGGCACTCACGAGTGGAAGAAATTCATTCGCCCTTCAGAAATGTCGGACCACTTGCGCCATGCAGGCCTTGAAATCCAGGAACTTACCGGCATGACTTATAACCCCATCACCAAAAGCTATAAGCTCGGTCGTGATGTGGATGTAAACTACCTGATGCATGCCCGGGATATTCGTGAAAACTAAAGCCAAACCCTCTGCGGTTCTGTTTGATTTAGATGGCACGCTGATTGATACAGCTCCAGACTTCATTCGCTGTCTGAACCAGCTTCGGCAACAACACAACCTTGAACCTCTGGCACCGGAACACATCCGGCGCTCCGTTTCCAATGGTGCCAGGGCTATGGTGCGACTGGGGTTCAACCTGGAACCCGAACAAGATGGTTATTTACATAAGCACACCGCATTTTTAGATCTTTATGAAGCAGGCATTGCGGAAGAAACAACGCTATTTGAAGGCATGGATACGTTGCTTCGTGACCTGGAAGCCAAAAAAATCCCGTGGGGCATTGTTACCAATAAACCCGTTCGTTTTGCGGCCCCTCTTATTACAGCCCTGGGGTTAGAGAAGCGCTGTGCAACTCTGATCTGCCCAGACCATGTGACCAACCGAAAACCCCACCCAGAACCACTGTTTCTGGCCTGCAAAGAGATCAATGCTGAGCCCGGGCGGGCAATCTATGTTGGGGATCACGAGCGCGACATCGAAGCAGGCCGCAAGGCAGGTATGTACACCATCGCTGTACGCTATGGCTATATCGAACAGCCCGAAACGGTTGATCTGTGGCAAGCCGATACCATCGCAGACACCGTCAGCGACTTGGCAAAGCTGTTACAATAATGCCCAAATATTTCATCACTGGCCGCAACCGGCCGGAAACAGCCCTGAATACGGAGACAGGTTATGCATGATTACCAGGCTCCCGCCGATCTGTTAAAAGACCGCATTGTCATGGTAACCGGAGCGGGCAGCGGTATTGGTCGTGCTGCTGCAAAAGCCTATGCCGCCCACGGCGCTACTGTAATTCTGGTGGGTCGTACTTTGGCCCGGCTAGAAGAAGTTTATGATGAGATCGAAGCTGCAGGGCATCCCCAGCCGGCATTGGTCCCCATGAACTTCGAAGGCGCGGCAATGAAAGACTATGAAGAACTGGCCATGACCATCGAAGAAAACTTTGGGCGCCTGGATGGGCTGCTTCATAATGCTGGCATTCTTGGATCCCGCAGCCCTGTTGAGCTGTATGATCCGGAAACCTGGAACAAAGTCATGCAGGTGAATGCCACAGCACCATTCTTGCTTAGCAAAGCCATGATTCCACTGCTGCGCCAATCCGACAGTGCTTCGATGATTTTCACCTCATCAGGTGTTGGGCGCCAGGCCCGAGCCTACTGGGGCGCTTATGCGGTTTCCAAATTCGCGATTGAAGGTCTGGCTCAGTTGCTGGCCGATGAGCTGGACGACGAACGCAATAACATCCGTGTAAACAGCCTGAACCCAGGAGCTACCCGCACGGGCATGAGAGTGTTGGCCTACCCTGCTGAAGATCCCAAGAAAAACCCAGACCCTGAGCAGTTGATGCCGGTTTACCTTTACCTGATGGGGAAAGATAGCCAGGGCGTTAATGGTCAACAAATAGATGCGCAGCCCAAAAAATAATGACACTGATCTTTTACACCACCTCTAACTGTCACCTGTGCGAGCTGGCCGAGGCACTTTTGGTCAGCACGCCCATGCCGGAGCCAGTCCCGGTTGATGTGGTCGACATTGCCCAGTCAGAAGATCTGGTGAAGCGCTATGGCACCCGTATTCCAGTGCTGCGCCGGCAAGATACAGGCACAGAACTGGGCTGGCCTTTTACCCAAGCCCAGTTACTGACGTTTTTGCAATGAGGGTTCGCTGACATGCTGATGATCATTTCTCCCGCCAAGACTCTGGACTACGAAAGCCCACTGGCAACGGAAACCTACACCCAGCCAGATTATCTGGAGGATGCCTGCGAGCTGATTGATCAGCTCAAGGAACTGGAACCACATCAGGTGAGCAACCTGATGCGCATCAGCGACAAGCTTGGCCAGTTGAACGCCGAGCGCTTCCGCACCTGGCATACCCCATTCACCCTGGAAAACGCCCGCCAGGCTATCCTGGCGTTTAAGGGTGATGTGTACACGGGCCTGGATGCAGGCAGTTTCAGTGAGGATGATTTCAGCTTTGCCCAGGAGCATCTACGCATGCTATCAGGCCTTTATGGCTTGCTGAAACCGTTAGACCTGATGCAGCCGTACCGACTCGAAATGGGTACCAGATTTGAGAACAAGCGAGGAAAAGATCTCTATACATTCTGGGGCAACAAGCTGACCAAAGATCTTAATAAGCTCCTCGCAGCCGACGATCGGGTTCTGGTTAATCTGGCCTCAAACGAATACTTCAAAAGTGTCCAGAAAAAGAACATCGACGGCCGCTTGGTGACCCCCCAATTCAAAGACTGGAAAAACGGTCAGTACAAGATGATCAGCTTCTATGCCAAGAAAGCCCGGGGCCTGATGTGCCGTTATGCCATTCAGAACCGTATCACTCAGGTAGATGATCTCAGAGGCTTCGATCTGGATGGATATTACTTCAGCGAAGAACAATCCGATAAGAACAACTGGGTCTTCCTGCGGGACGGACAACAGTAACGACACTTTCTCTTTTCTCATCAGTACATTTCAGTTAATACCGGAGCAGTCATGAACGAAGCCGTTTTTTCCCAGATCGCCATGATGGTGTTTCTAACGGGCCTTATTATCTGGATGGGTTTTATTGTCTGGGATCTTGCCAAAAAGTCACAGGCCGGAACCTTTGGCACCATTACCTTGTTTATCGTATTGGGAGCAGGCGTTGCCGGCTTTATTTTTAAAACCGTGCTGGTGGAATTTATGCACATCTGAACATGCCCATCCGGTCACTTTACGGCTGCGCCCCGTAGCCGTATGATCGCTTCCCTTCTTGAAAAGCCCTGACAAATACAGCAAGGACAAACCCCATGTGGTTTCGTAACGCCCGAGTTTTCCGTTTTACCAAACCGTTCGACATTACAGCCGAAGCCCTTGAAGAAAAACTGAAAGCCGACGCTTTCAAGCCCTGCGGCCCTCAAGAAACCATGCGCCAGGGTTGGGTGCCTCCACTAGGTAAACACGGTGAACTGCTGGTACACAGTGCCAATGGATACCACCTGATTGCCCTGCGCAAAGAAGAGAAGATTCTGCCTGGCCCCGTTGTAAAAGAGGCCGTAGAAGAACGCGCAGAAGCGATCGAACTGGAACAGAGCCGGAAAATCCGTCGTAAAGAAAAAGACGAAATCAAAGAACAGGTCATGCTGGAAATGCTACCGAAAGCGTTTTCCCGGAATCGCCGCTGCTACGCATATCTGGCCCCCCAGGACGGCATAATGGTGGTGGATGCTGGTTCGGCGAAACAAGCTGAAGACCTGGCCTCTACTCTACGTAAAACTCTCGGATCTTTACCGGTACGCCCACCGGCAGTTGAACAGGCGCCGGCATTTACATTCACCGGTTGGCTGAATGAAACCATCGATCATCCGGCAACGATTGAGCTGGGTAATGAGTGTGAGTTGAAAGACCCATCGGAGGATGGTGGCGTTGTGCGCTGCAAAGGGCTGGACCTGAAAGCCGACGAAATCCGAAATCACCTGGAAACAGGCATGCAAGTCACGAAGCTTTCAATGACCTGGGATAACAACGTCCATTTCGTTTTGGATGAAGAGCTAGGCATACGCCGCCTGAAGTTTGGCGAAACCCTGCAAGAGCAGTTAGACGACGTGGATGTTGACGACGCCGTGGCCAAATTCGATGCTGCCTTCGCCATTATGACTCTGGAATTGTCCCGAATGATTCCGGGGCTGCTGGAAGCACTCGGGGGCGAAGACCGTTCTGCCATTGTCGAAGAATGATTTGAAGTTGACGGGGGCTGTTAATGCCCCCGTTTTTTCAGCCTTTCTTTCTGCCAGTCTTTTTCTGGCTCATTAAGTACCAACCGCAGGTCCATCACCTCTTCCTCCGGGTTGAACTTAATTTCGAAGCCCAGGTGCTCTGCCAAACTGAGCATTGGCCTGTTTTCAGGCAATACATTACCGACCATTTCCATGGTTCCTCGAGCGCGGCAGTACTCAATGATCTTCTGCATCAGAGCAACGCCCAGGCCCTCACCTTTCATGCGGTCATCCACCATCACCGCAAATTCACTGCGAAGATTATCGGCGTCTGTCCAGATTCGGACGGTTCCAAGTGTTTCCTCGCCACTCCCATCTTCTTTGGGCGCGTTGGCAATAAACACCATCTCCCTGTCGTAGTCGATCTGCACCATCTGAGCGACGTCTTCCCGTGAAAAGTTCTTACGGTACTGAAAGAAGCGGTACCGGATAGACTCCGGAGACTGGTGTTCATGGAATGCTCTGTGTGCCGGCTCATCCTCCGCAAGCACTGGCCGGATAATAACTCTGCGTCCCGACTTAGGCAGCACAATCCACTCTTCGAGTTCTCGAGGATAAGCCTGAATAATCGGGCGACTGGGCTTGTCATCCAGATCAATGGCAATATTCACTGCCACAGCTCCTTGCTCGTTGAACAACAAGGGGGAGATTTCCAAGCCACGAATTTCGGGAATATCAATCACAATCTGCGACAATTTCACCAGCGTTTCTGAAACCGCTCGAATGTCCTCTTGCGGTTTCAGGCTATGTTCCTTCAGCAGTTTGTACATATAGGTCCGACGCAGCAACTCACGCGCCAACACCATATTCAAGGGCGGCAAGGCAATCTGACGGTCCGTCATAATGTTAATCTGAGCCCCCGCCGCACCGCACACTACCAAGGGGCCGAACACTTCATCTCTGGTGATACCAACACTGAACTCAATTCCACCTACGTGTTGATATGAGTGCTGCATACCAAAGCCCAGGAACCCACTGTTCGGGAAATGCTCCTGATATTCCTCAATCAGGAAACGACAACCATCAATAATGGCCTGTTCGCTATTCAGATTTTTTATTGTCCCCTTATAGCGACGCTGAGTCGGCGTGAGCTCAAGAAATGGATAACAGATCTGTTCATGGACCACCGTAATATCAATTGACCTGCGTTCAACCGAAAACATCTCAAGAACTTCCTCAACGTCATCGCAGTACACGGTTTCAATCGCCGCAATACCATAATCACGAATGACCTGACGGGCCTCCCGGCTGGAAAGATGCTTGCGGCCATCCCGCAACGCTTTAGTCACTAAGGAACGAGTGTTAGCCCGGTCGGCAAAATGATCGGTGAAGGATTCAGGGGTTTCCGTCAACAGCCTTTGCACCCGCTGGTGCTTTACGTGCTGCATAAACGCCATAACCGCCTTTTCCGGATTAAAGAAAGATGGCAAACCTGCCCGGTAGAACTCTTCCCGGGAATCCATCACCGTGCTCTGCCCCAACCAACAGGTAAAGATATTCAGGCGTGTCCCCTTGGATGCCTGCACCACCGCATCCGCGATCTGAAGACTGTCCTGAACAAGCGTTGGTGCATACATCACCAATATATTCGCAACATTCGGATCTTTTGCCAGAATTTTTATTGCTTTGCCATACAGCTCAGGTGAAGCGTCATAGTTCAAATCAATCGGGTTTTTTCGGGTCCAGTACGGCGGTAACAATTTCGCGAGTTCTGTAATAGAACTTTCTGACAAATCTGCCAGCTCACCACCCAGGTCCGCCAAACGGTCAACCGCCAACACCCCAGGGCCAACACCGTTCGCCATAATCGCCAACGACTCACGTCGCAAAGGCCGCATTCGCGTCAGCGTTTCGAGGGCATCAAACATCTGCCCCAGGCCATCTACCCGCAACACCCCCGCCCTTTGCAGCATGGCGTCATATACCGGATCACTGTGACTGATGCCCGCAGGAAGGCGATGCGGAATCCACTCCGATTCCGGTACTCGTCCGGACTTAACGGCAATGACCGGTTTGGTTCTGGATGCCACACGCACCGCCGACATAAATCGGCGGGGGTTGGGGATGCTCTCAATATGTAAAATGATGGCACGGGTATGGGGATCTTGAGCAAGATAATCAATCAGGTCGTCGTGATCGATGTCCATGCCATCGCCCAACGTCAAGAAGTAGGAGAAGCCGACACCCCGGGCAAAAGCCCAGTCCAACACCGAATCAGCAATCGTACCTGACTGCCCCACAAACGCTACACGCCCGGGAATTGCCCCCATATGGGCATAGGTAGCATTCAGGTGCCGCGCCGGAACCATCAAGCCAATCGTGTTAGGCCCTAAAACACGGATACCGGTCTCTCTGGCGGCATCACGCACGGAATACATTAGCGGCTGCCCGGTTTTACTATGGGTACGAGACATGCCGCCAGTCATAACGATAGCAGTCCTGACTCCCCACTCCCCGAGCTTCCGAATCATCTTGGGAACCGTTTCGGGGGGAGTACAGATAATGGCAAGATCAGGACGAAAATCCAGTTGCGACACTTTAGCGACACAATCCACACCATGGACATTATCGTAATCGTGCTGGTTAACAACCACCATCCGACCGGGAAAAGTACCACCCAGCAGGTTACGCAATACCATACCGCCCAAGTTGTCTGCTCGTTCGGATGCACCGATCACAGCAATGGATTCAGGGTTAAACAGACTTTCCAGATAACGGGTACTCAAGTGAACTCTCCCTGAACATGGCGACGGTAACTTAGTTAAGAATCTCAATAAAACAGGTTACTTATCAATGTATACCTTATCTTAGATGGCTATTCCCTGATGTAAATCGACTATCTTGTTTATTAGACCAAAGAAATACCCATCTTACGGGCATCCTTGTTAGTATGAGATTGATAACAATCAGACTCAGGTTCAGACACTAAGTATGACCACTGCATTTTTCTCCCACAATGACTGCCTGAAACACAACATGGGGCCGGAGCATCCTGAGAGCCCTCAGCGTATTTCAAGCATTTTGGCGTACCTTGCAGATACCAATCTGCAACAGGAACTAGACTGGATACGCCCGGACGAAATTACCCGTGATCAGCTACTGACCGTACATCCTGAATCTTATTTACACCAACTTGACCTGATGCAGCCCACCCATGGCCGCGTGTTTACCGACCCGGACACCGCAATGATGCCCGATACACTGCGCGCCGCAAAACTGGCCGCTGGAGGCAACATTCAAGCCGTTGATATGGTGATGAGCAGCCAGGTTACTAACGCATTTGTCTGCGCTCGCCCCCCTGGGCATCATGCCGAGCGGACAAAATCCATGGGATTCTGTTTTTATAACAACATCGCCCTGGCAGCCATACGAGCTCTCAGTTTCCATCAACTTGAACGCGTAGCCATCGTTGATTTTGATGTTCATCAGGGTAACGGAACAGTGGATATTGTCAGCGGAGACGAGCGCATCCTGATGTGTTCAAGTTTCCAGCACCCGCTTTTTCCCCACAGCCATGTGCACCGCCAGGCAGAAAACATCATCAATGCCCCGATGGAAGCAAACTGCTCATCCACAGATTACCGGAAGAGAGTAGAAGCCGTATGGCTGAAAAAGCTCCAGGACTTCAAGCCACAATTGGTGCTGATTTCTGCGGGTTTTGATGGCCACAAACTGGATCCGATGGCTGAACTGAATCTCGAAACAGCAGACTATCGCTGGCTGACAGAAATGCTGGTGAGCGTCGCTCACGATCATGCCAACGACCGGATTATTTCAACGCTGGAAGGTGGCTACCACCTGAAAGCCCTGGCTGAAAGTGTCGCGGCACATCTAGAGGTATTGAACGCCGTCTATTAAAGTAAGACCGCGGTCACCCCGAGAAATCGCCGCCCATCCCGTTTGCCTGCTGCAATTCAGGGCGTTCGCCTTCTCGCTGCAATCGAATGGTTGTTCTTCGGTTATCTGCATTACGGCGAGATACCGGAAACTGTTCTCCGTGGCTACGCACAATCAGCAAACTTTCATCGATACCCCGAGCCTTCAAATAGTCGGCCACAACGGCAGCCCGCTCCTCAGACAACGCCCGATTATCAATACGATTTCCAACGCTATCAGAGTGACCATCCACAAGAATACGCTCCACAGTAGAATCCGCCATCACATAAGCCACAATATTATCCAGCTGAACTCTGTCGGCGGCTGAAAGCCTGGCACTACCACTTGCAAATGGCACTCTGGAGCGGCGAATCTGGTCATAATTAACCGGCAGCAAACCGGCAACGCATTGCTGATAACCGGAATATGGACCAGAGAAATTCACGTTCGACAAATGCACCCTGACGGGCCTGTTGCCATAGCGCGCGACCCGGGTAAGCGTTGGCTGCATGCCTTGCAGAAGCCCTTGGGCCATCAGGGCTGCTTCTCGATTCCCCACACTCACCGAACGACGACCATCAGTAACATTGACCGTTCCAACCGGCGTGGGTGCGACTCCCGGACGCCAAGCCGGAGCTTCAACCACAAGATGCCCTTTACCCGGTCGCATCAATGAAACTGAAGACTCAAGATAAAACGCAAGATCTTCGCCGGCCCGGTGGCTGAAGACGGCACGGCCATACCCTGGCACCTCATGCACAAGCGAGCACTCAAATACCGATTCAGAAAGATACCACTGACTGTTTTCTATCCCTGCACCATAGCTGGATGCCACGGCAGGCGAGACAGAAGCCCATAACAGCAGTGCAGTCGCCAAAGGTGCAACACCCAATCCTGTAGATCTGCGTTCGAACCTAACCATAGAAACGCCCTGGTATCCGTTAAACATTCAGTCCATAGGATATCGGCAGGCCAAAGCATTACTTGAGCCACACAACAAATTCAGATTGAAAACATTCAGCCTGACCTTCTGGTATAATTTGCGAAATTTTTATGGCCTCCTTGCAAATATCCCATGACCAGAGAACTAACCATCACCCGCCCTGACGACTGGCACCTCCACGTACGCGATGGTGCTGTGCTAAATAGCGTCGTACCTGCCACAGCCGCCTGTTTCCGCCGCGCAATCATCATGCCGAACCTGGTGCCGCCGGTCACAGATGCAGCCACTGCCAAGGCCTATCAAGAGCGCATCCGTGCAGCTGCACCAGGAACTGACTTCAAGCCACTGATGGTGCTGTATCTCACCGAAAGCACCACACCGGAAATCATCCTTGAGGCCAAAGCTGCGGGTGTTGTGGCCGCAAAACTCTACCCTGCGGGAGCTACCACCAACTCTGCCTCAGGCGTGACGGATATTCGTAACATCTATCCTGCACTGGAAACTATGGCGAGTTGCGGCATGCTCCTTCTGGTACACGGAGAAGTGACCGATGCGGATATCGACATTTTTGACCGGGAACAGGTATTTCTTGAACGAGTACTTACGCCAACACTTGATACCTTCCCCAACCTGAAGGTGGTCCTGGAACACATCACTACGGCGGAGTCTGCTGAGTTTGTGCGCAGTCACTCCGGTGATAATCTAGCTGCAACGCTCACACCACAGCATCTGATGTACAACCGTAATCATATGCTGGTCGGGGGCGTGCGCCCTCACCTATACTGTCTGCCAATTCTCAAGCGAAACAGACACCAACAAGCTCTGCGTGAAGTCGTGGCCAGTGGTGATCCCAGATTCTTCCTGGGTACCGATTCAGCCCCTCACGCTATAGATAAGAAAGAAGCAGCCTGTGGTTGTGCTGGCTGCTACTCAGCATACGGTGCCATAAGCCTGTACGCTGACATCTTTGAAGAATTGGGCATTCTGGACAAACTGGAAGCCTTCGCCAGCTTCAATGGCGCTGATTTCTACGGCTTACCCAGAAACACCGACACCATTACACTGGTTCGCGAGCCTTGGGTCATGCCGGAACAGCTGCCCTTGGCCGATGGAACTATCGTGCCACTGAAAGCCGGTGAAACCATTAACTGGCGCATGGCATAATCACTTTTTATTTACCAACACGAACATTGGAGTTCGAGTGTCTGACGAAAACAAACCGCTTCACCCTATGTCTCAGCGCTTTCGTGGCTTTCTACCCGTTGTAGTAGATGTCGAAACTGCAGGCTTCAACCCGGAAAGAGATGCTCTTCTGGAAATCGCAGCAGTGATGCTGACCATGGATGAAAATGGCTTCATCCACCGAGGCGAAACCCACCTTCAGCAAATAGACCCCTTCGAGGGAGCTAACCTCGAACAGTCTGCCCTGGATTTCACTGGTATTGACCCCTGGGATCCTGAACGGGAAGCGGTACCAGAGCGCGAAGGTCTGAGCGAAATTTTCTCCCCCATCCGAAAAGCGGTAAAAGCCTTCGACTGCAAAAGAGCGGTCCTGGTCGGCCATAACGCCACTTTTGATCACAACTTTGTGTTCGCTGCGGCCATGCGAGCCGACATCAAACGCAATCCTTTCCATCCTTTTTCTACCTTCGATACTGCCACTCTGGCCGGCCTGGCATACGGGCACACGGTCCTGGCTCAAGCCTGTAAACTGGCCGGTATTCCGTTTGATAACAAGGAAGCCCATTCCGCAGCTTACGATGCAGAGAAAACTGCCGATCTGTTCTGCGGTATTGTTAATCGCTGGCAAGAGCTGGGCGGTTTTCCTCCGCCTCCGGTCGCAAACAGCGTCGACTGATTGCTAATGTAGTTTTCTGCAGGCAATAAAAAACCCGCACTTGGCGGGTTTTTTATTATTCACAGCCATTCAGTTCACCAATGTATACCACGCATGATCGCAGCAAATGCTACTTGCTCGGTTGATACTTTGGGCTTTTCCAAAGACTTGCTCCCGGCAGCCGAAGGTGAATCCGGAAACATCCGGTAACCGGTGTTCATGATGATTTCACCCAACTTCGGTGTCAGAGAGTTCAAAACCGAAGCAAACACACCTAAACGAGTGGCAATACGCTTCGGACGGTAAACAATCGCATCAGCGACCATTTGTGCAGCTTCTTCCGGCGTCAGAGTCGGCACAGAATCGTAGATTTTAGTAGGCGCAATCATCGGCGTTTTCACCAATGGCATGTTGATAGTGGTAAACGACACATTGCGATCTGACCACTCAGCGGCGGCACAACGACTGAAGGCATCCAGCGCTGATTTGGAGGCTACATACGCTGAAAAGCGAGGTGCGTTGGTCAGTACACCAATAGAAGAAATATTGATGACATGGCCGCGTCGGCGCTCCAGCATGGCTGGCGCAAAGCCCATAATCAGCCGCACAGAGCCAAAGTAATTCAACTGCATCGTGCGCTCGAAATCATGGAAGCGATCAAACGACAGCGCCAATGAACGACGAATTGAACGACCCGCGTTGTTCACTAACACATCCACATGACCATGGTTATCCAGAACCGTTTTCACAAAACGATCGCAGTCTTCCATGTCGGAGAAGTCACACTGATAGGCGTGAACATTGCCACCCTTAGCTTCAAGCTGCGCAGTCACTTCATCCAGAGTTTCTTTGGTGCGAGCGCCAATAACCAGAATAGCACCGGCTTCTGCCAGTTTTTCTGCAGTCGCCAGACCAATACCAGAGGTTGCTCCAGTCACCACACACACTTTGCCTTCAACCGTGCCTTTCAGGGTCCGATCCTTGAACAGGTCCGGATCCAGATTACGCTCCCAGTAGTCCCAGATGACTGCGGCATAGCTCGGCAGGCGAGGTACTTCAATACCAGAGCCCTTCAATACACGGTCCACTTCCCGGGTATCGAAACGGGTCGGGTAGTTGATAAAGGACATCACTGATGACGGAATGCCCATGTCATCCAGAACGGCACCAGTAATACGCTTAACCGGGGGCAAGTTTTTAACACTCTGACGAATGAAGGGAGGGATAAAGCCAAACATCCGGGAGTCAATCCGCATAGCCATACGCGGTGCGTGGCCTGCTTCAGAAAAAATATTAAGAATCTCACCAACTTTATAAGGGTCGGGATCTACCAGGTGGAAGCATTTGCCGTCTTCGCCATCGAGGTGAGCAATGTGATCCATGGCATTAACTACGAAGTCTACCGGCACGATATTGAGCCGACCACCTTCAATGCCTATGGTCGGCACCCACTGCGGCAAAGCATGGCGAATTTTCTGAATCAATTTGAAAAAGTAATAAGGCCCGTCAATTTTGTCCATTTCACCCGTTTGGGAATGGCCAATCACCATGCCTGGACGGTATATACGGAACGGAACCTTACACTCTTCACGCACCACTTTTTCAGACTCGTGCTTGGTGCGAAGGTATGGATGGTCGAGCTTTTCCGCTTCCTCAAACATATCTTCCCGGAAGATACCCTTAAACATGCCCGCAGCGGCAATAGAGGAAACATGGTGAAAATGTTTCGCACCCATCGCCTCAGCAGCCTGAACCGCTGCCCGGGTACCATCAATATTGGTTGTGGCCTGAGATTCTTCATCAGCCGCCATGTCATATACAGCCGCAAGATGGAATACGTGGTCAACATTTCCCTTCAAGGCTTTCATGGTTTTGGCATCAATTCCCAGATTTTTGCTGGTCAGATCGCCAATTACCGCTTTAACGCGACTTTCATCTGCGCCCCAGCGCTGGCGTAAGTCTTCCAGCTTGCCCAAGGACTGCTCACGGACCAGAACATGCACTGTACCGCCGCGGGCCAGCAGTTTTTCTACCAGAAAACGACCAATAAAACCGGTGCCACCTGTCAGGAAATAGTTCATAGGTAATCCATCCTACCTGTTACTTATTTATTTTCATTTTTCGGAACCACACACAACTAAGACTAAAGTCTTAGTCATTCTGTGGAACGTCCGCATTCTACTTAATTGCAGCCTGCATGTATCGAACTTTATTAGAGTTTTTACTCTTTAAGCCTTTGTTTCTGTTAGAGCTATTACTCTAGAATTTTGGCAGCTTCAGGTAAAATTATACCCACTTTGCCAACACAATAAGTCTGAGACTAACACAAGAGGCCGGAACTGCCTCCCCCCAAACGCCGAATTACCAACGAGCAATGCAAGCAGCGCCTGGCAATGCCATAATCGGGAACTTCTGGCGCCCTTCGGCGTCTCTAATATTCAATTACCAATACCAAGGTTTGCCAAGCCAGCCATGCAGAAAAACAACCCGAACACTGAACGTTACATTGCCATTGCCCGTGCCTGCCTGAAAGCAATTAATGATACCGCGGCAAATAGTGGTTCAAGGGAAGAGAAAATCCAGGCGGTCTATCAGGCCATCGACGAGGCCTTTCAGAAAGAGTTTGCGGATTACCGCCAGTCCATCGCCATCATGGCAACAGTGCTGGAGCGCATTGCCTCTGGCGAACTGGACGCAGATCAAGCCGCCAGCCTGGCCAGAAAAACAGTGGAACAACAACCTGACAACACAAAAACAGGTCAGATGCACTGATCCATTTTTACATGTGAATTCCGAATAGATGAGGCCCTATGATCGCTGAACGTCACTCGTTCCACCGTTTGTTCTGTTTGCCCCTGTTCCTGCTATTGATTGGCAGCATGCTGCTGAGCACTGCCGCCCTGTCGGGTACAGCTCCCAACAAAAGCCCGAACGATCCAAACAGTTATCGATACCTGGAACTGGATAACGGGCTTCGCATCATCCTGGCCTCGGACCCGGAAGCAGACAAAGCAGCTGCGTCAATGAACGTAGCCGTCGGAAGCGGCAATGACCCGGCCGACCGCGAGGGCTTGGCGCACTTCCTGGAGCACATGCTGTTTCTGGGCACAGAAAAATATCCGGATGCCGGCGAATACCAGCAATTCATTCGCAGCCATGGCGGCAGCCATAATGCATTCACCGCCTTTGAAAACACCAATTACTTCTTCGATGTAGAAAGCGAATTCCTGGAGCCGGCGCTGGACCGGTTCGCCCAACAATTTTCCCACCCACTCTTTACCCCGGAGCTGGTGGACCGGGAACGAAATGCCGTTCATTCCGAATTCAGTGCAAAACTTAAAGAAGATGGCCGCCGCCTGCTCTCCGTCAGAAAAGCAGGAGGCAACGCGAGCCACGCCTTCAGCCAGTTTGCTGTAGGCAACCTGAGCACCCTCGAAAATACGGATGAAAACCCTCTTCGTCCCGATCTGATTGAATTCTGGGAACAGAACTATTCTGCCAATATCATGGCGCTGGCGGTTTACGGCCCACAGTCTCTTGACGATCTCGAGCAGATGGTTAAAGAACGATTCAGCGCCATTCCCAACCGGAACCTGAAAGCTGTTGAGCACACAGAACCACTGTATAGCCCAGACCAGCTACCTGAGCGAATTTCTGCCCAAACCCTAAAAGACAGCCGAAGCCTGACGCTCTCGTTCCCCATTCCCTCACAACGAGAAAACTATGCGACCAAACCGGCCTCTTACGTAGCTAACCTGCTAGGCCACGAAGGCCCGGGCAGCTTGTTTGATGTTCTCAAACGAGCCGGGTTGGTGGAGTCCCTCTCCGCAGGCTCTGGCATGGATACCGGAGCGCATGCAACGCTGGATATCAGCATGTCCCTCACCCGTGCAGGGCTGAAACAGCAAGATGAAATCATCGCTCTGGTTTTCAGTTATATCAATGAAATTAAAACTAAAGGCATCAGCACGGAACGTTTTGAAGAAATGAAACAACTGGCCATCATCGACTTCCGTTTTCGGGAACGGGGTGAGCCCATGCGCGAAGCGATGCGGTTATCCAGCCTCCTTCGGGATTACCCGCCCGAAGATCTCCTGAGCGCGCCCTGGTTGATGGAACGCTACGCGCCAGAGCAGTATCAGGCAATTTTGGATCATCTTACCCCCGACAATTTGATGGTATGGGTCTCCGGGCCAGATCAGAACCTGCAAGAGCCACAATTGACCAAGTGGTATGAAACCCCTTGGCAGCGTGAACCACTCAAGCTGCCAACGACGGTCAACCAACAACTGGCCAAACAGTTGTCTCTGCCGCAACCCAATCCCTTTGTGCCTGAAAATCTGGACCTGGTTAACGGCGATAGTATGGCCCAACCCATTTTACTGGCTAACCCTGACGGCCTGGATGTCTGGTTTGCCCGTGATACCCGATTCAACACCCCCAAAGCAAATGTCTACATCGGACTGCGTACCCCGGTAGCGCGTGCTTCTGCACGTAATGCAGTGCTCACGCAACTACTGGTAGACGCCGTCAACACCAATCTCAACGCCTGGGCCTATTCCGCCAGGCTAGCTGGGCTGAATTACAGCGTGTACCCGCACTTGCGGGGCGTAACCATTCGAGTCGGTGGCTACAACGACAAACTCTACAAATTGGTTAACCGCATATTGCTGGAATTCTCTGCCCCCACCATCACAGAACAGCGTTTCCAGATAGCTCGCCAGCGGCTAATCGATGGACTGGAAAACAAGGCCAAAGACCGTCCGGTGCAACAGACCTCGGAATTCATCCAGACAGCACTGCTCGATGGCACCTACCCGACGGCAGAAAAACTAACAGCCGCCAGAGAAATCACTCTGGGCGAACTGACAAACTTTAGCAAAGAACTGATAACGGCAACCGACCCTATCATGCTCGCCCACGGCAACCTGACCGAAGCCTCAGCATTAAATCTGTCCAGGCAGGTACAGGCCATGGTGCTGAACGATCACGAACGCACTACGGTAAATCGCTCACAGGTTCGTCAGCTACCAGCAGGACAGACCCGGGCCACCCTGAATGTAGAACACCCTGACACCGGGTATACCCTATACCTGCAAGGTAAAGACTCGTCCTATCAAGAACGGGCCCGTTTTCAGCTTCTGACCCAAATCGTCAGCAGCCCCTTCTACGAGGAGCTTCGCACCACACGGCAACTCGGCTACATAGTGTATGCCACGAGTTTTGAGATGCTGGAAACCCCTGCTCTGGGTCTTGTCATCCAGTCACCAGAAGCCAGCGGCACAGCGATAGACGAAGCAGTCACTGAGTTTGCCAACGCGTTTGCAGCGAAACTCGCCCATTTCTCGCCAAGCCAACTCGACCGGGAAAAACAGGCTGTTATCAGCCAGCTGACGGAACGGGACAGGCAACTCGGTGAAGTCTCGAACCGGTACTGGCGGGAAATTGATCGGGAGAACTACAAATTCGACAGTCGGGAGCGAATGGCTGCGGCAATCAGAAAAGTAACCCTGGACGAACTGGAGCAGACCTTCCGGGAAACTTTGATCGAACGGCAACGTGCTTTACTGGTATTAACCGGTGAAAAAGTCGCCAATCAAGACGCTATTCTTAACGAGCTCCGCAAACGTAAGCCTGTGGCCCCTTGAGCCACAGGCCTATGACCGCTATCATAGCGCCTCTTCTGAAATGCCCCCATAGCTCAGCTGGATAGAGCGTCCCCCTCCTAAGGGGAAGGTCGCACGTTCGAATCGTGCTGGGGGCGCCACATCCAACCAAATTCAGTTAAGTAACCACACGTCTACCCAGGCGGCTATCAAACCGGCCCATTATCAATCGCCGACAATGCTTCGTTGACCTGAAAGACCTTGGCATTTACAACCGGTACGCCAAAACCCTTCAGTCTTTCAGTGTGCATACCCAGGTATTTTCTTGCGCTAACCTCATCCTCAAACAAATAGATACCGCCAGCCTCTTTGGTTTCTTGATTCATCGTCCAGATTTTCCAGATAAAACCCGGCTCCCTGGCAATCGACTCCGCCAGCTCTTTCATGGCCACAGTCATTTCCTGCCCGAATGGGCCATCAAACGGAAAGTCGACCTGTAACAGTGTTTTCATGAAAAATCACTCCTTCTGAATGGACAATTTAGACTGACTGACGTGCAGTTTATCAGTTATCAGATTATCTCCTTTTGACTGAGACAGGCCTATAACTACAGATAGTCATTGAAAGCGTTCCTCGGAAGGTTAAGATGCGAACTGACTTCACCACCCGGAACTCTACATGTCCCGCTTCAACGAAATAGGCACCGCTACCATTCCCGGCAATGGCACTCGTTTGCGCTTACTTCAACGTAATGATGAGTTTTCCATCAAGATTGCCGGCGCACCCGGGGAGTTAATGAACACCCGGGTACACGGTTCTGAAGATGCTCTGGCCACACTGGCCTGTGAACGCCTTGCTCACATCCCGAAAGCCCGCGTACTGATTGGTGGGCTTGGCATGGGTTTTACCTTAGCGGCTGCCCTGTCTTCTCTTGGCGATGCGGCTGAGATAACTGTGGCAGAGCTGGTACCGGAAGTTGAAGCGTGGAATCGCGGGCCGCTGGGTGCAGCTTCAGGCTATCCACTGAACGACCCTCGGGCCAGAGTTCACATTGGTGACGTAGCAGAGCTGCTTCGAGAAGGCGACGGAAACTGGGATGCCATTCTGCTGGATGTGGATAATGGCCCGGAGGGCCTGACCCGCAAAGAAAACAACTGGATCTACTCACCGGAAGGCATTGCCGCCGCCCAGAAATCCTTGAGCGCGGAGGGCATTCTGGCGTACTGGTCCGCCGGCCCCGAACATGCCTTCACTGAAAGGCTTCGCCGTGCCGGGTTTTCAGTTGAATCCGTGGTCGTGCGTGCTCTTCGCCCCGGCAAAGGTGCACGACACACTATCTGGCTGGCCTGGTAACCGGGTGCACTTTAATGGCGGGCAGGAATAAGCCAGAGGATGGTGCGTAGCAACCAGCGCAGTATGACCAAAAGTGGTAAAAGTATGAAGAACCAACCGGGTATCTGCACCATCCACGCGGGTACACCCAATACGTTTGCTGCCCCGGCGAATAAGTCATTTAACACCACCGGGTGCTTCACCGCCACATAAGCCAGCGCCGCAAAAGCTGGCCATCGGGCATTGCTGACCATGGTTGAAGCCAGTTGGCCGGCCCGGGCCAAACGAGAGGTATAGCTGGCAGACCGAGCGGCTATCGTAGATGTTCGTGCAGTGGTTGCCGCCGCCCGCCCTGCTTTAAGAAATTTCACGGCACTGCCGATGATGGCCATGTCTACCGCAGCCCAGCCCAGATCCCTTGCGCGGATATCCTGGTCGGTTCGGTATCGGGATTCCAGTGTCCGAATGCCGCTGGTAAAAAACTGAACAACACCTTCGGTGATTCGCTCTGTCCAGATCCATTCAATGGTTCCATCTGGCGCTACCAGGAACTGTCCCGTGAAGTCGCTACCTTCCTGATTCGCAAAATTAATAGCATACCAAGCCCTTTGTTCAGGACTCAGAGAGTCCCCGCTGCCAGTTATCTTGTTCATCACTTCGATGGTATTTACTGGATTTTGATAAAAGTGAACCAAAGGAGGAATCAGCTGCTCCCCGTTTGCTTTTAAGGCTTGCCTGAATTCCGGCTCCTCACCAAACAGTTTAAAAAACAACCGACTGTATTCCGGATAGACATGCAGCGCAGCCTGAGCCTTCAGCCATAAGAGTTCATCGTTTCGGTAATCCAGTAGCAAGGCCTGAATCGACAACGGCTGGTCCAGCAAAACCGACTGACGTCCAAATTGCTCCTGCGCCTGCAAGGTGATCAACCGCTCCTCAACAACCCATGACTCAGACTCAATCACGATCAAGACGCTGATACCAAAAGCAATCAACACCATCCAAAGTCTGCTTCCGGGGCGCTTAGCTCGCAGAGAAAACTGCGTTGTTTTCATAGGAAAACCCACGATTACCCCTCCAATGATCAGGAAAATCAGTTAAGATTCCCCTGAAGCTCACCCAAACAAAACGGTAGCAATGGAAATCCTCGAACAGAAGCGTCGCATCATCACTATTGCCATAATAGCGGTTGCTCTGACTGGAATCCTAATTGCCGCAATTGTTTCAGCACCGCTGATCAACAGAATTCTCTCGAATGCATCTCAGGCCGCAAGTAATGTGGCTGATGTGAAAACCGAAAACGTGCGGGCCATTCTTTCCCTATACCAATACCTCGCCCTTCAAACATCAAGTCGCTCCGAAATCGCCCGGGTACTTGCAAGACACTCCGCTGGCCAATTGTCGACTGCTGACACCAAAGCTTTTTCAGAACCTCGGCTACAAGATGCCGCCAAGAACATTGACAACCTTGCAGCCCTGATCCGGTTCGATGCCGAAGGAGAAGAGCTGGTACGCATTGGCCCTATCGCAGATATTCTTCCCTCTGACATCGCAATTCCGGAAGGTATTGACATTGACACCGTCCAACTGACGTCTGGTGCAGGCAGCTTGTCCCTCGTCAGCACATCAAGTCCGGTAACTTATAACGGTGAAGTGGTTGGAACGGATGTACTTTTGTTTACCCTTACATCTCTTAACCATGTGTTTCAAACGGAAGATGGCACCAAAATCTGTCTTCTCAATTCCGACAGAACGAAGCACATCACCTTAAATCCGGAGACAGGGAGCCTGGAAACAGCCCCCTCAGACACCTGTTTAGCTGACGCTGAAAACATCAAAGCTGGAGAATACCCTGAGTTTTTCCATTCAAATACAGAAGATGGTACTCAGGTATTGGCCTTTCTGAGGCCCGTTGATGGCTGTAACTGGGAACTTTACATGCATTCGAATGTTTCTCAGGTATTCGGCGATGTAATCCGGACGGTCATTCTGAGTGCGCTGGCGATCCTTTTGCTATCGGGCCTGGCGGCATTAGTGGTCTGGCGCTCACTCAAACCTATCCTGCATGCGCTGGTGTCTCAGGCTTCTCAGATTGCTCGGTCCTCCGAGGAGTTAAAACTCGCCTATCAAGTGGTTGAGCATACCAATGAAGCCATCGTGATCTCCGATCCATCCTTTAATATCATCAAAGCAAATCCGGCCTTCGCCGATGCCGTCGGGCTCTCGGCAAGATCCCTCAGAGGCAAGACTTTATTTGAGTTTCTGGATACAGCTCAGGGGGAATTACCACTACCCAAAAACATTGACCGCCAACTGATTGCAGAAAATGCATGGCAGGGGGACGTTTGGCTAAAAGTTCGTAAAGGTGCCCCCATTCCGAACCTGCTGACCATTTCTCCGGTGCGGAACAACCATGGCCAGATACACCAGCTTATTCAAACCTTCAGTAATATTTCCGAGCGAGTGAAGGCGGAAAAGCAGATGATTCGTTTAGCGCATTTTGACAGACTGACAGGTCTACCGAACCGCGCTGCGCTGGACAACCATCTTGATCAAGCCATACATGAAGCGCGCAGGGGTAATGGCCAGTTTGCTGTGATGTTTATCGACCTGGATAAGTTCAAGCCAGTAAACGACACCTTCGGCCATCAAGCCGGTGACGAATTACTCCTGGCGGTGGCTCAACGGCTGAAACACAGTATCCGAAACACCGATGTCGTCGGGCGTCGCGGTGGCGATGAGTTTGTGATCATCACCGCGCCGATTAACAGCGAGGACAAAGCCCGACATATCGCGAAAAAGGTTTTACAAGTGTTGAACGAGCCGTTTCATGTTCAGAATCACAACATTCAGATTTCTGCATCCATCGGCGTTGCCCTATTCCCTGATGACGGCATAACAGCTGAAGATCTTCTGAAAAAGGCGGATACCGCAATGTATGAGGTAAAGAATAGCGGCCGTAACGACATCGCGTTTACCTGAACACCGTTCTTCCTGAGGGCGTGATAAGTAGCGATTTCCGGTGTTATTTCCTGTCCTGCCCAACTCCCCTTTCGGTTAAACTTGCTCGTACTCCCTGACCAACTCCTCCAGAAAGTGCATCCCGGCCGAACTCAGAAAGTACCGACTGGCCCCACTACGGAACAACAGGTTACGTTTATCCAGATAGTCCAAAGCTTCGGGCAGGCCTTTATCGAAGCGTGCTGCACGGAGAATTTCCAGATATTCCTCATCCGTACTCAATGCTGCCAGGTCCTGCTCTCCAAGCCCGGCATCTGGCCGCGCCAGATAATCCAGATCACGGCCGCTGCGGGCGAAATAACGACCAATCAAAAGCAAAACAACCTGCACCCGGAAAGCATTTTCATCATGCTCTTCGTTGTCATCGTCATTACTTTCTTTGAGAAAAAAGAAGCTACCCTGGTCATTAAACACCAGCTCACAGCCCAGGTGTTGATAAAAGGTTCTGAAGTGGGATAAGTGGTTATACAGTAGGTTGTACAAAGGGTTTGACACAAACTCGGATCGATTATTATCCCATAGCTCCCGAACAACCACACGGCCAGCCTGAAATTCCCGGTATAAGGCGGCGCTGTGGGCCGGCAGAATTTCATCAAAGCTGCTCTTTGCTTGATGACTTTTCGGGCTGTTCAGGTCAGTCATGGTTACTCTCTGCTTGTAATTCTAGTCGGCGTTTACGGTATACAAACTGTTCAGCGTTAGTCTCCGGCACCGAATCCAGGGTGCCAAAGCGGTTGGTCGTCTCCACCCTGAAACCTTCCGGCGGGGTATTCACCAGTCGATTAAGCGCTGCCAGCAAATCAGGGAATCGATAACCCGGAATAAACCCATCCAGTCGGCCATGAAGCTCTCGCACCAGATCCGTGGTTGGCCGAAGTTCCAGAGTTTCCAGCCATTGGTAGAGCTGATTGATACGCTGAACATCAACCCGGGTCTCACGACCGCTACCCGCCACTTCTTGCAACTCAGGTACTTCAGCTTTCCGGCGCAAGTCGACCAGACGAAGGTCCAGCTCACTGAACAACAATTGGTAATAACTGGATGAATGGCCGAAGGCGTAGTGCCTGGGCCTTTGTTGAGCCCTTAGCCCCACAAGAAATCCGGTGCTGCGAGCAAAGCCCCCCCCTTCCAGCCATTTTCGACGCAGACTGAGAGTTTCGGTTTCGCCTTTGAGCTCCCGCAGCTTGTCATAGAAATGTTCCATTGCGTTGTACTGCACCATTCCCCGGCGCGTTTTACGCAGGAAATGCTCAACCTCCTGAGCGACGGCTTGAATCGGTTTATACAGCGCGTTGAGGCTTAGAGAGGAGCGAAACAACTGATCCGCCAGATTATGATCTCCCTGGGTTTCCAGCAGCCGAACCATAGCGTCCAGTGTTTCAAAAAGGTTACTGCCATCAGGCAAACGCGTGTCCGGGTTCAAGAACACCAGAGTGGGTTTGATATGGCGCTCGTACAGGGTAACGATTTGTTCCAGCAGCTTATGCCGGAACTCCACAAACCTTTCCGGGGCGCGGCTGGCATCGCCGGACAGCTCTGCAAACTGGGCACTGATGGTTTGCATACGCAGTACATTTTGTCGTAACAGCCCGATGAGCTGACTGACCCGCTCATTCAGGTCATCCCTGAGCTCAGTGAAATCCGGGTCGGCTTCACTGAAACTGCTGGCCTCTAACCGATTCCGGACATCTCGCAAGGTCACCAGATGACCGCGCAAGCGAGCGTCGGTCAACTCTTGGTAAAGTGAGGCATTACAGGCACGCATCAGGTTAATCAACGCATCCTGGAAAATCAGACGGCGCTCACCTTCTGCCTTGACGATGTCAATCACCAAGCCCGAACGAAACAGATTCTCAGTGTTCATCGCCATCCGCATTCTGTCTCGGTCTGCATTGGACAGAGCGCGGGTGTAGTCCATCACCTCGGCCACTAAATCACTTTCGAGTACGTAACGGGCTTCATTCCGATCCATGCGTTCAATCAGCCGGAACAGAACTTTCGGATGGTCAAACAACAGCCGAGTGGTATCCAAAGTGCTGAAGCGCTTACTCATTCACCGACTCCAACAGACTATTCTGAGACTGATCGGCCCAATGGCTTACAGGCTCACCGCCGGTAAAACCTTCGGCACCGCCCCAGAACACCAGAGTTCGTTGCCGGCTATAAGGCCGAGATGTGCGCATCTGCCCGACTTCCAAATGTCGACCAATCAAGTAAATCATTTCGGCACTGGCGCTGTGAGTCGCCGCAGAGAACAGGTTGAAGCCTTGCCGGCTCAACCGATCCAGCAAACCAGGCATCTGACTGATATCCACACTGGCCAGCTCATCCAGCACCATCGGGAATGACAATGTTACGCCCGGGTACAACACCCGCTTGAGCAACCGGTAAACCAGTTCAAGATTAACCAGCGCCGTAGTTGAGGTAGATTGTCCCTTCTTATCCAGGTTCGTCGCGTTTTCTTTTCGGGTTCGGTACGAGATGCCAGTGATGACCTTATCCATGGTCAGGCGCTTGCTTCCGTGTTCACCAAAGAAATCTGCAACAAACACCCGCAGTCGGTCATAGAAGGCTTCAGACTGAAGCTGATTGCCGTAAGGGTCAATATTATTGGCTTCTTCCACCAGATTTCGGAATTTCGGGTCGGTGTGAATATCCACCCGGATCTCCACCAGATCATTGATCTGTACACCTTCCAGTTCCCGGTTTAGCTGAGCTTCAAACCGATTGATGAATTCGTGATTGGAGGTCAACGCCTGAACGTAACTGGCCACAGTTTCATTATGGACAGACACTTGTTCATCCAGCACCAGCCAACGTTCTTCAAGAGCGGCGAACAGGTCAGACAAACCCTTGAAGGTATCTCGAATAACCGCTGATGTGGGACTGTCTTTTTGCAGTTCACCGTCAACATCTTCATATACCCCCAGATAAACAAACTGGCGCAGGTGGTCGAGAATATTTCTGCGTAAATTTTCCACCTCATCAAGCCGGGCCTGCAGGTCGTCAAACGCCGCTACAGAGATTTTCTCAATATCCAAAGGTTGCTCAGCTTTTACAGCTTTCAGGTGCTGAAACCTATGTTCTGCCGTGCCAACACTCTTACTAAGCCGAGCTAGCTCCCGCTCCCGTTCTTCAATACGATCTTTCTCAGCGCGAGCTTTCGAAGCCTTTTGCTGAACAGCTTCCATCTTTTCCTTTTCCAGCCGGGCTTGTTCGTTCAGCCTGGCCAGAGCCTCTTCGGCCGCTTTACGCTCTTCAGTTGCATCAAGCAGTATCGTTGCCGCTGCGGGGTATCGAGCCAAGGTTTCCAGATCTTTGTCGACGGCCCGGATTTCCTTTTCAGTTCGTTCAATCAGGCGGGGGCGATCTTGCTCTTTATTCGCTGTACCGGCCAACTCAGAACGTTCTTTTTCCAGCCCGTGCATATCACCTTCAATCCGCCGGCGCTGCTCAGCATAGTCTTCTTGCCGGGCAGCCTGAGCCGGATATTCAATATCAAACCAGTCAAACCCTTTACCATTAGGCACCAACAATTTGGCGAAGGCTTCAAGGGTGGCTTTACGGGTAGCGTCAAGCTTCTGGCCCGGGCTGGCCATCATCAGTCTGGGGTCAACGGAGCGCAGCGGTGCCGCAACGGATTCATCCACCTGGTTCTGCAATTGCCACTGTTGTTTGCTCTCCCGCTCAGCCAGTGCTGCCAATTTGCTTTCCAGGTTACGTTTTTGAGCTTCAATCTGCGTAAGGCGCACTTCGGCCTGGGCCGCACTCTTCAGGGCATTAAGATGACTCTGCTTATGTTCACGATCTTCCTGAAGAATCTCCCCGATTTCCTGCAGCGTCATGGTGCCGTATCGGGCAGTCAGCAATTCACCGTTCTTCTTGTCTTGCTCGGCTCGCTTTAGGTTACGCTCGGCGGCTCGTACTTCTCCCTGCAAACTGTTGGCTTCCTGCTCCAGTTTTTTCAGGTTTTGCGCAACATGCTTCAGTATTTCATTCTGTTCGTTATAGGCCTCAACCGCCATTCGTCGCTGAGTGCCAACGTGCTCGAGTGCCGTAAAAAGACCGTCTCTGAATGCGGCAAAATCATGCTGACTCCGAAGCAGACCCTGATACTTCTGATAATCGCCATTCAGCTTTTCAAAACGAGGCCGCTCCTTTTCAATCCGGTTAAGCTGGTTTTGCTGCTGTTTGAGGTATTCATGGTGATTCAAAAAGTCATCAATATTGAAATCAAAGGCATCGTCTGAAAACTTCTTATCGGCCTCGATAATGCTCGCAATGGCATTGGCCATGGCCCGGTCGTCGGCCTTCATTTCAAACAACAGCAAGATCAGGGTGCGAAGGGATTGCACCTTACGCTCGTCAGACTCTCCCAGAGGCAAAACAGAATAACGCACGGCGTCCGCATTCATCAGCTCGCTGTTGTATAACAACGACTTCAGACGGGCCGGGTCGTTTATAAACCGGGTATCTTTCGACAATTTTTTCAAAGATTCAGAAAGCCGGCTGAAGGATAGCTCCGGAACGGCCTGGCCAATACCATCCGGGTCATCACTATTCCAGAATAACGGGCGAAGTTGCTCGTATGGCACTGGAACAAACGCACGACCGTAACTCAATTGGCTGCTGTTATCCCGGTATAAAATCTGACAATAGGTGCCGGCGGGGTTTTCGGCCTCCATAATCAGGAAACTGTATTTACCAGGAAAGTAGTGCTGATAACTTTCTTCGTTGCTGTAGAAGCTACCAGCACTCGCATTACGGAATGCAAACTTCTTTCGGCTGTTTTTGAAATTACTCTCTGGCAACAGGAACAGGCGCAGGGAGTTCAGCAAACTGGATTTACCCAAGTTTCCAGGCCCTAGAATCAGCCCATGATGAGTGACCGGAATTTCCACGTAACAGAAGCCAGCAGAATCCACCAATACCAAACGGCGAATACCAAAAGTGAACGCGCTTGGGCTCGCCTGTAGGTCAGTCATCCAGAATCATCTCCTGTTCCATAAATTTACCCGTGCTACGAAATGCCCGGG
>NZ_JBFHJO010000019.1:0-50364 GCF_041595835.1 Marinobacter sp. | reverse complement strand
GAGCCGGTAATGGATGAAGATATCCCTGAAGTCACGGAAACGGTCGAGGTGTCGGAAGAACCCTCAGATGAAGATTTGATGATGTCTGAATTTGATACGCAGCTGGAAGACGAATTTGGCCTCGAAGATTTCGATTTGTCGGAATTTGATAATCTGCCTGACTTCAACGTTGAATTGCCAGAGGCAGATGAGCCGCTGAAAAAGGCTCAGGATGATGTTAAAAAAGATCAGGATTCTAAAAAGTAACTAACAGGAAACAGACACATGAAGTTTACCGGTACCGAAAAATACGTAGCCACCGATGACCTGCAGATGGCTGTTAACGCAGCGATTGCGCTTGAGCGCCCGTTGCTGATCAAAGGCGAGCCCGGCACCGGCAAAACCCTGCTGGCAGAAGAAATGGCGGCCGCACTGGGGATGCGTTTGATTCCCTGGCACATCAAGTCCACCACTAAGGCTCAGCAGGGGTTGTACGAGTATGATGCGGTATCTCGCTTGCGGGATTCCCAGCTGGGTGACGAGAAAGTTAAAGACATCCGGAATTACATCGTAAAGGGTAAGCTCTGGGAGGCTTTTGAGTCTGATGAACAGGTGATTCTGTTGATTGATGAAATCGACAAGGCCGATATCGAGTTTCCGAACGATTTGTTGCTTGAGCTGGATCGCATGGAGTTCTTCGTATACGAAACTCAGGAGTTCGTTAAAGCTAAGAAACGTCCAATTATCGTTATTACCAGTAATAATGAAAAAGAGCTTCCGGATGCGTTCCTGCGCCGCTGTTTCTTCCACTACATCAGCTTTCCGGATCACGACACCATGAAAGACATCGTGGATGTGCATTTTCCGGGGCTTCAGCAACAAGTCGTTCGTGATGCCCTTGAGGTCTTTTTCGATGTGCGGAAAGTACCGGGCTTGAAGAAAAAGCCCTCAACCTCTGAGCTGATTGACTGGCTGAAGTTATTGATGGCGGATGAGTTGTCTGCCAAAGCGATACAGGAAAAGGACAGCAGTTCTGCGCTGCCTCCGCTATACGGCGCTTTGGTAAAGAACGAGCAAGATGTGCACTTGTTGCAGCGGCTGGCGTTCATGGCGCGTCGCCGAAACTGATTTCTGGCAAGAGCTGCTCTTTATGTTGATTGATTTTTTTCTCGAAATTCGCCGTGCGAAAGTGCCGGCCAGCCTGCGGGAATTCCTGGATCTTCTGGAAGCTCTCCAGCAACGCCTGGCATTTGCCAATATGGAAGAGTTCTATTATCTGGCCCGTGTATGCCTGGTAAAAGATGAACGGCACTTCGATAAGTTTGACCGGGCCTTCAAGGCGTATTTTGATGGTATCGAGAACCTGGAAGACCTGTTGCAGGCTTTAATTCCGGATGAATGGTTGCGGGCCGAGTTCGAGAAGCACCTGACAGAAGAAGAAAAAGCCAGGATCGAGTCTCTGGGTGGGCTGGAAGAGCTGATTGAAACCTTCAAAAAGCGCATGGAAGAGCAGAAAGAGCGCCATGCCGGGGGTAATAAGTGGGTTGGCACTGGGGGGACTTCACCTTTCGGGGCAGACGGTTACAACCCAGAGGGCTTTCGGATTGGCCAGAAAAATGGCCGCCATGGTAGGGCAGTGAAGGTCTGGGAAAAACGTGGCTATAAAGACCTGGACGACAGTATTACTCTGGGGATCCGGAATATTAAGGTGGCTTTGAGGCGCCTGCGAAAGTTCGCTCGCCAGGGTGCGGCTGATCAGCTGGATCTGGATGACACTATTCGCTCTACTGCACGAAATGCCGGCTACCTTGACCTGAAAATGGTCCCGGAGCGGCATAATGCCGTGAAGGTGCTGATCTTCTTTGATGTGGGTGGTTCGATGGACCCGCACATCCGGGTTTGTGAAGAGCTGTTTTCGGCAGCCCGTCTTGAGTTCAAGCATATGGAATATTTTTACTTTCACAATTTTATTTATGAAAGTGTGTGGAAGAACAATATTCGTCGCATGAATGAGACTACCAGTACCTGGGATATCCTTCATAAATACACTTCGGATTACAAAGTAATCTTCGTTGGAGATGCCAGTATGGCTCCTTATGAGGTTACTCATCCCGGCGGGTCAATCGAGCACTGGAATGAGGAAGCCGGGGCTACCTGGATGCAGCGTATCACTGAGCATTTTGATAAGGTGGTTTGGCTGAATCCATTACCCGAGAATTACTGGGGGGCTGGCGGTTCTTTGGGCATTACCCGGCAGTTGGTGAATGATCATATGTATCCATTGACCATCGAAGGGCTGGAATCGGCAATGAAGCAGTTGACCAAATAACGGGAAAGCTAACCAAAAAAAAGCCGATGCGGTTGAGGACATCGGCAAAGCTCGGCATATATTTGCGGGTGTAGCCCTGAGGCGCGCCCGCACATTCTATAAAGCAATGATTGAGCCATGGCTCTATTATTTTCAGTAGATTCAGATAGATGGACCCTGAAAAAAGGGCCGAATCTACCTGCCTATTCCCCTTCGAATTAATATCTGTCAAATAAATCGACACTCCTTCACGCGCAACACCTTTCAAATGTCTATTTGGTGAAATGGATACCGTTCTTGGTTGTTAGCCAGTGTTACTCTTTATTTCGATTTGTTACATGGGCGCAACAAGCTTGCGGCCTCGCATCACAGGACAATTATGTTCGGCAAACAAAAATCACAAGCGTGCCGGATTGCTCTAAGGACGCCAAAACGCTGGATATCCGGAATGCTGGCATTGGTACTGGTCGCCAGTGCGCAAGCTGTACCGATGGATGCCGTTGTAGATCGCTTGAGTGCGGATGTTGCTCACCACACGGCTGGAGTGCGGTCTGTTGAGCAGAAATTGCTGCCTCTCACCGACACTCGTGTCTTGGTATCCCTTTCCCTGGGCGACCGCCAGGCCCTGGATCTGGATTCCTTAGAGTTGTTTATTGATAACCAACGGGTTGTTTCTCACAGGTACAGCGATAAAGAGCGAGCATCTTTGCGACAGGGTAGCGAGAAGCAACTGTATGTTGGCAACTTGTCTGCCGGTACCCACCAATTAAAAATGGTCATCAATGCCCGGGCTGAAAATAACCGGTTTGTTCGGCGTGAAATTTCCCACCGTTTCCGAAAACAGGCCGGGATGCTGAGGCTTAAGATGGCTCTGGATGCCAAAGCGCCGCAGTTTGAGCCCGAAGTGTTATTTACAACCGGAATAGCCGAGCTTCCTTTGCCATCTGAGCACCTTAATGTTGCGGTTGATCGCACGGGAGCGCTGGCCAGTGATTCAAAGGGGTATCGCTACGCCAGTGCATTGTTAGCGAGTGGTGAGAGAGCGGAAGCCAAAGCAGCCTTTATACGTGTTTTTGAAGGTGATACCCGCCGGGGCGAGGCAGCGTTAGAGCTCGCAAAGCTGGCTTTGGCAGAGCGAGACTTAAAAAGCACGGAGCATTGGTACCGGGAAGCTCAGCGCGTTGGTTACGGCGAGACTCGGCAGCAGGCAATCCTGGGTTTGGCTGAATTGGAGCGAGTAAGAGGCCGGGCGGATTCCGCCGGGCGTTACCTGGCGGCTATGGACGAAGGTTACTGGGCTGCACTTGGCTACATGAACCTTGCGAGCGATTTCTCCCGGGAAGATCTTAACCCTTCACGGGCATTGGTTTCTTTGCGCGTAGCGATGGCTATGGCTGCGAAAGATACGGATGAATCCCGCAGCAAGAATTTGCTTGACCAGCTACACCTTCGCGCGGGTTACCTCGCGCTTAAAAATAAGGAGAACGAAAAAGCGGTCGATCTGCTCGAGAAGGTGAGGCTGGACAGTTACTACGCTCCACAGGCTCTTTACTTTCACGGGCTCGCACTGGCAAACAAAGGTAACCATCGTGCAGCCATGCAAAGTTGGCACCGGGCCAAAAAATTTCCTCTTGCATTTCCCGGCGTGGCAGATGCCTGGATCGGCATGGGGCGGGGCTATGATTTGGCAGGCTACCCCGGCCAGGCTGGCGAATCCTGGTTAGCCGCTAACGCTGCGTATCAGGGGGAGCGGGTAACATTGAACGCGCTGGCTTCCAGAATTCGTGAAGAAGGTGCGTACAAAGCGCTGGTTAAAGATGCCCGAGGGCCAGATGCTGAGTGGTTCCTGGCCGACAGTCGCACATTGACTCAACCCCGAATGGCCTATTTGTTTCATTTTCTCGAACAGTCCTCCGCCCAGGTCGCAGTTCGCCGGGTTGCCAGGCTTGATGATATGTCTGCAACTTTGGCCGGCAATGATCATGACCTGGCTGTCTTTATCAAAGCGCTGCGTGACCTTCAGGAAAACCAGACGCTTACAGGCAAAACCGCTAAAAGGGTTGATGACATGGCTTCCCAGGCTCGTGCTTTAAAAGAGCAGATTCATCAGCTTCAGGTGCGTGTGGATAAATCACGGGCGCAGGCCGCAGATGCTCTGGACGCGCTTGCTTTGGCATTCGTTGACAACCAATACCAGCGGATGGGAAATGCTCTGGATAAAACAGAGCAACAAATAGCTCACCTGTATGAATACCTTGCCCTTGAAAAACTGGGGGAGGGGGAGCAATGAAACCGCATTTCTTTCGCGCTCGTGTATTACCTTTGTTGATATCTGCTTTTTTGAGCCACGGTTATGTGTCCGCTCAGGAGTCCTTCCGGGTAGAGCTTGGCAAAGACGGCGAAACTCTCCGTGATATGCGGCCGGTGTTTTTGAAATTTGAAGTGCGTCCGTTGCCTGCCATTTCTCCGGCAGAAGTAGCTCGTCGTTATCAAAAGCTTTTTGATGGATCTGATGAGCCAGAAGTTCGTATTGATGCGCTGAACCGCCTTAACAATATCAGGGACCGTTCTGGCCAGGACATCGGGTTCACGGAAGAGCGGGAAGCTGAAATATATGAAGAGGTTCTGGACAGCTACGAGAACATACTTTCTAAGGGGTCTTTTTC
The DNA here is from genome assembly GCF_041595835.1 of Marinobacter sp. Lineage (GTDB taxonomy): Bacteria > Pseudomonadota > Gammaproteobacteria > Pseudomonadales > Oleiphilaceae > Marinobacter. The sequence goes on along the minus strand of NZ_JBFHJO010000019.1, from coordinate 45,411 downwards.
CGGGCGGCTGGATGAACTTCTGTACCAGATGGCTAAAGCGCACGCGTTAACCGGCCAGCAACAGGAATCCGTTCAGCGCTTGCGCCAGTTGGTCGGCCTGTATCCGAAATCTGACCTGGTCGCAGAAGCCAGGTTCCGGATAGCCGAAGCCGGGTTTTCTGCCGGGAAGTATCAGGATGCAGAGGCCGGGTATCGTGCACTGTTGGCTGTTGACAACAAACAGGAGCTGGCAACTAAAGCTCAATACATGATGGGCTGGAGTCAGTTCAAACAAGGTGAGCAAGCATGGAACCGGGCTGCAGAAACCTTTATGGACCTGCTTGATGAACAGTTGCCCGGTGCTGAGCAAGTAGCCCACCCGCCAGAGTCTGGTTTTGACATGGTTGAAGACAGCTTACGGGTGCTGGGACTGATGGCCTCGCGCATGGATGACTATCAAACCCTGAATCGCTGGGTTGCAGGGCGTTCTGGTTCTGCCTGGCGGCATATTCTATATGACCGTCTGGCGGATTTGCATGCGGTTGAAGGCCGGTATGCCCAGGCTGTAGCCGTCAACGATGCGTTTATACAATCATATCCCGAACATAGATCAGAACCGGATTTTATGGTTCAAAGCATTGTTTTCTGGCAGATGGCCGGTGATATCAGTAAAGCAAGGCAGGCTAAAGCGGAATTTGTTTCAAGATTCCTACCAGACACCCGGTATCAGTCGCTGGCTACCTGGCATCAAAAAAACTGGCGGGATTACAGTCGGTTTCTAGCAGATGATTACTATGCTACAGGCACGGAATATGACGCACGGGGTAATGATGCCGCTGCCAGACGTGCCTGGGGTAGGGCTGCGAGCTATTACGAAAAACTGGCCGGGCGGTCAGAGGCGGAAGGTGAGCTGATGCACCTGGCCGGTGATGCCCGTCTGCTTGCCGGTAACCGCTCGCAGGCACTCGGGAACTTCCGGCGTGCGGGGTATGGTCAGGGCTATGAGCGGGCAAGCGAAGCAGCCTGGGCTGCGATCTCAGTGCTGCGAGAACCTCTGGCCAGTAGCGCTCTGGGCAGTGCAGCGAAGATTGAACAGGCGCTCATTAAGCTGGGGACAGAAGAACAGCGCTATAGCGACGCCTTTGGTGTGGATGCGCGACTGTCAGTGCTGCGCGCAGATCTGGCTAATCGATGGTATGACGCTGGTGACCTTGAGGCAGCATTGTCCTATTCGAAAAAAACGATCGAATGGCCGGAGGTCCGCTCCGAGGAAAGTTATTCGGCCTGGTTAGTTATTGGCCGGGTGCGCCAGAGAAACCGTGAGTTTAGCCTTGCAGAGCGTGCCTGGCGTACCGCTCTCGGGCTTGCTGAAAATGAAGCTGAGCTTGCCGTGCCGGATGAAGAACTGGCCGATATTCGTGAGCAGTTGGCCGTCGCCATTTACCGCCAGGGCGAAGCTGCAGCGGATTCTGGCAATACCAGGCTTGCCGTGGCTCATTTCCAGCGCGTTAACAGTGTTCTTCCGGGTTCTGAGCTGGCAATCAAGGCGAGGTTTGATGCGGCCAATACATTGCTGAAGGCATCGGAATGGTTGACAGCCATTAATGAGCTCAAACGTTTCCGGTCTGATTATCCTGACCATGAACTGACTGCCGAAACGGGCGACAAGCTGGTGCTTGCGTATCAACAGTCAGGCCAGCCCCTGAAAGCCGCCGGCGAATTGTTGGCGGCAGCTTCAAAAATGGCAGACCCGTGGCCTTACAGGTTACGTGCCGCAGCCATCTACCATGAATCCGGGGAAACCGATCGACGCAATACTCTGTATCGGGATTGGCTGGCCATCGCTCCGTTACCGGCTAATGCCGGCGATCATGTACAGCAACAAACGATGCGCCAACGGTTGATTGAGTCAGGCTCAACGGACAGTCAGAGCTTGCAGGCATTGGTGAACATTGAGTCCCGCAGTCAATGGCATTCCGAAGAAACGCTGACCTGGGCCGGGGAAGCCGCTCTGCAACTTGGAGCCAGGGCTGCGGACGATTTTGCTGCGATTGCACTGGTTCATCCTCTGGAAGAGACGCTGGCCCGAAAACAAAAAGCCTTACAACAGGCTCAACAGTATTTTCTTGAAGCGGAGTCTTTCGCTGGTGAGCCGGTGGTATCTGAAGTGCTGTTTCGCCGGGCTGAGCTATACCGGGGCCTTGCCAATGACTTAATGAACTCAGAGGTGCCATCAGAGCTTAACGAGCTTGAAGCCATGCAGTATCAGATGCTGCTTGAGGAAGAAGCTTATCCACTGGAAGAGCGTGCCATGGAGCTGCATAAGAAGAACCATCAGCGGATAGCCGTGCGCGGTTTTGATGACTGGATCGGCAAGAGCCTGGAAGCTCTGTCGGTCATGCATCCGGGACGATACAGCAGGGAGCTCCGTTGGATGAGCTGGACCGTGAAGGAGAGTGATGGTGTTTAAATCAACACTCAGACCGGGGCGTTGTGTGGTGCTTGTAGCAATAATCGCTTTGACAGCCTGCGCAACGACCAGCGATGTGTCTACGCCTAAGACTAACACTAACACGATGGAATCCACTCCGGTGTATTCGCCAGAGCAGGCTGCGATCTGGTCCCGGAAAGGTAAGACTGCCCATGAGCAGGGTGATATCGAAGGCGCTATCCAGGCCTGGCAGCAGGCCGTTGAATTAAACCCTGCGGACTCTGTCACAGTGAATAATCTCGCTTTGGTACTCAAGGGTCAGCACCGGTTTCATGAAGCAGCAGATTTACTTGAGAAGGGGGTAAAAGCCTCGCCCTCAACCAGTGAGTTGCACTACAACCTCGCAGTAATTTCTGAACTTTATCTGCTGGACCTGGAAAAGGCCTTAATGCACTACAAGCGTTATCAAAGCCTGGCGATTGATGAAGACAAATCTGTTACCGGTTGGATAGCCGATCTGGAGCGGAGGCTGGAATGAGTCAACTTACCAATAAAACCATGTTCCTTTTGGCGGTTGTCGTTTCCCTGTTTTTCCACTCGGTAACCGTTAATGCAGAAGAACCCGTTGAGCCAACCCCAAAACGTTCCCTGGAGGTGGCGGGTATTTCGGCTAGTTCGGGAGAAGACGATCCGCGCATTCTTTATATATTGCCCTGGCAAACACCCAGCTTACCCCGGAGGCCAAGGGCCGAATTAAACCAGAATGCACCGGAACTGATGCAACCTGTTTCCTCGACAACATTGGAGAACCATCGCCTGTTTCGGGAAACCATGAACCCATTGGTGCTGGAGCCAGCTCAAGTTGTTCCAGCCCTGGATAAACCGTGACTCAGTAGTAACTACGGAGATTTATACCATGCTCGACACCATCATCCGATTCTTTCAGGAAGGCGGCCCTTTTATGTACCCAATCGCAGTTGTACTGGCGATTGGCCTGGCAATTACGCTGGAGCGTTTTATTTATCTCGGGTCGGTGCGTCGTAGAAATCGCGTCGCTTTTGAACGGGGTATTCTTCCGGCGTTGCAAAAGCGGGATTATCAGCGTGCCATGAAGGCGGCCAGTGGTTCCGACAGCGCCATTGCTTCTGTACTTGGGGCTGGGATTGCCCGGTTGCTGAACAACAGTCGTCGCGAAGATATCGAATACGCAATGGAAGAAGGGTTGATGGAAGTGCTTCCGCGTTTGGAAAAACGCACCCAATACCTTGCGACCCTGGCCAATGTTGCAACGCTGTTGGGACTTCTCGGCACCATTATTGGTTTGATTGCAGCCTTTACAGCTGTGGCCGCTGCTGACCCGGCACAAAAAGCGAGCCTGTTGTCTGAAAGTATTTCCGTAGCAATGAACACAACGGCCTTTGGGTTGATTTCAGCCATTCCACTGTTGTTGTTCCATGCGCTGCTGCAAACCCGCACGAACGAAATTGTCGACAGTTTCGAAATGGCCGGTGTGAAACTTCTGAATATTGTTTCTGACCCTGAACCCCGCAGTACTGTGGCCTGATGCCTTCAGTCTTGAAGCCAGTTTAAACAGGAGTATGGCGATATGAGACGTCGACATCGCAGGTTAAGCAGTGATGCTGATCTTGATATCACGGCTTTTCTCAATCTGATGATTGTTTTAGTGCCCGTGTTGCTTCTGGGAATGGTGTTCAGTCAGATTCGGATGATTGAACTGAATTTCCCGGGAACGCAGTCCGGGGATGCTCCGTTTGCCGAAGATTTACGTCTGGTCGTTACAGTGATCCCCGAAGGTCTGGAAGTGGCTGACAGTGAAAAAGGGCTGATTGAAGTGCTGCCAGTGAAGGGAACTGCTCAGGATTTTGAGGGTTTGCGTACCGTCTTGCGGCAAATAAAGAGTCACGTGCCGGAGAAAACGGATGTCATTCTCGAAGTCGGGCCAGACGTTGATTACCAGACGCTGGTTTCCGTGATGGACACTGTGCGTTCCTATCCGGCCGTTGTCGCCGCCAGTGTTGTTGATGCCGAACTGTTCCCGGATGTCTCTCTGATGGATGCGGATGAAAGTCGTACTTTGGCAACCCGGCCCGGAAACGTGGAAGGGGAGGGAGTATGAAAACGTCCCGCAAAGCCCGCCTGCGTAAACGTCATTACAGTCGGATGCATAAGGCCGGTGGTCTGAACCTGGTGTCCCTGATGGATATTTTTACCATTCTGGTGTTCTTCCTGATGGTGAATTCTTCCGATGTCAAAGTCATGCAGAACAATGCTGACGTTCCGTTGCCCACTTCAACGGCTGAACAACAAGCGGTGGAAAATCTGACGGTTCAGGTGATTGGGCAGTCCATTATGGTTCAGGGCCGGGAAGTTGCGCGGTTGGACAGTGTCACAGATTCAGATGCCCGGATTGCAGGCTTGTCAGAGGAATTGGCGTATCGCCGCAGTCGATGGAGTGAGATACCGGAGCACGGGCTGGAAGTCACCATTATGGCTGCCAGGGATACAGACTACCGGTTGTTGCGGAAAATTATGCAAACCTGTGTCGACGAACAGTTCAGGCAGGTTCGGCTGGCGGTTGAGGCGGAGGTGAGTAATGGCTGAGAAGCTTGCCAGGAATGCAGGCGCCCAGTTGCCCTGGAGCCGTGACCAGGCCGAAAGTCTCCGGTTTGGTGTAATCGTTGTTTTAGTGCTGGGGATATTTTTGGTGCCGGCGTTACTGATCCCATTTCTCGACGTGCCGGAAATTGATCGCGCTGAGGCTGAACAAATACCTCCCAGGCTGGCAAAACTGATCGAGCCGCCAAAGCCGGTAGAAATGCCTGAGCCCGTACCGGAACCAGAGCCAGAGCCTGAAGTGGTTATAAAGGAAGTTGAGCCCCGGCCTCAGCAGCAGCCAGAGCCAACCTCAGAGGTTGTGGTGCCGCCGGTACAGACGACTGAACAGGCACGTGAAACCGCGTCCCGTTCAGGGTTGTTCGCCATGAAAGACCGATTGAGAGCCATGACCAGATCAGACCCTGCACTGGCAGACCGTAGCCTCAGTGCTAATGTGAGCAATACTGACGTTCCGGGCCTGTCGGCGCAATTGTCGGGTGATGCTGTGCTGGCGGGAAGTGGTGGTGTGGAATCCCGGGAAGGCCCGGCCCATGAGGTTACGGTGGCGGGGCATCAGGTATCGGAAATTGAGGCGCCTGAAGAATCGGTAGCGAAGGCTACACCCGTGGCCAAGCCTGCGCGATCAAAGGTTCGCGAGCGCGCGATGAGCAATATTCGCCAGGTATTTGATACGCAGAAGAGTGTACTTTACTCCCTGTATAACCGTGAGTTGCGTAAAGATCCGACTCTGGAAGGGAAGGTCACACTTGAACTGATAATAGAGCCCGATGGATCTGTTTCAGCCTGCAAGGTCGTGGCCTCAGATCTTCGTAATCCAGCACTTGAGCAACGTATTGCGATGAGAGTACAGATGTTTGATTTCGGAGCAGCAAACGTGGAAGCCCGGAAGGTTCAGTTCCCGATTGACTTTCTTCCGGGCTAAAACATCAACCCTGGATGGTGATTTTCGGCAGGCGAGGTTTTTGCAACGAGATTTTCTCAGAGGGTGCAATTACTTTTGCTTCGCCCGCCACAACTTGCTCGTTGTTCTGATTACGAACGTCACATGAAAGCGTTACCCGGTTCTTTGGTGATTTCTGGAGTACAGTAAGGGTAACGGTGAGAGTGTCATCAAGCTTGACGGGGCGTTTGAATGAGAGGGTTTGATCGAGATAGATCGTACCGGGGCCGGGCATGACAGTGGCCAGAGCCGCAGAAATAAGGGAGCCACTCCACATACCGTGGGCAATGCGCTCCTTGAACATGGATTCTGCTGCAAAGGCTGAATCGAGGTGCACAGGGTTTACGTCCCCGGATACTGCGGCAAACAGTACCAGCTCATCTTCCGTGAGCGTTCGGGTGAATGTTGCAGAGTCGCCCTCATTCAGTTCATCGTAGGTAATATTTTCGAGGGTTTCCAGGATCTCGCTCATCACTGTCTCCGGTAGGTAGCATGTTGCTTGCTATTGTATGGCCTGATGCTCTGAAAACTACCTCATTGATTACAAAACTGCTATTCTCTCCCAACTTTTTTTGAGCTTGAGACTTTTGTCGGGTTGATATTTTGGCCCGATTGGCACCAATCAGACAGGAGATGGTGATGGATTTTGCGCAGTTCTATCAAGATAAATACCCCGCAGGTATTCCTCGCGAGGTAGATCTCAAAAAGTACAAAAGCATGATTGATGTTTTTGAACAGGCGGTAAAAAAATACGCTGACAAGCCCGTTTTTACCGCTGTCGGGGTCACTCTGACGTACAGAGATCTTGATACCCAGAGCCGTAACTTCGCGGCTTGGCTGCAAAATAAAACTGACCTTAAACCCGGCGACCGTATCGCTGTTCAGATGCCCAACATTACCCAGTATCCTGTGGTTGTGTTTGGTGCAATGCGAGCGGGCCTGATTGTGGTGAATACCAACCCGCTTTACACCACGCGGGAAATGGAACACCAGTTCAATGACTCTGGAGCGAAAGCTCTGGTTGTTCTCGCCAATATGGCGGAGAACGCCGAGAAGGTTCTGCCTCATACCAGTATTGAGCACGTCATTGTGACAGAAGTTGCCGACATGCACTCCACCATCAAGCGGACCTTGATGAATGCCGTGGTGAAGCATGTTAAGAAAATGGTTCCCCCTTTCAATATTCCTGGTTCCCACAAGTTGCCGGCAGTTCTGAGTGCTGGTGCTCGTGAAAAATTTACTCCGGTCGATGTCAAACTGGATGATCTGGCTGTACTGCAGTACACCGGTGGCACTACTGGCGTAGCAAAAGGTGCCATGCTGACTCACGCCAACCTGGTTGCTAACCTGACGCAGGTTCGCCCGATGCTGGAAGATCAGGTTTCTGAAGGTCAGGAAGTGGTTATAGCTCCGCTGCCGCTGTATCACATTTATTCCTTCACCCTGAACTGCGGGATAATGCTGGAAGCGGGTGCTCATAACATCCTGATTCCGAACCCCCGTGATATCCCCGGTTTTGTGAAAGAGCTGCAGAAACATAAGTTCTCTGCATTTATCGGCCTGAACACCCTGTTTGTTGCCTTGTGCAATAACGAAGATTTCCAGGATCTGGATTTCTCAGGACTGAAACTTACAGCGTCTGGCGGTATGGCTTTGACCAGCGATGCTGCAAAAATGTGGGAACGTGTGACTGGCTGTGAAATCAGTGAAGGTTACGGCATGACAGAAACCTCTCCGGTTGTCACTTTCAACCCCAGTAGCGCGATACAGCTTGGCACTATTGGTCTCCCGATTCCTTCTACCATCATTAAAACCATTGATGATGAGGGTAATGAGACTCCTGTGGGTGAGCCTGGCGAGTTGTGTGTAAAGGGTCCTCAGGTCATGCGTGGCTATTGGCAGCGTCCGGAAGACACCCGTCAGTCGTTTACGGATGATGGCTTCCTGAAAACAGGTGACGTTGCCCTGATCCAGGAAGATGGCTACATCCGGATTGTTGACCGCAAGAAAGACATGATTATTGTGTCCGGTTTTAACGTTTTTCCGAATGAAATTGAAGATGTAGTAACCAGCCATCCTAAAGTGGTTGAGTGCGCGGCGGTGGGTGTTGATGACGTTAAGAGCGGCGAAGCGGTAAAAGTGTACGTTGTGCCCACGAAAGACGGTGTTACTGCTAACGAGTTGAAAGAATTCTGTCGTGAGCGTTTAACCGCCTATAAAGTGCCAAAGCATTTCGAGTTCCGGGAAGAGCTGCCTAAGAGTAACGTGGGCAAGATTCTTCGTCGTGAACTTCGCGATGAAACTAGCGATAAGTAATATTGCGAGGCAGCCCCTTGTAAACAAAGACCCTGCTTCGGCAGGGTCTTTGTGTTTATACAGACCGGTTTTCCGGCTAGACTGTGGCGCCTCCCTAATCAATGACCAGAAGAGCCGACAGCCAGTTAATGTCAGATTCAACCCGGAACACACCTGCTGCGACTATCCCCGCTGATCGCCAGGCGGCGCTAAGCGTCCTGAAAAGCCAACTTGATGTCTGCAATCAGCAGGATGCTGCCCGCATTGTCCGGCGGATAAGCCGGCTCAAAGGTGTGCCCGGGCAGAAAGACCTGGAGACTATGACCCGTTGGCTGGAGCAAGGATTGGAAAAGGTGCGACGCCGTCAGGCTTTGCATAAGCCAGCCAGTTTTCCTGAAGGTTTGCCGGTCAGTTCCCGGGTGGATGATATTAGTGATGCTATTGAGAAGCATCAGGTAGTTATTGTGGCCGGTGAAACCGGTTCTGGTAAAACCACTCAGATTCCCAAAATATGCCTGAATCTGGGCCGGGGTATTCGAGGCCTGATCGGGCACACCCAGCCTAGACGGATAGCCGCACGCAGTGTTTCGAGCCGTATTGCGGAAGAGTTGGGAGAGACGGTTGGCCAGCAGGTGGGGTATCAGGTTCGCTTTACGGATAATACCTCGGAGTTTTCCCGGGTTAAGGTGATGACAGACGGTATTTTGTTGGCAGAAGTTCAGCATGACCGTTTTCTGGATCGCTACGATACGCTGATTATTGATGAGGCCCACGAACGAAGCCTGAATATAGATTTCCTGTTGGGGTATCTGAAACAGCTTCTGCCAAAGCGTCCTGACCTGAAAGTTATCATTACGTCAGCCACTATTGAGGTGGAGCGCTTCAGCGAGTTCTTCCATCAGGCCCCGGTAATTGAAGTCAGCGGCCGGACCTACCCTGTGGATGTTCGTTACAGGCCCCTGACCGGGGATGAAGATGATCGTGACCAAGGCTGGACTGACGGCATTCTTTCTGCTCTTGAAGAAATTGAGCAGCACGAACGGACTGAAAAACAGCCCCCTGGCGATGTATTGGTATTCCTACCCGGTGAGCGTGAGATACGAGCTGTAAGCAAAGTGCTTCGCCATGCGGAATTGCGACATACGGATGTATTGCCGCTGTATTCCCGATTGAGTAATCAGGAGCAGAACCGCGTTTTTCAGGCCCACAAAGGTCGGCGGATTGTACTGTCTACAAACGTAGCTGAAACATCTCTCACCGTTCCGGGCATTCGCTACGTGATTGATACCGGGGTTGCCCGGATCAGTCGCTACAGTGTGCGCTCAAAGATTCAGCGCTTACCTATTGAACCCATTTCCCAGGCCAGTGCCAACCAAAGGGCAGGTCGGTGCGGCCGGGTTGCTCCGGGTATCTGTTTTCGTTTGTATGATGAAGCTGATTTTCTGAACCGGCCAGAATACACAGATCCTGAAATTCTTCGGACAAACCTGGCTTCCGTCATTCTTCAGATGGCGACCTCCGGACTTGGGGATATTCGCCAGTTTCCGTTCCTGGAAGCTCCGGACCGGAAGCAGGTTAACGATGGCTACAAGCTGTTGGAAGAGCTCAGTGCCGTTGACGATAAGCGTCGCGTTACCAGGCTCGGCCGTACGATGTCCCGACTGCCACTTGACCCACGCCTGGCCAGGATGCTGGTTACTTCTGCAGACCATGGCAGCCTGGCGGAAATACTGATCGTGCTTGCAGGTCTCAGTGTGCAGGACCCCAGAGAGCGTCCACAGGACAAACAGCAAGCGGCTGATCAGGCTCATGCGCCTTTCAATGATAAAGAATCGGATTTCGTGACGCTTCTGAATATCTGGAACTGGTTTGAAGAGCAGCGTCAGGAGTTATCCCAGAACCAGCTGAAAAAGTTGTGCCAGAAAACGTTTCTGAGTTGGATGCGAATGCGGGAATGGAGAGACATTCACCGACAGCTGACGTTAATCTGTCGGGAACAAAAACTCACGATGAACCGTGAGCCCGCTGATTATGATGCCATTCACAAGTCTATTTTGGCCGGCCTGCTGGGTCAGGTGGCAGTTAAAGTTGAGAAACGGGAGTATCTGGCTACCCGTAATCGTAAAGTGATGATTTTCCCGGGGTCCAAAGTCGCTAAATCTGGTCCGAAGTGGATTGTTGCTGCAGAAATTGTTGAAACCAGTGCTGTGTTTGCTCGCATGGTTGCCCGCATTGATCCCGAGTGGGTTGAACCGCTGGGTGGGCACATTGTGAAACACCACTTTTTTGAGCCGCACTGGGAGCAAAAGCGATCTCAGGTGATGGGTTATGAAAGAGTGACGCTGTATGGCCTGGATGTGGTAACAAAACGGCGTATTCCCTATGGGAAAGTTGATCCGGTCGAGTGCCGTAATCTGTTCATACGAAGAGCGCTTGTTGAAGGGGAGTACCGCTCAAAGGCGCCGTTTATCGCCCGAAACCGGGACATGCTGGATACTGTCGAAAACCTGGAAAAGAAGACTCGAAGGCGTGATCTTCTCGTAGACGATGAAGCCCTTGTTGCTTTTTACGATGAGCGCTTGCCAGCGGACATTATAAGTGGCCGTCATTTTGAACGTTGGTGGAAAAGCTTGTCGGCTGAAGAGCTGAACAAGCTGGAACTGACAGAAGCTGACGTTTTGCAGCGCCCGCTGGACCAGTCGGCTACGGAACAGTATCCGGATTATCTGGAATGGGAAGGCGCCAAATACCCCCTCAGTTATGAATTTGAACCTACCAGCGAGCGTGATGGTGTCACTCTGAATGTACCCTTGATGGCGCTGAAGCAAATTCCGTCAAGACGTTTAGAGTGGTTGGTGCCGGGGTTACTAAGGGAAAAGTGTATAGCGTTGGTTAAAGGGCTGCCTAAGTCGCTGCGCCGTAATTTTGTGCCTGTTCCTGATTTTGTTGATGCAGCGCTTGCGAACATGCAACCGGGAAATGAACCCCTGGCCATCAGGCTGGCGGAGCAATTGCGGCGAATGACCGGTGTTCAGATTGACCCTGAGGCCTGGCCTGTGGATGAATTGCCCCGTCATTTACGGATGAACCTCCGCGTCACTGGAAACAAGGGCAAGTTGATTGCTGAAAGCCGCAGTGTTGATGAGCTTCAGGATAAATTCGGGGGGCAGGCAGAAGAAGCGTTGGTTTCTGCCACCTCGGACGACCCGGGTGGGCATAAACCGGCCGAGCACACCGATTGGCAGTTCGGTTCATTACCGGAACGCCTGCAGACCGAAAAAGGTGGGATGCAAGTGACGGTTTACCCGGCACTTGAAGACCTGGGTAAACAGGTGCGGGCAATTCGCTGTCTGGACCGGCTAACGGCTGAAACCACAACGCGTCGTGGTGTGGCTCGCCTGATTATCAACCGGTTCGGAAGTACGTTGACAGATCTGGAACGCCGGTTGCCCAGATTCAGACAATCGGCGTTGATGTTTGCGCCAGTAGGGCAGGCTAAAGGGCTGTTGGATGACCTGCTTTTGGCTGCTGTGATGGAGCACTTCCTGGCTGACACCTTGCCCAGGGATGAGGCGAGTTTTAACCAGGTATTTGATGCCCATCGCGGAGACTTTATCCCTGCACTGGAGTTGGCGGACGAGCGCTTATACCAGGCCATGACCGGCTATCAGAAGGTGGCAAAACAGCTAAAGGGCAAGATTAATCTGGCTCTGGCAAACAGTATGGCTGACCTTAAGTTTCAGCTTCAACATCTTGTATATCCAGGGTTTTTGGTGGAAACGCCGTCCGAGTGGCTGGCTCGTTTCGCAATCTACTTTGAGGCAGCCCTCATTCGCCTTGAGAAGATGCCTCGGGAAATGGGTAAGGAGCGAGAGTTTCTTCACGGTTTCGATGCGTTGTGGGGCCGTTACGCGAAAAAGCTGGAACAGCAGAAACGGCAGGGGATTCGTGACACTGAGTTGGATCTTTACCGCTGGATGCTGGAAGAATATCGGGTGTCTTTCTTCGCGCAGCAACTTGGCACGGCCATGACGGTCTCTGTTAAACGACTGGACAAGCAGTGGGCGCAAACCCGGGTTTAAAGAACCAGCCCGCTACTGAACAATAGTCCGGCGGGAAAATCTTCAGGACTGTGTTAGTATTTCCGACAACGTATTGTCATAAACTGTTCTTATAACCATGACGTGGGGTTATTGTGATTAAAGCCGTCATCAGCGGAACCGGCCTGTATACGCCGCCCGCCATCATCGAAAACGACGAGCTGGTTGATGCTTTCAACCAGTATGTAGAACTGTATAACAACGAGCACGCGGAAGAGATAGCCCGCGGCGAGCTGGCGGCGCTGCAACCTTCGTCTTCTGCTTTCATTGAAAAAGCTTCCGGTATTAAACGTCGGCACGTCATCGACCGTGAAGGCATTGTTGATCCCAAACGTATGGCACCGTTTATTCCTGAACGCAGCAATGAAGAACCTTCAGTTCAGTGCGAGATGGCGGTGGATGCCTGTAAAGAAGCTCTTGAACAGGCTGGTAAAACAGCTGCCGATGTTGATGCAGTGATCGTGGCTTGCTCCAATATGCAGCGTGCTTATCCGGCAATTTCTATCGAAGTCCAGCAAGCTCTGGGTATTCAGGGTTTTGCCTACGATATGAACGTGGCCTGCAGCTCTGCTACGTTTGGTTTACAGGCGGCGGTGAACGCGGTTGAAAACGGTGCGGCCCGTGCTGTGTTGGTGGTGAGTCCGGAAATCTGTTCCGGTCATCTGAACTTCAGGGATCGCGACAGTCATTTTATCTTCGGAGATGCCTGCACGGCGATTCTGGTTGTGCGGGAGGAAGATGCTAAGCCGGGTGAGGGTTTTGAAATTCTGGGTGCTCGTCTTGTTACCCAGTTCTCCAATAATATCCGGAACAATTTCGGGTTTCTGAATCGTGCCGACGAGTCGGGCATTGGTAAGCCAGATAAGCTGTTTATTCAGCAGGGTCGCAAAGTTTTTAAAGAAGTCTCACCGCTGGTGGCTGAAACGATCCAGAAACATCTGGCATCTCTGGAGTTAGCACCAGACAGCCTGACTCGTATGTGGTTGCATCAGGCTAACCTGAATATGAATCAGCTGATTGCCCGCAGAGTGCTGGGGCGTGACGCTACAGTTGAAGAGGCTCCGGTAATACTGGATGAGTATGCCAACACCAGTTCTGCTGGCTCGATCATCGCTTTCCATAAGCACAAAGATGATTTGAAAACCGGCGACCTGGGGGTTATCTGCTCCTTCGGTGCCGGCTATTCAATCGGTAGCGTTGTGGTCCGCCACCGCTGATGCTATTTACTTCGCTGCCAGGGCTCTCAGGGATTCTGGCAGTGGGGTGGATTTTCGAGTTGTTTTGTCCATCCAGACTATCTTCGCGTAGCCTTCAGAATACACCTCTCCGGTTTCCGCATCTTTAAGCAGGTGATAAGTATCCAGGCTGGTATTTCCCGCTTTGCCCGCGTATGTTTCAACCACCAAGGTGGCAGGATGCTTTAATTCCTTCAGAAACGTTGCGCTGGTCTTTATAATGACCGGCCCGGTTGGGTCTTCGGCGTTGCCAAATCCCAGCCCTGTCAGCCAGATCATGCGGGCTTCCTCGTAAAAACGGAAGTAAACCGTATTGTTGGCGTGACCATAAGCATCCATGTCACCCCAACGTAGGGGCATGGTAAGGGAGTTGACGGCATTTCCCTGTACTGACATCTGATTTCCTCCGGATGACTTCCATTAAGATAAAAAACGCCGGTATTGTCGACGAATAGAAACAGGTTAAACAACCCAAGAGATTAAAATGAAAGAAACGATTATACGGTATTGGACGAAAGCAGCCTTTGGGTTCATGCTTTTTGCCATGATGGCGGCTACTCCAGCCGTTGCACAAATGGCAACCGAATCGCCGGCAGAAGCCAGATCCACAGTGAATCCGGATGACCCTTACGAAAACTGGAATCGTAGCGTGTTCGTTTTCAATGACACGGTTGATAGCTGGGTTCTGAGACCGGTTGCCCAGGCTTACCGGACGGTAACACCTGATATCGTTGACCGGGGAGTTACCAATTTTTTCAATAATCTGACTGAAATTCGTAACTTCACCAACAGCCTGCTGCAGTTGAAGGGGGAGTCCGCAGTGGTTGCTTTTGGGCGATTTACCTTCAATACCGTTTTTGGATTAGCCGGGATTTTCGATGTGGCAACGGGCTTTGATCTGCCTGAAAGGCCGGAAGATTTTGGCCAGACCCTTGGCTATTGGGGCGCAGGTTCCGGGCCCTACCTTATGTTGCCGTTTCTTGGGCCTTCCAGCCCGCGGCACTTTGCAGGCCTGGCGACCGACGGTTTCGTGATGCCTTCCGCCTGGGATTCTGTCGACAGCCCGGAGAGCTACTATGCTCGGGGGCTGCAAATTGTTGATAAAAGAGCCGACTTCATTCCGGCTGAGGGGCTTATTTCCGGCGACCGGTACACGTTTGTGAGAAATGCCTTTCTCCAGCGCCGTGAATTCTTGATTAACGATGGTAAGATCACTGTTGACCCCTTCGCCAGTGAGGACGAAGAAGACCTCATGCTCGAAGACTTCTGAGCACTGTTATTGGGAGCCGGCAATTGATCAAGGATCCAAGAATTTCTAAATTCCGGAAGATGCTGGCTGATGCTCAGAATTATGAGCAGTGGAAGGCTGCTGCTCTGGAGCTGGATTTTCTTGAGGGCAATGCGGAGTGGAAGGAAGATTTTGCTTCGGACCTTTACCACTACGAGCTGATTTACGATCGGCTCAGTAATCTCAAACACTACCGCCAGCAAAACGATTTTGAGCGCCTGAAGCGCGCCTTGCGTGAAGGTTTGCACCATGATTTGGGGAACATGGGTAATCCTGCGCTTTATACCCGCTCGCGGGTTGGCACCAAACACCTGATTGAGGAGTACATCACTCAGGTCTGTGAATCTCTGGACTATCTCTGCGATCATCCGGTACCCGGTTTCCCGGTGTACGACAAGCTTCAGTTCTTTCGTGACACGCTTACCAGTTACGGTCGGCCTACCCTGCTGTTGAGTGGCGGTGCCGGGCTGGGAATGTTCCATTTTGGTGTTATTAAAGCTCTGTGGGAAAAGGGATTACTGCCTCAAGTCATCGCGGGTTCCAGTGTGGGGGCCATTATTGCGGGCATTCTGGGTGTTCATACCGATGCTGAAATACCCGAGATGCTCGTACCGGAAAATCATAATCTGAATGCCTGGAAGTGGCGAGGCTTGCTCAGCGCTATACGTGGTGATGGACTGATGGACCAAGGCACGCTCAAGCAGTGCCTGAGGGAAAATATCGGTGAGTATACGTTTGAGGAAGCTTACCAGCGGACTGGGCGTAGTATTAATATCAGCGTTTCACCGGTGCAGGCGAACCAGAAAGCCCGTCTGTTAAGTGGCTATACGTCACCTTATTTACTGGTGTGGAGTGCCGCTTTGGCGAGCGCAGCCGTGCCGGGCGTATTTCCGCCGGTTACCCTGATGAAGAAAGATCTGAACGGGGCTACCTTGCCTTATGTGCCGAAACTCAGATTTGTCGACGGTTCTGTGGTGAGTGATCTTCCGATTGATCGGCTGATGCATCTATACGATGTGAACTTCACCATTGTGAGTCAGACCAACCCTCACGTTATTCCGTTCCTGAGTGATAAGGGGCAGGACGAGAAACTGTCTCTTATGAGCCTGCCTGGACACTTGCTCAAATCGGAAGTGTTATTTCATGGCCAGGGCGTGTTTGATTATTTACGCAAACGTGTAAAACCAGAGTTGCTTCGGCAGGTTTCTGGTCAACTGCATACCATTATGGCGCAGCGTTATTCCGGGGATGTTACTATTGCGCCAGATTATTCTCTTCGTCATTACCGGCACGTGTTATCGAATCCAAGCCCCGAATACGTGCGCGAAATGATTTTGCAGGGAGAGAGGGCAACGTGGCCTAAAATTGCCATGATCCGTTCACACGCCCGAATATCGAAAACCCTGGAACGTTGCGTGCGTCGGCTTAAACAGAGAAATAAGCGCGCCGTAGAGTTGAAACTGGTCAGCAGTGCCGATTCGGCCAGGCCCTGAGGAAACATGTACAACGATTTTTTTGGTTTTCGGGAGCCGCCATTCTCCATCGCTCCAGACCCGCGATACCTGTACCTGAGTGATCGCCACAAAGAAGCCCTCGCACACCTGATGTACGGCGTGCAGGGGCAGGGTGGTTTCATTGTCGTGACAGGTGAAGTTGGTACTGGCAAAACGACGGTGTGCCGGTGCTTTATTGAAAATGCTCCTAAGCATGTCGATATCGCTCTTATTCTGAACCCCAGGCTTTCAGCCCGTGAGTTGTTGTCCGCGATTTGTGATGAGCTTGAAATTCCCCATGCGGCGGACGTTTCAATCAAAGTGTTGGTTGACGCAATCAATAAGGATTTACTGAAAGCCCACGCGGCAGGCCGGCATAAGGTACTCATTATTGATGAGGCCCAGAACCTGTCAGCAGAAGTGCTTGAGCAGTTACGGCTACTGACCAACCTGGAAACGGCTGAAAAGAAGCTGCTTCAGATTGTGTTGCTAGGTCAGCCAGAATTGCAGGATATTCTGGCGTTACCGCAGTTGCGACAGCTTAATCAACGAGTGACTGCCCGTTACCATCTGGATGCCATCGACAAAGCGGAGTTGCCCGCCTACCTTCAATACCGAGTGGGTGTGGCCGGATTGAGAGGCGATTTGTTCACGCCTGCAGCAATCCGGAATCTCTACAAGGCAAGTCAGGGCGTGCCGCGGCTGATTAATCTGATCAGCGACAGAGCCTTGCTTGGGGCCTACGCTGAGGGCGAGCATCAAATCTCGGCACAGCACATAAAGCGAGCCGCTAAAGAAGTCAGCGGGGGCTTGCAAGGTGCTGGAAGAAAACACCGGAATTTTGGCGGGAATGACAGTCATTTATGGCTCTTGCTCGCCTCTGTATTGATTGCCGTTATCGGAACTGTTTGGGTGTTGGATATTCCCGATGGTGATCATGCGGTGCAAGCGGATGTGGTTCCTGGTCAGCCCGTATCGGGCGTGATTGAGCGTGCGGATGCCGGGGAAATTATTGGTGAATCTGAGCCAGGTTCTGGTGTGGAAGTGTCCGCACTGCAAGCATCTCCTGTGACTGAGTTTTCTCCGGAGCGCCATGGTCTGACCCTGGTGAATTCTTATATCGAGTTGTTTCGGATTTGGGGCATATCATACAACCCGGCGATAGCCCCCTATCCCTGTGAGTACGCTGTGACAGCTGGTTTGGGGTGTTTACAGCGGCAAGGTTCCAGGAAAAGTATGGAGTTCTTGAATCGCGCAGCAATCTTAACCTTGCGGGATGAATCCGGCCGGGAAACCCACATTGTTCTTCAGTCTTTAGATGGCGATGTCGCCCAGATTAAAACAGACAGTGGTTCGGTGAAGGTGTCTTTCCGGGACATTGAGCCGTATTGGTTCGGAGACTTCCGCGTGTTGTGGCGCATGCCTGAGTATAAAACCAGTGATGGTTTTTATAGCGAAGAGTCCGGAGAGCAGCTCTGGATTAGTTCAAAAATGATGGAGCTGGCCAATCGGTTTGCGGAAAATACTGCAGATGAGGCGCGTATCAAGCGCCTGGACATGGTAGAGCAGGTAAGGTGGTATCAAGGTCTGCGCGGATTGACCGTGGACGGTATACCGGGAGCCATGACTGTTATCCAGATGAACAACGACCTGGGCGTTCATGTGCCGCGGTTGATGCCATTGTCTGTACCCGGAAGCAGGTAGGTTATGTCTTATATACTGGATGCGTTGAGAAAATCTGAAGCAGAACGCCGTCAGGGTAAAGCCCCAGACCTGGGCCAGCAGGTACAGATGGTTTATCGCCCCAAGAAAAAGCCGGTGTCTGCTGTTGTGTGGGTAGCGTTAGCATTGATGGCTAATGCCGCTGTGCTCGCCTACATGTTCTGGTCTTCGAAGCAGGTGCAGGCCCCGGTTGATGCTGAGATGCCCACGGCAAAATCTGAGCCTCTGGCAGAGCCTGAACATCCGGCTTCGATTAATCAGTTGAAGCCTGAACCAGAGGTGACTGTTCCTCTACAGAATGAGCCGGCGAAACTGTCTCAGGCCCTGGTGGAATCCTCTCCTGAAGAACCTGCGTACGAGCAGCCGACGGTTATCGTGCCCAGTCAGTCTGAAAGAAGAATGTTAACAGCGCCCCCGGTGGCTCAGATACAAGGCAGAGTGCCGCACCTTGTAGAGTTACCCCTTTCGTTTCAAAAGAGTGTTCCTGATTTGACCTTTAACAGCCATATATACTCATCTGACCCATCAGCAAGCCGGGTGATGATCAATAACCGATACCTTCGCACGGGAGAGGGTTTCGGTCAGTTGATGGTAGAAAATATTACTGAAGATGGTGTGGTACTGAGTAAAAATGGCCAACGATTCCGGGTTGGGATTGTTCGGGACTGGGTGAGCCCCAGATAATGGCGCTAACCGAAGAGATAAAGCAGCAAATACAGCAAGCCTACCGGGATGTTTTAGCGGGTAAAGACGTGCGTGCGCGCTACGGACAGCGCCTGATGATCGCTGAAATTGCCCGTTATATGGGTGAAATTACAGACAACGACGGTCAACGAACGTCGCCGCCTGCGGCCTGCGTGGTTGAAGCCGGTACGGGTACGGGTAAAACTCTCGCTTACCTCATTTCTGCGATTCCCGTGGCCAGGGCTCTTGGGAAAACCTTGGTTATTTCAACGGCAACGGTGGCACTGCAGGATCAGATTGTTCTGAAAGACCTGCCGGACTTGCGTAAACACAGCAAACTGGATTTCAGCTGGACCTTGGCCAAAGGCCGCGGGCGCTATCTGTGTATGTCGCGCCTGGAGTCACGGTTACACGATGAAGGGCACGGTGACAGCGATACCATGCCGTTGTTTTTGCTGGATCAACCGGTTGATGATGAGGCTACCAGCCGGGCGATGTTCGAAAAAATGCTCGGCACCTACGGATCCCGGGAATGGGATGGCGACCGGGATCATTGGCCTGAGCAGATTCCCGACGAAATCTGGAAGCAAGTCACTACAGATCACCGCCAATGCACCAATCGCCATTGTGCCTATTTTGATAGTTGTGCTTTTTTTGATGCCCGCAAAGATCTGGACGATGCGGATGTTGTGGTAGCCAACCACGATCTGGTCTTGGCAGACCTTGCTTTGGGGGGAGGCGCAATACTCCCTGAGCCGGAGAATGCGTTGTTCATCTTTGACGAAGCGCACCACCTTCCGGACAAAGCATTAAATCATTTCGCGGCCTCGGTGCCTTTGAATTCCACCCGGCAATGGCTTAAACAACTGTCACAAGCTCTGGTGAAAATGCAGCCCTGGTTACCGGGCGGCTCACAGGCAACTAAAGCAGTTGGAAAAATCAGTATGGCAGGCCGGGATCTGGACCTTGCGCTGAGTAAGGTTTACGAAGAGGTGGAGCAGAATACGCCCTGGGATTTCAATGATGAGAGGCGCAGTGCACAGTGGCGCTATCCCGAAGGGGAGCTTCCGGATGTGCTTGCGGAGCTTGCGGGCGAAACCCGGATTGTAACCGCAGGGTTGTGCCGTAATCTGGGTAGCTTGGTAGAAGAACTGCAAAGTGCCTTTGATGAACGCAAAGACCCTGAGCTGGATCGTGACACCGCTGATGCCTGGTACCCGGTTATTGGGGCATTTCACAGTCGGGCCGAAGAACAGTTAAGGCTCTGGACGGCCTGGTGTGAAAATGGAGTGGCCACTAATCAGGAACAGGAAGGAAAGTCTGAATCTGCGCCTCGTTCAGGCCCACCCGCAGCCAGGTGGTTAGTTCGGCAACGCTGGGAACACGCAGAAGATATAACGTTATTCAGTTCTCCGGTGCTGGCGGATAATCTCTTGTATTCTCGCTTGTGGTCCCGGGTTTACGGTGCGGTGCTCACCAGTGCTACCTTAACCGCTCTTGGTCGTTTTGATCGTTTGCGATCCAGGGCCGGGTTACCGGAAGCAAGCCGTTACCTCGTTGTGCCAAGCTCCTTCCGCTATGGCGATATGGCTACGGTGGAAGTGCCGGCGATGGGGGTTATGCCTACAGATGATGGCTTTGGTGATGCGTTGATCAAACGGCTTCCGGATCTATGGGCGGGAGAAAAAGCTACTTTGGTTTTGTTTACTTCCCGTCGTCAGATGCAGCAGGTGCGCGATGCGTTAGCGCCGGAATATCCAGAGTTGATTCTGACCCAGGATGACATGGCCAAGAATGAAGTGTTGCGAACCCATTGCAGTCGTATTGATGAAGGGAAGGCCAGCGTTCTGTTCGGCGTGGCAAGTTTTGCCGAAGGCATCGACTTGCCTGGAAAGTATCTTCACCATGTGGTGATTACCCGACTGCCATTTTCTGTGCCGGATGACCCTATTGACGCAGGTCTTGCTGAGTGGGTTACTCAGCGAGGAGGCAACCCGTTCATGGAAATAACCGTACCGGATGCTTCGGTCAAGCTGGTTCAGGCTGTAGGTAGATTGCTCCGTACTGAGCAGGATACAGGCAGGGTAACCATTCTTGACCGCCGAATCGTTGCCCGCCGCTATGGCCAGTTGCTATTGGACGCGTTGCCGCCATTCCGTAGACTGATCGAGCACTAGATCTGCCCAAGTCAGACGCAAAAAAAAGAGCCATCCCTAAAGAGGGTGGCTCTTGTAAAATGGGCTCTTATCGAACCCGGCGTCGAAACAACGCTGGACAAGAAGTCTGAAGGCCTGAGTTTCAGATCTCGCGTAAGGCGTTCACCTCACTATGGTTAAATAATAAGGCTTAAGGGGGCGTAAGCGGATCGTCCAAAGGGCGTAGTGATGAGGCTTAATTCGAATAAAGTGTGAACCAGTTCACGTTATTTAATCTTCCAGAAGCCCCAGTTCCCGGGCTTTTGCCAAAGCTTCTGTGCGCCGGCCCACGGCCAGCTTGCCATACAGGTTGCGAATGTGGGCTTTAACGGTGGCTGGAGCGACCGCCATTTTTGCCGCTATATCTTTGTTGGCCAGGCCTTGGTTGATGAGTTGCAGGACCTCCTGCTCACGCAGGCTCAGGGGTTCCAGTAGGGCACCTGTCGAACTGGCAGGAACGTTTCCTGTGGCGACAATCGGAGCCTGCGAACGGCCTGGCTTTTTGATCATACTGGCATGCTGATGCCTAAGCATCGTGAGCAGTTCGCGATTCCAGCGGCCGGGCGTTCTCAATCGGGGCAAATCGAGCAGTAAGCTTCGAACCGTTTCGCTCTCTTCAGCAAACAAGCGTAGAAAACCCGCCCCTTCGGCTTTATCCAGTGCCCGTTCAAGCATACCCGAAGCCTCTTCTGCTCGGCCCTCCTGAGTCAGGGCTTCCGCATAAACAAGCAGGATTTCTACCAGGTGGCGGTTGTGGGCGTTGCGTTCAGCAACAGGCACAAGGGCAGAAAGCGTGTCTTGTGCTTGACGGTACTGGCCATCGGCAATCAATGTTCTTGCCAGAGCAATGTGGTTTTGCTCACGGTTCAGGGGGTTGTTGGCAGGTTGGGTGATTGTGGGTTCAATGCAGGCCATGGCTTTGGCCGGGTTTCCTGTAGCCAGGTAGCAGCGCGCTAGCAGGGCAGAGACTGCCGGTGGTTCAAACACAATATGTTCACGGCGTTTTATTCCAACGGACACGGCATCTTCGAGGGCTTCAATCGCCGCCTCATATTTTCCTTCGCTGAAAGCCAGATGGCCACGAACATACTGGATAACCACGTGTTGGCCAGGCTCAGTGCCTTTTTCGACATGTTCGAGCAGCGGCGACAAATAGCTTGCCGCCAGCTCAGGCTCATTCCGCTCACGATAGATTTCTGTGAGCGCGGAGTTTTGCCAGCAGGAGATTAAGCGGGGTTGACTGGGGTCTGAGTAGTGCTCATCAACCCAGCGGCGTATGCGGGTTGTGGTGTCCAGGGCAAGATCGGTGTCACCCCGGTGATACTGAATCCATGACAGTAGACCGCCAGAGGACAATACCGTACTTGGTTTGCGCTCAACCTGGCCATAATGAACGGCAGATTCCAGTGCCTCCTGAGCTTCGTTCAGCTCTCCTTTACCGAAATAATCCAGGCCCAACCCATAATAAGTGACCGATTTCAGCGGGATCTCAATCTGGTCCAGGTCTTTAAGCACCTGACGAGTCAGGTCCGAGGCATTTTTCTCATCGTTACGGCTACGGGCGAGGTACGAGCGCACCAAGGATAATTCGCTCTGGATGGCCAACGCACCCTCGGCATCCGGGTGGGAATCGGCGACACGACGGTCCAGCAGGTCTTCAACCTGTGCGATTAGAGGTTCCAGGCCTTCAACACGGTTGGCGAAGTACAGGCCCCAAACTTTAAGCATAATCAGCTGCGGGCTTTCCTGAACCTTGTCTTGTGGTATGGCATTGAGCCATTCGAGCACTGGTAAATGAAATCCACCGTGGATCAGGTTGTTACCATGTTCTGCCAGCACTTGTGCCAGTCTGTTGGTATCGTTGCTACTGACAATCTGGGCGATGGCTTCCTGCACATGCCCGTGGCTCAGTAGCCAGTTGATTGTGCGGGATTGAATATTTGCAGCTTTGTCAGGATTAAGGCTACGTAAACGCTGAAGCAGAGCTTCTCGGAACAAGTCATGATACCTGAACCATTCATTTCGGTTATCCAGTGGGATGATAAAAAGATTCTGGGCGAGCAGGGTGGCCAGCATGTCTTCACTGTCATCGCGCTCCCTGATGGTATTGCAAAGAGAGGCGCAAAGCCGTGGGCAACAGGATGTATCCAGCAGAAACTCTATGAGCTGGTCAGGCAACTGCTGAAGCACCTCGGTGAGCACATAATCACTGATCAGTTTTTCTTCCGGCGCTACCGGGTTAGCCAGTGAACTCTGGCCCAGCTGCTCAGCGCCTGTTTTGCCTGAAAGTGCCGAAAGCTGCATGGCTGCAACCCAGCCTTCGGTGCGCCGACAGATGTTGAGTATCTCTTGTTCGGGGAGGTCCATAGACATGGTTTCCCGGAAAAACGATCGACATTCATCTTCAGAGAAGGCCAGCAAGCCGGGATGGATATCCTGTACATGGCGACGCACCCGCCAGCGGGCCAGTGGAAGAGGCGGTTCGGTACGGGAGGCAATGGTTACCAACATACCCTGGGGCAGATAATCCATAAACCAGGCGAGTTGCCGGTGAATGGTATCGCTGGTTATGACATGGTAGTCGTCCAGAACCAGAAACCAGGGCGAGTCTTCTTTTGAAAGCGTGTTAATCAGGCAGGTGATGGCTGCAGACTGATTTTCACCGGTTTCCTGTGAAAGCTGCTTTTTTGCATCATCCAGCCCGATCAACCCGGAGTGCTCAAAGGCGCCGATGAGGTACTGCCAGAATTGCCGGGGCTTATCATCATGTTCATCCAATGATAACCAGGCTGTGCGAGTGCTGTTACGGGCGCACCACTGGCTTACAAGTGTTGATTTACCAAAACCGGCTGGCGCGACCACAAGGTTCAGGCGTTTACTGGCCTCTGGCTCAAGCAGGGCGTCCAGGCGCGCACGTCGAATGGCTCGCGGGTCTGATGATGGTCTGAGAAATTTCGTGTTTAACAGCATGGTTTCACTGAGTTAGAACAGTATAAGTAAGCGATTGTGTGCTTTGCCACGCTCAAGTCAAGGGCTGCTGTGACGCAGCACTTTGGTCGGGCTGCGAATGCCGGTAATTGGACTACAATGACGATAGTGGTTGATGTATACCAAAAAAGAATGAAAATTCATTTTTTTATGCGTATTATCCTGTAAAAGGCTTATTCTGGGAGCGACAGTTTTAATGAAATTACAACAACTGCGTTATATCTGGGAAGTTGCGCATCATGATCTGAATGTGTCTGCTACTGCACAGAGTCTCTTTACATCTCAGCCCGGTATCTCTAAACAGATCCGTTTGCTTGAAGATGAGCTTGGGCTAGAGGTTTTCGCGAGAAGCGGGAAGCATCTTACGCGCATTACTCCGGGTGGCGAAATCATCATTCGTGAAGCGGGTGAGATTCTGCGTAGGGCAGAAGGTATCAAGAAAATTGCCCAGGAATTCAGCAACCAGCGTAAGGGCGATCTGAGCATTGCGACCACCCATACTCAGGCACGTTATGCGCTACCACCGGTTATTAAAGGTTTTATTGAAGAATACCCGGATGTTTCCCTGCATATGCATCAGGGTACGCCTATGCAGATTTCTGAAATGGCGGCGAACGGGGCTGTGGATTTTGCCATAGCCACTGAAGGTATGGAGTTGTTTAACGACCTCATTATGATGCCGTGCTACCGCTGGAACCGTTGCGTAGTGGTTCCGAAAGGTCACCCGTTGGCTAATGGGCAGCCCCTGACGCTTGAAGAGTTGGCGGAATATCAGCTCGTTACATATGTGTTTGGCTTTACCGGTCGTTCGAAGCTTGATGAAGCTTTCCAGTCTCGCGGGTTGACGCCAAAAGTGGTGTTCACCGCTGCCGATGCAGACGTTATTAAAACCTATGTAAGGCTGGAGCTGGGTGTTGGGATCATCGCGAGCATGGCGTACGATCCTAAAGTCGATACCGACCTTGTGGCCCTGGATGCCAGCAAGCTGTTCAGGCCATCAGTGACCCGTATTGGCTTCCGCAAAGGGACTTTCCTGCGGGGCTATATGTATGACTTTATGAACCGGTTTGCACCGCACCTGACCAAAGATATGATCGATAGAGTTGTGGCGCATCAGGGCAGTCGCACTGAGATTAACGCACTGTTCGAGGATATCGAACTGCCGACTTACTAAATCGTCAGAACGTAAAAAGCCCGCCGTTAGCTATACCCGGCGGGCTTTTTTTGATCCGGACTGATTAGCCTGATTTACCAATCAGATTGACTGCATGCAGGCCACATTCTTTATGGGTAGCTTCTTCCCACCACCAGCGACCTTCGCGCTCATGCTGGCCTGGTAACACAGGGCGGGTACAGGGTTGGCAGCCAATGCTGATAAAACCCTGTTCATGAAGTGTATTGTATGGCGCTTCAGACATGCGGATATAGTCCCAGACATCCTTTGAGCTCCAATTCGCCAAAGGATTGAATTTCACTAAGGACTTATCAGCGCTAGAGAATGCGGAATCTACCTGAACTACCGGCACATCATTGCGTGTGCCTGGGCTCTGGTCACGACGTTGGCCGGTAATCCAGGCATCGACCGTTGCGAGTTTTTTGCGGAGTGGGGCGACTTTGCGAATGCTGCAGCATTCAGAGTGGCCATCTTCGTAAAAACTGAAAAGGCCCTTTTTGTTAACGAGGTTTTGCACAGCTTCCGCGTCTGGGAACAGTACTTCAATCTCTATGCCGTAGTGCTGGCGGACCTTTTCGATAAATGCATAGGTTTCCGGGTGTAACCGACCGGTATCCAGAGTGAATACTCGCAGGTTGTCTGTCAGTTTATGTGCCATCTCGATGAGGACCACGTCTTCGGCACCACTGAAGGAAATTGCGATGTTGTTGTAACGTGCCAAGGCAGCCTTCAATATGGCTCGCGGGCTTTGGCCGTCAAGCTCGGTGCGGAGGGAATCGATATCAGTCATGTTGCTCCAGCAGTACTTTCCTAAGATTTGTTAAGGCTACCACCAAACCCTTCATAACCTGAAGGAATTAGAAACTATATATTTATAGCTCGCTTGTAGGATTTAGTGAAGGATTCACGATGCATTCCGCCCTCGTTTTTCATATCATACTCGGCAAGAAAGCTGGGTACCTCTTGTGCCCGCTATAGACCTATTAATTCAGGAGACCGTTGTGGAACTCGCATGTCTTGACCTTGAGGGCGTACTGATCCCGGAAATCTGGATCGCATTTGCAGAAAAAACCGGAATTGAAGAGCTCAAGGCAACCACCCGGGACATCCCTGATTATGATGTGCTGATGAAGCAGCGTCTGCGAATTCTGGATGAGCATGGTTATGGCTTGCCTGCAATTCAAGAGGTGATTGGCTCACTGGACCCTTTGCCAGGTGCCCGTGAATTTCTGGATTGGTTGCGCGAGCGTTTTCAGGTTGTGATCCTTTCAGATACCTTCTACGAATTTGCCATGCCTCTGATGAAGAAGCTGGGGTATCCTGCGCTTTTGTGTCACAAGCTGGAAGTGGCTGAGAATGGCCAGATCACCAACTACCTGTTGCGCCAGAGAGATCCCAAGCGGCAGTCTGTACGTGCTTTCCAACTGCTGAATTACCGTGTGATTGCCGCTGGTGACTCCTATAACGACACTACCATGCTGGGCCAGGCGGAAGCCGGTATTCTATTCCATGCTCCACAGAATGTTATCGACGAATTTCCGCAGTTCCCTGCGGTGCATAACTTTGACGATCTCAGGAACGAGTTCCTGAAGGCGAGTAAAGTACACAGCGCCTGATTGTTCAGATAACTGACCTGTGCTGCTGAAATAGCAGCCAGGTCAGAGTTTCAACTCTTCCAGAAAGTGCATCAGGGGCTGGACCTTCGTCAGGGTTTCCTGATACTCCGCTTCCGGCTGAGAGTCCACCACGATACCGCCGCCGCCCCAGCACCGAATAGTACCGTCTTTTTCGCAGAGCAATGTTCGTATTGCAATGTTGCTGTCCAGCTTTCCGTTCAGCCCGTAATAAAACACAGAGCCACAATACGGGCCGCGCCAGTGAGGCTCTAATTCATTAATAATTTCCATGGCCCGGATTTTGGGCGCTCCGGTAATGGAGCCGCCAGGGAAAGCATCAAACAGAGCTTGTAACGGACTGATGTCAGGCTTTAGCTGAGCACGAATATGGCTAACCAGATGGTGTACGTTCTGGTATGTCTCCAGAGCGAAAAGCTGATCAACGTTGACCGAGCCGGGAAGGGCATTAACGCTGAGATCATTGCGTAGCAAATCGACTATCATCAGATTTTCGGCTCGGTCTTTTTCTGACGCCAAAAGTTCGTTTGCCAGTGATGTGTCTTGTTCGGGCGTGGTGCCTCGGCGCCTGGTGCCTTTTATGGGGCTGGTGCTGATTTCACCGGATTGAATGTGAAGAAAGCGCTCAGGCGATACAGACACGACTGCATTCCCCTGGAACCGGAGGAACGCTGCGTAGGGTGTCGGGTTAGCTTCACTTAATGCCGTGAAGGCCGCCCAGGGGTCGCCCTTGTATGTTGCTTCGAACGACTGGGACAGGTTGGCCTGATAACAATCACCAGCTTTAATGAATTCCCGAACCTGTTCTACTTTACTCCGGAAAGACGCTGCATTTTGGGTTGCTTTGAATGGTTGGGTGATAGCCCATTCGGTCTGTGGAGCGCTGCAGGGATTTTCTAACCAACGTTTTAATTGCTGCTGATTTTCCTTGCAAAGCTCCGGGTGGACCCAAAGAAAACATTGCCCTGACTCCAGGTCTTCACTGGCGAACCATAAATACAGGCCGGCAACCAAGAGAGGAAAGGGTTGCTCAGTCAGACGATTATGCAAGCGTTCTTCTCTGGCGTAGCCAAACTCATAAGAAATATGAC
The DNA here is from genome assembly GCF_041595835.1 of Marinobacter sp. Taxonomy (GTDB): domain Bacteria; phylum Pseudomonadota; class Gammaproteobacteria; order Pseudomonadales; family Oleiphilaceae; genus Marinobacter. Next base: position 17,525 of record NZ_JBFHJO010000019.1, on the reverse strand, counting down.
CAACCCAGCCACCGGTCAGTGGGCAGGGTAGGTCTGTTTTATCGTTTGGATGGAGTTTGTAACGAGTGCAGAGAGCTTCCATTTTACGGGCGATATCGCGGGTGTTCAGGCCCTTCCTGTGTTTAGCTGTTATGGTTACCTGTTCTGTCGCGTGGCTGGCGAAGCCACGGGCGGTGCCGCGACTTCCCGAGCATGCCTGACTGCCCAGATATACGAAATCATGCTGAGACGAGGCGTAACCGCATAGCGTCAGGTACTGTTCTCGCGATAGCGGTTGGCAGAGGGGAAAGGGCAAGGTGCCTCCGTTAAAAATTGGAAGAATGATACACGCTGCACAAAATGAGCGTTGTCCGTTTGGGCCACACACTGCTCTAATAGTTGCGCCGTAGTAAACGGGCCGCCTGGTATTTTAACCGTTTTACGCCCGTGAATCTGAAATCCGCACAATATTATTGGAAGTAATCCTATGTTAAGAATAAGAAAGCACGTACTGGTGGCAACCTTAAGTTTGTTTGCACTTGGGGCTTCAGTTTCATTTGCACAAGGGCTTCCGCAGGATGGGCCTCTGGCCGACGGTAAAATTTCTGAAGAAGAGTTGGCTGGTATTCTTTCAACGGCTCAGCATCAATTGATCAGGCTGTCTGATACGGCAACTCATGAATATGAGGAGATCATTCAGGATCCTGCGCCCGATTCGCCTGCTGCCTGGATGTTGATGAAAGATGGTGAGACTGTGAAGCGTCTTAATCTCGACAGCCAGGTTGAGGGCATGCCCGCTTCCGCAAAAATTATGGTTTATCGGGCGGCACTCAAGTCCGTTGCCCGGAAGGGTGAAATTAATGCTGCAGCTATCCTGTATACCGGGCGCCTCAATGAAGAAAGTGATACTGAAGTGTTGGTGATTGAGCATGAACATCGTCTTGGTGTTTCGGGTAATAAAGTTATTGGTTATGAGGTAGAAGACGGGAAGATCGCTTGGGCTAAGCCTGTAACGCAAAAAAAACCTTACCAGTGGTTTTATGACGCAAAAGAAGATGCTTCTTGATTAAAGTGTGAGCTCATCGTCATTTGTTACGCAATGTAATGAAATGGTGCAGGATTGTGAGTGTTGTCACGGACTAGAGCTGTAAAACAATCTTAAATGGACTCGTGGGGTAACGAACTCCACAACAAATAATAAAACTCACATAAGAACAAATGAGTTTCACAAGGAGAATTGAATGAAAGGCCTGAAGAAGATTGCTCTGGTAACTGCTATTGCCGCCGCTCCGTTCGCAGCCCACGCTGATCTGAAAGCGATGGACGACAGCATGATGGGGAACATCACCGGTCAGGCCGGTGTGACCATCGAACTGGAAACTCAAGTAAGCATCGGTTCCTTTGTGTACACCGATGAAGGTTCTTTCGCAGTTAACGGTATCGAAATCGGCGGTGCGGGCATTGCCGGTGCAGCCCATGACGGAATCGGTAACCCTGTAACTAACTTGTTGGATGACCTGTATATTGATATCGACGTTGAAGCCGACGGCGATGCCTTCATTTCAGTTCATTCCATTACCGGTAACCCGATTGACTGGGGTATGACTGCCAGCTCCATGTCGCTGGTTGCGGCGGATGGAAGCGAAAGCACAACTCTGGTGTCCAACCTCTCTGGTCACGGTATGCTGGGGCAGCTTGATATCCGTGTAGATACAGCCACAGACCAATTGCAACTGGATGTTGCTTTCAACGTAATGGATATGGACTTCGATGTAGAGTTCCTGGGTGTGGGCATTCGTGATATGGCCATCATGGGTGGCACGTTCTTCGAAAATGGCTCTAACTTCTCCGGCGGCTTTGGCGATATGTTTGCCGTGGCTGACGTTGATGTGTACAAAGGCAATGGCCTGGGTGCATCTACCGCGACCGACGTTCTTCGTGTTGATATCAACGATATCACTCTGGACATGAATATCGGTGCGATCGAAATCGGTGGTACTTCTATCGGTTCCGTGGCCATGGATAACCTGACTATCTCCAACACTAAACTGGCAGTTTACGGTCACTAATCTGACCTGATTGTTAAACTGGTGTTGAAACGCCCCGCTTTGCGGGGCGTTTTTTTTTGCCTGAATGAAAGGTGTCGACAGGATATTCATGGACGAATTCCCAGTTATTGCAATTTGTTTCAATGTGCAACAAAAAGGTAAGTGTTTGTGAGCGGGGTCACAGATTAAGACTGTAAAACAATCTTAAATGAAGTTGTGGGATAACGAACTCCACGCCGATAAAAGCTCAAACAAAAACAAATATGAGTTTTACTAGGAGAATAACAATGAAAGGCCTGAAAAAAATTGCTTTGGTAACTGCTATTGCCGCCGCTCCGTTCGCAGCTCACGCTGACCTGAAAGCGATGGACGACAGCATGATGGGCAACATCACCGGTCAGGCCGGTGTGACCATCGAACTGGAAACTCAAGTAAGCATCGGTTCCTTTGTGTACACAGATGAAGGTTCTTTTGCTGTTAGCGGTATCGAAATTGGGGGTGCGGGTATAGCCGGTGCGGCCCATGACGGAATCGGTAACCCTGTAACCAACCTGCTGGATGACTTCAGCATTACTATTGATGTTGAAGCCGACGGCGACGCCTTTATTTCACTTCACTCTATTACTGGTAACCCGATCGATTGGGGTGTGACTGCCAGCTCCATGTCATTGGTTGCGGCTGACGGAAGCGAGAGTACCACTTTGGTTTCTAATCTGTCTGGCCATGGTATGTTGGGGCAGCTGGATATCCGTGTGGATACAGCTACTGACCAACTGCAGCTGGATGTCGCATTCAACGTAATGGATATGGACTTTGATGTAGAGTTCCTGGGTGTGGGCATTCGGGATATGGCCATCATGGGTGGCACGTTCTTCGAAAATGGCTCTAACTTCTCCGGCGGCTTTGGCGATATGTTTGCCGTGGCTGACGTTGATGTGTACAAAGGCAATGGCCTGGGTGCATCTCTAGCGACCGACGTTCTTCGTGTTGATATCAACGACATTACTTTTGATATGAATATCGGTGCGATCGAAATCGGTGGTACTTCTATCGGTTCCGTGGCCATGGATAACCTGACTATCTCCAACACTAAACTGGCAGTTTACGGTCACTAATCTGACCTGATTGTTAAGCTGGTGATGAAACGCCCCGCAATTGCGGGGCGTTTTTTATATGCATGGAAAACACATGCGATAAAAAAGGCAACCAAATGGTTGCCTTTTTTTGTTAAGCGTTTGGCCGTTTAGCGGTCCGGCACTCGGATCGACATATCGAATCCACCGCCAGGTCTTGGGGTCAGAGTGATAGGGCCATCGTTAATGGCTTCGGGGATGTTTATCTGGTTTAAACCCGGCGGGTTGCCGATGCTGAAATTCAGGTTTTGCCCATCAAAACCAAGCCCAAGCTGATCGTTCAGGAAGGTTTGCGTGAAAGGTTCATCCGGGATTTCTAGTTGCTGACCGAAGATGATCGGTAAGGTTTGAGGTGTGAAGTTCGCAGATGGCTGCGCTCGGGCTAATTCATCAATTGGTAATAACAGTGCCTTACGCAGGAATTCCTCTTCGGCGTCGGTGAGGGCGTCTTTTCTGTCATCTTCGAGGTAGCGTTGCAATGCTTCCCGGTATGCTTCTTCTTCCGCCTCTGTGATGACGGGTTCTCCGGGTGAGATGGTGAGTGCCCGGATTATTCTTTCACGGTCGGCTTCGGATTTTTGCTGGTCTCTCGGCACAACAATTACGGCTGAATCCTCAACATAGGTATCAACCATTTCGTCGGAACTCATGGTTTGAACGCCGCCCCATACAGGGCTGGCCAATGTGGTCGCGATGGTGGCTGCAAGCAGTGATGGGCGTGTCATGGTGTTGCCTCATGCGTTACCGTTTCAGTTCAGAGGCGCGGCTGAGATTACAATGTTCAGTCAATACGCTCCCGTACCGGAGTATTCTGTTTGTCAGACAGTTTTTCAACTGGAAAGTGCCCTATGTGTGACCCGAATCCGCAGTTAAGCAGTAAAGTTGTCTATAAAGCGCGAAACTGTGGTTTTATGTGCAGATGAAGTAGTTGAACTTTTTATGGAACATATGGCCTGATGGGCATGTTAAAAAGAACTTTTATCAATAGTTGGCAGCGTTGGGTTCACCGGCGGATTCCCCGGTCAGACACACAGGTGTTTACCCAAAAGAACATATTTATCGTGCCTACCAGTGTTGGCGTGGTGTTTGGCGTGTTGTTGTTGATTTTGCTGATTACCGGTATCAACTATCAGAACAGTCTAATTTACCTTATGACGTTCGTGCTGGGCACTGTCTTTGTGGGTGCCATGCACCAGACCCACCGCAACTTGTCAGGTTTAACCTTGTCGCTGACGCGGGCAGGAGAAGGCACCGCAGGCGATGAGATTCCTTTTTACCTGCGGCTATGCGCTGGTAAAAATCAGTCATTGGCGATCACTGTATCAGTTGATGACTCACGTCTGGAGCAAATACATATTCCCGCCGGAGGCTATAAAGACGTGGTGCTTCCGGTTCATTCTTCGCACCGGGGTTACCTGCGTCCTGACAAAATCCGTATTGAAACCCGCTTCCCATTTGGTTTGTTGAAAGCCTGGTCCTGGCTGCGTCCCTCCTCAGCCGGGATTGCTTTTCCAAGACCGCTGATAGCGCCGGACGTAGGAAGCTCGAACGATGATGGTCCGGAATCACAGTCGGCGATACCCAGGGCCGGTCAGGATAACGCCGATCTTCGACCGTGGAGAGAAGGAGATTTAAGCCAACGGGTGATGTGGAAGCGTTTTGCTCGCTCTGGTCAGATGATCGTTGCAGATTGGCAGGGAGAGCAAGGAAGTCCGCACTGGCTCGATTTTAATTCATTTCCGGGTGCCGATGCTGAATTCCGGTTAAGTTATCTGGCCTGGTTGGTGGCTGATCGCGTTCAAAAGGGCACCAAGTTTGGTCTTCATTTACCGGGCGAGGTGATTGAGCCTGACTCCGGTGCTGTTCATGGTGAACGTTGTTTGCGGGCGTTGGCGGTATGGGGTGAAAAGCCACCGAGAGAGCACGATGCTCTGGCATTTGGAACTCGTCAGGCATTGGATATAAAGCCGTTGAGGGCGTCTAAATGAATTTGCTGGCAATACCTGCTGGTGCTTTGCTCTGGTTAATTGGAAGTTTTACTTTGTTATTGTTACCACAGTGGAACCGCTTGCCCTGGTGGCTTATTGCTGCCTGTGTGGCATTGGCTTCATGGCGTTGGCTGGCTCAGCGGGGCCGGGTTCGGCTACCTGGCCGTTGGCTGAAAGCGGGTATTATGCTGGTGTTGGTCTCTGTTTACGTGGCCACCGTTCAGGGGCGTTTTACTGTGGACACCGCGGCTTCGTTTTTCGTCCTTTCGGTTGGGTTGAAGTGGCTGGAAACCCGGTCAGCCCGTGATTTCTATGTGCTGTTCTTTATTCTTGTGTACCTTGCTGCGGTCAATTTTCTGTTTCAGCAGGACATTATGTGGGCCTTGCTCACATTTTGCGCTGTAGGTTGCTTGTTGGTGGGCGTGCAGATTCTGAATGCTCCGGATCTTCCTGGTAATTTTCGGGCAGGCTGGAAGCGCTTAGGTCTGTTGCTGTTGAAAACCTTACCCATCGTGGTGCTGTTGTTTGTGTTTTTCCCCCGAATGGCGCCGTTATGGAGTGTGCCGCTGGTATCTGGCCAAGCGCGAAGTGGTATCTCTGATACCATGCGCCCCGGTGATATCTCGAATCTTGTTCAGAGCAGTGCTACGGCTTTCCGGGTGACCTTTGGGGGTGCTAAGCCCGAATATCGGGACAGATATTGGCGCGGCCTGATACTGGATTATCTTGATGGAGAAACCTGGCGGCAATTGGATGATGAGCCCTTCCAAGCGCCGGGTCGGGTAGCTATCGACGGGGGTGTTGGTGCCCTTGCCGAGAATGAGTACGACGTATTGATGGCGCCAACCGATCAACGCTGGGCCTTTGCTCTTAAAAATTCGGTAGTGGCTTCAGATAATATATTTCATGTCGGTGAGGGGCTGTTTCGCTTCGGCAGACCTGCAGACAGTCCTGTCAGGTATCGGATGGCTTTGGGTTCAGATCAGGCTCCTGAGGCGCAGATACTGGATCCGGCTCAGCGATATCGGTATCTCCAGTTACCTGACAAAGGCAATCCCAGAACCCGGGATCTGGCCGAAAAGATGGCGGCTGATCTTAAGCCCGCTGAATTGGTTAATGATCTGATGCAGCGGTTCAGAGAACAGGAATATTACTACACGCTGCGGCCTCCGGTGATGCCCGAGGATGGTGTAGATGCCCTGTTGTTTGAGGAGAAGCGAGGCTTTTGTGCCCACTACGCTGGGGCGGCGACCTTCTTGTTCCGGGCTGCGGGGATCCCGGCTCGTGTTGTGCTGGGGTATCAGGGTGGCGATGCCGGAGCCGGGGGTGAGTATCTGATTGTCCGTCAGTACGATGCGCATGCCTGGGTTGAAGTGTGGTTGGACGGTCGCGGATGGGTGAGGGTAGATCCAACTTCGGCGATTGCACCGGACCGGATTGAGTACGGGCTTCGGGATGCAATGGAGGAAGAGGGTTCGTTTCTTGAACATGATCTGATTTCATTTCAGCGCTACGCAGATTTTGCAGCTTTGCAATGGATTTCATTACAGCTTGATCGTGTTAATTATCAGTGGCAGCGCTGGATAGTAGGTTATCAGGGTCAAAGTCAGATGGACCTTATGTCGCGCCTGCCCGGGGGTATGGGCATGAAGGAGTTGGGGTACATTACTGCGGGTATTGTGGGTGTGGCTTTGCTTATTGCCGGGATAGCGTCCGGGTTGGCGCTACGCACCGGTGGCAGCCAAGATGCATTTGGTAGGGTGTTGGGTGCCTGGCATCGTTTGTGTGAACAAGCCGGCGTTCCGGTTCGCAGTGGCGAAACCCCGAAAGTGCAGGCGGAACGTTTGGCGTTGGCCCGACCGGCTGTGGCGGAATCCGCAAGGACCTTTGCCCGTGCTGTTAACAGCCATTACTATAGCTCTGAATCTGACAGGCATAACAATGCAGACGTGCAACGCCTTCAGCGATTACTGAAGGCAATGAAGCGCCAGCTTCGGCGTGATGGAAAAACCGGTTCCATGGGCACCATGAAATGACTGATTTAGCACAGGAAATGCCTTGGCTTGCACAATCCTGGAAGGCCGTTCAGCAGCGTTTGGCTCAGGGGCGTTTGCCTCATGCCTTGCTGGTTGCAGGTGAGCGAGGCGTCGGTAAGCAGGATTGGGCCCGAGCGGTTGGTGGTCTGTTGTTGTGTGAGGCTCCCGCTGGCTTAAACGATGGTTCGCCTGTGGCTTGTGGACACTGTAAGCAGTGCGAGCTTATGGCTGCCGGTACTCATCCGGATTTACGGGTATATCGCCCTGAAAAATCAAAAATGGTGAGAATTGACCAAATCCGGGCATTATCTTCTTTTGCTGTAGGTTCTCCTCAGGTCGCTCACCACAAGGTTGCTATTGTGGACAGGGCTGATCAGCTCAACATTAACGCAGCCAATGCTTTGTTAAAAACGCTGGAAGAACCACAGCCTGATGTAACACTTATTCTTTTGCAGGAGAGTGGTCGCCCGATATTGCCGACCATCCGCTCCCGTTGTCAGATATTAAACCTTCCACTACCAACGGCTGAGCAAGCAGGGAAGTGGTTGGCAACACGGGTTGCCGGTCTGGAAGAGGCATCGCGCCCGGGAGAAGATGTTCTTGCCCGAAGTCTGTTGTTAGCAGGTAACGCACCCCGGCTGGCACTTGAGTATGCCACGGGAGATTTTCTGACGCTCAGAGATGCCGCATTTGAAGCCTTTCGTCAGTTTATGAAGGGAAAATCCGGCGTTGGAGAAGCAGCAAAAAAATTCAAAGCGCTTGGCCTGGATGACACGCTATGGTTGTTTGAAACCTGGGCCGTTGATTTGGCTCGTTGCAGTGCTGGCGGCGAAGTAACCGATCCTGAAACAGCCGATATGCTGGGTTATCTTGCACGCAGTAACCCGCCATGGCGAGCACATGAGCTGTTAGATAAGGTGAAGGAGAGCCGGAGTGCCGCTGTTTATAATGCCAGCCCGGAGCTTGAGGCCAGTCAGCTTTTAATTGCCTGGCGTGCGCTGATGCCTGTTAAACGAAAGGCAAGTTGAGCTTTGTATAAGATCAGCTGCTATGATTGTGAAATGTCGGGGAATTCCTGGCGAAGAGCAGCAAAAAATGACGTCACGGAACTTTTAGCATTCAAAGGTGTTTGATATGGGGCCCGGATTCGGAGCACGCAGCGGTATTCTAACCCTGACCATTAAAGATAAAGCGGTACTTTATGCCGCCTACATGCCGTATATCCGACAGGGTGGGTTATTTATTCCGACTCAGAAACAGTACCAGCTTGGAGATGAAGTGTTTCTCCTGCTGAACCTGATGGATGAGCCTGAGAAAATTCCTGTGGCTGGTAAAGTCGTCTGGATTACACCTAAGGGAGCTCAGGGCAACCGGGCGGCGGGTATCGGCGTGCAGTTCAATGGTGATGACGAAACAGCCCGCACCAAGATCGAGTCGTATTTAGCCGGATCTTTGAGCTCGGATCGCCCAACACACACCATGTAGGATCCGCACGGAATGATTGATGCAGTGGTAGCTGGCAGCGGGCTTGCGATACCGGCCGACTGCCGGGAGGCCCACTGGCCCCTTGAAAACATCACCTTGGCCGGCCTGACCTGGCCAAACCATAGAGAAGCCCGGCCTCCGGTGGTTATGGTGCACGGTTGGCTGGATAACGCTATGACCTTCACCAAACTCGCACCAGAACTGTCTGAATTCACGAATGTTCATGCCATTGATCTCGCTGGTCATGGGCATTCCGGCCACCGGCCGCCTGGTTTTGGCTACTGGCTGACAGACTATGTGGCAGACCTTTGCGAGCTAATCGATCTTCATTTTTCTGAAGCAGACCAGCAGCCTCTGGATCTTGTCGGACATTCTCTGGGCGGAATTATCTGTGGGCTCTATGCGGCCGCTTTTCCGGAGCGGGTAGGGCGATTGGTGATGATTGATAGTCTCGGTGCTTTGAGTCGCAATGCTGAAGACACTGTTCCCCAGTTACGCCGGGCACTTCAGAAAAAAATGAACGGATCTGCCCCACCGACTGTCTACCCAGATATGGCAACGGCTGCACGAATAAGAGAAGGTGGATTGAGCCCCCTGAGCCCTGAGGCTGCGAAAACGCTGGTACCTAGAAACATGCGTTCGCAGGGCGGTGGCTTTATATGGCGCACAGATGCCCGCTTGAGGCATCCAACGGCCCTGATGATGACTGAAGAGCAGGTGCACGCATCTTTGGCCGCTATCCGGACGCCCACGTTGTTTGTTCGTGCCCGCAAAGGGTTATTGGCAAAGCGAGGTGTCCTGGATAAAAGGGCTGAGCTTATTTCTGGTTTAACGATTGCTGACGTACCCGGGGGGCACCATTGCCACCTGGATGGAGATACCGTACCGGTTGTCTCCGCTATAAAAAGGTTCCTTTTTGATGTTTGATCGCATGCGTTCTCGTTTTCACAAAGGGCTGATTGCAGCAACCTTGACGATATTTTCGATTCCTTCTCTGGCTGCTGTGTTTAGTGAGGCTCCGGAACCCTTTCCGCAGTCCAGGCTTCAGTTAACAAAAGACATTGAGTCGTCCGGGCACCTGGTTCTTTTCAGCCCGATCAGAGAAGTGCGTAATGAGATCCGCTCAGAGGTGATGGCTCGGCTGCCGGTTGAAGGTACGGGGCAATTGTTTGAGATTAACCGGGATGCGAATCGTGAGGCCGCCCGGGATCACTACCTTAAGCAACTGCAGGCTCGCGGCGCACAGGTGTTGTTTGAGTGTGAGGGAATTAATTGTGGGCGCAGTAATGTGTGGGCGAATCAGGTTTTCGATCAGCCACGTATTTTAGGGCGTGACACCAGTCAGGATTACGTGGTTGCAGCTGTAGCAGATGAGCAAGGCCGGCAATGGTTAACAGTGATTTATACCGTCACCCGCGGTAATTTGCGTGAATATGTCTGGGTAGAGCATCTGAGTGTGACGCCGGGAGCAAGTATTCCAGGTTTCGATACCGTTAATGGCCGAGTGCGAGGCCCCGTCATTGTTCCCTGGCGTGGCGGTTTAACCTTCAAATTTGAATTCTCAGCCGATGATCGGCGCCGATTGTTAGATTGGGCTGGAGATGAAGGCGCAGAAGTTGTGCTTGTTTCGTTTACTGAGCTCTCTGAAGGAGAATCACTGGACTCATCGCTGAAGCGTGCCGAACAGGCTGGCAACTCTCTAGCGGAATTGTTGGGTAAAACAGGTATCTCTAAAAGCCAGGTCAGAGTCATGGCAATCGGGCCGGCCGTTCACTCGACCATTCCGAACCGTCAAGCGAATCGGGTTGAAGTTGTTGTTATCAAGAGGCAGTAAATATGGCTGAGCAGGACAGTCCCGATACCAGCGATGCACCGAAGCCTCAGCAACCGGTTCGGGATGGTGTCAGTGTGGTTGTTGATGGCTCAGATGTGTCTTCGGCCGGGCGGTCAGCGAAGCAAACGGGTAAGGGGAAAAGCGTTGCACTTACCCTGGGGAGTGGCGGTGCGCGTGGTTATGCCCACATTGGCGCAATTGAAGTTCTGATGGAGCGGGGCTACAGGATTATTGCTGTGTCCGGTTGTTCAATGGGCGCATTGGTGGGGGGGATGCACGCTGCGGGAAAGCTGCAGGAGTATAAAGACTGGGTGACCGGTCTGGGCCAGTTTGATGTACTTAAATTGCTTGATGTGACCTTTACATCTATCGGCGCCATTCGTGGTGAAAAAGTGTTTTCTGTGGTTCGCGATATTCTTGGTGATACCCGCATCGAGGACCTTTCGATCCCCTATACTGCAGTTGCCACTGACCTCCTGGCTCATAAAGAGGTCTGGTTTCAGGAGGGGCCGTTGGACCAGGCTGTACGGGCATCTATAGCGATTCCCAGTGTGGTGACACCACTGGTGTTGAATGGCCGCGTGCTGGTAGATGGTGCGCTACTGAACCCACTTCCGATTATTCCAACGATTTCTGCCCATGCCGACCTGGTCGTGGCGGTAAACCTGAGTGGCGAAGATGATCAGCAGCGCCGAATTCCGGATGCTGCGTTTGCCGTAGACGACGACACCAGCGAGATTGAAGAGTGGGTGGATGCCATGCGGGATAAAGCTTCTCGTTGGTTTGACTGGGATACGATTAGGTCGCTGACCACCAGAGGTTCAGATCACGGAGAAACCCCAGAAGACAAAATTACCCGCGAGATTGCTAAAAAGGCGCATATAGAGAAAAGAAAGGCCGACCAGAAAGCGAAGCTGGACGAGCGGCACCTTAACCGTGCAAAGCACAAAGAAGAGCATCAAACGATTGACTGGGACAAGCTTGGTATTGGTAAGTTTGATGTGATGAACCTGACCATAGAAACCATGCAAAGTGCGCTGGTGCAGTACAAAATTGCGGGCTATCCCCCAGACCTCCTGGTGAACATCCCTAAAAATGCCTGTCGTAGTTATGATTACCACAAAGCGCCTGAATTGATTCGCTTGGGTCGTGAGCGTATGACTGCAGCACTGGATCGATTTGAAGAGAGTCGGAGCAGTTCCGGGCCCTTAGCGCTTTAACAAATGCGCAATGCTGCAGGGGAAGGTTTAATCAGCGTATAATGCGCCACTAAAATTCCCTGATCAGGAAGCATATTTGTGACTAGCCCCGTTGACGACCTTCACACCATCCGTGATTTATTGCGGTATGCGGCTTCACGTTTTGCCGCTTCGCCACTTTACTTTGGCCATGGTACCGATAATGTGTGGGACGAGGCCGTTCAGTTAGTGCTGCGCAGCGTTCACTTGCCGTTGGAAAACAATAACATTTTTCTGGATGCCCGGCTGATCCGGTCTGAGAGAGAACTGATTCTCGGGCGCATTGAACGACGTATCAGTGAGCGGGTGCCGATTGCCTACTTGCTGGGCGAAGGCTGGTTTATGGGAATGCCGTTCCACATAGATGAACGGGTCTTGGTTCCGAGATCACCGCTCGGGGAGTTGCTCGAAAATGGCTTGCAGCCCTGGCTAGGTAGCGGTCACGTGCAGCGCATCCTGGATTTGTGCACCGGTAGTGGTTGTATCGGTATCGGAGCGGCCACGGTGTTTGATGAGGCCGAAGTGGATCTGTCCGATATCTCGGAGGACGCGTTGGCAGTTGCAGAGTCAAACATTGAATTGCACGGACTGGAAGGGCGGGTGCAGACCATCCGGTCTGATGTATTTGATAATATTGAAGGGCGATACGATGTCATTCTCAGCAATCCGCCGTATGTGGATGCAGAAGACATGGCGGATATGCCTGATGAATATCGCCATGAGCCTGAGCTTGGTCTGGCTGCCGGTGACGATGGGCTGGATATCGTTCACCGGATTATCGCTGATGCTGCGGACCACCTGACAGAAGATGGCCTGATGATTGTTGAGGTGGGAAATTCCTGGGGCGCAATGGATGACGCTTACCCGGATTTGCCACTGACCTGGCTTGAATTTGAAAGCGGTGGCGATGGCGTGTTCCTGATCACGGCCCGGGATCTTCGTGAATGGCAGGCCAGAAACGCTTAAAGATATTTATCAAAAAACTCAAATAAAGTGCTGAAATATGTCGGGAAATACTTTCGGAAAGCTGTTTACTGTAACCACGTTTGGCGAAAGCCATGGAGCTGCTTTGGGCTGCATTATCGATGGTTGCCCTCCAGGCCTTGAACTCTCAGAAGCTGATATGCAGGCTGATCTGGATCGCCGCAAACCTGGTACTTCCCGCCATACCACACAACGACGGGAAGCGGATGAAGTTCGCATTCTGTCCGGTGTGTTTGAGGGCAAAACAACAGGGACGCCAATTGGGTTGATCATTGAGAATACTGATCAGCGATCAAAAGATTATTCCAAAATTTCTGAACAGTTCCGTCCGGCGCACGCTGACTACACCTATACCCATAAATACGGTATTCGCGACTACCGAGGTGGCGGGCGCTCTTCTGCACGTGAAACTGCTATGCGTGTTGCTGCCGGGGCTGTGGCTCGTAAATTTTTAGAGCAACGTCTCGGGATTAAAATTCGGGGATATCTTTCACAGCTTGGCCCGATAAAAGCAGAAAAGCTCGATTGGAATCAGGTTCACCAGAATCCGTTTTTTTGCCCGGATGCTGACAAAGTTCCGGAAATGGAAGCTTACATGGACGCCCTTCGAAAAGAAGGCGATTCTATTGGTGCCCGTATCAATGTGGTTGCTGAGGGGGTTCCTCCTGGACTGGGCGAACCTGTCTTTGATCGTTTGGACGCGGATCTTGCTCACGCACTGATGAGCATCAACGCTGTTAAAGGCGTTGAAATTGGTGCGGGTTTTGGTTGTATCGAGCAGAAAGGTACCGAACATCGGGATGAAATGACGCCTGAAGGCTTTTTGTCGAATCAGGCGGGGGGAGTTTTGGGAGGTATTTCTTCCGGCCAGCCTATTCTCGCCAGCATTGCTCTGAAGCCTACTTCCAGCTTGCGCTTACCCGGCCGTAGTATTGATCTGAATGGTAATCCGGTTGAAGTGATTACAACGGGGCGCCACGATCCTTGTGTTGGTATCCGCGCCACGCCCATTGCCGAGGCCATGATGGCCATTGTACTTCTGGATCACTACCTTCGTCATCGGGCTCAGAACGGCGACGTCGAAGTGTCCACGCCAATTCTCGGTCAGCTCTGATAAGGGAGGCGTCACCATATATTGGCGGCTGTCTAACCTCTACTTCTGGTTCTTTGCCCTCCTTGGAGGGCTTTTGCCGTATTGGTCCCTCTATCTGGAGGGGCAGGGTTTTTCCTATCTTCAAATCGCCACGTTGATGGCGACCATTCAGCTAACCAAGATTGTTGCACCCAGTATTTGGGGCTGGCTTGGAGACCGGACCGGCCAGAGGGTTCGTCTTGTACGCTTCGGCGCCATTACTGGTTCATTATTTTTTGCTGGTGTTTTCCTGGAACCCGGGTTCTATGGACTGATGCTTGTGATGTTTGTTTTTACCTTCTTCTGGAACGCCATCCTGCCGCTTTATGAAGTGATTACGCTAAGAGTGTTGGGGGCTGAGAAGGAGAAGTACGGCAAGGTGCGTTTGTGGGGTTCTGTTGGTTTTATTGGCGCTGTTGCCCTGGTGGGCGCGATTCTGGAACTGATGCCCATAAGCTATCTTCCCTGGTTATTACTGCCAGTTTTCTTTGGTATAGCGTTATCCGCATTTTTGGTGCCGTCAGAGCGAGGTGAACGTAAGGGCCGCGCTCCGAAAGGAAGCCTTAAGGAAATCGTTACTCATCCGGCCGTTCTGGCGTTCTTCCTGATGAACTTTCTTTTGCAGGTGTCCCACGGTGCCTATTACACCTTCTTCAGTATTCATCTTACCCAGCATGGTTACGGCAAGCTTTCAATCGGCCTTCTGTGGTCGCTTGGAGTGGTCGCAGAAATTGTCATGTTTTTGGTTATGCACCGGTTATCCAGGAGGTTAGCGGTACGGCAGATTGTCCTTGGTGCGTTGGTTCTGACTATGATTCGTTGGGGGCTTATTGCAGAACTCACAGAAGTCGTGTCAGTTCTGATTTTTGCTCAGCTTCTGCATGCTGCCTCATATGGGGTTCTGCATGCTGTTTCGGTGCAGTACATTCAGGGCTTTTTTGGTAAGCATCATCATGGCCAGGGGCAGGCCTTGTATAGCGGTCTTACATTTGGTGCAGGTGGGGCTTTGGGGGCTTGGTTGTCAGGTTTTCTGGTGAATGGTTACAGTACTTCAGCAGCCTTTTGGGGTGGGGCCGTCGCCATCTTTTTTGCAATTCTGGTGACCTGGCGGGGCCTGCGACCGCCAAGGGGAGTCTGAACGGAGGGGTTACGTTTCAGGGGTTTCTTCATCGCTCACCACTTGAAGCATAGCTCTGGCCGCTTGGCTGAGCCGGCGCCCGGAAAGGCCCACGGCACCCAGTACCCGGTTGACCGAAAACCCGGTGTCCAGTTGGTGCAGAGTTTTGTCTCCCATACTGACCGGCAACACACTCCAGCCAAGGCCAACACTGGTCATCATCTTGATGGTTTCGAGATAATTGGTTGGTATCTGCTGCTTGAGTGGGATGTTTGCCTCCAAAAACAAGCGGCTGACTGCCCGGTATGTCGCTGTAGTGGTGTCCGGCAGCAGTGCAGGGTATTTTGCCAGATCTGAAAGCGTGGTCGTTTTCTGTTCCGCTAATTCATGGCCCGAACCTGCAACGAACGCCATTGGGTCAGACCATTGCTGGTAAACCATGAACTGGCTTTCCATGCTGTCACTAAGCGTGACAAAGGCTAGCTCCGCGTTGCGTTTAAGCATTTGACTATAAGCCGCGTCAGACTCCATAAATTGCAGGTTCACGGTAACTTCAGGATAGTCCCGGACAAAACGTCTTAGCCAGTTTGGTAGATGGTGCAGGCCAATGTGATGGCTGGCGATAATATTCAGTTCGCCGCTGATGGTGCCATCGTTGGAGGATAGGGCTACGCGGGCATTATGAATTTCATCCAGGATTGTTCTGGCATGGGGTAGTAATCGTGCACCGGCGTCGGTAAGACGGATTTCCCGGTGGCCCCGTTCGATTAATCTGGAACCTAGCTGATTTTCCAGAACGGCGAGTCGTTTGCTGACAGCCGGCTGGGTCAGGTGCAGGGTTTCGGCTGCTTCTGAGAAAGAGCCCTGATCGACGATGGTCAGGAATGCTTTCAGGGAGTTTGTGTCCATCTTTGATTGTCGGCCCTTTTAAGTGTTTTGCTGGCTTTGGAGATATGTTCCCGGGGTGGTCGCCGGCTGAAAAGACTTTGTCAGTTGGTTGTCACCTGCGACAAGCATGATCATTGATTATAGCTAATTGGAATGCAATGAATGAAAAACATGAATTGGGGTTATTCGTGGCAAGATAGTATGATAGGGCCTATCAGGAAAGAAACAGAAACCCCCAGAGAGTGAGAGAGAACCATGGCGGGCAAGACCTTATATGACAAGTTGTGGGATGACCATTTGGTCAAACAGCGAGACGACGGCTCAGCGTTGATTTACATCGACCGGCAGTTGCTACATGAAGTTACATCGCCACAGGCTTTTGAGGGCCTTCGTTTAGCTGGCCGTAAGCCTTGGCGGATTGATGCCAATATTGCAACGCCAGACCACAATGTGCCAACAACAGACCGTGATCGTGGCATTGATGGGATCGTTGATCCGGTGTCCCGTACACAAGTTGAAACTCTGGACAAGAATTGCGACGAGTTTGGGATTCTGGAGTTCAAAATTAAAGATATCCGTCAGGGCATTGTGCATGTGATCGGGCCAGAGCAGGGCGCAACGCTGCCGGGTATGAGTATTGTTTGTGGTGATTCCCACACCTCTACTCACGGAGCGTTTGGTTGTCTTGCCCATGGTATTGGCACCTCTGAGGTTGAGCATGTACTGGCGACCCAGTGCCTTGTGCAGAAAAAAATGAAGAACATGCTGGTCAAGGTGAACGGAAAGCTGGGCAAAGGTGTGACCGGTAAGGATGTTGTTCTTGCCATTATAGGAAAAATTGGCACGGCTGGCGGTACCGGCTACGCCATCGAATTCGGCGGTGAAGCTATTCGTAATTTGAGCATGGAAGGCCGGATGACCATCTGTAATATGGCCATTGAAGGCGGTGCCCGTGTTGGAATGGTGGCGGTAGATGACACGACCATCGATTATGTGAAAGATCGCCCGTTCTCACCTAAAGGTGAAACCTGGGATAAAGCGGTTGAATACTGGCGTACGCTGCACAGCGATGCAGATGCGGTCTTCGATAAGGTTATCGAACTGGACGGCACAAAAATTCAGCCACAAGTCAGTTGGGGAACGTCTCCGGAAATGGTGGCCGACGTTGGCGCTAACGTTCCGGATCCAGCTAAAGAAGACGACCTTATCAAGCGTGAAGGCATTGTTCGTGCGCTGAAATACATGGGGTTAGAGCCGAACCAGAAGATTACTGATATTCAGCTGGATCGGGTATTTATCGGTTCTTGTACCAATAGTCGTATTGAAGATCTGCGTGAAGCTGCTGCGGTAGTGAAGGGGCGTAAGGTGGCCTCCAGTCTCAAGCAGGCGATGGTGGTTCCAGGTTCAGGTCTTGTGAAAGCCCAGGCAGAGAAAGAAGGGCTGGATAAGATCTTTATTGAGGCGGGGCTTGAGTGGCGTGATCCGGGATGCTCCATGTGTCTGGCTATGAATGCCGACAAGCTGGGGCAGGGTGAACACTGTGCTTCGACCTCTAACCGTAACTTTGAAGGTCGTCAGGGCTTTGGTGGGCGCACCCATTTGGTTAGCCCGGCAATGGCAGCCGCCGCTGCAGTCACAGGACATTTTGTTGATGTCCGTGAGT
>NZ_JBFHJO010000018.1:0-53108 GCF_041595835.1 Marinobacter sp. | reverse complement strand
GTCCCAAGTAATAATTGTTCTCTCATCAGGCACAGCCGTTGCTAAAACATCCCGCGCTGACCAGCCTTTGTTTTGATCACCAACCTCTTCTTCAGGGAGTCCGTCGTCACCCATTCCATAAGTACTGGCCACCAGATCCCCGGCCCAGCCATTGGATTCAAACGAACTGGAGAAAACCAAGGCACCATCCGACTCTATTGTCGCGACGTTAAAGTCCAGGCCAGTTGCGGAACCTGTCGTATCAAAGAAAGAATTAAGCAGGATGCCTAGCTCCGCCTGAAAAGTCTTGGGATCAGAAGCACTGAAAAAGTCACCTCGGCCATTTATTGCTGCATGCAACAGATCGTTGATCTTGTCTTCATCGGAGTTCCCACCCCACCAGTCTATTGCATCTCCCTTAAGAGCCGCAGATACAGCATCATCCCGACTGACAGACCCTTCAACACCGAAACCGATACCGTATGTCATCATGTGCTGCCAGAATGCCGGGTTGCCAACCGTCTTGCGCGCATCCCCCTCTTTACTCTTGGCTTTTACGACAGGCACAAAGTTGTCTATATCCTCTCTCAGATCGCGTTTCCAGTAATGGGCGGCAATATCTCCAAGGCTGACCCGCCCCGTTTGGTTGTCCTTAAACGGGTTCACCGCCTTATACTGACCACTATCCCCATCATCATTTGTGATGACATCACCATCAACATTGTCCGCATAAATGCTGAGATCCGGGTCATATGAACTACCCGTATTGTAATAGCCATCCGTCATCAACATGGTTGCGGACATTCGACATTCCCTGGCCACATTATCCGCAGCTGCTGAACGTGATGGGTCATCAAGCCATGCTCGTTTGCTGGTCTCGTAATATTTCCCTGCACCCTCAAGCGCTCGCTGCAATGGGGTAGCGCCATCAGCATTATTACTGTAAAGCCAGCTGATAAAACTGTCTTTTACGTCTTCGTAAGGACGAACACCCTGCCTTACAGCACGAACGTCATCCGCATCATCAACGTCGTGTTCGCCTCGGTTTATAGTCCCCCAACCAAGACGAAAATCCTGTTTGAGGTTTTTATCAGCGAATACCGTACCGATCCCCGCCTTAGCAGCCATCTCTCTGGTTCGGTAATATGAAAACCAGTTTGCGAAATTCTGTCGACCAGCGTCGTCGTCAATGGAAACCTGATCATAACAACTGGCGTTTGTCGCACTACCACATCCATCTTTCCACTGATAATAAAATGCTTTGGTCGCATTACCGTATGGGCTTATCGTGAATCCGTAGCGCCACTTATTACCTGAACGCCCATACCAATAGTAATCATCCATGATCGCGCGATAATTAGTATTGAGATTGACGGTTGCAGAACCAGAGTCGAAACCATCCAATGGTGCATTGTAAAAATCCGCATCCGGCATTTTTTCACCATCCGCTCTCAACGGCGGCTCATAAACGACGTCCGGGTTGTAATAAAGCTTATTGAATCTGGAACTGAGTAAATTAGGGCGACTTCCGACATTCTTTGCGCAATAGGTGTGACTCCCATAAGTCACGGAACTATTACAGTCTCCAAGGTCCCTGCCCCCCATTAAGCCGTCGGGCATAAACCCCCAACGCATGGAGCCGGAATCATCCAATAAAAACATCAGGTTCGGATCAACCCCTCCGCCAGCCATCAATGGTTGCTGAGAAAAATTAACATCAGCCCAGCCCGAAACCGGTAGAATCATTACCATACCCAGAGTAAAAACCCTGGCTTTAAATTGTGTAAACATAGCTGCCACCCTCATCCCTTTTAAGACTCAATATTGTTGGCGCTGATAAAGTAATAACTTTCAATAATTCTGCGGCTCTGCTCCGATGGGCCTGTGGCCATCACAACAATTCTCATGGACTCTGCTTCTATTGAGATTTCTGCATCCCCTGGGCCAGCAGCACCGCCACCACCCGATGAATCGCCAGAGCCCTCAAAGTTCAGATTGCGTACAGTCCGGTCACCCGACATAGATCCTGGCAGAACGGAGACACGCCCCAAGTATTCAATAAAGTATTTAGGTTCCAACCCATCAATTGAATTTGCAACCAACACCTCATCAGAATTTTCACTCCAGGTATCATCAGACAAAACTGCCGGGGCGTCACCTGTCTGATACCAACCGCTAGCCGTTCCAAAGTCATTCAGGTTTGTTAACCCTTCAAGACTATCCTCAACCTCGCGCAAAGCAGCTTCAGCAGCCTCCAGAGTAATCAATCCCTCGCGACTCGCGTTAGACATTCGCTCTTGCATAACCGAGTTTTGCATCGAAGAGGTTGCCAGCAGCGAAAGAGCAAGCAAGATGATCAGTGACATCAGCAGGGCTATGCCCTTTTCTCTATTCATCATAAGAAACCCCGTCAACTTGACTTGTTACGCACGTTGGTTGTGAAAGAGTAGTCCCGGTACATTCTGTTGTCTGGGGCCGTATAGGTATTGCCACCCGAGCAATCTTCCCAGGATGGGAAGCAAACCGATGCCTTGTCATCAAATACATTGTCGGAGCCCGCTCTGACCAACAAGCTTACTCGCACAGCTCTTATCTGATCCCAGTCACTGGCTCCGAGACTATCGGCATCCTCCCAACGAACAACTGACTGAATTCGTTCCGGCGATAGTCCATACTGAATCTGCATATCAACGACACCCTCAACCATTTCATGCGTTCTGGCCACGCCCCCGACTAACTCTTGCATCATCAGGGCCGACTCACCGGTCGTTGGGCTCGTTCCAATAAAGTAAGTTCGGTCATAGGGCTTAAGAATTTGAGCCCCAACACCGTAATCGTGGGATAAACAATTGTTGCCTGCATTAGCGTTTCCAACGTTTGAACAGATGTTGTTGCTAAAGTCATTCCCAGGGGATTGATTACCACCACTGTTGGTTACCATTGTTACTTCCTGGTCTCCATCGTTACCGTTTATGTTTGAAATCTGAACAATATCTGTTCCCTGACAGTCAGATATGGCAACGATGTCTCCATCACTAAGAAATGTACTTGGCCCCACGCCACTGCGACTTTCAATCTTGGTCGATGCGGAGGTTGGCGCCGTCGTGGCTGATATTTCCAGGCCACCACTGTCCATTCCACTGAAAACAACAAAGTCAGTACCTGCCAGAGCACCAGCTGGGCGGAACGTATTGTCCGAATGAACAGCCGTACTAATATCCCAAGAAAAGTCTTCAAAATCAGGATCATCGGGCTCAATAGCAAGGTTGCTGATGATATTTTCAGAATTACACCCGAAATACCCGGCGCCTCGAGCTTCAGCACTCAGAAGATCTGCGGCTATCCGACCATATTCCTGTGACCGGGCGACGGCTTCAGACATCCGGAATGCCTGGCTGTTCGCCATGAACACTTGAAAAACACCTGAGATCAGAATTGAGCCCAGCAAAAGCGCAATCATTAACTCAACAATGGATAAGCCTTGCTGCCGTTTTTGTAGTCCTGTCATCGCCATCATGGCACGTACCTCACAATCAATTGAAAAGACTGCTCGGATAAATTCGGAGCACCCTCATCAGCACCAACCTGGTCCCAGCGTGAAGCCCTGCCCGCCCATGACGCGGTAATGGTTGCTTCCCGGTAGCCACCCACCGTTTTTGATTCTATTTTCAGATCCGCGTCATCACCCAGGTCCTTCTTGAGCTTGCTCTTCCAGGCCGAGATGTCTGCTGCCGACATAGTCTTCTCTGAGCGAATTTCATCAGCAATTGTCTGCAAGTGGAGAACCGCCACGGATCGCTGGTCAGCGCCATGTGTTTGCTGCATCGAGAGCGTCTGCATGCCCGCAACCCCGAGCAAGCCGATTGCAAGAACCAGTACGGCCACCATCACCTCGATCATGGATATACCGCGATGTTTATTACTCATTTCAATCACCTTCATGTGATGACCACTCCAGCCTGACCGTCCATTATGAACACGCCGGTTCAACCTGGGCGCGATTAGCCTGCCCGCCGCGGTTCACGACGATATCCACGCCCGGCTTGCCGTTGCCCGGGCATATCCTGAAAACGGTATTATTGTCGCCGGCCTTTTCGCCTCTTCCGTTAAAAAGAGGCATCTCTCCACTCTGTAGCACCAGCGTGACCGCGCCTGGGAGTTTGTCACTAACCCTGAGCGGATCGGCATCCTGCCCTGCTGAAACCAGCATGACTCTCAAACCGTTCTGAAGCCCGCCGTCCCGAGCCTGCACCAGCACGGGCTCACCATGCCTGACAGCTTCGCCACGCGCGTAGTTAAGCAAACCAAGCGTGCTATTCGTCGTGGACGTCAAACGACTCGATTCAATCATTGACCGGAAACTAGGCACAGCTATGGTTGCGATAATGACGATCAACACCACGACAATCATTAATTCGATCAGCGTGAATCCTGAATGCTTTGGCTTCATGCCTACAGCCTCTCTATGGTTTCTTGTATTTAAGATTACTAACAGGACAGAATCTCAGACACCGGATTACGACAAACGGTAGTCCAGACGGGGCAAGCGGACAAAAAACAGAAGAAATGTGACAGCCATCACACCCGACACAATGGCTGCGGCCGTCAGGCGGCCTTAGTTGACATGTAACATCAGAGGTTTACTGCATCAATCCGCAGCTCTTTAGGCATGGAAAACACGATATTCTCCTCCCGCCCGGCAACTTCCAGAGGCTCCTCACCTCCCAGTTCTTTCAACCGCTTGATCACATCAGCCACCAAGACTTCTGGCGCAGAGGCCCCGGCAGTCACGCCTACGGCATTCTTGCCGTCCAACCATTCGCGATTAATTTGAGCAGCTTCGTCAATAAGGTAAGCCGGCGTCCCCATACGTTCCGCCAGTTCACGAAGCCGATTAGAGTTTGAACTGTTCGGGGATCCCACTACAAGCATGATGTCACAGTCCCCAGCCAGCTGTTTCACAGCGTCCTGCCGGTTTTGGGTCGCGTAACAAATATCGTCTTTGCGGGGGCCCTCTATTTTAGGGAATTTGGCACGCAGAGCGTCGATCACCCGGGCGGTATCATCCATAGAGAGCGTAGTCTGGGTGACGTAGGCAAGGCGTTCCGGGTCTTTAACTTCCAGCTTTTCAACGTCGCTTTCGTCTTCTACCAGGTAGATGTCGCCGCCATTGCTATGGTCGTACTGCCCCATAGTACCTTCAACTTCGGGGTGGCCATGATGGCCTATAAGAATGCATTCGCAACCGTCGCGACTGTTGCGCATGACTTCCAGGTGAACTTTTGTGACCAATGGACAGGTAGCATCGAAGACCTTCAGCCCCCGGCGTGCAGCTTCATTCTGCACCGCCTGAGAAACACCATGGGCACTGAAGATAACGAGGGTATCGTCCGGCACTTCATCCAGTTCATCGACAAAGACAGCCCCCCGATTGCGCAGGTTATCCACGACAAATTTGTTGTGGACAACTTCGTGACGTACGTAAATAGGCGCCCCAAATACGTCGAGCGCTCGATTTACGATTTCTATAGCGCGGTCTACACCGGCACAGAAGCCACGGGGGTTTGCTAGTCGGATTTGCATATCTTTGCCTTTAAAATTGTGCCCGCCATGGGTGAGCTTATCGGTTCATCAGTGTGTCTGACCTGCAGGCTCAACATCAATGATTTGTACTTCAAAGCTCAATGTACGCCCTGCAAGTGGGTGGTTGAAGTCTACTTCGACTTCATCACCTTCCACACGACTCACTACGCCGGGCAGCTCTTGTTGCCGGGCATCGGCGAAAGAGATTACAACGCCTTTTTCCAAAACCATATCGGCACTGAATGTATGGCGTTTAAAGGTTTGTAGATTGTTGGGGTTGCGCTGACCAAAGGCTTTCTCTGGCGGCACTTCAAAGGTTTGATGATCGCCGGCCTGCAGCCCCATCAGGTAGGCTTCGAAATTTTCCGGCAGGTTTTCGTCGCCGATTTCCAGGGTCGCCGGCTCTTTCCCAAAGGTGCTATCCACTGTTTCGCCATCTTCAAACTTA
Source organism: Marinobacter sp. (assembly GCF_041595835.1). Lineage (GTDB taxonomy): Bacteria > Pseudomonadota > Gammaproteobacteria > Pseudomonadales > Oleiphilaceae > Marinobacter. Next base: position 47,098 of record NZ_JBFHJO010000018.1, on the reverse strand, counting down.
AGCGCAAAGTGAAGAGTTACCCGAGTTCCTTTGTCGATTGGTAAGTCGTTCATAGGATTAGTTACTCCTGTCGGCATCGCCGCTGTCTCCAGCGGGTTTGCGAAATACGTCCAGAATCATCATGGCTGCGCCAATGGTGATAGCTGTGTCGGCCAGATTGAACGCGGGGAAATGCCAGTTCTGCCAATAGAAGTGCAGAAAATCCACCACATACCCATGGACAACCCGGTCGTAAACATTACCGATAGCCCCCCCCAAAATGAGCACGATGGCGATAGCTGTCCAGGTTTCGTTTGCTTTAAGTTTTCTAAGCCAGCCCGTCAGCACAATACTAACCACCAATGCCAGAGCAACAAAGAACCAGCGCTGCCAGCCGGCGGCATCCGCCAGAAAGCTGAAAGCTGCGCCGGTGTTATGCAACAGCGTCAGGTTGAAGCTGGGGATCACCGGTACCGGATTAGCGTATGTCAGCATGGCGGAGGCCATGGCTTTGGTGCCAAGGTCCACCACAATTACCAGCACTGCCAGCCATAGCCACTTCAGTTTACCGCCACCCCTTTTGTCAGCCATGACTGCATCCATCATGCGTAAGCGCGGGTTTCACCCGGGCCTTCTACGTTGGAGACACAGCGGCCACACAGGTCCGCATGTTTCTCGTTCTGACCTACGTCTGCGCGATGGTGCCAGCAACGCTCACACTTAGCATGGGAAGCCGACGTCACTTTTACCAGCAAACCTTCAAGGTTGGTTTGCTCTGCGCCTTCAGCCTCGCTCACCGGCTTCACCGTTGCTTCAGAGGTGATCAGCACAAATCGCAGCTCCTCACCGAGGAACTTCAGGCGTTCAGCCAGATTACCGTCACAATACAAAGTAACTTCGGCGCTTAGTGAGCCTTTGATGTCACCACGAGCGCGGACGTCTTCCAGGCATTTATTGACAGCTTCTTTCACGCTGTAAATTTCGCGCCAGTAGTCCCGGCCCAGTTCGGCATCTTCCGGCAGTGCGGTCAGACCTTCGTACCAGGTTTCGTAGAATACGGTGTCGCCGCGCTTACCCGGCAGATGCTGCCAGATCTCATCAGCAGTGAAGCTGAGAATCGGGGCGATCCAACGTACCAAAGCCTCAGCCACGTGGTACAGAGCAGTCTGGCAGGAACGGCGTGCCAGACTGTCTGCCTGCGTGGTGTACTGGCGATCTTTGATGATATCCAGATAGAAACCACCCAGAGTTGCTTCACAGAAGCTGTACACTTTCTGGTAAATACGCAGGAAGGCGTAGTTGCCATAGTCTTCATTCAGCTCGTTCTGCAACTGCAAAGCACGGTCGACCATCCAGCGATCCAGGGCGATCATGTCTTCCGGTGCCACCATGTGCTGCTCTGGATCAAAACCATTCAGGTTACTAAGCAAGAAACGAGCGGTGTTCCGGATACGACGATAACCGTCGGCTGTCTGGCGCAAGATGTCTTTGGAAACCGTCATTTCACCACTGTAATCAGTGGCAGAGACCCACAACCGCAGAATGTCGGCACCCAGTTCGTTCATGACTTCCTGGGGCGCAATCACATTGCCCAGGGATTTGGACATCTTGTATCCCTTGCCATCAACCGTGAACCCGTGGGTCAGCACCTGTTTATAGGGAGCTACGCCATTCATGGCAATGGAGGTTTTCAGGGAAGACTGGAACCACCCCCGGTGCTGGTCCGAACCCTCCAGGTACATGTCCGCCGGGAACTGGCCCAGCTCTTCACGTACACGTAACACCGAATCGTGGGTTACACCAGAATCGAACCATACGTCGAGAGTATCCAGCACCTTTTCGTACTGATCTGCATCTTCACCCAGCAATTCGCTCTGATCGATATCGTACCAGGCATCGATACCACCGGTTTCCACGGCCTGGGCCACTTTCTCAATCAGCTCCTGCGTGTTCGGGTGAAGCTCCTGAGTTTCCTTATGGATAAACAGTGTGATGGGCACACCCCAGGTACGCTGACGAGAAATACACCAGTCAGGGCTTTGCTGGAACATAGCTTCAATTCGGTTCTGCCCCCAGCTTGGTACCCAACGGACACCTTTAATGGCCTCAAGAGCATCATTACGCAAGTTAAGCTTATCCATGCTGATAAACCACTGAGGTGTTGCGCGGTAGATCAGCGGCGTTTTGGTCCGCCAGCAATGCGGATAGCTATGGCGGAATTTCTCGGCGCGCACCAGCTTGCCTTCACGCTTAAGCGCGGCGATGACCGGCTCATCAGCCTTGTACACGTGCACGCCGGCAAACTCGCCAGCAGCCTCAGTGTAGGTGCCATCGGCTTTCACCAGATTAATAGTGCCAATGCCATAGGCCTTACCCACCTCAAAATCTTCCATGCCGTGGTCCGGGGCCGTATGTACCGCACCAGTACCAGCATCCAGCGAAACGTGGTCACCCAGAAGAACCGGAACCTGCTTGTCATAAATCGGATGTTTCAGTAGCAGGTTTTCCAGCTCGGACCCGGCCACATTGGCCAGCACCCGGAAATTTTCCACACCCCAGCGGGCCATCACGCCTTCGACCATATCGGTCGCCAGAACCATACGTTCCGGGCCGTTTCCGGCATCAGCCTGAACCAGCGCATATTCCAGATCAGCCCCCAGTGAAACCGCTTGGTTCGCGGGAATCGTCCAGGGCGTGGTGGTCCAGATAACAATGGAAACGTCACCTTCACCTTCTTCGGTGCCGAACACCTTGAGCACGGCTGCCTGATCAACGACCGTAAAGCGCACGTCAATCTGGGTAGAGGTTTTATCCTGATACTCAACCTCCGCTTCCGCCAGAGCGGACTGACCAACCACACTCCAGTATACCGGCTTGAAACCACGAACAAGGTGGCCTTTCGCTACAATTTTGCCTAAGGCACGAACAATACCGGCTTCAACTTTCGGGTCCATAGTCAGGTATGGCTTGTCCCACTGCCCCATTACCCCCAGACGGATGAAGTCGGCTTTCTGGCCCTCAATCTGTTTGGTCGCGTAATCGCGACAAGCCTGACGGAAAGTTTTGTAGTCCACTTTCACACCGGCCTTGCCTATTTCCTGCTCTACCTTGTGCTCAATGGGCAAACCATGACAATCCCAGCCCGGCACGTAAGGCGCGTCGTACCCCATAAAACTACGGGACTTAACAATCATATCCTTCAGGATTTTATTGACCGCATGCCCAATGTGAATGCTGCCGTTTGCATAAGGAGGGCCATCGTGCAAGATGAACTTTTCCCGGCCCTCGCGCTGCTTGCGCTGATTGCCATAGACGTCGAGTTCCTGCCAGCGCTTGAGCATATCCGGCTCGCGCTTGGCCAGGTTGCCGCGCATGGGGAAGGCGGTTTCCGGCAAATTCAGGGTATGCTTGTAGTCGCTCATGTTTGTGTGCGCACTCTTTAGTTGGTCAGTTAAATCAGTTGGTTAGCTCAGCAGAGTTAGCCGCAAGCCAAGCCCGGGCATGATCAAAATCCCGGGCAATCTGTTGCCGCAATGCGTCAACAGAGTCAAATTTCTTTTCATCCCGCAGGCCATGGCGGAACACAACATCCAAATGCTGGCCGTAAAGTGTGCCAGCAAAGTCAAACAGGTGCACTTCCAGTGATGGCCGCTTGCCATCTACCGTCGGGCGCAGCCCGATATTGGCCACGCCGTCCCGCCACTCTCCGCTTTCAAGACATGCGTGAACGACATAAACGCCGCGCAAGGCAGGCATACGCTTCAGCAGAATGTTTGCCGTTGGGGCTCCAAGCTGACGACCAAGCTGGCGACCATAGACAATTCGCCCATGAATCCTGTAAGGATGCCCCAACAAGCGCCCCGCTTCCTCAAGGCCGTTCACATTCAGTACATTACGAACCCGGGTACTGCTCACGCGTTCGCCATCGACCGTCACAGTTCGGGTATTTTCAACTGTAAAGTCATGCTCCTGCCCCACCCGCTCCAGCAGTCGGAAATCACCCGCACGATCACAACCGAAGCGAAAATCATCACCGACCACCAGATGACGCACCGCCAGACCATTGATCAACACATTTTCGATAAAATCCATGGCTGAGAAACTGCGGAACGTTTCATCGAAACGGATACACAGTACTATGTCGATCCCTTCGGCCAACAGTGCTTCAAACTTTTGCCGGAACGGCATCAGCCGGGGCGGGGCTTCACTGCCCTGAAAAAACTCCCGGGGCTGGGGTTCGAAAAACATCACAACCGAAGGAACTCTCAGTTCAACAGCCTTTTGCCGAACCTGCTCGATAATGGTTTTGTGCCCCAGGTGTACACCGTCGAAATTACCGATGGTGGCCACACAGCCACCAGCGAGCGGCGAATCCGCTTTCGCGGACAGGCGCTTAAGATTGGTCAGACCTCGAATCAGACGCATGTACTGCGAACCTTAACTTGCCAGCTGGCTTTTGGCGCACATGCCCAAGACAATGCGCTGGTGAGAAAACGCGCGATTATACCCCAGTCGCGAGTGTGGTAAAAATCGTGAAGACGCTTACTTCTGCCGGAACTGGCGCAGACGCACGCCGCACAGCAACAAGGTCACAAAATAAGCCGACACACCTGCAACAACAAGAATGGCCATATCTGCCGTACGCTTTACCCCTCCGGCTGCCAGCCAATCCGCCACAGGAACATTCAGCCAGAGCACAACCCCCGCCAGAACAGCATTGGCAAGCGTTAATTGTATCAGGAACTTAGGCCACCCAGGCTGACTTTTCCAGACGCCATCCTGACGCAATCCACGCCACAGAAGATAGCCGTTCAACCACGCGGACATGGAGGTTGCCAGAGCCAGACCCGCATGAGCTAAAGGCACAATCAACGCCAAGTTGAAAACCATATTGGCAACCATGGCAATAATGCCTATTTTCACTGGCGTCCTGGTATCCTGCCTCGCAAAGAAGCCCGGAGCGAGCACCTTAATCAACATAAACGCCAGCAGCCCGACGGAATAAGCGCGCAAGCTTTCGGCCGACATAGCCACATCCCGCCCAGTCACTTCACCGTAATGGAACAATGTAGCGATCAACGGTTCCGCCAATAGCGCGAGCGCCACTGCTGCCGGCAAACCAATTAACAAGACAGCCCGGGCGGCCCAATCCAGCGTAGCCGCAAACTGATCAGAAGATGCCGCTGCATGCTTACGGGAAAGACTTGGCAGAATAACCGTCGCAATCGCAATCCCGAACACCCCCAAAGGCAACTCAGACAAACGATCTGAATAATACAGCCAGGACACACTACCGGTTTGAAGAAACGAAGCCAGAACAGTATCCAGCAGCAGGTTAATCTGACTAACAGACACTCCGAATAAGGCCGGCACCATCAACTTTAAAATACGGCTCACGCCTTCATGGCGGTAATCCACCCGCGGCCGGGGCATCAAACCAAGGCGCATCAGGAAGGGCAACTGAAAGAATAGCTGTAAAGACCCGGCGATAAACACCCCCCAGGCAAGAGCCATTACCGGCTCGTCCATCAAAGGGGCAAGAAAAATAGCCGCTGCAATCATAGCCAGGTTTAACAATACCGGGGTAAAAGCAGGCACCGCAAAACGGTCGTAACTATTGAGAATGCCGCCAGCAAAAGCGGTCAGAGAAATCAGCAAAAGGTAAGGGAAGGTAATCCGCAACATGTCGCTGGCCAGCGCGAACTTCACGTCATCCCCAAGAAAGCCCGGAGCAAAAACAGTAGTCAGTACCGGCGCACCCAGCATGGCCACGAGTGTCACAGCTAATAACACCAGCCCAAGCGAACCGGCTACCGCATCCACCAAACGCTTCACATCGGAAAGCTCACGGTTCTCCCGGTATGAAGACAACACCGGCACAAAGGCCTGGGAAAAGGCCCCCTCAGCAAACAGCCGGCGCAGAAAGTTAGGTATCTTGAACGCCACAAAAAACGCATCTGCAGCAGTACCTGCCCCGAAATAACGGGCAATGACCATATCCCGAACCAGCCCCAGCACCCGGGACAGCATGGTCATGATGCCAACCACACCCGACGAACGCAGCAACCCCGCTCCCCGCGAAGGCTGCTTAACCGGTAATTTCTGTTTCGTTGCTTGCGGTTCCGAAGACATGTTGCGAGAATCCAAGTTCAGAGATCGGGCCTGATCGGCATTTCGGTAATCCACAGGGCGGGCCAAGCGCCGCAACAAGCCCTGCGCAGCGATGCGCGAGTGTATCACAGGCCTTTACAACACTGGGATTACTGCCTTATCAGCCTTGACATTTCAAGCGTTCGGCGGCATAGTTCCGCGTCATTTATATCGACGCGTTCGTTATGGCGCGCCCACGATCTAAACATATTCCGTTTTTATAGCAACGAATTTTAGGAGTTTTACGGTGGCAAATTCCCCGCAAGCCAAAAAACGCGCTCGTCAGAACGAGAAAAACCGCAAGCACAACGCAAGCCTGCGCTCCATGGCACGCACCTACATGAAAAAGGTCGACGCCAAGATCGCTGCTGGCAACTACGAAGAAGCTCAGGCTGCCATGAAGGTGACTCAGCCGATTCTGGACAGCATGGTTAACAAAGGCATCTTCGCCAAGAACAAGGTTGCTCGTCATAAGAGCCGCATGAACGCTAAAATCAAGGCCCTGAAAGCTGCCTGATTTTTGCACTCATAAAAAAACCGGCTTGCAAGCCGGTTTTTTTATGCCCGAAATTCAACCGATACAACTAAACAACAACCAGATTATCCCGATGAACCATTTCTTCATCGGAAACATAACCCAGAACTTCTGAAATACGATCGCTTGAGCGACCCGCAATAGCGCGAGCCTCATCAGCACCGTAGTTGACAAGCCCCCGGGCAACTTCCCGCCCCGCCAGGTTCACGCACGACACCATTTCACCTCGCCGAAACTGCCCTGTAACAGCTTTCACTCCCACCGGAAGCAAACTTCGCCCACCCTGGCGCAGCACTTTAACAGCGCCATCATCCAAAACCAATGTGCCACGGGTTTGCAAATGACTGGCAATCCACTGTTTACGCGCAGCCATCCTGCCCTGCTCGGGCAACAACAAGGTTCCAATAACATCTCCCTTGCGCAGACGCGCAATGACGCCCTCAATACGACCACCCACTATCACAGTAAAGGCACCAGAGCGCGCCGCCAACCGGGACGCCCGCAGCTTAGTCAGCATACCTCCGCGCCCTAGAACACCAGCACCACCACCAGCCATGGCATCCAGCTCACGATCCTCCGCCTTACGCTCAGTAACCAGCTCAGCGTCTTCGTGCTTGCGCGGATCCTTGGTAAATAAACCGAGCTGGTCGGTCAGAATAATCAGACCATCAGCCTCAACTAAATTAGCAACCAGCGCACCCAAGGTATCGTTGTCGCCGAAACGGATCTCATCGGTGACCACCGTATCGTTTTCATTAACAATGGGCACCACACCGTAATCAAGCAAGGTGCGTAGTGTACTGCGGCCATTCAGGTAACGCTTACGGTCGGAAAGATCATCATGAGTCAGAAGAATTTGCGCAGTGTGAATACCATGACACTTGAACTGAGCCTCCCAGGTTTGCACCAAACCCATCTGCCCAACAGCTGCCGCTGCCTGCAATTCGTGCAAATGCTGAGGCCGGGTACTCCACCCCAAACGACTCATACCTTCGGCCACTGAGCCTGAAGACACGACAACCACCTCAACACCACTTCGAATCAACTCCGCAATCTCATCAACCCATAAGGCAAGCGCCGCCACATCCAGCCCTTCGCCATCATTTGTAAGCAAAGCACTACCAATCTTGATAACCAGACGGCGTGCCTTTTGGAGCTGGAGGCGTTCACTCATGACTGCGGTAGTATCTCTTCAGGTAGTTGATTACTCGGGAGCGTAAACCACTTCGACATCGTCATCGTCGTCATCGAAGTCGTCATCATCACCCTCTTCACGGGCAGCTCTGCGCGCACGGCGATCAGCTTCTATCTTGGCTCGAGCCTCATCATCCATACGGCGACGACGAGCAGCTTCCTCCTCGGCAGCCTCAGGGTTTTCAGCTTCAGCCTCGGCCTGCTCTTCAATCCATCGCATCACCGCCTGAACCAGCGGCTTGGTACCTTCGCCAGTAAGGGCCGACACAACAAATACCGGACCATCCCAGCCAAGCTCATCCACAATAGCCTGACAATGAGCCTCACGATCCTCTTCAGGCACCATATCAACCTTGTTCAGCACCAGCCAACGAGGTCGGTTAGCCAACGTTTCACTAAACTTCTCGAGCTCATGAACAATCGCTTTAACCGCCGCCACCGGAGAGGATCCGTCATACGGTGCCACATCAACCAGATGCAACAACAAACGAGTACGAACCAAGTGCTTCAGGAAGCGAATACCTAAACCAGCACCTTCAGCCGCACCCTCAATCAACCCCGGGATATCAGCGATCACGAAGCTTTGATGCGCCTGCACACTGACCACGCCAAGATTTGGCACCAAAGTGGTAAATGGATAGTCCGCAACTTTCGGCTGTGCGGCAGAAACAGAGCGAATGAACGTCGACTTACCCGCATTGGGCATCCCCAGCAAGCCTACATCCGCCAGCACCTTCAACTCCAGCCGAAGATTACGAACCTCACCATCAGACCCCTTACTGGTCTGACGTGGCGCACGATTTATAGACGACTTGAACCGGGTATTCCCCAGGCCATGAAAACCACCCTGTGCAACCTTAAGGCGTTGACCCTCCTTAGTGAGATCGCCCAGAACTTCATGGGTATCCATGTCCACCACGGTCGTACCAACCGGCACCGGCAACACCAGATCATCACCCTTGATACCCGTACAGTTTCGACCCGAGCCTGGCTGGCCATTAGCCGCTTTGTGCTTACGCTGGAAACGGTAATCGATCAATGTGTTCAGGTTGCTGTCGGCTTCCAGATAAACGGAACCACCATCCCCACCGTCACCGCCATCGGGACCACCTTTGGGTACGTATTTTTCACGCCGGAAACTCAGGCAGCCGTGGCCGCCTTTTCCTGCTTCAACAATGATGGTGGCTTCGTCTACAAATTTCATACGTCAAATGCCTTTGCATAAACTAAAAAGCCCCGCAGCCTCTAGGAAGCTATGCGGGGCTCCGGATTCACCTGAGAACTGATTAAATCAGCATATCAGGAAATCCAAGGTTCGACAGAACCGGATCGCCGCTGCTTACGCAGCTGGAACGATGCTTACGTACTTACGGTTCTTCGGGCCTTTGGTTTCAAACTTCACCTGGCCTTCTGCTTTCGCAAAAAGGGTGTGATCTTTACCAAGGCCAACGTTATTGCCAGCGTGAAAACGAGTGCCACGTTGACGAACGATGATGCTACCTGCAGTTACAGACTCGCCACCATAGCGCTTGACACCAAGTCGTTTCGACTCGGAATCGCGACCGTTACGGGTACTACCTGCTGCCTTTTTATGAGCCATTACTAGCCTCCTTCTTTAAAGGGGAAACTCAGGGCTTAGCCCTGAATACCCGTGATCTTGACTTCAGTAAACCACTGGCGGTGGCCCTGACGCTTCATAGAATGCTTACGACGACGGAACTTGATGATATTGATCTTGTCGTGACGACCGTGGCTAACCACTTCCGCAGTCACTTTAGCACCATCAACGACTGGAGCGCCGACTTTAACGTCGTCACCATTAGCTACCAGCAGAACACGGTCAAACTCAACAGAGCCGCCGGTTTCAACTTCCAGCTTTTCCAGCTTCAGCGTTTCGCCTTCTTTAACACGGTGCTGCTTACCACCGCTAACAATAACTGCGTACATTTTCTGTCTCCGCGATTGACCCATCCCTGCTCTTATCCACCTGGTTCTAAGGGAAGCGCTCTGGCGACCCTATTGCAGGGAGCGCAGGTTGGGATGAGTTGGGCGCGTGATTGTACGAAAAGCCGCCGCTCAATACAAGGGAGTTTACGACTCAAGTTGACACTCCAGGCTGCAATACCTAGCATTGCCGCGTCCTGCCAGAAAACTCAACGAACATACCAGCAAGGGACTTACCAGCCCCATGACAGCCCAGCGCATCCATGACACCGTAGCGGAAGACTTCAGCCGCGTTAATGACCTGATCATCCAGCGGCTCGCCTCAGATGTTCCGATGGTGGAGAAAATTGCCCAGTACATCATTGAAAGCGGCGGTAAGCGCCTGAGACCTTTACTGGTTTTGCTGGCCAGTCAGGCGGCAGGCTATAACCAGAATGATCACCTGAAACTGGCCGCAGTGATTGAATTCCTGCACACCGCTACGCTATTGCACGATGACGTGGTGGACACCTCCGACATGCGCCGGGGCCGCAGCACCGCTAACGCAAAATGGGGCAACGCTCCAAGTGTGCTGGTAGGTGATTTCCTTTATGCCCGTGCCTTCGAAATGATGGTGGAGCTGCAAAGCCTTCCCATAATGAACGTTCTGTCCAGTGCCACCGCTGTCATTGCCGAAGGCGAAGTGATGCAGCTAATGAATATAAAAAACCCGGATCTTACGGAAGCTCAATATATGGTGGTTATCCATAACAAGACCGCCATGCTGTTCGAAGCTTCATCTCATACCGGTGCACTGCTGGCTGAAGCCACCCCCGAACAGGAAGCCGCCCTTAAGGACTACGGCAAACACCTGGGTCTGGCCTTCCAACTGGTAGATGATGTTCTGGACTACCAGGGCGACGCAGAAACCATGGGAAAAAACGTCGGAGACGACCTGGCTGAAGGTAAAACTACCCTGCCCCTGATCTATGCAATGACCAATGGCAGCGAAGACGAGCGCCAGCTGATTCGCCAAGCCATCCGAAAAGGCGGCCTGGCTGATCTGCCAAGAGTACTTGAAATCGTTAAAGCGTCTGGCGCTATCGAATACACCATGGCCAAGGCCAGGGAAGAAGCTCAGACAGCCCGGAATTTACTGTCTCACCTGCCGGACTCCCCATACCGTGAGGCACTGGAACTACTCACTGAAGTTGCCGTCGCCCGCGTCAGTTAATGCGTCGCCAACTGAACCTCCGGACAGGCGCTGCCACGTCCAGCAATGGACCTGGCAGCATACGCCCCACCTCGAAAGGGTCCGGTTATAATTGTCCGCGACAGACACGCAGATTGGCTGCCAGGCTGACGACCTCCAGCCCCCCTCAGATCATTCGCTCATGCATACAACCATAACCATTGACGCACTCAAAGTGCTGGACGCAATTGACCGCAAAGGCAGCTTTGCCGGAGCTGCCAGTGAACTGTTCCGGGTTCCTTCTGCCATCAGCTATACCATCCAGAAGCTAGAGGAAGACCTTAACGTCAGCATTTTTGACCGCACGGGCCACAAAGCGGTGTTAACACCCGCAGGGCGTCATCTTCTGAATGAGGGCAGAGCACTCCTGAATGCAGCCGAAAACCTGGCCCACAGCACGCAGCAGATTGCTCAAGGCTGGGAAACCCGGCTTCGAATCGGCTTCAACTCGCTCCTGCCAGCCGAATGCCTGATGCCCGCCATCCGTAATTTTCAGAATCTTAGCGTTCCTGTGGACGTACAAATTATCGAGGAAGTTTTTGCCGGCGCCTGGGATGCACTACAAAGCAGACGTGTAGATCTCATTGTCGGCGCCGACCTGCTCAGCAAACCCACAGGTTCTTTTGCCACCAGGACTTTAGGGCAGGTACCTTTTGTTTTCGCCGTCGCACCAAACCACCCTTTGGCGAAGCTCAAGGGAGCACTCTCCGAATCACAAATCATTCAATATCCAGCCGCCGTGGCCGCCGACACATCCCGTGCCCTATCCCCCGGTCATGCTGGCATTTTTAGCCGACAGCGGACCATTACGGTCACCAACATTGATCAGAAAATCGCCATACAGGAAGCAGGACTGGGAGTGGGATGGCTGCCAAAACCCCGAATTCGGCAGCAACTTGCCAACGGAACACTGATTGCCAAGGATGTTCACGAGCCACGCGCCCCAATAAGTATTCACCTTGCACGCCACCGTGATGATAAAGGTAAAGCGCTGATGTGGTTCTGGAGGGAGTTATCCGAAGATGTCCAGCTCAAGAATTGGCTGGAAATAGAATAAATCTAAAGCAAAAGAGCCAACAGAAGCCCCCGTACTTTAAGATATACTCCGGTTTATCTGGAAATGCGTAATACAACAGGGAGCCCACTGGATGCAGCAGCTGTCGGAACTGGACGCTTCGTTTCTGTACCTGGAGTCAGAAACCACACCCATGCATATCGGGGGTGTTTATCTTTTTGATGCCAGTGAACGGGACAATCCCCTTCCCTTCAGTACCTTTATCGCTTACTTACGTAGCCGACTGCATGTCGCTCCAGTCTTTCGTCAAAAACTGAAAGAAATTCCTCTTCGACTCGGGCGCCCGTACTGGGTCGATGACCCGGATTTCAGCATCGAGCGACACACCGCTTACGTTAATTTAGGCGAACACAGCAAACAGGCCAGCATTACCTCTCTCGCATCCAAAATCCTGGAACAGCCCCTGAAACGGGACCGCCCCCTGTGGCACATTACCTTTGTCGATGGTTTCAAGATAGACACCCAAGAAGGCGAAAAAGAAGGCTTCGCACTGATCGTCAAGCTTCACCATGCATCTATTGACGCCTTCAGTGGCGAAGAAATCATGGGCAAACTTCTGGAGTACACGCCAGACCCCAGGCCCATTAACCCTCCCCGCCCCTGGAAACCTCGGCCTGAACCTTCCGAAGAACGGGTTTTTCTGCAGGCGGGTGCGAACATGCTTAAAACACCCATGCAATTTGCCTCGTTGGCCTACAACACGGCTGAAGCCACAACTCGCGGGCTCATTCAAAAGCAAGTGCACAGGCTGCCCTTCCCCTTACCGTTATTTACCGCACCCCACAGTCCGTTTAATCAAGAGATTACGGGCAAGCGGAAGATTGTCGCCGCCAGTATTGAACTGTCACGCCTGAAAGAGATCAAGGCAAACCTCAACGACGTCACCCTCAACGATGTAGTTCTAGGCGTCTGCGCTGAAACTCTGCGCAGATACCTGGCGCTTCAGGGAATCGATAATTCGAAGTCACTGGTCGCCATGACACCTATCTCGGTCAGATCCAGCAGCTTACGGCGGGCTACCGGCAACCAAATGTCAGCCATGCTACTGGACCTTGCCACAGCAGAACCAGACCCAGCGGTCAGAATTCGACTCATTCATCGCAATGCCGTTGAGTCAGAACCATACCGGGAAGCAATTGCAGCAGATCGCCTGACAGAACTATTGCCATCCACGCTATTGGCACTGTCTGCCCGGCTATATTCGGAACTTCGGGTTGCCCAACGCTACCAGCCGCTGTTCAACCTGCCCATCACCAATGTACCCGGCCCCCAGGCCCCTCTGTATCTGCAAGGTGCCAAGCTCGTTCAGCAATACAACAGCGCGCCGCTGTTTGACAGCATGGGGATGGTCATTGTCGCGGTGAGTTATGAAGGTAAGCTCACACTCAACTTCACCCTGTGCCCGGATGTCGCCCCGGATGGAGAGCGCTTGGAAGAGCTGGTTCAAGAGAGCGTAGATAGCATTGAAAAGAAAGCTGGAACGGCCGGAGAGATCATTCTGGAAGCGCCCCCGATGACAAACACACAAAGTTTGACGGATGGGGTATTAAGTTATCTAGAAACCTTACTGAAAAAGCGCCTGCCGCGCATTAAGCGCTAGCCAACCCCTGCGGCTGACCAGCGCCACTGCAATTATTCGAACGCCCAACGCAGGAAGGTCTTCTTCTCTTCGTCCGTTGCTTCACCCCAGAGTGCCTGCAGCTTCTCCAGCGTGTTTGCCGTAGCTCCGGTATAAGAACTTGTCCCGCCCGCTGAAACCGGGGTTCTCACCTCAGATCTGCCGCTCCAGGCATCCGCTTCGGCAACATGCTCGCCCGTTGAACTGACAATCGAGGCAGTAAAACTGTCCCTCAGCGCTTCAGCTTCCCGACGTGTCGACGGCTCATCAAACTCAAAGTGATAAACCGTGCCGGCTTCTGCATTAAAACGAACAACCTTGGGCTCTGTCCTGATGACATGAACCTTCGACTCACCATTGTCTACCACACCAGATTTTGCCCAAATCGTTTTGTAGCTAAACACAACTTCATTATTCCCGGGACGCAGGCCGTAATCCAGAGCAAGGTCATCCATCAGGAAATTCTTCATTGACTTACCATTCACCTCGGCCACCTGAATATTACCCGGCGCCTTAAGTACAGCCGGCTCTACCGCCTCAGGCAAATCACCGTCCCAGGTATCAATCTTGCTCAATGAAGAAGCACAGCCTGCCATCAGCAAACTCACCATAATCACCGCGAACTTGAAAAGTTTACGAATGTGACACATGCTCATTTCTATATCCTTTTTTCAGAAAAATATTGAATTCGGCTGTAATTGAGCTAATTCTAAACAAATCAACTTACACGATACGACGCCCAAGCAAAAAAAATAAGCGGGATCAGGAGAAAACATGAATACTCAACAACGCGCGGGCGAAAGCGCACAGCCCCCTTTTCGCAGTAATCGCTTCTTCTGTGTCGGAAGTAAATGGTACTTCACAACCCGGGAAGGCTTCGACAGCGGGCCATTTGCCTCTCGTGAACGAGCCGAGATTGGCCTGAAACGCTTCCTTCATGTAGTGAAATTACTCCCAGAGGAATCGCAACTCCACTAATAGCCCCTCAGAATAATGCCCATCATACGATGAAAGGCATTATCCAGAGGTCAATTGCCCAAAGGCAGGCAAGAGCCATACCTCCGGCTACAACATCATCAAACATAATCCCCAACCCTCCTGGCATCCGGGCGTCCAACCAGTTTATCGGCCAGGGTTTGAGCACATCGAATAAACGAAACAGCATAAACGCCATCAGCACACCATAGATCTCGCCCGGAAACAGGCCCAGAGCGATCCACATACCAACAAATTCGTCCCACACGATGCCGCCGTGATCATGCACTTTCAGATCATCTGCAGTTTTACCGCACAACCAGATACCCACCACAAAAGCCGCCAACACAATCAACCAGTAGGCCAGCGGTGGCGTCCAGGCAAAGGTATACCATATTGGAATCGCGGCAAGGCTCCCCCAAGTGCCTGGAGCCTTGGGCATCGCACCACTGCCAAAACCAAAAGCCAGAAGATGTACCGGGTTAAATAAAAAGCCCGGAGGCAAAATCGCCTGAATGTTATCCGGCTCCTGCATTAGATTGTTGTCCGTCAAGCAGACCTCCCAAAATGATCAAATCCCCGGGTTTCCATACCACCCCCTGCGCCAACAACCCTCAGCCCTGGCTCTCGGTGAACCTGCCCGACAATCGTCAACCGATCACGAACCTGCTGATCCAGCCCGGCCAGAACCTGCGGCGCGATGGTGACGCACAGCTCGTAGTCATCCCCGGCACTCAAGGCCAGCGTTACAGCATCCCGGCCCTTCAATTGCACCAATGCTTCAGACAAAGGAACTTTGGCAGCATCAAGCTCAGCCCCGACATTGGAAGCATCCAGAATATGCTGTAAGTCTGCCAGTAAACCATCCGATATATCGATGGCCGACGAGGCTTTGCCGACCAAAGCCTGCCCCAGGTCTAGCCTGGGCTGAGGGTAATGGTAACGCGAAAGTAATGCCTGCTGCATAGGAGTGGGCTTTCGTGCATCAAGATAGTCCAGCGCAGCTCCGGCATCCCCCAGAGGCCCGGTGACACACACAAAATCACCGGGTTTTGCACCTGACCGGCGCAAAGCCAGCCCCTGAACTACCGTACCGTGCACCTGAAGACTGATGGTTAGCGGTCCACGTGTTGTATCACCACCAGCAAGCGCAATCCCGAATGCAGAACTGGCCTTCGCAAGGCCTTCGGAAAACCCAGCCAGCCAACCTGGCTCTGCTACAGGAAGCGTAAGGGCCAGGGTAAAACAAACAGGCTCAGCACCCATCGCCGCCAAGTCACTGGTTGCTACGGCCAGTGCCCGCCAGCCAAGGTAATCAGGAGAATACTGCAGAGGAAAGTGGACACCCTCAACCAGAGTGTCGACAGAAAACACCAGATCCCGTCCTGGTGGCACGCGCTGGACAGCACAGTCATCACCAGGACCAAGCACGAGCTGACCCTTCCTGGCATTGCCTGCCAGCGGCTGAAAATACTGCCGGATCAGCTCGAATTCACCCATGAATCAGCGCGGACGGGTTTCAGCTAACCGCAGGCGGCGGCTGAGTTTGTCCAGAATGCTGTTCACAAACTTATGACCTTCAGTACCGCCAAAGCGCTTAGCCATTTCGATACCTTCGTTAATCACCACCTTGTAGGGCACATCAATGCGGTGTTTCAGTTCATAGGCACCCAGGCGAACAATCGCCAGCTCAACCGGGTCCACCTCTTTCATAGGACGATCAAGGTACGGTTCCAGCAGTCGGTCCAGTTCGGCCTGTTCACGGTGCACACCACGCAGAACATCCCGAAAGTACATGATATCTACCTTGCTCATGTCGTTATCAACCATGAACTCAGCTTCAATATCCGAAATCGGCGTTTTGCTGAAATGCCTCTGATAGAGCCCTTGCATCGCAAGAGCTCTGGCTCGGCGACGATCACCGGCCTTAGGCTTGTTTGTATTCCCCGGTTGAGGGGTTGTATCGCCTGCTTCGCTCATTACTCACCCAACTTTTTAAACAGACTGACCATTTCCAGGGCAGTAATAGCCGCTTCCGCGCCTTTATTTCCAGCTTTAGTCCCCGAGCGCTCAATAGCCTGCTCGATTGAATCTACCGTCAGCACACCAAAGGTAACAGGCACATCTGTCTCCAGACTCACGGCACCTAAACCACTGGAAGCTTCACCTGCCACATATTCAAAGTGCGGTGTACCTCCGCGAATCACCGCACCCAGAGCAATAATCGCATCATAATCAGACGTTTCTGCCACACGCTTAACCGCCAGCGGCATTTCGTAAGCTCCCGGCACACGGATGATCGTGATGTCGTCGTCGGCAATACCATGGCGGCGAAGCGTATCCACAGCGCCATCTACCAGACTTTCCACAACGAAACTATTAAAACGACCTACAACCAGGGCGTAACGGCCATTGCACTGGGTAAAATCACCTTCAATTACTTTGATATCTGCCATCTCGGGCTCCTTCGCAGGCTACAGTTTCTTTAGCTGCAACCAGGTTATCATTCGGGGGAGTAAGGTACATATTCCACCACTTCCAGGTCATACCCGGATATGGCAGAGAATTTAACGGGCGGGCTCAACAGGCGCATTTTACTTACGCCGATATCACGCAGAATCTGAGAGCCGGTACCCACTGTAAAGTACACGCCAGAGCTACCCTTGCCTGAAGCGCCACGCCCCTCATCAAAAAACTCCTGAATACGATCTTCCAGATTGCGACTGTCTTCAGCACTGTTCAAAAGTACAACAACACCCTTGCCTTCATTAGCCACTTTTTCTAATGCGTGGTGCAACGGCCAGCTTCTGGAATCTTTGCGTCGAGCCCCCAACAGATCACGAAGTGTGTCAGTAATATGAACACGAACGTAAACCGGGTCATCCGGAGCGATTTCGCCCATGACCATTGCCAGATGGGTAGAACCCTGAATATTGTCCCGGTATGTACGCAGTGTGAAAACGCCATACTCTGTATCCAGCTCATTCTCTTCTACGCAAACCACGGTTTTTTCATTCATGGTGCGGTAATGAATCAAGTCGGCAATGGTGCCAATCTTAAGTCCATGCTCTTCGGCAAACTTTTCCAGATCTTCACGGCGAGCCATAGAGCCATCGTCATTCATAACTTCACAGATCACACCTGCGGGTTCGCAACCGGCCAAAGCCGCCAGATCACAAGACGCTTCTGTGTGGCCGGCACGACTCAAGACACCGCCGGGATCTGACATCAGCGGGAAAATATGACCCGGCTGTACCAGGTCCGATGCTTTAGCATCACGAGCAACCGCTGCTTGCACAGTACGCGCCCGGTCAGCCGCAGAAATACCGGTAGTCACGCCTTCCCGAGCTTCGATCGACAACGTAAACTTAGTACCAAAACCCGAAGCGTTTTCCTGGACCATCAACGGCAAGCCCAATTGTTCACAACGCTGGCGGGTCATCGGCATGCAAATAAGCCCGCGACCAAAGCGCGCCATAAAGTTGATCGCTTCCGGCGTGCAGTGTTCTGCAGCCATCACCAGATCACCTTCATTCTCACGATCTTCATCATCCATCAGGATGACCATTTTGCCCTGACGAATATCTTCGATGATGTCTTTAATGCTGTTCAGTGCCATACGGTTCTGCACCCTCTCACCCCGACTGTTACCTGTAACAGCGCTGAGGAATGAATTGAATGATTAGCAACGGACGAGGATCAAGCGCTGATCCTCTCCCACCTGGCGGCGATCCAGCACTTTCCATTGCACTTTGTCAGCCATAACTTCAATGGGCAAATGCGCTGTCGGGCGCCCGGTACTCCCTAAAAACACTGGGGCCTGGTACAACCAAAGCTCATCCACCAGATTCTCATTGATAAAGGTTCCCGCCAAGGTTGGCCCGGCCTCTACCAATAGTTCATTAATACCCTTTTCCCCGAGGGCATCCAGCAATTCGGCAACATCTACACCATTATCTTTCCACGCAACGCCGGCGAGACTCACACCTAACGCTGCCAGATCCTGTGCCGGAGCCGTCGATCGCGCAGAGCTGGCACAAAACACCTGGACATTGCCACCACGGAGAATCCGGGCAGTTGTCGGTGTGCGGGCATCACGGTCGGCAATCACGCGCAGCGGCTGCCGTACAGGCGCTGCGGCCTCACCAAGATCCCCCATATCATCACGGCGCACAGTCATCGACGGATCATCTGCCAGAACGGTACCTACTCCCGTCAAAATGGCATCACTCATCGCACGCAACCGCTGAACATCCCTGCGAGCATCGGGGCCGGTAATCCACTGGCTCTCACCAGAGGCCATAGCAGTACGACCATCCAGACTCGCAGCCATTTTGAGACGCACCCACGGGCGCCCCTTATTCATGCGTTTCATGAAGCCTGGATTCAAGCGGGCCGCCTGTTCACCTAGCACACCTTCGGTTACCCTGATACCAGCATCCCTTAACATATCGAGCCCCCGCCCTGAAACTGCCGGGTTCGGGTCTTTGGTCGCCGCAAAAACCTGGGCTACCCCGGCATCAACCAGCGCTTTAGCGCAGGGCGGTGTACGGCCATAATGACTGCACGGCTCCAAAGTAACATACGCGGTAGCACCACGGGCTTCATGACCGGCCTGACTCAAAGCGCGCACTTCCGCATGCGCCTCGCCTGCCCGCTCATGCCAACCTTCGCCCACAATGCGATTCCCCTTGGCAATCACGCACCCCACACGGGGATTAGGGTGAGTGGAATAGCGCCCCCTCCAGGCCAGCTGAATAGCCCGGGCCATCATTGCCCTGTCACGGTCAGAAATCATGCCTTTCCTTTGGCTGAAGGAGTTTCAACCAAAGCGCGGGCAACATCTACGGCATCGCCGTTACCTTGCGACAAGCGTTCGATTTCTTCCTTGAATTCATTAATATCCTGGAAGCTTCGATAGACAGAGGCAAAACGCACATACGCTACTTTGTCCAGCTGACGCAATTCCGTCATCACCTCTTCGCCCAGCTGCATCGACTTCACTTCACGTTCGCCGGTTGCTCGCAGCCGGTATTTAATTCGGTTCAGTGCCGCCTCGATTTCCTCGATGCTCACTGGTCGCTTTTCCAGAGCCTTCATCAGACCAGCCCGCAGCTTCTCTTCATCGAAAGGCTGCCGGGTACCATCTTGCTTGACCACTCGAGGCATCACCAATTCAGCTGTTTCAAACGTGGTAAACCTTTCATGGCAGGACAAGCACTCCCTGCGGCGGCGCACCTGGTCACCTTCGGCCACCAGGCGCGAATCAATCACCTTCGTATCGGCTTCACCACAGAAAGGACAATGCATAATTCAAATGCTCCGAAAAAGACGAACCCGGAAGGCCTATCCGGGCCTCCCGGGCAAACTCACTCAGCGCCGATCAGGCGTAAACCGGGAACCGGGCACAAACAGCTTCAACCTGCTCACGTACCCGATTGATAACCGATTCATCTTCAAGGTTATCCAGAATATCGCACATCCAGCCCGCCAGATCGCGACACTCCTGTTCACCGAAACCACGAGTCGTCACGGCCGGGGTACCAACGCGCAGACCAGACGTAACAAATGGCGAGCGTGGGTCGTTCGGAACGGCATTCTTGTTCACAGTGATATGCGCACGGCCCAAGGCAGCATCGGCATCTTTACCGGTAATATCCTGCTTGATCAGGCTGACCAGGAACAAATGGTTTTTAGTACCACCAGAAACGACATCATAGCCACGCTCAATGAACACCTCAGCCATAGCCGAAGCATTCTTTACGACCTGCGCCTGGTAGGCTTTGAACTCATCGCTCATGGCTTCTTTGAAACAGATAGCCTTAGCTGCGATCACGTGCATTAAAGGACCACCCTGCCCACCGGGGAACACGGCAGAGTTCAGTTTCTTATGCAGAGCTTCATCATCACAAGCCAGAATCAGACCACCACGTGGGCCACGCAGCGTCTTGTGGGTAGTGGTAGTCACAACATGGGCGTGAGGAACCGGGTCCGGGTATACACCCGCAGCAACCAGGCCTGCCACATGAGCCATATCCACAAACAGGTAGGCACCTACTTTATCAGCAATCTCACGGAAACGGGCAAAATCCAGCTCCTGAGAGTATGCCGAAAAACCAGCAATGATCATCTTCGGTTTATGCTCAACCGCCAGCGCTTCCAGTTCATCGTAATCAATCAGACCGGTTTCCGGGTTCAGGCCATACTGAACAGCGTTATAGATTTTACCGGAGAAGTTTACGCCAGCACCGTGAGTCAGGTGTCCGCCATGAGCGAGACTCATACCCAGAACGGTATCGCCGGGCTGAACCAAAGCCATGAATACGGCTGAGTTTGCCTGGGAGCCGGAGTGCGGCTGCACATTAGCATAGGCCGCTCCAAACAGTTCTTTGGCGCGATCAATCGCCAGTTGCTCAGCAATATCCACAAACTCACAACCACCATAGTAGCGCTTACCAGGATAGCCTTCGGCATATTTATTGGTCAGCACACTGCCTTGGGCTTCCATGACCCGGGGGCTGGTGTAGTTCTCTGACGCGATCAGTTCGATGTGCGCTTCCTGACGCTTTTCTTCCGCCTGCATGGCGTTCCACAGTTCGTCATCGAAACCGGCGATTTTCATATCACGATTAAACATGGATGTGCTGCCCCTGTCTGAATGGCTGGCCCGGCCTACCGTTGTGCATGCCGTAACCCCTGAAAATTGGGCCGCCATTCTATCTCGAAGCGGGTTAAAAATCATCCTTTAAACCGTCCGCAGATACCAGCACACCGGAGGCTCCCGGTGGCTTACATAAATTGAAGTGTAACCACAAACATTTGGCATGCCGGATAAAGCAATGGACAGTCCACGCCTTCGCCCTGCAATCCAGCCACCTTGTGCTCATACGGTGCTCATGCGCGCGACTTTGGTGCACTTATTTTTGGCTTGCAGGGCCCGAAATACACAAAAGGCCTCGCTCTTACCCACACAACGGACATACTGCCATTTTTGGCCAGCTTTTTGCTTAAGTCCGGGATCAGATAATCGCAAATCACCAATCACCTGATCGCATCTGAACGCTGACTGACCTGAGACTTGTCACGGCCCCATCTTCATTTGACCCGGCGGAGGACTGAACAATCGAGAACCTGACTGACCTGAATGCAACTGAACTGGCCGACCGTGTGAATCGAGGGGTCATCACGGCCCGCGCAGTGGCTGACACGTTCATCCACAGACTGGAATTGTGCAACCCTGCGATCAATGCAATTGTTTACTGGAACCCGGACGATATTCAACACCAATCGGAGGTAATCCAAAAGCGACTCAACGAAGGGGAGTTTCTTCCACTGGCAGGAGTGCCCGTCGCAATCAAAGACTGCCTATGGGTGAAAAACTGGCCCATAACCCAGGGATCACGACTTTTTGAAGAGTTTATTGCACCAGAAGACTCGGCGGCCGTGGCGCGCCTGAGAAGCGCGGGAGCAATCATACTTGGAATCACCAATTCACCAGAGTTTGCATGCAGGGGGGTTACAACTAACAAGCTTTACGGAGCGACCAGAAATCCATGGGACTTAGAACGCACTCCGGGGGGGTCTTCCGGAGGATCTGCATCTGCGGTCGCAGCGAGGTTGTGCCCCCTGGCACTAGGTACAGATGCAGGGGGCTCCATACGTCGCCCTGCATCCCATACCGGAACCATTGGCTTCATGCCATCCTGCGGCACCGTGCCGGAAGGCCCTGGTTTCGAAGGACCGGATTTTGGCAATAGCACCATTGGCGTCTTTGCACGAACTGTGGCCGACATTGATCTTGCGATGGGAGTTATTGGCGAAAGCGAACATATTATTCCCGGCATAGCAGAGAATGCCTCATCACGACCGTTGCGCCTTGGTTTTAGCCCCAACCTTGGACTGGCAGTTTCAGTTGATAAAGATGTAGCACGGACAGTGTCGGCTGCTGTCGACCGCCTGCGTGACAATGGCTTGCCCGTCCATCCGATAACCCCGCGCTGGCCGGAATTCACCAGTGAGGCGCGGATTGCCGCGCTGGAGAAATCCGCGCTGGCAGCGATTTATGGCGCTCAGTATCAACAGAACAAAGAACGGTTTGATCCTGACGTTGCACAACAAATCCGTGAGGGCCTGAAGCTCAAGGGCGTTGATGTAGCAAACGCCCTTCGCTTCAGAAAAGAGCTTCACACTCATTTTGTCGCATGCTTTGAGACGATCGACGTTCTTCTGTGCCCGACCGCGCCGGTAACCGCCTGGCCTTTGTCAGAAAACTGGCCTTCAGTAATTGGTGGGAACAAGGCCAACGCCCGCGACCACGCGGCCTTCACCTGGATGATTAATCAGGTATTTGCACCAGCCTGCTCCGTTCCCTGTGGCACCGACAACAAGGGCCTTCCGGTGGGGCTACAGATCATTGCGCCCAGATTTGCAGACCACCGGGTACTGGCGACGGCAAGACACCTCGAACGACTGATCAACGACACGCTTCTACCTTTCCTTGACTGATCAGCTGCCTCAGCAACCTTTATACCCGCCTGATTTTGAAGGGAGCCAGAGTTATGGAGAACGCCGGCATCATCAGTGAATGATGCCGGCACTGCTGTTCAGATACTGGAGGACGTCGAATAAAACGGCTTGCACTTCTGCCCGTCAAGATAACCGTCGTAAAACTTTTTCACATGCGGGAAAACAGCCTTGGCTAAGTGGACTCGTTTTTCCTCTTCTGCTGTACGGGGTTTCGACAGACGCTCAGCGATTTCGTTGAGAACCTGATCGCGATCAACACGCGTGAAGCGACCATTTTCATATATAACTTCGCCACCCACCACAGTCTTATCAACCGACTCTGTCTTAGCGCGCTGTATAATCGAGTCGAGAATAGGGATAAGGTCGTCTTGATACGGCCACAATGCTTTGCGATGATTGATCACAACAAAATCAGCCATACGACCGACATCGAGGCGGCCAATATCCTCACCAAACGGGGTCGTCATTGCACCGTGTTCGGATGCCATGCGCAACACCTGCGGCCCAGTCGGCACCACGTCATCCATCCCCGGAACACGGTGTGCACGCAGGACAAGGCGCATCTCCTGGAGCATGTCGCGGTCATCATTGATACCAGCCTCATCAAGCCCGATACCGACCGTCATACCGTGTTTCTCGAAAACATTAAGCGGTGCGACACCACTACGCAAACGGAAATTAGAGCTGCAGTTGTGGCAAATACAGGTACCGTGGCTTGCTGCAATCTCTATATCTTCTTCTGTCAGCCAGACGCCATGTCCCAATGTCAGACGCGAGCTGAGAATTCCAAGCTTCTCCAGATGCTTTACAGCCGTGGTCCCCGTACGACGACGCGCGTATTCTTTCTGATAAGCCGTTTCCATAAGATGCATATGCATCGGAACATTATCTCGTAGCGAACGCTCTTCAAGCGCACTTAAACCATTGTCAGTGCACCAGTGAAGGTTAGCTGGCGCCAGCTGGATGCGGGTTCGTGACTGACCTTCGTTTTCCGCAACCAGGTTATCGTACAGAGACAAGTTATCCTCAAAAGGTATCGCCTGGCTTTTCAGGTGCTCTGCAACGGATGCTTGCAAATCAGCCGGAAGCCGCGCGACAAACGCTTCGTCGGCTTCGTATACAAGGCGATTCTGCTCACGCACAGCGTAGCAATAGGAGGCACGCATCCCAACGTCGCGATACGCCTGAAGCACCTGCGACGCGCAATGATTGATCCTTTCCAGGGGGCCCGGCATCCAGCCATGGATATGCTGAACCGTAGTAATTCCAGACGCGATCATTTCAAAAGACGAATACAAGGTATCCAGATAACGGTCGAGATCGCGTGCCGATATTCGGCTGGCGAACCATAACTCAAGGGCATGATCGGGTGAGCCAAGTTGCAGGGGCGTCATTCCGACGTGGTGATGGGCATTGACGAAACCTGGCAAAATAATCTGGTCGTCCGACCCAATAACCTCAACATTCGGGTATTTTGCTTCGATATCTGCGAGTGAGCCTATGTCAACGATGACGCCGTCACGCTGGAAGAGCGCTCCGTTTTCCAATATATCAACATTATCACGATCAATCGCACCACGAACGATCCATTTTGCTTTAAAGATTGATTCTGTCATGGGACTTCATTCCTTAGAGATTTAGGTACAAACCCATAAAAGTTTTTGACCGGAGTCACAGTGCCAGCGGTCACATTGCCTACTTGCGCCCTTCCTGATCCAGCCACCACAGCAGACGCCTCTGTACGATGCGCAGCAACTGATCCAACATAAAGCCAAGCAGCCCAATCAGGGTCATGCTGAAGAACACCAGCGATGAGTTGAACGTATTGCGTGCCAACATAACAATCTGTCCAAGCCCACTGCCAACCCCAACAGCTTCAGCGATAAGTACCACCATCCATGCAGCGAACAGGTTCAGACGCAGCGTCATAAACAGGCCTGGTAAGATTGACGGCAGAATCACACGGGTATAGATCTGTCGCCTGGTTGCCCCCATGATCCGGGCGACGTGTATATAACTGATCGGTACATTGTCAATCTGATCCAAAGTTGCCAGAGTGATAATGAAATACACGGCAACGAAAACCATAAAAATTGCGGGCATGTTGCCGATTCCGAACAAAAATATCGCAACGGGCAGCCAGGCAACCGGAGAGATTGGCGCCAACAAAGTGACTAACGGCAGAGACAAATTACCGAAGATTCGGTTGTAGCGACTGAACAGCCCGGTAGCAACCCCCAGCAAAAATCCGATTCCCAGCCCAGCGACTACTCGCATCGTCGTCCAAAGAAGAACCGACAAGACGCCGAGGACACTGGCACCAGTCTGATCACTGCCAATGATGTTGCTTCGATCAAAAAACTTGAACTGTTCCGATAAATCTGACAAGAAAATATGCGGTGGCGGCATCAGCAAAGGATCTGCCCAGCCGGTGTACCAGCATAGCTCCCAAATACCAACAAAGATGCTAATCGATAAACTCCACCAAAATGCAGTTTCTAATCGACACTTCATTTTGTCGGACAGCACTCCTGCCATACTCTTGGATTCAGATGGAGCACTGGAGAAGTTCGCGGTGAGTTCGTTGGTGCTTTTCACAGTATCCTCGCTATTTTCTGGCCGACTCACAAAGAGTGGCTGCCCATGACACTTCGCTGCTGATCAGCAAAAGAACGATCAACCTCATCGGCCAGCAATTCGGATAGTTCATCCTGCAATGCGTGAAAAGCGGGATCGCGCGGACTGCGAGGCCTCTCAAGATCAACCCGGATGTCTTTTTTGACACGACCAGGGCGTGACGTGAATACGATGATGCGATCCGCCAGTGAGATAGCCTCATCAATCGAATGGGTTACGAGAATGATTGAGGCCGAGCTATCACGCCAGATCTGAAGCAAGAAGCTCTGCATTTTGGCTCTTGTCTGAACGTCAAGGGCGGCAAACGGCTCGTCCATCATCAGCACTTTCGGCTGCATCGCAAGCGCACGCGCCACCGCAACCCGCTGCCGCATACCGCCAGAGAGTTCATCAGGACGCTTGTCCAGCATATCGCCGAGCCCGACTTTCTTCATGATTTTACCGGCGACTTTCCGCCGGGTTTCAGGCCCAACACCACGAAGACCAAGACCAAAAGTCACATTGTCAGCAAGGGTCAGCCACGGATAGAGTGACGCTTCCTGAAAAATCATTCCACGATCGGAGCTGGGCCCTTCTACTGGCAATTTATCGCACTCAATCGTTCCCGACGTTGTCGACTCAAGGCCCGCAATCATGTAGAGCAAAGTGCTTTTTCCGCAGCCTGACGGCCCCAGCAAAACAACAAACTCGCCACGAGCAACCTCAAAAGACAACTCATCTAACGCCAGCAAAGGCGCGGGACCATCGGGCTTCCAGACCTTCGAAACCTGTTTGCAGGAAATAGCGGGTACAGCCATAGAATTATTCCTGATCTATTTCTGATTGATTCATGCGTTACCACCAAGCCAAGACGGTCGGCATAATGCAGCGCCACCAACTACCACAGACGCTGCATTACGCCTGACCGACCAGATCACTGAAAGCGATCAGACAACACCGGCAGACTTCAGTTTCAAGCTGTTATAAAGCTCCTGGTTCTCCGCGATAACCTGCTCAAGCAGTGTCCAGTCAATAGCGTCCCTGCCTGGCAGGTTTTTGATGTAGCCCAGCTCTTTCAAAGATTGGCCACGATCCAGAATGAAACTGGTCTGGTTTCGCTGATCAACATTTACAGGCTGTTTGCTACTGGCTTTACGCGAGGCCTCCATCGACGTTTTGTAGTACTTGCCGACTGTATCTTGCAACGCAGCTTCAGGATCGGACTCCGCCTGACTTTGGGCTACGAACATGGCCTTAATGGTCGCCTTAATTGCTTCTGGATTTTTTTCCAGCAATGGCTTCCGTACCGCCAAGACACAATCCGAATAGGCCTTACCGTATAGATCGATACCATCTGAAAGGATGGTAGCGCCTTCACGGGATGCGAGTGACTGGGACGCATACGGTTCGATGTGACACATCGAATCAATGGCACCGCTTATAAATGCCTGAGCCATTTCAGGGGAGGTATTAAAATGACGGACCTTAACATCATTAAAGCTCATGCCATTCTGCTTAAGGTAATCGTATGGCAGCACTTCGAGGGTATCCGCCTGGAATGTTCCCAGCGTCTTGCCTCTCAGATCTTCCGCACTCTTGATACCTTCCTTGACGATGATCATGCACCCCTCAACACCACCGCCAGCGACGATCTTCACAGGTGCCCCCGCGTCATACAACGTGATGAACTGAGAGTATGGAATCATAGACATATCGACCAGGCCGGCACCAAACAGCGTAACGATATCCGCATTTGAAGGTGTCACGACAAAATCAAGCTCGACACCGTCCTCTTTCGCCAGATTGCGCTCTTTGACCAGAAACAACCCAAGATTACAAAACCCGGTGCCATGTGTTGCCTTAATCACGGTACTATCAGACGCCCACGCAGCCGTCGGATTGAGCGTAGCCGCAAGTCCCATTGGCAACAGTACTGCAGCACCTGCTGCAGCCCCTCCTTTTAAAAAATTACGACGCGACTTTGAAATTAACTCTTCTACGTCTTGCATGTAATTTCCGTTTCTTTCACACATAAAGCACTCCAACCGTTTGAAATATTTATCAAAAATAGCTGAACTCTAAGGGAAACGGCCTACATCTCTCACGAATACAGAATTGATTCTTCCGTAACCGAAGCACTCAGGTGCGACCGATAGTTCTGGAGGAGCAAGGACTGTGCCATAGAAGTTAAAATGGGCTCGCATGGCGTTTCATCTGCCCATTCT
Organism: Marinobacter sp.; assembly: GCF_041595835.1. Classification (GTDB taxonomy): domain Bacteria; phylum Pseudomonadota; class Gammaproteobacteria; order Pseudomonadales; family Oleiphilaceae; genus Marinobacter. The sequence goes on along the minus strand of NZ_JBFHJO010000018.1, from coordinate 19,030 downwards.
CGCAAGCGTCACCCCTTAGACCACAAGCGATTCAGGCATAAAATGCATACAATTATTATTTTGCTTGTACTCAATCCATAAAAGATTAAAACAACAACAAACGGTATTTATTTGCACAAATTGGGCGCAAATTAATCGTTTATGTGCTTTTTTTGTGCAAAAAAAGACCTTCTGGCTACCAAACTTACATCGACCCATCTTCAATCTTTAAAGAAAGAGAGCCAACAACAAACAAAATAAAGACAAAATTGTACACAATTTGTCATTGGCACCAACCTTGCTAGCTTCTAATCAAAATGTGGGCAATCAAGGCGAGCACTCTCTTTATGCGCATTCTTCTTTTAAATGGTAATACCAGTGAAAGCATCACCCGGGCGCTGCTAACTGAAGCCCGGCACAATGCGGCACCAGACACCACCGTCTTCGCTGCAAAGTGCGCACGGGGCGCGGAGGTTGTCGCCAGTCGCTCTGCAGAGGTGGTTTCGGCCTATTCGATGTTAGAGACGATTGCGACCATCAAAGAGCCTTATGACGCTGTACTGGTGGGCATTTCATATGACACAGCAGTGTCCGCCCTAAGAGAGTTGTTAGCGGTACCGGTGGTCGGCATGACAGAGGCGGCATGCCATGTCGCAACTATGGTTGGCTCGCGCTTCGGCGTGGTATTACCCGGAGCACGTAACGCCGCCTTTTACCGCGAGCGCATCGTTGCCTGTGGCTTTGAGCCCCGTCTGGCTGGCATGCGCGTGATCGACTCCTCTGCTGCAGCCCTTTACGCGGATCCCGAAAATTCCCTGAAGTTAATTCGTAATGCGTCACAAGCATTGGTCGACGGGGAACACTGCGATGCGCTGATACTGGCTGGTGCAGCGTTGGTTGGTCTGCATAGGAAGATCCAACCTGACATCCCGGTCCCCGTGCTTGATGGAATTGCATGCGGAGTGGGAATGCTGGAATCGCTGGCCCGGCTGAACTTCCCCAAACCCCAGGCGGGTAGTTACTCTGTCCCGGCTTCCGCGGAACTCGGAAATATTGATCCCGCCCTTTCCGGTCTGTTTGCACACCCGGCTGGTCAGCAATCCTGATGGCACCTCCACAAAGCAGGCAACCATGACGAAAACTGATACCGGTAACTTCGCCACCTTGGGTCAAGAAATAATGACCCGCATCGAGATTCTGGCTTTGCACACCGAGCAGGAAGGCAAGATGACGCGAACCTATTTGACGGCAGCCCATCGCGGTGCCGCCAGACAGATCGCGGCATGGATGAGCGAGGCCGGTATGGACGTACGAGAAGACGCTGTCGGTAATGTCATTGGCCGCTATGAGGGCACCGACCCCTGCTGCGCCTCCCTGATGACAGGCTCACACTTCGATACCGTCCGCGATGGCGGTAAGTACGATGGCCCCCTGGGCATTCTATTGCCCATAGCCTGCGTAGGTGACTGGAACCGTCAGGGCCGGCGCTTCCCCTTTCCTATCGAAGTCATCGCGTTTTGCGAGGAGGAGGGAGTTCGCTTTAATGCCCCTCTTCTTGGCAGCCGGGCCATTGCAGGCAGCTTTGAGACGGCCGTTCTTGAAAATGTCGATGACAATGGAGTCTCAATGCGCGAAGCGATGATAAGTGAAGGCCTGAACCCGGCTCAACTGGGCGCGGCAGCGATGCCAGAGGGCGATATCGCCGCTTATCTTGAGGTTCACATTGAGCAGGGTCCGGTATTGCTGGAAGAAAACCTCGCTCTTGGCGTTGTCACTGCAATCTCCGGCTCAAGCCGTTTTATTCTGGAACTGCAAGGCACGGCCGGGCATGCCGGAACTGTACCGATGGCCTCCCGTCATGATGCATTGATGGCCGGTGCCGAAATAGCCCTTTACATTGAGAAACGCTGTAATGAGTCGCCTGGATTGGTGGGCACCATTGGCCAGCTCAACGTTACCAACGGTGCCGGAAACGTCATTCCGGGTCACGTAGTAATGTCGATCGATATCAGGGCGGATAAAGACTCGATTCGCAAGCTGGCAGTTGACGACATCCAGACTGAAATCGAAAACATCTGCATCCGGCGAGGAATCCGCAAAAATCTCGAGCAAACCTACGAAGCTGCCAGTGTCGCTTGCGCCAAGTGGTTGCAGCAGCGCCTGAAAGAGTCAATGCAACGACATGGCTGCACGCCTCGAAGCCTCCCGTCAGGCGCAGGTCATGACGGCATAATCATTGCCGAAATTGCGCCAATGGCCATGCTGTTCGTACGTTGCGGCAACGGCGGCACCAGCCACAACCCAGGCGAAACCATGTCGGCTGAAGACGCAGCCATTGCATCTCAAGTGTTCGCAGACTTTGTCGAGCATTTTTCAATGGCGAACCCCACATGAACAAGCTGAGCATACGACCGTCAGGCAAATATCGCCGACAAATCGACTTCCTTTTCGCCACCGATTACCAGATTCAACGAGCTCTCCACTTCTTGCAGGTGAGATACCAGGCGCTGCTTTGCCAACTCCACGTCTCCGGCCTCAATTGCCTGGATAATATCGCCGTGATGATGATGCTGGCAGGCCGGAATATTCGGGCGATCATACAGGGTAATAACGAGACACGTTTGCGCCGTCAAATCGTACATCATGCGCGCCAGGATCGCGTTCCCGGCCAGTTCCGCCAGAAGAGTATGAAACTCTCCGGACAAACGGATGATTGCAACACGGTCGTTATCAAGGCGCGCCTGCGCCTCTTTGGCGACGTGGCGCTTGAGTTTAGTGATATCACGGCTTTTAGCATTTTCGCACAACAAAGTCACAATCGCCGGCTCAATGAGGTGACGAGTGAAGAAGACCTCTCGCGCCTCTTTTACCGACGGACTCGCAATGAACGCACCTCTGTTTGGTATCAGATCAACCAGTTTTTCGTGTGCCAATCGCGCGAGCACCGGCCGAATCTTAGTGCGGCTGAGGCCAGACAAAGCAACCAGTCTCTCCTCCACAAGCCGGGTGCCCGGCGTCAGACGATGCTCCAGAATCGCTTGTCGAATTTTCTGGTAGCACTGTTCACTAGTCAGTACTCGCTTCGCCCCCAGTGCTTGGGAGGCGGGCGACAGAGAACTCTGTCTCGAAGCACTTTCAGTTGCGACGGCCTTTGCCTTCATTCGCTTGCTCAAGCGTTTTCTCACTCTGCGTGCAATAAATGTATACCGTTTTTCCCCGCATCTTATACAAAAGCGAAGCCGTTCGCACAAATTTTACTCACGCATTCTCAGCAAGCGAACACCCCACCAGAAAACACGGAGATTGTCTGAATGGACCTTTCTGATCGTGGTAAAGGGCAGGCCTCGGATATGACATCCCACGAGTGGCACAAACTCCCCGGGCACGAAATTTCACGCAGGATTCGCTCCGGGACGCTTCACGCAGTCGACCTGGTTGAGTACTTATTGGCAAGAATGTCTACAATCGATTCTAAACTTGGAGCAATGGTTTACATTGATTACGATGGCGCGCTTGCTCAAGCCAGACAAGCTGATCAGTTAGCAGCGGCAGGCAGTGACTTACCTCTCCTGGGAGTACCATTTACGGTCAAGGACAACCTGTGGATTGAGTCGCGCCCGGCCACCTATGGCTCTAAACTCTTTGCCGATTTTGTCGCACCACGGGATTCATGGAGCGTCGCTCGCCTCAAAGCGGCGGGCGCCATCTGTATTGGTATAACCAATTGCTCTGAGTTCGCATGCAAAGGCATCACAACTAACCCGCTCCATGGCATCACACGCAACCCCTGGCAGCTCGACCGGACCCCGGGCGGTTCCTCTGGCGGCGCGGCAGCATCGGTTGCAGCAGGCTTCAGTCCCATTGCTCTCGGTACAGACGCCGGGGGCTCAGTCCGGCGACCGGCAGCTCATACTGGTTTGGTTGGATTCAAGTGCACCTCCGGCCTGATCCCAAATCCGTGGGGCTTTGACGAGCCATGCAGGGACATGGGATCGATCGGTACGCTCACACGAAACATAGCCGATTGCGCGCTCATGATGGACATACTTTCCGGCTACGATTCGCGAGATCCGCTTTCGCACCCCCTGCCAAAAGAGATGATCGCCCCGTCTGCCTTTGCCAGCGCGACGACCTCTGCTCTAGACAAGAGGCTGCGCATAGCATGGTCGCCAGACCTCGGTTGCGACTTTGCGGTCGATCAGGATGTGGCCAATGAAATGCAGCTGGCGGTCGACCAACTGCGTAAAGCTGGTTTAAGTATTGACGATGCCAGCCCACAGTGGAGCGACGACGTAATTAGCTATCCTTACGCAGTTCGCCAGCATGCTGAATTGGCACAACTGTTTGGCACTCAATGGCGCGCAGATCCCAGCCAGTTTGATCCCGTCATCGCAGCCCAGATTGAGAATGGGTTCGCGATTACAGCGACCGAACTGACCGACATAACATTCCGCCGTCATCGCGCTCGCGAGCAGATGAACGCATTTTTTGAACGCTACGACTTGCTTCTGTGCCCCACCGTTCCTGTCGAGCCGTGGCCTTGCAACGTTCTTGCCCCCGGCACCATCGGTGGTCAAAAAGCGGGTCCGCGTACCCACGCCGTTTTTACACCGCTATTCAATCTTTGTGATGTGCCGGCAGTGTCAGTTCCCTGCGGATTTGGCGCACAAGGTCTTCCTGTGGCCATACAGATTGCAGGTCCGCGTTACGCTGATCTGCAAGTCCTACAGCTCGGTGCCGAGATCGAACAGATACTGAGCCATGACTTTAACGCCCCCATGATGTACTCCAGCCCACTTGAGCAGAATCGATGAAAACAAACATACGCATCGGAATACTGACTCGCTCTTCCGATAGCACACTTGCCCACTTCGCCCCACCGGCAACCCTGAAAGCTGCAAAATTGCTGACAGGCATAAACACCTCTCGCCTTAGTAACTGGGGCTCGCTTTTCAAGGAGAATTTCTAATGGAAAACACCGGGTTTGATCTGGTTATCCGTAATGCACACATTGCCACCGCAACTGACATTTTCGATGCGGACATTGGCATCCGGGACGGCCGTATTATCGCATTGGCACAGCAGTTGCCGGCTGGCAAAGAGGAAATTGATGCCGCTGGTCGCTGGGTTTTGCCTGGCGGCGTCGATGCCCATTGTCATTTGGCGCAACCGACCGATGATGGTTCAGTTTTCGCCGACGACTTCTTCACCGGCACGCGATCGGCCGCTTGCGGCGGAACTACGACTGTCATGCCGTTCGCACTACAGAAGAAGGGGGCAACCCTTGAGCAGTCAGTGGCTAATTATCACTCGGTTTCCGACGGCGAGGCCTGCATCGACTATGCATTTCACCTGATCGTGGCGGATCCGACAACTGATGTGGTTGAACGCGAACTGCCGCTATTGATCGGGCGCGGTTATACCTCACTGAAGTTGTATATGACATACGATGACTTAAAGCTGAATGATCGCGAAATTCTCGACGTGCTTTCAGTGGCGCGGCGCGAAGGCGCCATGACCATGATCCATGCTGAAAACACCGATTGCATTGCCTGGCTCACCGAACGCATGCTGGCTAAAGGCCTGACTACGCCACCTTTTCACGGCTTGTCGCGGCCTATCGTGGTCGAGCGTGAAGCCACTCATAGGGCTATCTCACTCGGCGAGTTTCTCGACACACCGGTACTGATTGTTCATGTATCCAGTGAAGAGGCAACCGCTCAGATCCGTGATGCGCAAAGCCGGGGCCTGAGCGTATATGGTGAAACCTGCCCACAATACCTGTTCTTAACGGCAGCAGACCTTGACCAGCCAGGATTTCAGGGCGCCATGTGTATTTGCAGCCCGCCTCCCCGCGATGCAAAAAGCCAGCAGGCCATTTGGGACGGGCTGGCCAACGGAACGTTCCAGGTGTTCTCATCAGACCATGCTCCATTCAGGTACGATGATCCACAGGGTAAGAAAATTGGTGGTAAGCATGGAAACTTTTCACACGTTCCCAACGGCATTCCCGGAATCGAAACGCGCCTGGCGCTGTTATTCTCCGAAGGAGTTATGACCGGCCGTATCGATATCAACAAGTTCGTTTCGGTGACAGCAACTGAACCAGCCAGGATTTATGGACTGAGCCCACGCAAAGGCACAATCTGTATCGGTGCGGATGCCGATATCGTGATCTGGGATACAGATATAGACACAACGATCAGCAATGAGCGCATGCACCATAACGTTGACTATACACCGTATGAAGGCCGGCGAATTCATGCGTGGCCTGCACTGACGATGTGCCGCGGCTCAACAGTGTATCGCGACGGTGAATTCATTGGCCGCAAAGGGTTCGGTGAGTTCCAGCACTGCGATCGACCGAAACCCGCGAAACCAAAACCCAAGTTCGCCCGACCGACTCCCTGGCTGGACGTGCTTTAAATTCTTCGGGTAGCAGGCCCCATCCCATGATTGCCCTGACTTCCAGGACGTATTCCACTCACTTCCAGGTGAATTGCCAGGGCCATGTACCACAACAATTAAACGGAGATTTTCTCACCATGACTCAGATCGCCATCATCGTCGGCCAGTTTCGCTTTGTTGCGGAAACGAACCCCGACGCACCTGAAACCGTCGCAGCCTTCCTCCAACTACTCCCCTACCGACAAAAGCTGATTCACGTGAGATGGAGCGGCGAAGGGTGCTGGATTCCGCTGGGCGAATTCAAGCTTGGCGTGGGATTCGAAAACCATACCTGCCACCCCTCTGTGGGAGACATCTTGTTCTATCCGGGCGGCTTTAGCGAGACCGAGATCATTATGGCTTATGGCAGTTGTAGCTTTGCCAGCAAAATGGGCCCCTTGGCTGGTAACCATTTCCTGACGATTGTCGAAGGCAAAGAACAGTTGCGTGCCCTTGGCCACAAGGTGCTGTGGGAAGGCGCACAGGACATAATCTTTGAGGCTCTCGATTGATGGAGGTCTCAACAAAATTCTCCTGCTCCACTCTCAATTCGGGGATGAGGAATCCCCCACACAGGAAGAAAAGCTCTTCCTGTGCACCATTCTCAAGCGGTTCAACTCACTAGTCATGAGTTGGACCTTGCCAACTGGCTTGTATACAGTTGAAGAAGCCAGGTCGTCCCCGCATACTTCTTGGCCAGGGTTTCCTCGTGAGCCTCTGCATCTGAAATAAACCGGGAGATTTCTCTATCTGTCTACTTTGGAGCGTAGACAAGGGTGAATCCTTGCACAAGCAGCTTACTTCGCGCAGCATTCACCATTTATCCGAGAACTTAATAACCCACATTACTAACCCCCTGATACTTAACTTTTTAAACATAGCAAGGAACGGGGGTTCCGGGAAAAACTGAACGTATAATTTTGCTGCTTTGAGTGCTCTTCACCCTCAAAGCCGTATGGTAACTGACTTAAAGGCCAAAAATATCATGTCAAAAGGTGACAAAACGGGTAAAACCGGTTCTTACGTATACACCATGAACCGCGTGGGCAAGGTGGTTCCGCCCAAGCGGGAGATTCTTAAAGACATTTCTCTCAGTTTTTTCCCTGGCGCCAAGATCGGCGTGCTGGGTCTGAACGGCTCGGGTAAATCCACCCTGCTCCGCATCATGGCAGGCGTAGATCAGGACTACATCGGCGAAGCCCGCCCCCAGCCGGGTATCCATGTGGGCTACCTCCCTCAGGAACCAGAACTGGACGAAGAGAAAACCGTCAAAGAGATCGTGGATGAATCTGTTGCCCACGTACATAACGCCCTGGCTGAACTCGATCAGGTATATGCCGCCTACGCGGAACCGGATGCCGACTTCGACGCCCTCGCAAAAAAACAGGGTGAGCTGGAAGCTATTATTCAGGCAACCGACGGCCACGACATCGAACGCAAGATGGAAGTCGCCGCAGATGCTCTGCGCCTGCCCGCCTGGGACCAGAAAGTGAAAGTCCTGTCTGGTGGTGAACGTCGCCGTGTAGCCCTTTGCCGCCTTCTGCTATCCGGGCCCGACATGCTGCTACTGGATGAGCCAACCAACCACCTGGACGCGGAATCTGTAGCTTGGCTGGAACGTTTTCTCCATGACTACGACGGCACTGTCGTTGCCATTACCCACGACCGGTACTTCCTGGACAACGTAGCCGGCTGGATTCTGGAGCTTGACCGTGGTCACGGTATTCCGTTCGAAGGCAATTACAGCCAGTGGCTTGAGAACAAAGAAAAACGCCTGGAGATGGAATCCAAACAAGAAGCCGCTCATCAGAAAGCCGTCAAGCAGGAACTAGAGTGGGTACGTTCCAACGCCAAGGGCCGCCAGTCCAAAAGTAAAGCCCGATTGGCGCGTTTCGAAGAAATGAGCTCTCAAGAGTTCCAGAAGCGTAACGAAACCAATGAGCTTTACATTCCACCCGGACCTCGTCTGGGAGACAAGGTGATTGACGTAGAAGGCATCAGCAAAGCCTTTGGTGATCGCCTACTCTACGAAAACGTCTCGTTTAACGTTCCCCCCGGAGCGATTGTAGGCATCATTGGCGGTAACGGTGCAGGCAAATCCACCCTGTTCAAGATGATTGCCGGCATGGACAAACCCAATTCCGGAACCATCACCGTAGGCGACACCGTTGAATTGGCTTACGTTGACCAGATGCGAGATCTGGACGGCACAAAAACCGTCTGGGAAGAGCTTTCCGACGGCAACGACATCATCAAAGTCGGCAACTACGAAACCTCATCCCGTGCCTACGTTGGCCGCTTTAACTTCAAAGGCACAGACCAGCAAAAACGGGTTGGTGACTTGTCCGGCGGTGAGCGTAACCGCCTGCACCTGGCCAAACTACTGAAGCAAGGCGGCAACGTGCTACTGCTTGACGAACCAACAAACGATCTTGACGTAGAAACTCTGCGCGCACTGGAAGAAGCTTTACTGAACTTCCCCGGCTCCGCTCTGGTTATCTCGCATGACCGCTGGTTCCTGGACCGCGTCGCCAGCCACATTCTGGCATTCGAGGATGATGGCGAGGTCGTATACTTTGAAGGCAACTTCACCGAATACGATGCCGACTTCAAGAAGCGTAAAGGGGAGTCTGCGATGCAGCCGAAACGTATGAAATACAAGAAGCTGGCGTAATGGCGAAAGCAAAAACCGCTTTCGTCTGCACCGAGTGTGGCGCTGATTATGGCAAATGGCAGGGCCAGTGCACGGCCTGCCAGGCCTGGAATACCATCAGCGAAGTTCGCGGCGTGTCCGGCAATAGCACCAAAGGAGTTCGAGGCATCCGCTTTGAGGGCTACGCCGGCAGCTTATCGGAAGTCAAAAGCCTGGACGAAGTCAGCCTTCAGGAACAATCCCGTATCAGCACCGGCATGCAAGAATTCGACCGCGTGCTGGGTGGCGGCCTGATTGAAGGCTCTGCGGTTTTGATGGGCGGCCATCCCGGCGCAGGCAAAAGCACCTTGCTGCTCCAGGCCGTATGCCAACTGGCGGCCCAACACCCTGCCCTGTATGTAACCGGTGAAGAATCCCTTCAACAGGTTGCTATGCGCGCCAAGCGCCTTGGCTTGCCCACCAAAGACCTGAAAATGCTCTCGGAAACCAGCGTGGAACGCATCATGCAGGTAGCCGAAGCCGAAAAACCACGCATTCTTGTGGTGGACAGTATTCAAGTGATGCATGTTGCCGATATCGAATCGGCGCCGGGCTCAGTTTCTCAGGTTCGGGAAAGCGCCGCTTACCTGACCCGCTTTGCCAAACAGACCGGCACCATTCTGTTTCTGGTTGGCCACGTTACAAAAGACGGCAGCCTGGCAGGCCCCAAAGTACTCGAGCATATGATTGACTGCTCGATACTACTTGAAGGCTCCAGTGACAGCCGCTATCGCACTCTGAGAGGCATCAAGAACCGCTTTGGGGCAGTGAATGAGCTGGGCGTTTTCGCCATGCTGGAACAAGGCCTGAAGGAGGTAAAAAATCCAAGCGCCATCTTCCTGAACCGGGGCGAGGAAGCGGCTCCCGGCAGCGTGGTTATGGTGGTATGGGAAGGCACCCGGCCAATGCTTGTAGAGATTCAGGCCCTGGTCGACATGGCTCAAGGCAGCTACCCAAGACGGGTTGCGGTTGGACTGGACCAAAATCGTTTAGCGATGCTGCTCGCAGTATTGCACCGCCATGGCGGAATGCACGTTGCCGATCAGGATGTGTTTGTGAACGTGGTTGGCGGGGTGAAGGTTGCCGAAACCAGTGCTGACCTGGCGTTGTTGGCAGCGGTTGTTTCGTCCTTCCGGAACCGTGCTCTGCCCCAGGATTTAGTGATCTTTGGTGAAGTCGGTTTGTCCGGAGAAATCCGGCCAGTGCCCAGCGGACAGGAGCGGATTTACGAAGCGGCCAAACACGGATTTACGCGCGCCCTCGTACCTAAAGGCAACGCGCCCCGCAAGCCGGTTGATGGTATGAAGGTCATACCGGTGACCAAGCTATCGGATGCACTTTCTGCCCTGGAAGAATTTTAGCCTGACTCCCCAGCCTGCAGCCTGGGGAGTCAGGCTGACTTTGCGGGATCACTCAATCAAATGCGCAAGGTCTCTCTCTAAAAGGCCCGGATCTCCCAGATTCAACTCCACCAATCGCCTTAGATGCATCACACTCTCAATATCGATGTACTGGCACTTAAAGCCCAGACAATCGCCCTCAACGTGCATCAACTCGACCGCCATAACAATAGCAGCCTCATGACCGTTCAGGTGAACAACGAGCTCACAAGGCTCACTCAGCGGAACGTCCCACCGTTCTGGTCGCTCCACAAGAGCACCCTTAAGGGATATATCCAGAAGCTCCGCTGGCCACACCTGATCCTGCCAATGCAGCTCACAGGGAGCGTCGAAGCGAATACGATGAAAGCGGCGGTTTTCGGGGTTTTGGGTAGCCAAAGTGCGTCTCCGAATCTAAACAGATCTGCTATGACTATAGACTGGACACAAGGGTGAATCCATCACATTGAATGGAGAGAGGCCAAATTGCTTATGAGCGGAAAAGCTGCTCGACAAGAAGCAAACTGCCGCCCCGCCAGCACCATACTCACAAGCTGGCGGACGACAATCTCCGAATCTCAATTACTGCTGATGATACTTGGGACTCAGTTCAACAACCGCTTCAATAAATGCGCCTGCATGCTCCGGATCCACTTCCGGCGTAATACCGTGGCCAAGGTTAAAAATATGTCCACTTCCGTAACCATAGCGAGCCAGAATGTCTGCGACTTCTTCACGAATCCGTTTCTTCGGCGCATACAACATTGACGGGTCCATATTGCCTTGCAAAGCAACCTTGTCTCCAACCCGTGCACGAGCCTTACCAATATCTGTTGTCCAATCGATGCCTACCGCATCACAACCAGAGTCGGCAATCGACTCCAGCCACTGGCCACCGTTCTTGGTGAACAGAATCACCGGAACCCGGCGACCTTCGTTTTCACGAATCAGCCCGGCCACAATCTTCTTCATATAGCGCAGGGAAAATTCTTCATAGGCCCAGCCACTTAGCACGCCACCCCAGGTATCGAAAATCTGTACCGCCTGGGCGCCGGCGTTGATCTGACCATTCAGGTAGTCAATCACTGAATCAGCCAGGTGATCCAGCAAACGGTGCATAATTTCAGGCTGACCATAGGCTAGTTTCTTGGTTTCACGGAAATCCTTGGATGACCCACCCTCAACCATATAGGTAGCAAGCGTCCAGGGACTGCCTGAGAAGCCAATCAGCGGAACTCGACCATTCAGTTCGCGACGAATGGTAGATACCGCGTTCATCACGTAATCCAGATCAGACTCTGCATTCATTTTCGGCAAGGCATCAACGTCTGCTTCAGTACGAATCACTTTGCGGAACTTGGGGCCTTCACCGGTTTCAAAATACAGCCCAAGGCCCAGAGCATCAGGAATGGTCAGAATGTCCGAAAACAGAATTGCAGCATCCAGCGGGTAACGCTCCAGCGGCTGCAAGGTCACCTCACAGGCCAGCGGGGTATTCTTGCACAGGCTGAGGAAATCACCGGCCTGGGCCCGGGTAGCACGATATTCCGGCAGGTAACGGCCCGCCTGGCGCATCATCCACACCGGGGTGCGGTCTACAGGCTGGCGCATCAGGGCGCGCAGGAAGCGATCGTTCTTCAGCTCAGTCATAATTCCAGTCTTCTCGTCGGTAAATGGTCAGAGACAATGGGAAGCAATGATACCCCGTTTGCAGCAATAAAAAAGGGCAGCTTTCCATTAGAGAGCTGCCCTTCTGACATCGATCAAGCTATTAATCAGACATCCAGATAATCCAGGATACCCTCAGCTGCCTGGCGACCTTCCCAGATTGCAGTAACAACGAGGTCTGACCCCCGAACCATATCTCCGCCAGCAAAGATCTTCGGATTACTGGTCTGGAAGGAAAACTCTGCCTTCTCCGGCGCAGTTACCCGGCCAGAATCATCGGTATTCACTCCAAACTCCTCAAACCAGGGCGCAGGGCTCGGCCGGAAACCGAAAGCAACCAGAACCGCATCAGCCGGAATCACTTCCTCACTACCAGGAACCACTTCCGGACGACGGCGACCGTTTTCATCCGGCGCTCCCAGTTCGGTCGTCACAACTTTTACGCCTTCAACCTTGCCATTACCAACAATCTCAACCGGCTGACGATTAAACAGGAACTTCACACCTTCTTCTTTAGCGTTAGACACCTCACGGCGAGAGCCCGGCATGTTGGCCTCATCCCGACGATAGGCACAGGTCACGCTTTCCGCCTGCTGGCGAATGGATGTACGGTTGCAATCCATAGCCGTGTCTCCACCGCCCAGAATCACCACGCGCTTGCCTTTCATGTCAATGAAGTCTGCAGGCTTTTTCTCAAAGCCGAGGCGACGATTTACGTTCGAAATCAGGTATGGCAACGCATCGTATACACCCGGCAAGTCCTCACCGGGGAAACCGCCCTTCATGTAGGTGTAGGTGCCCATTCCCATGAACACGGCATCGAATTCAGCCAGAATGCTCTTAAGCGAAACATCCTTGCCCACCTCGGTGCTCAAACGGAACTCTACACCCATTTCCTCGAACACCTTTCGGCGGCGAGACATCACAGACTTTTCCAGCTTGAACTCCGGAATACCAAAGGTCAGCAAGCCTCCGATCTCCGGATAAATATCAAAAACCACGGGTTTTACGCCGTTACGCACCAGCACATCGGCGCACCCCAGCCCCGCGGGGCCAGCACCAATGACAGCGACCTTCTTGTCAGTCCACTTCACTTTCGACATATCAGGCTTCCAGCCCAGCGCAAATGCCGTATCAGTGATGTACTTTTCGACAGACCCGATAGTGACCGCGCCAAACCCGTCATTCAGGGTACAGGCACCTTCGCATAGCCGGTCTTGAGGACACACTCGCCCACACACCTCTGGCAAAGAGTTGGTTTGATGACACAGCTCAACAGCCTTCATGATATTGCCTTCCGATACCAGCTTCAGCCAGTTCGGAATGTAGTTGTGCACAGGACACTTCCACTCGCAATAAGGATTACCGCATGCCAGGCATCGATGAGACTGGGAAGCCGCATGGGTTTCAGTGAACGGGTGATAGATCTCCCCGAACTCTTTTTTACGCTTTCTGGCCGGGACCTTTTTCGGATCAACCCGTCCTACTTCAACAAACTGAAAGTCATTATGGAGACGTTCTTTCATAGCATTACTCTCATACGCTCGATTTCGACGAGGGCTGTGCCCCAGGCACAACCCACAAACTGGCTTCCCGGTGCTTACTCCGGGCGGGCACGGGTACTGGCCAACAGGCTGCGCAGGTTTGCAGCCTTTGGTTTAACCAGCCAGAACCGGCCAATGTAATCGTCGAAATCCTCAAGAAGGTGCTCCGCCCAGGCACTTCCCGTTTCTGAAATATGCTCCCGAATCACACCACGGAGGTGGTTCCGGTAGGCTTCCATCTCTTCACGCGCGATACGCTGGATCTCAACCAACTCGTGGTTGTACTTGTCTACAAACGTGTTATCCAGGTCCAGCACGTAGGCAAAACCACCGGTCATGCCTGCGCCGAAGTTATAGCCCGTGGCACCCAAGACCGTCACCAGGCCACCCGTCATATATTCGCAGCAATGATCGCCTGCACCCTCAACAACAGCATGGGCGCCAGAGTTACGAACAGCAAACCGCTCGCCAGCTGTACCGGCCGCAAACAACTTGCCGCCAGTAGCGCCATAGAGGCAGGTATTGCCAACAATTGAGGTTTCCTGTGTATTGAAGTCACTACCACGGGGTGGCTTAACGACCAATTTCCCGCCAGTCATGCCTTTGCCCACGTAATCGTTCGCGTCACCTTCCAGAATCATGTTCAGGCCACCCACGTTCCATACGCCGAAGCTCTGGCCGACAGTGCCGGTTAAATCCAGCGTGATGGGCGCATCGGACATACCCTGATTGCCATGGCGGGCAGCAATCTCACCCGACAGGCGGGCACCAATAGAACGGTCACAATTCGTAACTTTATAACTCCATGCGCCGCCGGTCTTTTCGGCAATCGCAGCGGCGGCGTCTTTCACCATACGCTCGGCCAATTTGCCTTCGTCGAACGGCTGATTACGCTCTACCTGACAGGTGTGAGGCTTGTCTTCGGCGATATGGTCGTTCTGTAACAAACGGGTCAGATCGAGTTTCTGCTGGCGACCGGTATCACCCGGTAAGCGCTCAAGCAGATCCACCCGCCCCACCAACTCTTCCAGCGAGCGAACACCGAGTTTCGCCATCCATTCACGGGTTTCTTCCGCAACAAAGCGGAAAAAGTTCATGACCATTTCAACAGTTCCTTTGAAATGCTCTTCCCGAAGGTAATCATTCTGAGTCGCCACGCCAGTGGCACAATTGTTCAAATGACAGATTCGCAGGTATTTACAACCCAACGCGACCATCGGTGTGGTACCGAAACCAAAACTTTCCGCACCCAGAATGGCGGCCTTCACAACGTCCAGACCGGTTTTAATACCACCGTCCGTTTGCAGACGAATTTTGCCTCGCAGGTCATTGGCGCGCAGAGCTTGCTGAGTTTCAGTCAAACCAAGCTCCCACGGAGACCCGGCGTACCGGATGGAAGTCAGCGGGCTGGCTGCGGTACCGCCGTCATAACCCGAGACCGTAATCAAGTCGGCATAAGCCTTGGCAACACCGGCAGCAATAGTGCCAACGCCGGGCTCGGAAACCAGTTTCACAGAAACCAGGGCTTCGGGGTTCACCTGCTTCAGATCGAAAATCAGCTGAGCCAGGTCTTCAATGGAGTAGATGTCGTGGTGCGGTGGTGGTGAAATCAGAGTTACACCGGGCACCGAATAACGCAATCGGGCAATCAGATCATTTACCTTGCCGCCCGGTAGCTGGCCACCTTCACCAGGTTTGGCACCTTGGGCAACCTTGATTTGCATAACATCGGCGCTACGCAGGTATTCAGCCGTCACACCAAACCGGCCTGACGCAACCTGCTTGATCTTCGATCGCTTATTGGTGCCGTAACGTGAAGGGTCTTCACCGCCTTCACCGGAGTTGGAGCGACCACCCAAGGTGTTCATGGCAACAGCCAGCGCCTCGTGGGCCTCCGGCGATAGCGCGCCCAAAGACATGGCAGCCGAATCAAAGCGAGGAAAAATCGCCTCCACAGGCTCAACTTCGGAGAGATCAATCGTTTTGATGTCCTTTTTGAACACCAACAAATCCCGCAAGGTCGCAACCGGGCGCTCGTTGACCAGGCTCGCATATTCCTTGTAATAGCCGTAGTCGCCACTGCTCACAGCATCTTGCAGCTTGCACACAACATCCGGGTTAAATGCGTGATACTCCTGGCCATGAATGTACTTGAGCAAACCGCCGGGAGACAGCGGTTTACGGGGTTTCCAGGCCAGCGCAGCCAACATTTCCTGGTCTTGCTGGAAATCGGTGAAATCTGCACCTTGAATACGGTTCGGCACGCCTTTGAAACACAAATCAACAACGTTGTCCGCCAGCCCAATCGCTTCAAACAGCTGGGCGCCACGATAAGATGCAATGGTTGAGATGCCCATCTTTGACAGGATCTTCAACAAGCCCTTATTGATACCCTTCCGATAGTTGTTTTTGGCTTCGATCGGATCCATCAACAGCTCGCCTGTGCGGATCAAATCATTCATCACCTGATAGGCCAGATACGGATAGACCGCAGTGGCACCAAACCCAAACAACACGGCGAACTGATGAGGATCACGAACCCAACCGGTTTCCACGATGATGTTCGTATCGCAGCGCAAGCCATTGGTACACAAATGATGATGCACGGCCGCCGTGGCCATCACCGCATTCACCGGAAGCGAGCCTTCCGTCAGGTCTTTATCACTGAGAATCAACAGTACCTTGTTATCACGAACCGCAGCAGCCGCCTCTTCACACACTCGGATAATTGCCTGCTCCAGCCCCTCTTCCGGCTGATAACTTAAGGCAATTCGAGCCACTTCAAATCCCGGCCTCGTATTGTTGGCCAGCTTGAGGTATTTGGCCGGGGATAAAACCGGCGTCGTCAGAATAACCCGGTCAGCGTGTTCCGGGGTTTCCTCAAAGACATTCTTCTCGGCACCCAGACAGGTTTCGAGAGACATAACGATCGTTTCTCTCAGTGGATCAATCGGCGGATTGGTCACCTGCGCGAACTTCTGACGGAAGTAGTCAGCCACATGACGCACCTTACTCGACAGCACAGCCATCGGAGTATCGTCGCCCATGGATCCCACAGCTTCCTGAGCGCCTTCAGCCAAAGGCCGAAGCACCTGATCCCGCTCTTCGAACGAGATATTAAACATTTTCTGATGCACCAGAAGCTCGTCTGGCTCCATCAGCTTGAACTCAGGAGCCTCCTGATTCAGCGTTGTCTCGACTCGCAGTGCATTTTCTTTCAACCAACGCTTATAAGGCTGAGCCGCTTTCAGGCGCTCGTCGATATCGCGTGTGTGCAGCACTTCTGCAGTATCAGTATCGATAGCCAGCATCTGCCCAGGCCCAACCCGGCCCTTGGCCACAACATCTTCCGGCAAATAGTTATAGGTGCCTACCTCAGAAGCCAGAGTGATGAAGTCATCTTTCGTGATCACCCAACGAGCCGGACGCAGGCCGTTTCTATCGAGCATGCAAAGTGCATAACGGCCATCAGACATAACCAGGCCCGCAGGGCCATCCCAAGGCTCCATGTGCATGGAGTTGTACTCGTAGAAAGCGCGCAGATCGGAGTCCATGGTGTCGACATTCTGCCAGGCAGGCGGAATCATCATCCGAACCGCCCGGAACAGGTCTACGCCACCCGCCAGGAGCACCTCCAGCATATTATCCATACTGGAGGAATCTGAGCCGGTCAGGTTAACCAGAGGTTGCAGGGTTTTCAGATCAGGCAAGTCCGGAGAGCTGAATTTGCCAGCACGGGCAATTGCCCAGTTTCGGTTGCCGTCTACGGTATTAATTTCACCGTTGTGGGCAAGAAAACGAAAAGGCTGAGCCAGCGGCCACTTAGGCATAGTGTTGGTTGAGAAGCGCTGGTGAAATACACAGATGGCCGTCTGTAGATCCGGATCGCCCAGATCCTTATAAAAGTTGGCCAAATCAGCCGGCATCATCAGGCCTTTATAGGCCAGAGTACGATGAGACAAACTACAGATATAGAATTCCGAATCCTCCGCCATATCGCGCTCGGCGTGGCGGCGACCAAGAAAGAGACTGATGGCGAATTCTTTTTCTGTCTGCGTCGTAGCTTCAACAAATACCTGCTCAATCCGCGGCATGCAATCCTTCGCCATGGGGCCGAGACAACTGTCGTCTACAGGCACTTCGCGCCAGCCCATAACGTCAAGCCCCTGCTCGGTCAATCGATGCTCAATCGCCGCTCGCCCGGCCGCTGCCTGGCTTTCTTCCGGAGCTAAAAAAACCTGGCCAACTGCAAATAAGTCGCCAGGTTTTCTTCCGAACGCTGCTTCTGCAGCTTTGACCAAGAAGGCCTTTGGACTCTGTAAAAGCAGACCACAACCGTCGCCGGTTTTACCGTCAGCTGCAATGCCGCCCCGGTGGGTCATACGGGTGAGTGATTCGATAGCTGTTTTCAACAGCTTATGGCTGACCTCGCCTTTCATGTGGGCTATCAGGCCAAAACCGCAGTTGTCCCTGAATTCATCGGGATGATATAAGCCTGTCGTCATAAGCGTTCTCTCACGTAAAAAACTTTCCCGCCAACGCGATTCGCACCACAATAGTGCGAAAAATGCGCTAACGCTTTAAAAAAGGGGGAAAGCATTATACGGACGAAAAACGCTTACACAAGACATTTTTCAACTTTTCAAGATAATGGCCCAACACTCGCACCAAGACGGTGCGTTTTGCCAATTAAAAACTCTCGTATGAACGAATCCAGGGCTGACGGATCCCCAGCACGCCCGGAAGTGATGCAGACGCCGCCGCGGCATCTTCACGGGTATCGAAAACGCCATAAACCAACATGAACCACGGCTCGCCCTGGCGCTCTCCAAGCGTATAGCTCAAACGCGCGTCTTCGGGAGAACGGTTGATCACATTAATAACGGTTTGCTCTAACTTGCCGGCCACCAACTGAAGCGTCCAGCCTTTTCTTTGCTGCAAACGATCCAGCGCCACAAACCGTTCCGGCATTACCGGTATAAATGATGGTTCTGGCACCTGCTCAGACTCAGACTCAGACTCTGGCTCTGACTCTGACTCTGACTCTGACTCTGGCTCTGGCTCTGGCTCTGGCTCTGGCTCTGGCTCTGGCTCTGGCTCTGGCTCTGGCTCTGGCTCTGGTTCTGGTTCTGGTTCTGGTTCTGGTTCTGGTTCTGGTTCTGGTTCTGGTTCTGGTTCTGGTTCTGGTTCTGGTTCTGGTTCTGGTTCTGGTTCTGGTTCTTTCACAATGTCATCAGGAACAAGCGAAGATTCCAGCTTCCCGGATTCTTCCACCACCGGCTCAGGGTCAATTCTTTCCGGCAACACAGGATCAGCAGCAG
>NZ_JBFHJO010000017.1:0-54134 GCF_041595835.1 Marinobacter sp. | reverse complement strand
GCTGGCGGAATGCGCCGCGCATCTGGATGTCAACGTAAAGACCATTCAGCGGTGGTTCGCCCGTGAACTGGGCATCACCTACGGAAAATGGCGCAAACAGGCCCGGTTGCTGGTGGCACTGGAAGAGCTTGCGCTGGGACGGAGCATCCTTGATGTGGCTCTGGAGGCCGGTTACTCCAATCCAAGCGCCTTTACCGCAATGTTCCGCCGTGAGTTTGGTATCGCGCCAACGGCTTTCCAGCGGGCCCAGCGCAAAGCGTCTGAGTGAGGGGCTGGCTGTGTTTGTCGTGCGTATGTCAGTAACAGGTAACTCTCCAGAAAATGTCCATTAATCGACGATTGAGGTCTATCCGTCGTTAGACGGGGGTGGCAGCTATTGGCAAGCTTAACGCCCCTCGACAACCCTGGTTACAAGCAATGATCGCCAATCAATCAACTCCACTTCAGCACGAACTGCTGAAACAGTTAACTCGGATTGCAGATGCTCTGGAGCGGGCATACCCCGCCGAACAGGATCAGCAACTGGACCCTGATATCATCGCATTTCAGTGGCAGTACCGTCTGACGCAAGGGGGAAAGAAAGCGGTTTTGCTTCCCGTTCCGAACCCGGGGCTGATCAGCTTTGACCAACTGAAGTCGGTAGATCGACAGAAGCAACTCATCCGGCAAAATACCATCCAGTTTCTTGAAGGAAAGCCCGCCAATAACGTGCTGCTGACGGGCTCACGGGGTACGGGCAAGTCTTCGCTGGTGAAGGCCTGTCTGCATGAGTTTCACCATCAGGGTCTTCGGCTGGTTGAAATCGACAAGGAAAACATCGGTGATCTGCCGGAAGTCATCGATATCCTGAGCCGCCAGCAGGGCAAGTTCATATTGTTCTGTGATGATCTGTCTTTTGAAGAGGGTGATATAGGCTACAAGCGCCTCAAAACAGCCCTGGATGGTTCCATAACCGGACAAACCTCCAATATCCTGATCTACGCCACCTCCAATCGCCGCCATCTGATCGCTGAGCGTATGTCGGATAACCTGAATATGATCCGGGGCGCAGACAACAGGCTTCATCCGGGTGAGGAAATCGAAGAGAAGATCTCCCTATCCGAGCGGTTTGGGCTTTGGATATCCTTCTATGGCTTTTCGCCCGATGAATACCTTGAAGCCGTCAGGCATTGGCTTAAAGAGTACGAGGTTCCGGATGAGGCCTATGAAGAGGCGGTCATACATGCAAATCGCTGGGCAACCCAGCGAGGTTCTCGCTCCGGGCGTATTGCCGCGCAATTTGCCCGTGACTATGCGGGACAATTTGCCTGACCTTTACATTTTAAAGTCCCGACAGGTACTGCGAGATGAGTGATTTCCTGAAGCTGGGTAAGAATACGGGCGGCCGTGATTTTATCGTTGGCGATATTCACTTCAAAATGCCGGATTTTTTTCATGGCCTTAACGCGCTTGATTTCAACCCGGCATGCGACCGTATTATTTCGGTCGGGGATCTGATCGACCGGGGCCCCGATCCGGCGGGTGGATTGAAACTATTGGATCAGTCCTGGTTTCACATGGTGATGGGTAATCACGAGCAGATGCTTATTCAGGCGTATGACAATGATCCATGCGGATCGTCTCCTGCAGGAGGGGCAGCCTGGTGGGATTCGATAGATCAGCGGTCCCGCATCCGGATCGTCCAGCGACTAAAGTATCTTCCGGTTGCCATCGAACTGGAGTCTGAGCAGGGGGGAATTGGGATAGTTCATGCCGACGTCCCTGTCGGGATGGGGTGGTCCGAGTTCAAGAGCGATATCGTCAACGAGGAAACCAAACGTTACGCGCTCTGGGGCCGGAAGCGGGTCAGAGATGCAATAGTGTCAGGCGTTCACGGTGTATGGCGTGTTTGCGCGGGCCATACCAAAGTTCCGGCGCCACTCCGGCTGGGCAACTATCTCGCCCTCGACTGCACCGGTGGAAACGAAGGTGCTCTCGCTTTCTACTCGGTCAGAGAGGATCGCATCTACACCTTTTAGCTTACCGAGGGCTCTACGTTTGAGCGCTACGGTTTTTCGGGGAATTACAGATCAGCCAATGGTTGCATCCGTTTTAACCCGGCTGCCATAGGCGCGCAGAAAAGTGGTCACCGCCCCGGCACCTGTTTTTAACCTGCGTCTGGCCCTGTGGGGCTTCTGGCCACTGGTATTGGCAGGGGGCCCGGATAACTCCGACCAATAACCTGGATGCCGCACGATGTCGGACATGCCCCTGCACAGCTAACCTTTACTCGGCCGTTAGCAACATTTTGACAGCCTTTTCCTTTGCCGCCTGGCCAAAAATGTCATAAGCCTTTTCGATATCGTTGAGCTTGAAACGATGAGTCACCAGGTCCTCTGGTTTTACATCACCACTCTCGACAACCTTCATAAGTACAGGGATGGTGTTCGTGCTTACCAGGCCTGTACGCACGGTAATGTTCTTGATCCACAGGTCCTGTAGTTTGAACTCAACGCTTTTACCGTGAACCCCTATGTTCGCGATATTGCCACCAGCACGGATGATGTCCTGGCAGATATCGAAGGTTTCGGGAATGCCGACTGCTTCCATCGCAACGTCCACACCCTCACCATTGGTCAATTCTTTAATGGCTTCAACAGGATCTCTGGCGATGGTGTCAGTGGCGCCTAGCATTTTGGCCATGGCCAGGCGGTTTTCATCAGGGTCGATCATGATGATTCGCGCTGGAGAGTAAAATCGCGATGTCATCACCGCGGCTAACCCGATAGGGCCGGCACCGACAATGGCTACGGTATCGCCAAGCTTTACTTCGCCGTTCAGGGCACCAATCTCGTGTCCTGTGGGGAGAATATCACTCAACATAACGGCTGCAGCCGGATCCATTCCGACGGGCAGTGTGTACAGGCTGTTGTCTGCGTGGGGGATGCGCACGTATTCGGCCTGCGTGCCGTCGATCAAATGGCCGAGGATCCAGCCTCCGTCGCGACAATGGGCGTAGATGCCACGCTTGCAATAATCGCAACGCCCGCAAGACGTAACGCAGGAGATCAATACCTTGTCGCCTATTTTGATGTTGCTGACGCCGTCGCCGACTTCTTCAACGACACCAACACCTTCGTGGCCTAGGATGCGGCCTTCTGTAACAGCGGGCACATCACCTTTCAGAATGTGGAGGTCGGTACCACAAATGGTTGTGTGGGTAACACGAACTACCGCATCCGTTGGTTTATTGATGGTAGGTTTTGGTTTGTCTTCCCAGCTATGTTTGCCCGGTCCGTGAAATACCAGTGCTTTCATAATGCATCCTCCTGTTTCGATGTAGAGTTGCCTGTAGAGAGTATAGTTGTGATCGGGTGACGTGCTGAGTAGGTGGTGATTACTTGACATGAATCAAGAAGAGAGCAGAGGCGTGAATTGTTTGAAAAATATACGATTCAGTGTTTGCAGAAAAGATAGTAACCAATTACTATCTTTTCTGTAGTCAATCATATTAAAGAGAGCATCCAACGATGGCGGGGCGGTTTGGCGATCATAAAGTTATGGCCCTGGCTGGCCTGATTGGCGGGGTCCTGTTGATAGTGTTCCTTGTGTCTTTACGAGAAGGGCCCGCACGTAATTTGACACCAACCGAGCCGCCAACATTAACGGTGATTGAAGTACAGCCTTCTCCCTTTGTTTATAAGGCTCGCGGGCCTGGCATTACCCGGCCCGCAAAAACCTGGCTGGCTGTTGCCAGCGTAGCTGGCCGGGTTGTGACGCGCCACCCGGATCTGGAAAGTGGCAAGCTGCTGCCGGCTGGTACGCTATTGCTGGCACTGGATTCCGCCCGTTACGAGTTGGCCATTGCAGAATCCGAGGCAGAGCTGGCTTCTCTGGTTGCAGAGCAAGCCCAATTGAAAGCGGAGAAACAAAATACTCACAGCCTTCTGGAACTGGAGAGTGAACGGCTTATATTGTCCGAAGGCGAGCTCAGCCGCATTGAGCGCCTGCTAAAAACCGGTGCAGTATCCCGGTCGCGGCGGGATGAACAGTTACGGGCAACTTTGTCGCAGCGCCAGTTGGTGCAGTCTCTTAAAAATCAGCTCTCCTTGTTCCCGTCCCGGCAGCAACATCTTGAGGCGCAGCTTCAGCGCGCAAACACCCGGCTTGAACAAAGCCGGCGGGATCTTGAGGATACCCGCTTTATCGCGCCCTATGATCTCCGCATCCGTTCCGTTGAAGTGGACCTTTACCAACATATAGGAGTTGGTCAGCCGTTGTTTCTGGCAGACGGAATTGAACAGGCTGAAGTCGAGGCACAGGTGCCTCTGGCTATGCTGCGGCGGCTGATGTCAGCCGTGTCGAAACCGATTGAGGCCGGGCGACCTGTGCTGGATATTGCGGAACGGCTGGATTTTTCAGCCATTCAAGGTGAAGTACGCCTTACTGGTTTTCCTGAAGTTCGCTGGCCTGCAAAGGTAACAGGAATTGCCAGTGGTTTGAGTCCCGGTACCCGGACCGGGCGTGTGATCGTTGCTATCAGTGAGCCCTACAGTCTTGAACATGTGCCTGAACGTCCCGCATTGCAACGGGATATGCATGTTCAGGTTGTCCTTTCCGCCAAAGGTCAAAATGATCTGCTGGCGGTGCCGGCATCAGCGGTGCATCAGGGTGAAGTCTATGTGCTGGGTGAAGATAATCGTCTGAAGCGGCAGCCGGTGACCATTGCTTTTGAACAGAATGGTCTTGCCGTGATTGAGAGTGGGGTGAACGCCGGCGATACGCTGATCACCGATGACCCCGGCCTGGCTATCTCCGGTATGAAAGTAACGCCATACCGTAACCGGGATCTGGAGCAGCAGTTGCAGCAACGGGCGTTAGGTGAAGAGCTATGATCCGCTGGTTTGCTGGTCACCCTACGGCGGCTAACCTGCTGCTGTTACTGCTTCTGGCTGCGGGATTGTTTGCGGCTCCTGACCTCAAGCGGGAAACCTTTCCTGACTACCGTCCGGTGGAAGTAAGTATCGATGTTGTCTATCGCGGTGCCAGTGCTGCAGATGTTGAAGATGCCATCTGTCGACGGCTTTACGATGCTGTCAAAGGTCTGGATTATCTGGACGAAATAGAGTGTGTCGCACAGGATAATCTTGCTCACGCCATCGTCAGCATGGAAGCAGGCGGAGATTCTATCCGTTTTCTGAGTGATATAGACACAGAAGTGAACGCCCTGACAGATCTTCCCGCCCGGGCAGAAAGGCCAGTGGTAAGGGAGTTGCACCGAAGTGATCTGGTGGCAGCGGTGGCAGTACATGGTGATCTGGCGCCGAGTCAGCTGGAAGATTATGCGTTGGGGCTGGAAGATCGCATCATGGTGCTTCCCGGGGTTGCAGACGTATCGCTTAAAGGCCTTTCCCAACGGCAATGGCAGGTTGAGGTCGGCAGAGACCTGCTCGCGCAATACAATCTGTCAGCTCAGGATCTGGCCATGCGGCTTCGGCAGCAGAGTATTGATGTTCCGCTGGGCACACTGGAGACACCAGAGCAAGATATCCTGTTACGGTTTACCGATCAGCGGCGCAGCCTTGAGCAGCTTTCTGATTTGGTAGTGGTATCCGGTGTCGGAGGCGGAGAGCTTACCCTCGGGCAAATTGCAACGCTGACAGAAACCGGCGAACAGCCTGAAGCAAAGATCTATTTTAATAACCAGCGAGCAGTGGTTTTGGAGGTTAGTAAAACACTTCAGGATGACTCCCTCGACGTTCTGGAGGAGCTGACAGCTCTTATAGAAAGTGAACGTCAGCGCATAAGCGCACCGCTCAATCTGACGCTGACCCAGAACATGACCAACATTGTCCGGGATCGCCTGGAAATGCTGGTAGGCAATGGGCTGCAAGGTCTTTTATTGCTGGTTGTCGTATTAGGTCTGTTCTTCCGGCCGCGCCTTGCATTATGGGCGGTGCTTGGATTGCCTGTGGCTTTTGCCGGTGCCTTTCTGGTGATGGGTCTTACTGGTCTGACGCTGAACATGATTACCTTGGTGGCGCTGCTGATGGCGCTGGGTATCGTTATGGACGACGCGGTGGTGATCGCCGATAACATTGCTGTTCAGGCCCGGGCGGGCGCTTCACCTCTGGCGGCCGTTGTGGTTGGCACCCAGCAAGTGTTGCCAAGTGTTATGTCCTCTTTTCTGACTACTGTATGGGTATTTGCCCCTCTGGCGTTTCTGGTGGGAGAACTGGGGGCTGTGCTTAAAGTGCTGCCAGTGGTTTTGATTGCGGCGTTGTTTGCCAGCCTGATTGAAGCCATCTGGATTTTGCCTCATCACTTGAAAGGCAGTGTGTTGTTGTTGCAGACGCCCCATCAATCCCGTTTCAGAACAGGGTTTGATCGGAGATTTGGTGTTTTTCAGGAATACATCGGCAAGCTTGCCGACAAAGCCGTGAGCTGGCGTTATGCGGTTTTGGGCGGGATGTTGTTTCTTCTGCTGGGTACGGCAGGCTTCATGGCGGGCGGGCACATCAGCACAGAAGCAATGCCGGATCTGGATGGTGACACCCTGGAAGCTCGTATCCTGATGCCTCAGGGCACCCCGTTAGCACGTACCGAACGTGTTGCCTCTCAGGTGTCGGAGGCTATGTGGCAATTGAATGATGAGCTGACGTCTGAGCAACCCGGAGAAACTCCGTTAGTGCGTGCGGTTCAGGTGCGTTTTAATTACAACCCCAGTGCGCAGGAAGCTGGTACTCATGTTGCAACGGTCATGGTTGACTTGCTGAGTGCTGAGCAAAGAAGCATCACGCTGGACGAACTGACGTTTGCCTGGCGTGAGCATATTGGTGATATTCCGGGGCTTTCCAGCCTGATTATTCAGGAGCCGGGGTTCGGGCCAGCGGGTATTCCGATAGAAGTACGCCTGCAGGGAGAGGATCTTGATGCGCTTAAAATGGCAGCGCTGGATGTCAGCATGCACCTGTCCGGATATGAGGCGGTCTACAACATCATTGATGATCTCCGGCCCGGTAAACCCCAGCGTACCTTCACCCTGAAAGAGGGCGCTTTAGCGACGGGGGTAACCGCAGACATGGTGGCTTCACAGTTGCGGGCAGACTTTCTGGGAGAAATTGTGGATACCCAGCGGATCGGCCGGCGTGATGTAGACATTCTGGTGCGCCAGGCGGAATACGACAGGTCCAGCCTGGATGACCTTGCTGACCAGACCATCACCATGCCCGATGGTCGGCACATACCATTGGAAGTGGTTGTGGATACCCACGATCAGAGGGGCTGGGCCATGATTACCCGGGTGGGTGGTCAGCGTACCGTTACGGTTCAGGCAAACGTGGATGCGGGTAAGGCAAGTGCTCAGGCGGTTGTTAATGATATGAGCGGGGAATGGCTTGCAGTATTTCATCAGCGCCACCCAGATGTGTTACTCAGTTTTGAAGGGCAGGTAGCCCGTTCCGCTGAAACCGGTGGCTCCATTATACGGGGGCTGCTGATTGGTTTGCTTGGCGTATTTGTGATTCTGTCTTTCCAGTTCCGCAGTTATCTGGAACCGCTTATCGTTATGCTGACCATTCCACTGGCCTTTGCCGGGGCATTGTGGGGGCACGTTCTGATGGGCTGGTACATATCGATGCCTTCAATGATTGGCGCAGCGTCTTTAGCGGGTATCGTAGTGAATAATTCCATACTGTTGGTTCAGTTTATTAAGGAAAACCGCAGTAAGGGAATGACCGTGGTCGTTGCCGCAGGGAAGGCCAGTCGGGAACGGCTCCGCGCCATTCTCATTACCTCAACTACCACGATTGCTGGTCTGTTGCCCTTGCTCGCGGAAACCAGTGTCCAGTCTGCCGCCATCAAACCATTGGTGATTTCCGTGGTGTTTGGTTTGCTGGTTACAACCGTGTTGGTTCTGGTGATGATCCCGGCAATCTACGTGTTGTTTGATGACTGGGGCTGGACGCAGCGTGAGCATGAAGACGACAGTAACTGTGATATTGCATGAGAGCGAATAATGGATAAATCCCGAGCCAAGAACCTTCCGGCGGAAGAGCGTCGGAATGTGACTGTGGAGGCGGTGCTTGACCTTGCCGCAACAACCAACCCGGGCGAGATCACAACGGCCGCGATCGCTAAACACATGCAATTGACTCAGGGCGCGCTGTTCCGGCACTTCCCGAATAAAGAAGCCATCTGGCGGGCAGTTATGAAATGGGTGGCTGAGAACCTGATGTCGAGAATCGAGAAGTCAGCAGAAGGAACTGAGTCGCCGTTGGCGGCAATGGAAGCCATGTTTATGGCACACATTGCTTTTGTGTCTGAGCATCCCGGTGCGCCCAGAATGCTGTTTGGTGAGCTGCAGGGTGCTAAACCCACGCCGGCGAAGCGGCTGGCCCATGAGTTACTCAAGCAGTATGCGGATCGCCTGAATGGATTGATTGATACGGCAAAAGCTCGGGGTGATTTACCGTGTAACCTGGACAACCATGCCGCCGCGACACTCTTCATTGGCACAATTCAGGGGCTGATTATGCAGTCTATGATCTCCGGTGATATGGCTCAGATGTGTCGGGATGCACCCGGGGTGTTTGCCATATACCGCCGAGGTGTAGCCTGTCTGGCTCCGGAAACATCTACCACCTCAGATGAGTAATCCGGCTCGCGCTTGGTAAAGAAAAGGAATAATGGTATTTTCGTGGCCTTACCGGACTGGCCATTACCGCATTTATACAGGGCGCTATCAGCAGAATCGCTTTATGCCGGATTCACCGAAAAATGACGAATACTGGATGGCCCGGGCATTGATGCTGGCGGGGCGTGCTGCGTTGATGGATGAGGTTCCCGTAGGGGCCGTCATTGTTCACAATGGCCGGGAGATAGGCGTAGGGTATAATGCGCCGATTACCGGCTGTGACCCCACAGCTCATGCTGAGATTCGGGCCCTGCGTGATGCGGCGGCCCGGGCGGGGAATTACCGGCTCACCGGAGCCACACTGTATGTCACGCTGGAGCCTTGCACTATGTGTGTTGGTGCCATTGTGCACAGTCGTATCAGTCGTCTTGTTTACGGTGCCCGAGAGCCCAAAGCGGGCGCGATCGAGTCAGCCCGGCGCACGCTGGACGAACCCCACCTGAACTGGCATGTTGAAACAGAGGGTGGTGTTTTAGAAGAGGGCTGCAGTCAGATTATCAGCGATTTTTTCAGCCGCCGGCGGGCCGAAATCCGCCAACGGCGCACACAACATTCAGGGAAGGAGTAATTCTACGTGAAAGTACTAGTAACAGGCGGTGCCGGTTATATTGGTAGTCACGTTGTTCGCCAGTTGGCGGAAGCTGGTCACGATATTGTCGTTTTCGATAACCTGTCTACTGGATATCGTTGGGCGGTGACCGCAGGCGAGCTGGTGGTAGGCGATCTGGCTGATGAACACGCGATTGAACAGGTGTTTGCCGCAAACAACTTTGAAGCTGTACTGCATTTTGCTGCCAATATTGTGGTGCCAGAGTCGGTTTCCAATCCACTCAAATACTATGGCAACAATACCCGAAACACCCTGAATCTGCTTAAGGCGATCGAACGTCATAAAACCCCGTACATGGTCTTCTCCTCAACCGCTGCGGTTTATGGCATGCCGGAGCAGACAGTCCTGACGGAAGATCTTCCTTTGGCACCGATCAATCCATACGGCGCTTCGAAAATGATGAGCGAGCGTATGATCATGGATCTGGCTGCTGCCTCCAGTCTTAACTACGTGGTGTTGCGCTATTTCAATGTGGCAGGTGCCAACCCCGATGGCCTCCTGGGGCAGGCGACACCTGAAGCGACTCACCTGATTAAAGTGGCTTGTGAATGCGTTACTGGACAGCGTGACGGAATGAGCGTTTTCGGCACCGACTACGACACCCGTGACGGCACCTGTATTCGGGATTATATCCACGTTGAAGATCTCGCCAAGGCGCACGTTATGGCGCTGGATTATATGGCTCGTGGTGGTGAATCTCAGGTACTGAATTGCGGTTACGGAAGTGGTTTTACCGTGAATGAAGTGATTGACGTGGTTAAAGCTGAATCCGGCGTTGATTTTCCTGTTCAGAAAACCGGTCGCAGAGCCGGAGATCCGGCAGCGCTGATGGCCGATAATGCCCGGATCAAGCAGGTTCTGGGGTGGCAACCTGATTACGATGACCTCAATACCATCGTCCGCACAGCGCTGGCCTGGGAAAAAATCTGGCTTCAGAAAAAAGCAGCTAAATAACGCTTTAACTTATTCTTCAGGAAAGAAGCATGAAAATTACGATCTTTGGAACGGGTTATGTGGGGCTGGTGACCGGAGCCTGCCTGGCCGATGTGGGGCATGACGTGCTTTGCATGGATGTGGATAACGGCAAAATCGAAAAGCTCAGGAACGGTCAGATACCTATTTATGAGCCTGGCCTGGATGCGATCGTCAAACACACCGTTGAAGCCGGCCGCCTGTCGTTTACCACCGATGCGGAAGAAGCGGTAAAACACGGAACCCTGCAATTTATAGCAGTAGGCACGCCGCCTGATGAAGATGGCTCTGCCGACCTCCAATATGTGCTGGCGGTGGCTAAGTCTATCGGTCAATACATGGATGACTACAAAGTCGTTGTAGATAAGTCTACGGTTCCCGTGGGTACTGGTGACAAGGTAAAGGGCGCAGTACGGGCTCAGTTGGATCATCGCGGGATTGAGTTGGATTTTGATGTGGTCTCCAACCCGGAGTTCCTGAAAGAAGGGGCGGCCATCAATGATTTTATGAAGCCTGACCGTATCATTATTGGTACTGACAGCGAGAAAGCGGCGGATGTGCTCCGGGAGGTTTACTACCCCTTCAACCGTAACCACGATCGCATGATTTTCATGGATATCCGCTCTGCGGAACTGACCAAGTATGCTGCAAACTCCTTGCTGGCTACAAAAATCAGTTTCATGAACGAAATGTCCAACCTGGCTGAGCGTCTGGGTGCTGATATTGAGGCTGTACGCCGGGGTATTGGTTCTGATCCCCGGATTGGCTACCACTTTATCTATCCGGGTTGTGGTTATGGCGGTTCCTGTTTTCCTAAAGACGTGCAGGCACTGGCTCGAACCGCGAGTGCCTGTGGTTACGACGCCAAACTGCTGAATGCTGTAGAAGAAGTGAACTATGCCCAGAAGCACGTCCTGTTTGACAAGATCAGCCACTACTTCCAGGGAAACCTGAAAGGCAAAGTGGTTGCGCTCTGGGGGCTTGCATTCAAACCGAATACAGACGATATGCGTGAGGCATCATCCCGGACTCTGATGGAAAGCCTCTGGAAGGCCGGGGCGAGTGTCCAGGCGTTTGACCCTGAAGCGATGAACGAAACTCAGCGGATTTATGGTGACCATAGCGGATTGACGTTGTGCGGTACCAAGGAGCAGGCTCTTAAAGGTGCTGATGTGCTGGCGATATGCACGGAATGGAAAGAGTTCCGCTCGCCAGACTTCGACGTTATCGCGGGTATCCTGAAAGAACAGGCGGTCTTCGATGGCCGTAATCTGTACGAGCCGGAAATGCTGGAACGCTATGGTCTGACCTACTACGCGATTGGTCGTGGGCAAAACCAGTTCCACTCTATCGATTAGTGGCGAAGGGATGGCTATGTTTGAGCTTCATGAGCGCTTAGCGGCGGATACCCATAGCCTGGGGCGGTCCCGGTTGTGTGATATCCGGCTGATGAATGACCGGACCTGGCCATGGATTATTCTGGTGCCTGCGGTTGCAGGCATACGGGAAATTTACCAGCTGACACCAGAACAGCAGGTTCGGCTGCTGGAGGAGTCGTCAGTACTCAGCGAAGGCATGATGAAGCTCTTCGGCGGCGATAAGATGAACGTAGCGGCACTCGGGAATATGGTGCCGCAACTTCACCTGCACCACATTGTCCGCTTTGAAGATGATCCGGCATGGCCGGCTCCGGTATGGGGTAAGCAGGCTGCGGTGCCCTATAGCGAAAATGAACTGGCCAGTATCCGTGAAAAGCTCAGGCCCGTTTTGCTGCAGTTGGCTTGATGTATTAAATGATTACTCATCCCGGCCCTGCTGCCATTGAGCCAGGGTATGGGAGCCTACCAGAATCATCCTCAACTCAATCTTTAGCTTTGTTTTTAGTTCTTCGCATTCTTTGGGCGTTGCATCAAGCGCCTCGGCACCTTGACTGAATACCAGCGTTACCATGGCTTCCGCCACCAGGCGGGCATCAGATAATGGTTTATTTTGCTCCTCAGCAAAGCGGTGCAGATCAGCGGCCAGCTCTGTGACGAAATGTTCAATCTCAGCCTTGACGGCGGTTCGGAACGGTTTGGAAACCCCGGTGCGTTCTCTCAGCATCAGCCTGAAAAGGTTGGCATTGTTGCCAAGGTATTCCATGAAAGTGTCGACAGAGGTTGATATGGCGCTACCATCCCGGACAATTCGTTTTCGCGCCTGGCGCATCAGTTGCCGCAGAGCTACGCCGCCTTCATCGACCAGGGCAAGGCCCAGTTCATCCAGATCTGAAAAGTGTCGGTAGAAGGAGGTAGGGGCAATGCCTGCTTCCCGGGCCACCTCTCTCAGGCTCAGGCTGCCAAAGCCCCGGTCTGCGCTAAGCTGAGTCAGGGCAGCATCCATCAATGCCCGCCGGGTTTTCAGTTTTTGCTCTGCTCTGGTGGCCAAAATACCTGCTCCAATGACTGCCTGAAGGCAGCATTCTAGCCGTCAGTTCCTTTGGAGTCATCCGAGTGTCTGAAATGCGTTCCGGTACGCCTGATTTTCAGTGTCATTGTGTTTATAATGGGCGGCTTTTCCAGTAAGGTCGCAAAAGTTTTTAACGGCCAAGATTTTGCTTGCCCAGACATTACGAATTAACGCACACATTCAGACACAACGGGAACCGGTATGCGCAGTCACTATTGCGGTGGGATCAACGAATCTCACATTGATCAGGAAGTTACACTCTGTGGATGGGTACATCGCCGCCGTGACCACGGTGGGGTTATATTCCTGGATCTGCGGGACCGGGATGGCATTTCTCAGGTCGTCGTAGACCCAGACACCGAAGAAAGCTTCGCTCTGGCCGAGAAAGTTCGTAGTGAGTTTGTTGTAAAGGTAACCGGCATCGTGCGCCGTCGCCCTGCCGGGACCGAAAATAACAACATGCCTACGGGCCAGGTAGAACTGCTGGGTAAAGAACTGGTCATCCTGAATGCTGCTGCCACGCCACCGTTCCCACTGGATGAGCACGTAGACGTAGGTGAAGATGTTCGTCTGCGCTATCGCTTTATCGATCTGCGCCGCCCGGAGATGATCAACCGCTTGCGTTTCCGCTCCCGGGTGACCAGTTACCTCCGTAACTTCCTGGACAGCCGTGGATTCATGGATGTGGAAACCCCCATCCTGACCCGTGCAACCCCGGAAGGTGCCCGTGATTACCTGGTGCCTAGCCGTACTCACGAAGGTTCATTCTTCGCGTTACCCCAGTCTCCACAGTTGTTCAAACAGATGCTGATGGTGTCTGGTGTTGACCGTTACTACCAAATTGCCAAGTGCTTCCGTGACGAAGATCTGCGTGCCGATCGTCAGCCGGAATTTACCCAGGTAGACATCGAGGCCTCTTTTGTTGATGAAGAAAGCCTGATGAACCTGAACGAAGACATGATCCGCGCCCTGTTCAAAGATGTTCTGGATGTGGATCTGCCTGAATTCCCACGTATGCCGTACGCTGAAGCCATGCAACGCTTCGGTAGTGATAAGCCGGATTTACGTATTCCGCTGGAGTTGCAGGACGTTGGCGATCTCGTTGAAAGTGTCGACTTCAAAGTCTTTGCTGGCCCGGCCAAAGACCCGAAAGGCCGTGTCGCAGCCCTGCGTGTGCCGAAAGGTGGAGAACTGAGCCGCAAGCAGATTGACGAATACACCAAGTTTGTCGGCATTTACGGTGCTAAAGGTTTGGCCTATATCAAGGTCAATGAACTGGCGAAAGGTGTTGAAGGCCTGCAGTCCCCAATCGTGAAATTCCTGGGCGATGACGTTGCTCTGGCTATTATGGAACGGGTAGGTGCTGAAGACGGAGATATCGTGTTCTTCGGTGCTGATAAAACCGTTGTCGTTAATGAAGCCCTGGGTGCGCTACGCATTAAAGTGGGGCACGACCTGAACATGTTGACCTGTGAATGGGCTCCAATGTGGGTAGTAGATTTCCCGATGTTCGAGGAAACTCCGGACGGCGGTCTGACAGCTATTCACCACCCGTTCACGGCACCGTCCTGCAGTCCTGAAGAACTGGCGGCTGACCCGGCGAACGCTTTGTCCCGTGCCTATGATATGGTTCTGAACGGTACCGAGCTGGGAGGCGGTTCCATCCGTATCCACGACGGCGAAATGCAGGAAACAGTGTTCCGCATCCTCGGTATCAGTGAAGATGAAGCCCGCGCGAAGTTTGGCTTCTTGCTGGATGCTCTGAAATTCGGTTGCCCGCCACACGGAGGCCTCGCCTTTGGTCTTGACCGTCTGGTGATGCTGATGACCGGTTCGTCGTCTATTCGTGATGTCATTGCCTTCCCGAAAACCCAAAGCGCAACCTGTCTGATGACCCAGGCGCCGGGTGGAGTAGATGAAAAACAGTTGAAAGAACTGCACATTCGTTTGCGCCGCTCCGCTAAGGCTGCGGAAAGTGACAAGACTGAAGATGCAGAATCATAAGTGCTGAAACCAGGGGGCGGCGTAGGCCGCCTCTTTGGTTTGACCATCCTCTTACACCTCTGAGGGCAAGCGGATGCCTATCATCCTGGGGGTAGACCCCGGTTCCAGAATTACCGGCTACGGAATTATCCGAGTGGAAGGCCGCCAGATCGAATATCTCGATAGTGGCTGTATTCGAGTGGGCGAAAAGCCTATGGCTGAGCGCTTGCAAACCATCTTTCAAAGCCTTGGAATGTTGATTGGCGAGTTTCGCCCGGAAGAGTTCGCCATAGAACAGGTGTTTATGGCCCGGAACCCAGACTCAGCCCTGAAGCTGGGGCAGGCCAGGGGAGCTGCAATCGTCAGCGCTGCGAACAGTGGGCTTGCGGTTCACGAATACTCGGCCCGACAGGTTAAACAGGCCGTTGTAGGCACCGGCGGCGCTGAAAAATCTCAGGTTCAGCATATGGTCCAGGCACTTCTGGGCTTATCCCGGAAGCCCCAGGAAGACGCTGCCGATGCACTGGCTATTGCCCTGTGCCATGCCCATATGAATCAAAGTATGCTGAAGCTGGCAGGCGCGGGCGGGAAAGTCAGAGGCGGGCGTGTTCGGCGTCAACAATAACAGGCTTTAGGTAGCCACAGGAGGCGGGCTTTGATTGGACGTATTCGGGGAATGCTTGTAGAGAAAACCCCAGGCCAGGTACTGGTTGAATGTTCCGGGTTAGGGTACGAAGTTGATATTCCTTACACTACCTTCTTTCACCTGCCAGAAGCCGGGCATGAGGTGACACTCCACACCCATTTTGTTGTCCGGGAAGACTCTCAGGGCCTGTTTGGTTTTGCCTCGAGGCTTGATCGCAATCTGTTCCGGTTGTTAATCAAAGTAAACGGTGTCGGGCCAAAAGTAGCGGTTGGCATCCTGTCGGGGCTGGATGCCCAGCAGTTCATTCGGTGTGTTGAGGGTCGAGACATAAATGCCTTGGTTAAGTTGCCCGGCATTGGCAAAAAGACGGCTGAACGACTGTTGATTGAAATGACCGACCGTATAGGTCAGCTTGAAGGGCAGTTTGTGCCTTCTGCGCCAGAAGTGACGGCAGGTGGGCGCGCGGCCAGCGCTGTTTCTGTCGGCCCTGACCCTCGAGAAGAAGCCGAAGCCGCCTTGATAGCTCTTGGCTACAAACCCCAGGAAGCGGCGAAAGCTATCAGTAAAGTGGCTGAGCCGGAGATGAGCAGTGAGGCGCTAATAAGGCTGGCGCTGAGAAATATGATTCCAGCCGGGTAGCCCCGGCTTTTTTGTGTCGCATGATGACACTAATGTGTATAGAGCTTAACGTGACTCAGCTCGCGCCCTTTGTACAATTGGTGCAACCTATAAGCCTTGGGTGGCTAGCGGGCACGTTGTTTATTCCCAGCAAGCGGATAATGCCATGATCGAATCGGACCGACTGATAACGGCAAAAGCCGGAGAATACGAAGAAGTGCACGACCGTGCTATTCGCCCGACGCTGTTATCTGAATATGTTGGTCAACCCACCGTCCGTGAGCAAATGGAGATTTTCATCTCTGCGGCACGGGCCCGGGAAGAGGCTTTGGATCACACTCTGATTTTCGGCCCTCCTGGCCTGGGCAAGACTACCCTGGCGAATATTATTGCCAACGAAATGGGCGTGGCTATCAAAACGACATCCGGTCCGGTGCTGGAAAAAGCGGGCGACCTGGCGGCTATGCTGACTAACCTCGAAGAAGGCGATGTTCTTTTTATTGATGAGATCCACCGCCTGAGCGCCGCGGTTGAAGAAGTCCTTTATCCGGCCATGGAAGATTATCAGCTGGATATCATGATCGGAGAAGGCCCGGCCGCGCGGTCCATTAAGCTGGATTTGCCACCGTTTACCCTGGTTGGTGCCACAACTCGTGCCGGGCTGCTGACGTCTCCGCTACGTGATCGGTTTGGTATCGTTCAGCGGCTGGAATTTTATAACACTGCCGACCTGACCCACATTATTGCGCGTTCGGCCCGGCTTTCGTCCGTAACACTGGATGATGGTGGTGCTTTTGAAATTGCACGCCGTTCGCGGGGGACACCTCGAATTGCTAACCGTTTACTACGCCGGGTGCGGGATTTTGCAGAAGTACGTTCGGATGGACGCATTACCGCCGATATTGCCGACCAGGCGTTGAATATGTTGAAGGTGGATAGCCAGGGCTTTGATCATATGGATCGCAGGCTGCTTCTGGCAATGATTGAAAAGTTTGACGGAGGCCCTGTCGGCGTTGAAAGCCTGGCTGCAGCGATCAGTGAGGAGCGGGGTACCATTGAGGATGTGCTGGAGCCTTTTCTGATTCAGCAGGGTTTCATGCTACGGACACCCAGGGGCCGTATGGTGACTTCCAGCGCTTACCAGCATTTTGGTGTCGTACCACCCAAATCTGGGAGAGAGAATGACGTTTTTGAGTGATGCCTTGGGCCCGAAAGTATTTGAACTACCTATCCGTGTGTATATAGAAGATACCGATGCGGGTGGTATTGTCTTCCATGCGAAATACCTGCACTACATGGAGCGCGCCCGCACGGAATGGGTTCGCAGTCATGGGGTCGAACTAAGAGCCGGGCTGGAAGATAACGTCAGTTATGTGGTTCAGCGGATGAACCTGCATTATGCAGCACCCGCTAAACTGGATGACCAGTTACTGGTAACGGCTGAACCGATTGCGTCATCGAGGGTATGGATGACCTTTCGCCAACAGGTTCTGCGGGCGAATGACCGGCAACTGATGTGTGATGCTGAGGTGAGGGTGGCGTGTGTCGCCTTAGACACTGGCAAGCCCCGAAGGTTGCCCGAAAACATGAAAGAAATTCTTGAGAAAGTTATTTAATTATCTGAAAAATATAGAAACTTGTTTGGGAGCGTACAGTGGAATCGGAACTTTCAGTCTGGCATCTGATTGCGAATGCAGGGGTTCTAGTACAGCTGGTTATGCTGTTGCTGGCATTGGCATCTGTGATGTCCTGGGCGCTGATCTTTCAGCGCGTTCAGGTGTACCGCAAGGCTAAGCAGGCTCAGTTGGCGTTTGAAGAACGTTTTTGGTCCGGCATGGATCTTGGCCAGCTGTACAAAGAAGTGAACGCTAATCCTACACCTTATTCCGGGATGGAAGCCTTGTTTCGGGCCGGGTTCAAAGAGTTTTCACGGCTGCGCCAGCAAAGCCGGGATGCCGATGCGGTTATGGAAGGTGCGCAGCGCGCAATGCGTGTTGCATTCTCTCGTGAGCAGGAACGCCTGGATATGCATTTGCCGTTTCTCGCAACCGTTGGTTCCACCAGCCCATATGTGGGTCTGTTCGGTACGGTTTGGGGCATCATGAACTCGTTTCGTGGGCTGGCTCAGGTACAGCAAGCCACCCTGGCAACCGTTGCGCCGGGTATCTCCGAAGCTCTTATCGCTACGGCTATGGGCTTGTTTGCGGCGATTCCTGCTGTTATCGCCTATAACCGGTTCTCGACAAAGTCAGATGCGCTACTTAAAAATTATGAGACCTTCGCGGAAGAGTTCTCCAGTATTCTGCACCGCAGAGTTCATAACTCGAATCAGGCGGGCGCGTAATGCGGCGTAAGGATAAGGGGAGGACGCTCGCATGAAAGGTATGGGAATGATGCCCCAGCAACGGCGTAAGCCGATGTCAGAAATCAACGTTGTGCCCTACATCGATGTAATGCTGGTACTGCTGGTAATCTTTATGGTGACGGCTCCGATGCTTACGCAAGGGGTGAAGGTCGACCTTCCTGAGACCACGTCAGAGCCGATTCAGCAAGATAAAGATGTACAAACGATCACAGTGACGGTTGATAGCAACGGCGCTTACTACCTTGAAGTGGGGGATGACAGCAGTGAACCCATGGCACTTGAGGAAGTGGGGGCGCAGGTTGCCAAAATTCTGTCTCAGAGCGGTAATAATGAAGTATTGGTCCGTGGTGATGAGTTTGTGGATTACGGTGTGGTGGTGCGGCTGATGGCTGAGCTGCAAGCGGCTGGGGCTTCAGGCATTGGCCTGATCACAGACGCACCTCAGAATCAGCCTTAACAGGGTGGCAATATTGTTGTGAAGGGTCACGAAAGGGACACCATAAGTACAGACAGCACCTCCCTGAAGTCGCCGGTTGTGTTGTCGTTGGCCTTGCACTTGCTGATCCTGGCCGTGGCACTTGCCGGCTGGTCATGGACCAATCCGGTGCAAGAACCAGAGCCCCGAAGCATTGCAGCCAGGTTGATCAGTCCGGAGCCAGAACCAAGCCCGCTGGTTGATGATCAAGACCAGCGGAAAAAGGATCAGGAGCTGAAGGAAAAACAGCGCCAGAAAGCCGAAGCGGAACGCAAACGCATCCAACAAGAGGAAGCGCAACGGGAAGCAGAGAAAAAGGCTCAGGAGCTAGCTCGTAAACAGGAACAGTTGAAAGAACAGGAACGTAAGCGGCAAGAAGCACAGGCTAAACAAAAAGCTGAACAGCAGGCTCGTGCAAAAGAGGCCGCTCGTAAAAAAGCAGAAGCGGAAGCCAAAGAACGCGAACGTCAGAAAGCCGAGCAAGAGCGTAAGCGACAGGAGCAGGTAAAACGTAAAGCTCTGGAAGAGAAAAAACGGCAGGAAGAGCTACGTCGTAAAGAGGAGGCTGAGCGTCAGCGCAAAGAGGAAGAGGCACGCAAAGCTGCTGAGCAAAAACGACAGGAAGCCGAACGCCGCTTGAGAGAGCAGCAACTGAACGCGCTGGCTGAAGAGGCTAAAAAGGCTCAGGAGAATGAGGCGCGCAAACAGAGGGAGGCTCAGGCTGCCAGGGCTCGTGAGGCGCAAATGCTGACCGACAGTCAAAAATACCAGGCGCTGATACGTGAGCGATTGAGTCAGGCTTGGTATCCACCCTCTTCGGCTACCGAAAACATGACAGCACGGTTGCAGATTACGCTGCTGCCAACCGGGGAATTGGCGAGCGTAACACTGGTCAGTAGCAGTGGTAATACCGCTTTTGATAATTCGGCTCTGGGTGCCGTGCGTTCGCTGAAGCGTTATCCAGTGCCGGATAACAGAGACAGCTTTGAGCGCTACTTCCGGCAGTTTACGATTGAATTCAACCCGCAACGGTTGCGATGAGGCTGACAATGCTTATGACCAGAAAATCGAGTAACGCCAACCTGAAACGAAACATGGTTCTGTTTGGCTGGTTGATGGTAATGCTGATGGCGGCGTCTGCCGCCCGTGCGGAACTGCTCATCAGAATCACCGAGGGCGCGAATGCAGCCATACCGGTTGCCGTTGTTCCGTTTGCTGAAAGCGGGGTCATGCCTGCAGGCGATAAGGTAAGCAACATTGTTCAGGCTGACCTGACCATGAGTGGGGAGTTTCAGTTATTGGCCCCGGAAAAAATGCTCAGCCTGCCCTCGAAGCGTTCGGAAGTGTACTTTCGCGATTGGCGCTTGCTGGGTCAGCGCTATGTGCTGGTGGGAGAGTTAACGCGAAGCGGTCAGAGAGTAGAGGCGCGTTACGAACTGTTTGATGTAAACCGTGAACAACGAATTCTGGGTGAAACTGCTGGCGCATCGGCTAGTAATATCCGTTCTCTTGCTCACCACATCAGCGACAGAGTTTATGAAACTATTACAGGTGAACCGGGCGTTTTTTCTACCAAACTCGCCTATATCACCCTGACGACCTCGGGTAACGAAAGTGTTTATCGCCTTCAGGTCAGTGACATTGACGGGCAGCGTTCAAAAATACGCCTGGAGAGCCGTGAACCGATTTTATCGCCCGCCTGGTCGCCCGATGGCAAAAAGCTCGCTTATGTGTCGTTCGAAACAGGCAAGCCCGTCATTTTTATACACGAACTGGCAACAGGTAAGCGCACCAAGGCTGCGGATTTTCCCGGGCTTAATTCTGCTCCGGCCTGGTCGCCGGATGGTCAGTCCTTGCTGATGACGCTCTCCCGGGACGGCAACGCCGAGATCTACCAGATGAATCTGGCCAGCGGCAAAACGACAAAACTCACCAACCACTGGGCTATCGATACCGAAGCGGCCTGGGATCATGCTGGTCGAGGGATTTTCTTTACCTCTGACCGTTCAGGTGGTCCACAGATCTATTATATGGAGCGCCCTGGAGCAGAGCCTCGTCGCCTGACCTTTGGTAGCCGTTATAACGCACGGGCACGCCCGGATTCGAAAGGTGAGTACGTATATTATATTCATCAGCGGCAGAACACTTTTCACATTGCCCGCAGAAATCTGAAAACCGATGAAGAGTCTATTATCACTCGGACAGGGTCCGATGAGTCTCCGAGTGTGTCACCTAATGGTCGTATGTTGATTTATTCCACGCAACAGGATGGCAAAGGTGTACTGACAGTTGTTTCGGCTGATGGTGGTGCGGCTTATAGCCTGCCGGCATCGGAAGGTGAAGTAAGAGAACCGGCTTGGGGGCCGATCAGTCGCTAACCACCCCGTAAATTTGGAAAGCCAACATCAGAAAGAGGAAAGTTGAACATGAAAGTATCTGCACAAAATAAAGCGTTCGCGATGCTGTTGTCGTTTGGTCTGGTGGCTGGTTGTAGCTCCACTGGCGAAACCATCGGTGAAGGTGACTACGGTTATGAATCTGGCTCAGACGTTGCGGCGATTGATGAGGACGGTGGTTCTACAGTCTATGGCGGAGCAGAAGGCGAGGGCGTTTCCTCAACTGCACTGAGCGATGAAGAACGTGAAGAAGCCCGCGCTCAGGCAGAGCAGGCAGCACTGCGTAATATCACAACCTTTTACTTTGATTTTGATACTTCAGAAATCAAGCAGGATGCCCGTGATGCTCTGGTGGCTCATGCCCGTTACCTGTCCAGTAATCCGCGCCAGCAGTTGCGCCTTGAAGGTCACGCTGACGAGCGTGGAAGTAAAGAATACAACCTGGCCCTGGGCGAGCGCCGGGCCAAAGCTGTTGAGCGCTTTCTGGTAGTAAATGGTGCTTCACGAGGCCAGATTGAAACCGTAAGCTATGGTGAAGAGAAGCCAGCTGTACGCGGCTCTAGTGAAAGTGCCTGGGCGCAAAATCGTCGTGTTGAGCTGATTTTCAAGTAAACCAATCAGATAGAATAACCGGACCTACCCATGAGAAAACCGCTCATGGCGGCCGTGCTGATCCCGCTGGGCCTTGGCCTGGCGGGTGTCGCTTCCGCACAGTCGTCGATTCCCGCATACCAGAATAACGCCTCAGAAGCTCAGCGGAAGGCTGGAAACAGTCAGGCAACCGCAGAGCTGTTTTACATGATTCAGCAGCTTCAGGGTGATGTACGGCGGCTACAGGGTAAAGTTGAAGAGCAGCAGTACGAGATCAACAGGCTCCAGCAACAGGGCAGGGACCGTTATGTTGATCTTGATCAGAGAATTCTGGATTTGTCGAAAACATTGGAAGACAGAGCCTCAGTGCCTGAAGCAGTCAATGGGAGTAACGTTTCAGGCGGTTCCGAAGCGCCCGTTACTGCACGGGACTATCGGGCGCCAGTTGCGGAAGAGCAGCAGGCCTATAACAAGATAATTGACCTGATCCGGAATAAGAAAGACTACGACGGGGCAATCACCCAATTGTATGACTTCGTCGATAAGTATCCGGAAGGCGATTTGACTGTTAATGCGTACTATTGGCTTGGCGAGGTGTATCTGGCTAAACCACAGCTTGAGCAGGCAAAGCAGGCATTTACCATCGTAGCTACACGCTATGCCGACCACAGGAAGGCGCCCGATGCGGTTTATAAGCTGGGGGTAACTCTGGACCGCCTTGGTGAAAAAGAAGAAGCCGGGCGGCGCATGAAGATGGTTGTGCAGAATTACCCGGAATCAGGTGCGGCAGAACTTGCTCGTAAGTTTCTCGGGGGTTCGTGAAACTGTTCACATAATCGCCTGGTTGGTTGTTGAGTGATCAGCAATGAAAAAAAATGGGAAAATCCCGAAAAAAGGGGTTGATCAGCAAAAAAATATCAGTAATATGTGCGCCTCCATTGGGTCGTTAGCTCAGTTGGTAGAGCAGTTGGCTTTTAACCAATTGGTCGATGGTTCGAATCCATCACGACCCACCAAATTCAGAACTGCGAGATAATACTCGAAGTTCGCCGGATGAAAAGCCGGCATTACCAGTTATGGGTCGTTAGCTCAGTTGGTAGAGCAGTTGGCTTTTAACCAATTGGTCGATGGTTCGAATCCATCACGACCCACCAATACAGCAAAGCCGGTTTACAGGGTTTTGCCTGAAAAAGAGCCCGAGGGCTCTTTTTTTTTGCCTGCACATAACGGCGGGTACGTTGCACCCTCATCAATTCAATTTTGGAAGTGATATACTTCGCCTGTAACGTTCAACGCAGAGATTCATCAATGACACGAGCTCAAGACCGTATCCTTGTTCAGGAACACCTGGCTCATGCTGCCGAGCCAAAGTCCCTCAGTGCCAGTGAGAAAGCCGAGCTTGAGGCCCGCATCAAACAGGCGCTTACAGACAAAGATGCCGTGCTGGTTGCTCATTACTACACGGACCCGGATATTCAGCGTCTTGCGGAAGAAACGGGTGGTTGTGTGGCAGACTCCCTGGAGATGGCGCGTTTTGGTAATCAGCACTCGGCCACTACTGTAGTGGTTGCGGGCGTCCGGTTTATGGGTGAAACCGCGAAAGTGCTGAATCCCGAAAAACGGGTTCTTATGCCCACTCTTGAGGCAACCTGCTCACTGGATGTGGGATGTCCGGCAGACGAGTTTTCTGAGTTCTGTGATCAGCACCCTGACCGGACCGTTGTGGTCTACGCTAATACCTCTGCCGCAGTTAAGGCCAGAGCAGACTGGGTTGTGACCTCTAGTTGTGCTCAGGCGATTGTGGAGCACCTGGACGCGAAGGGGGAAAAAATCCTCTGGGCGCCAGACAAGCACCTGGGCCATTATGTGCAGAAAACAACCGGGGCTGACGTGCTGCTGTGGGATGGCTCCTGCATTGTGCATGAAGAGTTTAAATCCAGGGGGCTTGGTGATCTGAAAGCACTCTATCCAGACGCGGCGATTCTGGTGCACCCGGAGTCCCCGGATGCAGTGGTTGAGCTGGCGGATGTGGTGGGCTCTACCTCTCAGTTGATCCATGCTGTGCAGACTATGCCCAACGAAGAGTTTATCGTTGCCACGGATAACGGCATTTTCTACAAAATGCAGCAACTGGCGCCGAATAAGACACTTATTGAAGCACCCACAGCCGGTAACGGAGCGACTTGCCGAAGCTGTGCGCATTGCCCGTGGATGGCGATGAATGGGTTGGAAAACCTGCTCCATGTGCTGGAAACCGGTGAGCAGGAAGTGCATGTAGATCCGGTTCTCAGGGAAGGTGCTTTGCGTCCGTTAAGACGTATGCTGGATTTCACTGCAAACATGAACCTGAAAGCAGCCGGCAACGCCTGATCTGTGCGATTGCTTCGAATTACGATCTGTTTGTTTCCTGAAGGCGGCTGGCGATATCGCTCAGCCGCTCATTGACTACCTGCCGCTCAGCAGAACCTGCAGGTAGTTTTTCCTGGGCCTGGCGCAGTTGGCGCTGGGCCGATCGTAGATTACCCATCAAGACTTCATATTCTGCTCTTGCTCTGTGAACACCTACGATATTTCGGGCCATGCCTTCGGCTTCCGCAAGGCGCAGCCAGATCTGGTCGCCGGATGGGCGTTGCCGCGACAGGTCTTTAAGGTAGTTTGCTGCCGCCGCACCATTTCCGTCTGCTATCTCGATGTTCGCTAAGCTCCAGGTGATAGGGTAGTTGCCAGGATTTCTGGCCAGCGCTGATTGTAATAAGGTTCGGGCATCTTCGTAGCGTTTCTGGTCAGCGAGGACTTCTGCCAGGGTCACCTGAAAAGTGATTCTTCCCGGATTCTTATCCAGTAGATCCCGCAGTATCTGTTCAGCGTTTACCAGCTGTTTGTTCTGTTGATACGCAACGGCAAGGCCATAGCGGATGGCGTCGTGGTGTTGTACATCGTCCCGGTTGAGATACGATTCAAATATCTCAACAGCAGCTTCTGCAGAGTTCGCATAGTGAACCTGCAAACGGCTGCGCATCAGGTGGTATTCCTGGCCGTCCTGAACCCGCTTGCTGGGGTATTGCTCGGCCCGGTTCTGAGTGTCTGCTACCCGGCTTTGGGTGAGTGGATGAGTGGATAAATATTCCGGCATCTGATTACCCTGAAGGCGATTCTGACGCATCATGATCTCGAACATTTCCGGCATTCCTCTGGGGTCCATCCCCGCACTGGCCAGAATATCCATGCCAACCCGGTCTGCCTCCTGCTCATGGGCCCGGCTATAAGCCAACATATTCTGCAGTGCCAGGGCCTGGGTGCCGGCGATGGCTGCAATACCGATATCAGACTGAGTGACCGCCGAAAGAACGATTCCGGCAATCATGCCTGCCAGAGTTAAAGGTGCACTGGTTTCGTTCTGTTCCATGCGGCGAGCAAAATGGCGCTGGCTAAGGTGGGCCAGTTCGTGTGCGAGCACTGAGGCGAATTGCTGTTCTGTGGCTGCATTGAGAAACAGTCCGCCGTTAACGCCAACCACACCTCCGGGTACTGCGAAAGCATTAAGTGCAGGGCTGTCGATCAGTACGAGGCTAAGGTTTCGGTTATCAAGTGGAGCCGAGGGCACCAGGCGGTAAATGATGTTATTGAGGTAGTCGTAAACCAGCGGGTCCTCGATTTGCGGAGCCGAGCGGCGTATAGACGTCATTACCTGCTGCCCGATAGACGCTTCTTGCTGGCCGGCGATTAACCCGCCGCTGCCGCCAAAGCTGGGCAGGTTGGCAGACTGGGCGTTCAGCGAAGGGGCGCTGGCAAGCGTGGCAGCCATGAGCAGGGCAGCGGCGATAACCGCAGGCTTGAAACGGGCTTTGGGAAATAGCTTCATGGAATCTGGTAATGCCTCAACATCAGAGTGCAGCTTTGACAGCAAACACCCTACTATAGTTCTTTTCTAAAGCTGGTAGCTGAAAATGTATTACTAACTCTTGAGATGCAATAGGGTAACACCCCCGGCATAATGCCTGCCGC
Organism: Marinobacter sp.; assembly: GCF_041595835.1. Taxonomy (GTDB): domain Bacteria; phylum Pseudomonadota; class Gammaproteobacteria; order Pseudomonadales; family Oleiphilaceae; genus Marinobacter. The sequence goes on along the minus strand of NZ_JBFHJO010000017.1, from coordinate 28,351 downwards.
TTACTGAATGAATATTAATGGTGTTTTTTACTATGGCTCACCGAATACTTAACGCAAGCGGGCTTCGCTGCCCGATGCCGCTGCTGAAAACCAAGCTGGAGCTCAATACCATGGTTGCCGGCGAGCAGCTGGAAGTCATTGCAACGGATGCCGGTTCAGCTCGTGACATACCTGCCTACATAAAGTTATCCGCACACGAACTTATTAGCCATGCAGAAGATAACGGCGAGTACCGGTTCGTGATAAAGTGCGGCGGATAATCTTCGGAGTTTTTCATGGTCAGAATTTTACGAGATCTTGCCAATAAGTATTTTTCAGATGAAGAAGCCATTGTCCTGTTTCTGATTCTGGTTGTCGGCACAATATTCATTATCTGGTTCGGAGCCATGCTGGCACCGGCTCTTGCCTCATTGATCATCGCTTTTATTTTGCAAGGCCTGGTTCTTAGGCTGAAAAAAATGGGGGTGCCCGACTTCGTAGCAGTGCTTGGGGTTTTTCTGATGTTCCTGGGTGTGCTTGTTAGTTTTATCTTCGGCTTGTTGCCGCTGGTTTGGACCCAGGTATCCAATCTTGCTCGTGAAACGCCCCGGATTATCCGCGAACTTCAGTCTTATCTCGAGGTGCTGCCCGATGAATATCCCCAGCTGGTCTCGGCAGAGGCGGTAGATGCTATCTATCAGCAAGTTTCGGCTGAAGTGGCGAGCTTCACACAATGGCTGGTGTCGTTTTCACTGTCCAGCATACCGGATCTTGTTGCGTTGCTTATATACATGGTCTTGGTGCCGATCCTGGTGTTTTTCTTTTTGAAAGACCGGCAGGTTCTGGTGAGTTCGTTTGCCCGCCTGTTGCCTTCGCAACGCCCGATGATGATCAGCATCTGGCAGGAAGTGAATGTGCAGTGTGCCAACTATGTGCGTGGGAAGGCTGTAGAAATCCTGATCGTGGGCTCTGTTACCTATATCGCCTTCAAGGTTTTAGGGATGCCGTATGCCGCTTTGCTCGCATTGTTGGTGGGGCTGAGCGTGGTGATTCCTTACATTGGTGCTGCAGTTGTAACGATTCCGGTTGCTGTTATCGGGCTGTTTGCTTTTGGTTGGGGTAGCCACTTTATATGGGTGATGGTGGTCTACGGCATTATTCAGGCTCTGGATGGCAATGTACTGGTGCCCGTCCTGTTCTCGGAAGTTAACAACCTTCATCCGGTAGCGATTATCATAGCCGTGTTGTTTTTTGGTGGAATCTGGGGCTTGTGGGGAGTGTTCTTTGCCATCCCGCTAGCGACTGTGCTAAAAGCGGTATTTGCAGCCTGGCCGGTGAAAGATACAGCTCAGACACCGGCCATGGAAAGGTAGGCGGTTACAGGGCTTTGACGGCGTCCAGAACTTCGTCGGCATGGCCCTTAACTTTAACTCCACGCCACTCTGCGCGCAGTATGCCTTCCTTATCAATCAGGAACGTGCTGCGCTCAATGCCCATGTATTCTTTGCCATAGAGCTTTTTAAGTTTGATGACATCAAACAGTTTGCATAAGTCTTCATCTTTATCTGAAATCAGGTGAAACGGAAACTCGTGCTTTGCCCGGAAGTTTTCGTGTACTTTCAGGCTATCGCGGGAAACACCAAATATTTCTGTGTCCAGAGCAGAGAACTGTTCCATTCGATCACGGAAATCCTGGCCTTCAGTGGTACAACCCGGGGTGTTGTCTTTCGGATAAAAGTAGATAATAACGTTTTTGCCCCTGAGTTCAGACAGGGTAATGGTTTGATCACCGGTGGCCTGGGCCTGAAAATCGGGTACAGGCTGTTTCAATGCTACGGATGACATGACATCTCCTTTAATTCCCTTGTGTCAGTTCGAGCCCAACATTACCATATCGGTTTTATTCGGACGGAGTTTTTATGATTACGGGTAGCCTCGTCGCACTAGTTACGCCCATGCATCCCAATGGTGAGATTCACTGGGAAGATCTGGACAAACTGGTGGACTTTCATATTGAAAATGGCACTCATGGCATTGTGGCTGTGGGCACCACCGGTGAATCCGCCACTCTGGACCCAAAAGAACATTGTCGGGTTATTGGTCATATCATAAAGCGGGTGAATGGCCGGATATCAGTGATCGCCGGGACCGGTGGTAACAGTACCCGGGAAGCGATTGAGCTGACGACCGAGGCTCATAAACTGGGTGCAGATGCCTGTCTGCTTGTTGTTCCTTATTACAATAAGCCCACTCAGGAAGGTTTGTATCAGCACTTTAAAACCATTGCTGAAGCCGTTCCTGGCATGAGCCAGATTCTATATAACGTGCCGGGGCGTACTGCTTGCGACATGCTGAATGAAACGGTTCTTCGCCTGGCCGATATTCCGAACATTGTGGGTATCAAAGACGCTACCGGCAATATCCCACGTGGTATTGAACTGATTGAAGGTTTGGCTGGCCGATTGGCGGTTTACTCAGGTGATGATGCTACGGCTGCGGACCTTATGCTGGCGGGTGCCAAAGGTAACGTGTCGGTTACCGCAAACGTTGCTCCAAAAGGTATGTCTCAGCTCTGCGAAGCTGCCATGGCCGGTAATGAAGAAGAAACTCGCCGCTTGAATGAGCAGTTGATGCCGTTAAATCACAAGCTGTTCCTGGAAGCGAACCCGATTCCTGTAAAGTGGGCTTTGCAACGCATGGGTATGATCGGTGAGGGGATTCGTTTGCCGCTGACTCCGTTCAGCGAGAAATTCCATGGTGAGTTGGAAGACGCGCTCAAGGCTTCAGGTGTTCTCTGAGGCCAACCTATTCCCTTTCAACCGGAGTAACCCGATGCAGGTTCCTGGAAGAACCCGTTACATACTTGCCTCTCTGGCCCGGCCAGCTGCCGGGCTTGTGCTTGCAAGCGCCCTGACGGGGTGTGGCTTGTTGCACGATCGTTCCGAAGACTATGTATATGCCCCGGAAGGAACACCCATTCAGGTTCCTGAAGGAGCGGACAGCTCTCGTTTGAGCGAAGTTATGCCTATCCGCAGTGTCAACACTGACGACTCCCGCCGGATGTATCCTTCTTCCATTCCGCGCCCACCGGATATGACGTCTGAAATTCTGGATCAGAACTACGTGATCGAAGAACTGGACGGAAGGTTGTGGTTATTGGTCAACGATGTACCTGGACATCTTTGGCCGGTCGCGAGCGCCTGGTTGCACCAGTCAGGTCTGGGTGTGGCATACGACAGCCCCCAGCTAGGCGTAATGCAGAGTGAGCTCGCCAATTTCAGCAAACGAAGCCGAGAGTTGTTGGGGCTGGCGAACACGCCTGCGACATCGGAGCCGAGGGTTTTGGTTCAGCTCAGGCTGGCGCCGGGCATCAGGCGGAAGACGACTGAAATCCGCGCGCAGGTATTGGAGCTGGATGAAAAACCGGAAGGATTGGTTGCCTGGAATCCTGATGCCGGTGAGGATCAGACATCGAAAGAGCTTCAGAAGAAGCTTCTTGGTGAACTGGCTGAGTTTCTTCAGCAACGGGAAGACAATAAGTCGTTCTCAAGGGCGGCTTCAGGCATGGTCGCTAAGCCGCTGGTACGCCTGATGTCCGAGGACGAACAGGCCAAAGCGGTTGAAGTGGAACTTGATTACGGCCGAACCTGGGCTGAAGTGAATCGCTCACTTAAAGAAATCGGCGCGAATATTCTGGACATCAACCGCAGCGAAGGTTGGATACAGGTAGATTTCCGCACGGAAGACGAACGTGCTCCGGGCTGGTTCTCCTGGTTCAGTGATGAGCAAGAGCCAACTCATACCCACACGGTAACAGTTAGCCAGGCAGACGATGCCATGGTAGTTACGGCCGAACAAGTAGACGCCTATAATGGCGATTACACCAGTGCCGACCTGCTTACCAAACTGTTTGAACACCTGTACTGATTAACGGGGGTGGCCGGTCCAGGCCACTTGCCGTTTGGAGACCCTAATGGAAAAGCGCGAAGAGCTTTACGCTGGTAAGGCAAAATCTGTTTACCGTACTGATGACCCTGACCTTTTTGTTCTGGAATTCCGGGATGACACCTCCGCCTTTGATGGCGAAAAGATGGAACAGCTTAACCGTAAAGGTATGGTGAACAACAAGTTCAATGCCTTCATTATGGAAAAGCTTGAAGCTGCAGGTGTGCCCACTCATTTTGAAGGGCTGCTATCCGGCACAGAATCCCTGGTGAAAAAGCTGGATATGATTCCGGTTGAGTGCGTGGTGCGCAATATCTCCGCAGGCAGCCTGTGTCGCAGAATCGGAGTGGAAGAAGGGTTAGAGTTGAACCCGCCCACTTTTGAGCTGTTCCTGAAGAATGACGCCCTGCATGACCCTATGGTTAACGAATCTTTGGCGGTCAGCCTTGGTTGGGCTACGGAACCTGAACTGGCAAAAATGAAAGAACTCACCTACAAGGTGAATGACGTACTTAAAGCCATGTTTGATGAAGCGGGTATGCTGCTGGTTGATTACAAACTGGAATTTGGCCGCAGTGACGGTGCCATTTTGTTGGGTGACGAATTCAGCCCCGACGGTTGTCGTATCTGGGACAAAGAAACCCGGAAAAAAATGGATAAAGACCGTTTCCGTCAGGGGCTTGGCAACGTGATTGAAACCTACGAAGAAGTAGGTCGTCGTCTGGGCATTAACTTTGACTGATCAGTTAAAACAATTAAAGAACGAGTGTGTTATGCGTAAATTGATGATTGTTTTGGGTGGCTCGTTGGTACTTGCCGCCCCGCTGGCAAATGCCGACATTCTGGGTGTAGGTGCGAATGTCAGCTACTGGGATTCGGATTTTTCCGGCGACGTGGTGAACAAAGGTTCTGCTGTAGATATTGAGGACGACCTCAACATGAGCAGCGATGGTAACGCCAACTTTACCGCTAACTTTGAGCATCCGATTCCTCTGCTGCCGAATGTACGAGTGAACTACACGGATATTTCCCAGAGTGGGAGCGGTAACATTGGTGCTGGTGGCTTTGATGTTATTGGTGCTAATTCGAGTGTTGACTCCGAACTGGACATCGAACAGCTCGACGCCACCTTCTATTATGAAGTGCTGGATAACTGGGTGAACCTCGACCTGGGTCTGACCGCCCGTAAATTTGACAGTGAACTGGTTTTGCGTGACAAGAGGAGTGGTCAGGTCAGTAATACTTCGGTTGATGCTGTCGTACCTATGGGTTACGCCGCGGTTCGCTTTGACCTGCCGTTTTCCGGCGTCTCCGTTGGTGGTGAAGGCAATGTGATCGCCTACGATGGCGACTCTTTGCACGACTTCAACGTATATGGCCAGTATCAGTTTGCCATGGTGCAATTGCGCGCAGGCTATCGCCAGATGGCAATTGACTATGAAGATGACGACGATCAGCTGGATGTTGAACTCTCCGGCCCGTTTGCAAGTGTTGGCGTTAGCTTCTAAGCAAGATTAAAAGGCGCCCCCCGGGCGCCATTTTTCTGGAGAACGAACCTTGAAAATTCTCGTAACGGGAACCGCCGGCTTTATCGGCTCACACCTGGCCCATCGGTTGCTGGATCGCGGCGATGAAGTGATCGGTGTCGATAACGTTAACGACTATTACGACGTAAACCTGAAAGAGGCTCGTCTGGCACGTTTGTTGAACAAACCGGGCTTCACAGAAGTACGTGAAGACGTGGCTGATCGTGACGTGATGGAAAAGCTGTTCCGGGAGCACAAACCGGAACGGGTAGTGCATCTGGCCGCTCAGGCTGGTGTTCGTTATTCCCTGGAAAATCCACACGCATACATTGATGCCAATCTTGTGGGCTTCATGAATATTCTGGAAGGCTGCAGACATAACGATGTGAAACATCTGGTTTATGCCTCCAGCAGTTCGGTCTATGGTGCCAATGAAACCATGCCATTCTCCGTGCACGATAATGTGGATCATCCACTGAGCCTGTATGCCGCCTCCAAGAAGGCCAATGAGCTCATGGCTCACACCTACAGCCATCTGTACAACCTGCCGACCACCGGCCTACGGTTTTTTACAGTGTATGGCCCGTGGGGGCGTCCGGATATGGCGTTGTTTATCTTCACCAAGAAGATTCTGGCGGGTGAGCCCATTGATGTATTCAACCATGGCCAGCACAGACGAGACTTCACCTACATTGATGACATTGTAGAAGGCGTTATCCGCACGTTGGATCATGTGGCTGAACCAAATCCGGACTGGTCCGGCGCTCAACCAGACCCGGGTACCAGTAAAGGGCCGTATCGCATCTACAACATCGGTAGCAATAACCCGGTAGAACTGTCCCGCTTTATCGAAATTATCGAGGAGCGTGTGGGTAAAAAAGCACAGAAGAACCTGTTGCCTTTGCAGCCTGGTGACGTACCCGCCACTTACGCTAATGTGGATGACTTGATCAAAGATGTGGATTACAGGCCCGCGACACCGGTAGAAGAGGGCATTGCCAACTTCGTAGACTGGTACCGGGACTTTTATAAGGCCTGACCGAAGGCCTGTGAGCGCTTGAGTAGCGGGCAATCGAAAGCCAGATATACAGCTTCCAGCTGTAATCCTTCCGGGCTCGCTTGCCCATAGAGCCTGTCCCCGATAATGGGGTGGCCGATGCCAGCAAGGTGCCGTCGAATCTGGTGTTTTCTTCCGGTTTCGATGGCCACTTTCACCAATGTGGCATTAGCCTCTTCATCAAAACTCAAAGTGGTCACCCGGCTTACAGACTCTTTGCCATCCAGGGCTGCATCAACCTGTAAATCTTCAGCTTCCAATCGCCCCGCTACCTTCGCCTGGTAGATCTTGGTCACGGAGCGGCCAGAAAACATCTGTGAAAGCGCACCTGCGGCTTTTCCATCGTGGGCAACCAGCATTAACCCTGCTGCATCCCCATCAAGACGATGAATCAGAAAGCATGGCCTGTTTAACTTAACTTCTGCGAGTCGAAGTAAACTGCAGTGATCTCCCCACTGTGACCCCTGAGAAAGCAAACCGTGGGGTTTAAACCAGACGCTATAGCTGCGGAAATCCTGCACGAGTATGGGGGGCTCCGGAACTTTTGAAAGAACCTGGTCGTCGTAAAATAATTCGATGCGAGTGCCAGGTTTAAGCTCTCGCTTGGCCTTGCGTAACCGTACCTTTTTACCTTTCTGAGTCCACCAGCAGGCACCCTTTGCCATCGCATCCTTAATGCGCTGTTTAGAGAGTTCAGAGCCTTCAGCAAGAGCATCTACAGCAGTCTGGGCTGAATCAACGGTTATATCGAGCTGTGTGCGCATCGGTATCCTGGCTGGCGAAGGTTGGTGAATGAAAGACAGGGCAATGGTACGAAGCTGCACAGCCTTGGACAAGCCATTTCTCCCAGTGTCAGAGCGTTACCGTGTGCCAGAAGACTGGGGTACACTGAACGGAAGCACAGAAAAGGAGCTGAATGATGCCGGTAATTGGTTGGTTGTTTATTCTGGGCGCTATCGCCATGGTGGTTGGCAGCCTTCTACTGCTCAGGGATACCGCCAACATGCAAATTCCCAAAGACAAGCTGGAGAAAATCCGGGAGCGGAAAGCCGAGCAGGAGAAGGAAGAAAAACATAACTGGTAGGTAACTCTATTCAGGTTGCCCGAACGGTACTGGTTTTGCTTTATACTGCCCACCGAATCCGAAGCTTCATTTTAAAGGTTTATTCAATGCGAGTGGTTATCCGATATTTTTTCCGGACTTTACGTCTTATTCTGACTCCCTTCGTGCTGTTAAGCGAAAAACTTGGCGGTGGGAAGCCTGTGGAGCGAAACTCTGAAGAGCAGCAGAAAGTGGATGCGGCTTGCGAGCAATTGGCGCTATATCAATTTAAAACCTGCCCGTTCTGCGTGAAAGTGCGCAAGCAGATCGCACGGCTGAACCTGAATATAGAATTGCGGGATGCGCAGCATAATGAAGCTCATCGGGCTGAGTTGCAGCAAGGTGGCGGAGCCGTGAAAGTACCTTGCTTGCGGATTAAAAATAGCGATGGCAGTGAACAGTGGATGTACGAATCCAGCGATATTAACGCGTGGCTGGAAAAAAGGTTTGGAGGTGCTGCCTGAATAGGCAGTTTACCACCGCCTGAAACGAAAAAAGCCACTTGGCATATGCCTAAGTGACCTTTTTTCTTGCAGAATTGGTAGGACCACCCAGATTCGAACTGGGGACCTCTACCATGTCAAGGTAGCGCTCTAACCAACTGAGCTATGGTCCTGTGTCCTGCAACGGGGACGAAATATACGGATTTCGTTCCGGTGGGTCAACCTCTTTGGCTGCTATTTTTTACTTTCAGAAGGCCTTTGATGGCACGGCTGATAGCATTCCAGCGGTTTACCAAAAGTGCAGCGAAAATCAGGCCGCATCCGGCGAGTTGAAGGCTGCTCATGGTTTCGCCAAACCAGACCGTAGCAAACAGCGCAACCCACACGGGTTCCAGTACAAGAATGACTACCCCATGGCTGTGCACAGAAAGGCTCTGGGCATAGGTTTGCAGTAAGAATCGACCCGCAGTTGCTATCACTGCACTCGCCAGCACCCAAACGTACAACATAGGCTGAGGGTTGGCGAGGGAGGGAGCCCAGGGTTCGCTGATAGAAGATTCGGCTAAGGTAACCGCGCCAACAGTCAGTAGCGCCATCGCCGTGAGGGGCAGGGCGGGTACCTTTTTCTTCTCGACGGTTTGGCCTTGTTTATCCACCACGGTCCGGTGATTGGCTGCCCTTGTGTTCAGGGTGAAATAGAGTGCGAATATACATGCAGCAGCAACGAAGTAAAGCTGCCCCGGCTCAGGCTGAAAGCCGTTTTCCAAAGACAGCAATGCCAGCCCTCCAACAGCAATCGGGATGGCCATCCACGTACTCATAGGTTGTACTTCGCCAAATACGATGCGGGCGATGATCGGAACGATAACGACGCCCAGGCTGGTTAAAAAGGCACCTTCCCCCATGCTGTCGCCATGAAAAAGGCCCATGATCCAGCAGGTCATGGCAATGCCGAAGACCGCGCCCACGCCTATACTACGAAGCAGTTGCTCCTGGCTGAGCCTGAACAGAGCGGGAATGGCGATAATGGCAAGAACACCGCCGGCCAATAAGAAACGTGCAGCCATAAACATCAGCGGCGGCATCATCAGCACGGCTTCTTTGGAAAATACCCAGCCCATTGCAGCCAGCAGGGTCACGACAACAAGCAAAAGATCAGATTTTTTTGCGTCAGACATTATCGGACCAGGCTAAGTAAGAATGGCAGAGGAAGGTTGATTTCAATCTATAGTCAGAATCTCGGAAAATAAAGCAGCGAAAACCGAGGGGTGCGGGCTTTAACTAAGTGATATATTCGAGAATCGTTAAGTATAGCCAGATTGTCTATGGCCTTATATATACGATACATTTCCGGAATTACTTTTTTCTTCAGACAATCGATCAGGGGCGCTGAACTATGCGGTACCTTCAGTCATTCCACCGGCGGTTACGTTACCTGCGGGAAGCGGGGCAGCTTTCTCTGGCTGACGTTGCCAACATGTGCGGTGTTGATGAAGCCCGGGTGCGAAGCTGGGAAGCCTCAGAGCTGAAACAGCGTAGCTATCCTGGCGTGAACGAGCTTCTGGATTTGTGTGTGAAAACAGAAACGCCTCTTGAGCATTTGCTGGATATGGATGAAAGCGGTGACCGTGATCAGCTGGAATTGCCGGGGCTGGCTTTCAGCAACAGTGACGACCTTACTGTCGCGCTAAAGGAGTTGGAGCAGGAAATTGACCGCATTCAGTTATCCGACGAAGAGTCAGAAATTCTGCGCCGGTTCCGCAAGGCTTCAGCGGACAACCGGCGCATGGTCATGCAGTTGTTAGGGGGGTGAGCCCTTAGTTGCCTTTCTTGTAGATGTTTTCGTAAACGTAGTTAGTGGCTTCAACAAACCCATCGATGCTGCCGCAATCAAAGCGCCTGCCTTTAAATTGGTAAGCCAGCACGCAGCCATTCTTGGCCTGCTCCATCAATGCATCTGTGATCTGAACTTCGCCATTTTTTCCGGGAGGCGTGCGCTCCAGAATCTCGAAAATGTCTGGTGTCAGAATATAGCGACCGATGATCGCCAGGTTGCTTGGCGCATCTTCCGGAGCTGGTTTTTCAACCATATCGGTAATGCGGTAAAGGCCGTCTTTCATGGACTCACCCGCAATCACACCATACTTATGGGTTTCATCCATAGGCACTTCTTCAATGGCGACGATTGAGCAGCGGAACTGATTGTACAGTTTGACCATTTGGGTCAATACACCATCACCATCCTCCGGGCCAATACAGAAATCATCCGCCAGTACCACGGCAAATGGATTGTCGCCGACCAGGTTTCGGCCCGTCAGGATGGCGTGACCTAAGCCTTTCATTTCATTCTGGCGTGTAAAGGCGAAAGTGTTGTTAGTGATCAGGTCACGGATGGAGGTCAGTAAGCCTTCTTTACCTGTGCCGGCAATCTGATGCTCCAGCTCGTAGCTGATGTCGAAGTGATCTTCGATAGCGCGTTTGCCCCGGCCGGTCACAAAACCAAATTCGTGCATGCCGGCATCCGCTGCCTCTTCAACCCCATACTGAACCAACGGCTTGTTAACAACCGGCAGTATTTCCTTGGGCATGGCCTTGGTGGCCGGAAGAAAGCGTGTGCCGTAACCGGCAACGGGGAAGAGACACTTTTTGATCATGTTGTTCATCCTTTATTCGATACGTGCTTGTCGGGAGCCTTCCCATAAAGTGTGCTAAGTGTAACCAAGTTGCCCGCCTAAAAGGAGCGTTTCCTGTTGATACCGGTACGCACGAGCCCGCTCCACTCCACTAATGCAAACAATCATACTTAAGCCTTATGTCTTATTGTTGACAATCCCTCTGTTGGAGCGTAGTTTTCGGATCATCAACGCATGGATTGTTAACAAAATATGGCCGAACCTCAATTACAGACTCAAACCCGTGCCGATGAGGCGTTCGATTGTTTGCAAACGGCAATCGTAAAAGGTGACTTGGCTCCAGGTGAAAAAATAGGCGAAGTTGAACTCTGCTCACGCTTCAATCTGACCAGAGGGCCACTGAGGGAAGCTTTGGGGCGCCTTGAATCCAGGGGCTTGCTGGTACGCCGCCCACATGCGGGTGTGAATGTGGTGTCTGTCAGCGCTGAGGAACTGATAGAGCTGTACCGGATTCGTGAGGTAATGGAGGGGTTAGCTGCACGGCAAGCCGCTGAGCGGATGACCGATGAGGAAATCCGAGATCTTCAGGCTACACTCGATAGCCATGAAGCATTGATTGAGGAAGCTCAGGGCCAGGCCTATTACCAGGCCGAGGGCGATTACGATTTCCATCACCGGATTGCCACCGGCAGCCGCAATACCAAGCTGGCCCAGATGCTTCTGGGAGATCTTTATTACATGGTGCGGATGTACCGCTATCGGTTAAGCACCTCAGCCGGGCGCCCCCATATGGCGCTGGGTGAACACCGCCGTATCGTCGAAGCCATTGCCCAGCGCGATGGTGATCTCGCCGAATTTCTAATGAAAAGACACATCAACGCCGCACGCCAGAATATTGAGAAAAAGATTCAGGAAGGCGTGTTAACTATCTGATTAAAGAGGTTATTTGTTATGGCTAATAAACTGTCAGCTGGCGCTCGGTTCCGCAAGGCTCTGAAGGAAAATCACCCTTTGCAAATCGTTGGCACCATCAACGCCTACACGGCCATGATGGCTGAGCGAGTAGGGCATCAGGCCATTTACCTGTCTGGTGGTGGTGTTGCGAACGCATCATACGGCTTGCCGGATCTGGGCATGACCAGTATGAACGATGTACTGGAAGACGTGCGCCGTATAACGGCTGCAACGGATGTTCCTCTTCTGGTTGATATCGACACCGGCTGGGGTGGTGCATTTAACATCGCCCGCACCATTCGTGAGATGGAGCGTGCCGGCGCGGCGGCTGTCCACATTGAAGACCAGGTTGCCCAGAAGCGCTGTGGCCACCGCCCGAACAAAGAAATCGTTTCCAAAGAAGAAATGGTTGACCGGATCAAAGCTGCGGTAGACGCCCGTGAGGATGATGATTTCTTCATCATGGCCCGTACCGATTCGTTCCAGAAAGAAGGCCTGGAAGCGGCTATCGACCGTGCGAAAGCCTGCATTGAAGCTGGTGCCGACGGCATCTTTGCTGAAGCCGTGCACGAACTGTCAGATTACAAAGCTTTCGCTGAAGCCATTGATGCGCCGATTCTGGCCAACATCACTGAGTTTGGTGCAACGCCGCTGTACAACAAATCCGAACTCGCCGAATCCGGTGCCGCGATGGTTCTGTATCCCTTGAGTGCCTTCCGCGCCATGAATAAAGCTGCGCTGACGGTATACCAGAATATTCTGGAAAAAGGCGATCAGAAAGACGTAGTAGACCTGATGCAAACCCGCATGGAGCTATACGACTTCCTGAACTACCACGACTTCGAACAAAAGCTGGACCAATTGTTCGTTCAGAAAAAAGACTAATCACCAAAATTCCAAAAAATTGAAAATGATGGGAGACCAGCATGGCTGAAGCAAAAAAACTAGGCGGAGCAGGCCTGCGTGGCCAGGTGGCCGGTGAAACGGCCCTGTGTACGGTTGGTAAAACCGGTGCCGGCCTGACCTACCGTGGTTACGACGTAGTTGATCTGGCTGAAAATGCCCAATTTGAAGAAGTGGCATACCTGCTGCTGCGCGGCAAGCTACCAAACCAGCAAGAGCTGGATGCCTATAAGGCCAAGCTTAAGAGCCTGCGCACACTGCCGGACGCTCTGAAAACGGTTCTGGAACAAATCCCGAGCACCGCTCACCCGATGGATGTCATGCGTACCGGTTGTTCCATGTTGGGTAACCTGGAAACTGAAAAAGATTTCAGTGAGCAGGACGATAAAATCGATCGTATGCTGGCGACATTCCCGGCGATCATCACTTATTGGTACCGGTTCGCCCACGACGGTGTGCGCATTGACACCGCTAACAGTGAGTCAGACTCCATCGGTGGTTTGTTCCTCGAGCTTCTGCACGGTAAAAAGCCGAGCGAGCTGCATGAGCGCGTAATGAACGTGTCTCTGATTCTGTACGCAGAGCATGAGTTCAATGCCTCCACCTTTACTGCCCGCGTGTGCGCGTCGACCCTCTCTGACATCCATAGTTGTGTGACTGGCGCGATCGGTTCGCTGCGTGGACCGTTGCACGGTGGTGCTAACGAAGCGGCTATGGAGCTGATTCAGCGCTTCCAGACGCCGGATGAAGCAGAAGCCGGCCTGATGGGTATGCTTGAGCGTAAAGAAAAAATCATGGGCTTTGGTCATGCTATCTATAAAGAGTGTGACCCTCGCAACGGCATCATTAAGCAGTGGTCCGAAAAGCTGGCGAAGGAAGTGAACGATACCGTTCTGTACCCGGTGTCCGTTCGTTGCGAAGAAGTTATGTGGCGTGAGAAGAAACTGTTCTGCAATGCTGATTTCTTCCATGCATCGGCTTATCACTTCATGGGCATTCCAACCGAGTTGTTTACCCCCATTTTTGTGATGTCCCGGGTATCCGGCTGGACGGCACACGTTAAAGAACAGCGTGCCAACAACCGTATCATCCGCCCAAGCGCAGACTACACTGGTCCAGAACACCAGGAGTGGTTGCCAATTGAGAAGCGGAGCTGATTATTATGAATATCGAATTTAGAAAGCCCCTTCCGGGCACAGACCTGGAATACTATGACACCCGTGCGGCCATCGAAGCCATTCACCCGGGGGCATACGCAAAACTGCCATACACCTCCAAAATTCTGGCGGAACAACTTGTTCGTCGCTGTGATGCAGAAACCCTGACGGATTCTCTGAAACAGCTGATCGAACGCAAAAGCGATCTGGATTTCCCCTGGTATCCAGCCCGGGTTGTTTGTCACGACATTTTGGGGCAAACGGCGTTGGTTGACCTTGCCGGCCTGCGTGATGCCATCGCAGAGAAGGGCGGCGACCCGGCGAAAGTGAATCCGGTAGTACCAACCCAGTTGATTGTGGATCACTCCCTGGCGGTAGAAGCTCCGGGTTTTGATCCGGATGCGTTTGAAAAGAACCGTGCTATTGAAGAGCGTCGCAACGAAGACCGTTTCCACTTTATCAACTGGACTCGTACCGCGTTCCGTAACGTAGACGTCATTCCGGCCGGTAACGGCATCATGCACCAGATCAACCTGGAGAAAATGTCTCCGGTGATCCAGAACCGGGCTGATGAAGACGGCCATCAAATCGCCTTCCCGGATACCTGTGTCGGCACCGACAGCCATACCCCGCACATTGATGCGCTGGGTGTAATCGCAGTAGGTGTTGGTGGGCTGGAAGCTGAAACCGTGATGCTCGGCCAGCCATCCATGATGCGCCTGCCGGATATCGTTGGCGTGAAACTGACGGGCAAGCGTCAGCCAGGTATCACCGCTACCGATATCGTACTGGCCATTACCGAATTCCTGCGCAAGGAAAAAGTCGTGGGTGCGTACCTGGAGTTCTTCGGTGAAGGTGCATCCAGCCTGACCATCGGCGACCGAGCCACCATCTCCAACATGACCCCCGAATACGGCGCAACGGCCGCGATGTTCTACATCGACGATCAGACCATCGATTACCTGAAGCTCACCGGCCGTGAGCCAGAGCAGGTAGATCTGGTTGAAAAGTACGCAAAAGAATCCGGTTTGTGGGCCAGCGAAATGACAGAAGCCCAGTACGAACGTGTTCTTGAGTTTGATCTGTCGACCGTGGTTCGTAACGTGGCCGGACCATCCAACCCGCACCGCCGTGTGGCTACTGCTGATCTGCACGATCGTGGTATCGCTGTTAATCTGGATGCGGCGCTGGAAGAAGAGAAAAAAGGTTTGATGCCGGATGGTGCGGTCATTATCGCTGCGATTACATCCTGCACGAACACCTCCAACCCTCGCAACGTCGTAGCAGCCGGGCTGGTAGCCAAGAAAGCGAACGAGCTGGGGCTGGTTCGTAAACCCTGGGTTAAATCGTCCTTTGCGCCGGGCTCGAAAGTGGCTCGTTTGTATCTGGAAGAAGCCGGGTTGCTGCCTGAAATGGAAAAGCTGGGCTTTGGCATTGTGGGCTATGCCTGCACCACCTGTAACGGCATGTCTGGCGCCCTGGACCCGAAAATCAAACAGGAAATCATCGACCGCGACCTCTACACAACCGCAGTGTTGTCTGGCAACCGGAACTTTGATGGCCGTATACACCCGTATGCCAAACAAGCGTTCCTGGCGTCACCGCCACTGGTTGTAGCCTACGCCATTGCCGGTACCGTTCGTTTTGATATCGAGAGAGATGCGCTGGGTTATGATAAAGACGGCAACCCCGTCACTCTCAAAGACCTGTGGCCGTCTGACGAAGAAATCGATCGCATTGTCGGTGAATTCGTTAAGCCTGAGCAGTTCAAACAGGTCTACATCCCGATGTTTAACCTGGATGCAGTAGAGCAGGCCAAGAGCCCGTTGTACGACTGGCGGCCGAAGTCTACTTACATTCGTCGTCCGCCATACTGGGAAGGCGCATTGGCCGCCGAACGCACCATGACTGGTATGCGCCCGCTGGCGGTTCTGGGTGACAACATCACTACAGACCATCTGTCGCCGTCTAACGCCATCATGATGGACTCTGCCGCCGGTGAATACCTGCACAAAATGGGCGTGCCGGAGGAAGACTTTAACTCCTACGCAACCCACCGTGGGGATCACCTGACCGCCCAGCGCGCCACCTTCGCCAACCCGAAACTGTTGAACGAAATGGTTCGGGATGAAAACGGCGAAGTGAAGCAGGGCTCTTTGGCGCGAATCGAGCCAGAAGGCAAAGTAACTCGCATGTGGGAAGCTATTGAAACCTACATGGAGCGCAAGCAACCGCTGATCATTGTTGCCGGTGCTGACTACGGCCAGGGTTCTTCCCGTGACTGGGCTGCCAAAGGTGTACGTCTGGCGGGTGTTGAAGTCATCGTTGCTGAAGGTTTCGAGCGTATTCACCGCACCAACCTGGTGGGCATGGGCGTACTGCCTGTGCAGTTCCGTGAAGGTGAAACACGCCACACCTACAACATCGATGGCACCGAAACCTTCGATATCAAAGGTGAAATTGCCCCAGGTGCGGAGCTCACTCTCGTGATCCACCGTAAAAACGGCGAAACCGTAGAAGTGCCTGTGAAGTGCCGACTGGATACCTTTGCCGAGCTGAACATCTATTCAGCTGGCGGCGTACTCCAGCGCTTTGCCCAGGACTTCCTGGAAGCTGAAGGCACCGCATAATCTGATTGTAGTTTGGACACCTGACCCCAAAGCCATGCTGGCAAAGGGGTCAGCGTTCATCCACCCAAATGCTTTCAAAGAGAGGCATTTCATGAGCTTCCCCCCACAAATCAAAGTACCCGCTACCTACATGCGTGGCGGCACCAGTAAAGGCGTATTTTTCCGCCTTCAGGACTTACCTGAAGCCTGCCAGGTTCCCGGCGAAGCCCGCGATAAGCTATTGCTAAGGGTGATCGGCAGCCCTGATCCCTACGAAAAGCAAATCGACGGTCTTGGCAATGCCTCCTCCAGTACCAGCAAAACGGTGATTCTGGCTGCGCCCACTCAGCCAGATCACGATGTGGACTATCTGTTTGGCCAGGTGGCCATTGATAAGCCATTTGTGGACTGGAGCGGAAACTGCGGCAACCTGACAGCTGCTGTTGGAGCCTTCGCAATTAATGGTGGATTTGTCGCTAAAGAGCGCATCCCCGAAAATGGCGTGTGCACCGTTCGGATCTGGCAAGCGAACATCCAAAAGACCATCATTGCTCATGTACCTGTCACTAACGGTGAAGTGCAGGAAACGGGTGACTTTGAGCTGGACGGTGTCACTTTCCCTGCGGCTGAAGTAAAAATCGAATTTATGGATCCAGCCGATGGCGAAGGTGCCATGTTCCCGACCGGCAACCTGGTGGACGAGCTGGATGTTCCGGGTGTGGGCACACTTAAAGCCACGATGATCAACGCGGGCATCCCGACCATCTTTATTAACGCCGAAGATATTGGCTATAAAGGCACCGAACTACAGGACGACATTAATAGCGACCCGAAAGCGCTGGCCATGTTCGAAACCATTCGTGCCCACGGCGCCGTTAAAATGGGTTTGATCAAAGAGATCGGTGAGGCAGCTGGCCGCCAGCACACCCCGAAAGTCGCAATTGTGGCCAGGCCGGTAGATTATGTTTCCTCCAGCGGTAAGAGTATCCGGGCGTCTGATGTAGACCTGCTGGTTCGCGCCATGTCTATGGGCAAACTGCACCATGCTATGATGGGTACTGCGGCCGTGGCTATTGCTACAGCCTCTGCCATTCCGGGAACTCTGGTAAATCTGGCCGCTGGCGGTGGAGATCGAACAGAAGTAACCTTTGGTCATCCGTCCGGCACCTTGCGTGTTGGTGCGGAAGCAAAAGAAGCAAACGGCCAGTGGACAGCCACCAAAGCCATTATGAGCCGCAGTGCGCGGATTATTATGGAAGGTTGGGTGAGGGTGCCTGGCGATACTTTCTGAACTTAGGGGTATCGCACATTAAACAAAAATGTGGGCCACGGAACGTTTGCAGTTTCAAGGAATTGCCGTACAATTCTGAAACGGTTTGTTACGGTATGTAGCAAAGGACGCTAGTAGTACGGTGCAGTATAAACCGCACAAGGAGATGACGTGGCCCACGTCAGGTTATTCAGACACTATATCCACCTGCCTTTTGTTATTCTTGGCCTTATTGACTTTGTCGTTATGGCCCTGGCGTTTTCATTGGCTGTATTTTTTCGCCTTTTTGGGGAAGTCGGTTTCTTCGTTGAAAGCCTGCCTTACGTTATCCCCTCAATTATCGTCTTTTCTCTCGTTAATCTTATCGTCATGATTGCCCTTGGTGTGCATCAGTCCAGTGTCGAAGAAGGCATGTCAGGCATGATGCTGCGCACCATAATGGCCATGATTCTTGCTATACCGGTACACGGTTTCGCCTACTTCGTCGCAGACGACTGGTTATGGTATCTGGGCAGCTTCGGGCTGCTGACATCAGCCACCGTTTTGTCGATATTTTCATTGGGCATCGTGCGGGTAGTGTTTTTTGCCATTGTAGGCAATGAAGCCTTCAAACGGCGAGTGCTGGTGCTGGGGGCCGGTCACCGTGCCAAGCAAATGCTGGAAGACCTCACAACCCCATTTAATCGCAAAGGCTTTACCCTGGCTGGCTTTGTACCTTTGCCTGATGAACCCGTCGAAGTGGCAGAAAAACACCTGATTAACCTGCCAACTACTTTGCACGATTACGTAATACGCTATCCGGTCAGAGAGATAGTTGTGGCGGTAGATGATCGCCGCCGCGGGCTCCCTATGGATGACCTTCTGGAATGTAAAATGGAAGGTGTGCAAATCATCGACGGCGCCAACTTCTACGAGCGGGAATCCCGCAAGGTGGCCCTGGAAATGATCACCCGGGGATGGCTGGTGTTCTCCGATGGTTTTACCGTCTCTTCAGTGTACGGTGTGGGCAAACGTGCACTCGATATTCTCTCTGCCGGCGCATTGTTGCTGGCCACATTCCCCATCATGTTACTGACGGCTCTTGCGATTAAGCTGGAGGATGGTTTCAAAGCCCCGGTGCTGTATAGCCAGGAGCGGGTAGGGCTGAACAACAGAGTTTTCCGGGTTTATAAGTTCCGCTCAATGAGAACCGATGCAGAAAAGCATGGGGCCGTGTGGGCGAAAAAAAACGACAACCGTGTAACCCGGGTTGGAGAGTTTATTCGTAAAGTCAGAATTGATGAGCTTCCGCAGATCTTTAATGTGCTTAATGGCACCATGGCCTTCGTGGGCCCCAGGCCTGAACGTCCAGTGTTTGTGGAACAGTTATCGGAGAGAATCCCGTTCTATTCAGAACGCCACCGGGTAAAACCAGGGCTGACAGGCTGGGCGCAGTTATGTTTTGCCTATGCAGACAACGAAGAAGATACCCGGGAAAAACTCAGGTATGACCTATACTACATCAAGAATCAAAGCCTGCTTCTTGATTTGCTGATTATAATACAAACAGTAGAAGTGGTATTGTTCAAGAAAGGATCAAGGTAGTTTCGGGGGCAACCTGTTCCCGAAACATGGAAAGTAGCATGGACCTCAGACGCGAGGAAAAAAGATGTCACGGAAGTATCTTATTCAAGGGCTTTTTACGTCCTTTGTGGCGGTAGCCATACTCTCCGGCTGTGCCGGCCCCTCTGTATCATCCCCTGAACAAATCCAGCGGGCTCTGGCAGTTGATACCAGAGACAGCGTTAACCAATATGTACTGGGCGCAACTGACGTAGTTCAGGTGTCTGTCTGGCGTAACGATGACCTGAGCATCTCAGTTCCCGTGCGGCCTGATGGCAAAATATCGGTTCCGCTGGTAGGTGATGTTCAGGCCAGTGGCCGTACACCTGAAGAGCTGGCCAGTAACATCAAAACCTCTCTCACCGAATACATTCGTGAGCCACAGGTCAGCGTAGTGGTTACCTCTATGGGTAGTCACGAGTTTACTGACAGGGTGCGGGTAACCGGTGCTGTTGCTCAGCCGATCTCTGTACCCCATCGGAGTGGCATGACCGTATTGGATGTGTTTCTGAGTGCCGGAGGCGCTAACGAGTTTGCGTCGCTGAACAGCGCAATGCTGTATCGGGTTCTGGACGGCGAAGTTGTCGCGATTCCGGTCAAGCTTGACGACATCCTTAGCAAAGGCAAAGTCGAAACCAACTACTCCATGCGGCCAGGAGATATTCTCTCTGTCCCAGAGCGACGGTTTTAATCAGAAGTTCCGCAGGATTATTTAAGGTTGGGTTGATATGGCGTTACCCCTGTCGCAGATACCACAGGAAGTTATCAGAGAGGTTCGTAGCCGTAAATGGCTCGCATTTCTGCTGTTTGTTGTCGTGAGTTTTGCGATTCTCGGAGCCGGATTTGTGTGGCCCTACAAGTATCAGTCGGATGTCATCATCTTTGTTGATGACAAAAATATCATTACCCCGCTCATGGAAGGGCGGGCCGTCACTACAGAAATCAGTGACAGAATCTCTGCGGCCAAGGAACTGATTCTCGGCCGCACAGTGATTGAACAGGTAGCAACTGATACCTCAATATTTGAAGACGCAGCCATGGACCCGGAATCCATCGAGCGTCGGATTGCCTACGTGCGGGCAGGTGTGGCCATCCGCCCGCGGGGCGACAGCTACTTCAGTATCGGCTTTACATCTACCTCCCAGATGGAAGCCTTTCGCACCGCTCAACGCCTTGCTCAGCTGTTTGTTGAAGAAACCAAAGAGCGCAAGCGCGTAGAAAGCCGCGGGGCATACGAGTTCATTGATAAGCAGGTAAAAACCTACGAGCAGCAATTGACAGAGGCAGAAAACCGGCTCAAACAGTTTTTGTCTGAGCATAATGATGGCACTGAGCAGGAAGGCAACTCGCGTATGGCTCAGCTGCGGAATCAGCTGGAACTGGCAAAGCTGGAGCAGGAAGAACTAACAACACGCACGGCCTCGTTAGAAGAGCAGCTGGCAGGTATTAGTCCAACCATCCGCCAGGGCAGAACGGAAGACGCATACCGGGAGCGCATCAGATTACTTGAAGAACGACTGGATTCGCTTCGCTTGCAGTACCACGATTCATACCCTGACATTGTGATCCTTCGGGAACAATTGGCAGAGCTGAGAAAACAGCAAAAAGCAGCGTCGCAACGGCCACCATCCCGGAACTCGCTGGCCGGTGATGATGCAGTCAACCCGCTGTATCAGGAACTCAGCGCAGCGCTCTCCACAACACGAGCCGATATGGCCACCGTCAAAACCCGAATTTCTTCGCTGGAGCGGTTAATGGAGGAACAGGCACTTCGAATGGAGCGCATCCAGTCCAATAAAGCCCGGTACTCTGAGTTAACCCGCGACATGGAAGTGAACCGGGAAATTTATGATGACCTCCTCAAACGAAGAGAAAAAGCCCGAGTCTCTATGCACCTGGATATTGAAGGTCAGGGCCTGAATTACCGAATCAATGAGCCGGCCCAGTATCCGAGAGAGCCCAAAGGACCGAAGTTCTCTATGTTTGCAACAGCCGGGCTGCTGTTGGGCATGGTTGCGCCATTTGGTGCCTTAGCTGGCATGCTGCAGATTGACCCACGTATCCGTGCCAGAAACCAGCTTGAAGAGGGGATTGGGCTGCCGGTGTTGATTGAAATTCCGAAAGTGCGAACACCTTATGAAAAACGTGTAGACCGTAAAGTCACCATAATGGTTGGAGTCTTCGCCTTGTTGGCTGTCGCCGTTTACATTGCGGTTGTTGTACTCGCTTATCTGGGGGTGATCTGATGCCTGAGCAAAGAAACTTACACCCCAAAGTTCAGAAAAACGACGAGGACGATTCCCGCCTGCTGGTGCCGAGTTCGCTGGAACTTGGCCCGGGTGCTGTTGATAAATACGTGATCAGTAAACAGATCGTCCGTATGCAAGAGCCCAGAAAGCTCACGCCAGACGATCTGGATGAACGCAGAGTTATTTATCCGGAATCCCGGGACAGAGCACTGGTTAACCGGTTCCGGAGCCTTCGCACCAAATTGCTGGAACTTTCGGGTGGTAATAACTTTACCATGGTTGTTAGTGGTGCCTGCCCGGGGGCCGGGGCTTCATTTGTTGCACTGAACCTCGCTGCAGCGTTCGCCTTCGACCAATCTAAAACCGCGTTGATCATCGACTGCAACCTGCGGGAACCGTCCCTTCACAGCACGCTTGATGTGTTGCCTGAAACCGGCCTGACAGATTTCCTGGACGACCCAGATTTTGATATTGCCCGAATTCTCTACCCAACGGGCATCCCGCGCCTTCGCCTGATACCGGCTGGCAGCCGAAGAGAAACACCGGGAGAATTTTTCACCTCATTCAGAATGAAACAGTTTCTTCAGGCGGTACGGCGCCGTTATCCGGACAGGTTCATTGTGCTGGATACCGCCCCGATTTCTGAATCTCCGGATGCTCGCATTCTGACGGAGTTGTGTGATTACGCCATGCTGGTTGTCCCACACGGGAAAATCACGACAGCAGCGGCAGAAAACGCAGCAGCGGCTTTCAATCCCGATAAATTTGTTGGAGCGGTCATCAATGGCTAGTCAGCAGGGAGCAGGGATGCTCCGCACCGCAACACAACTGATGTTCACACTCGCCGTAGCCGGCACAACGGCGTCAAATGTTGCGGCCCAGACTGAAATTACCGGCGGCATTGATTCCAGATACACAGACAACGCGAGAAAATCCGACAGCGGCGAAGTCAGCGACCTTGAATCCCGGGTATACATAAAGGCCGATTACACCAGCGACCCGGGCAGATGTAATGCAAACCTTCGAGGCACCGTAGGCTATTCCTATTGGCTTGATGACAGCTTCGATGACGAAACATACGGCGAAATGGATTTTATCGGTGACTGCGAGCTGGCAGACCAGCTGTACTGGGATGCTGCCAACACCCTGCGGGAAGTTAATGAAAGCAGCCGGGCAGGCGACACTCCAGACAACCGTACCCGGAAAAATGTGTTCAGCACGGGCCCACGCTATAACTGGCGGATTAACAACGCCAACTGGCTGACCCTTTCCACCCGATATGAAAACACCGAATTTTCAGACATTGAAGACAGTGATACCGAGCGTTACACCGGAACAGCCTCCTGGAATCACTTATTCAGCCAGACACTGAACGGTGGCCTGAGTGCCACCTATAGCCGGACAGACTACGATAGCGGTTCTGAAGTTGATGTAAAAACCGGGCGAGTCACCTTCAGTAAACGTTGGGCAACGACGGATGTATCCGGTTCTGTGGGTATCAGTGAAATAGAAACCCGCTTCGGGGCCACCACCCAAAGCAGTGATGGCCTGGTCGGTGAGTTAGCTATTTCACGAGCGTTGACTCAAAGTTCCGACTGGTACTTCAGAGCAGCACACGAGTTAACCGACAGAACGTCGAATCTGGATTTCCGGTACGGTGATTTCCAGTTCAACCTCCAGGACTCCATCTCTGTAGAAACAAGCACGGTATCGACGGGTTTCAATCAGCGGTTCTCAAACAGCAGCACACTGAACGTCGACCTGTACGGCAGTCAGTCAGACTACCTGGACTCCCCAGAGCGTGAAGATGGCGGCGGAGTGAGGCTTCGTTACTCGCGGCCCGTAGCACAGAGAACAAACGCCTATCTGGGGCTGGGTTATGACTATCAAACCTATGCAAGCGACAACGTGGATGACCGAACATCAAGTGTTGAGCTGGGAGCAGAGTATCAGGCCTCCAGAGAACTCAACCTCCAGGCCAGAATGGGCCATGAGAATAGAGTCAGTGACCAGGCCAGCAGCGAATACAATGAAAACTGGGTGCTTTTGGGTGTTGAATACCAGTTCCGTTAACCGTCACAGGATGTGACCGAGACTAATGCTATGACACAGCAAATTCAAAATGCACTGACCATCGATGTGGAAGATTACTTCCAGGTTGCTGCGTTAGCTGAAGCCGTAAATTACGACGACTGGTCCAGCATGGAGTACCGGGTAGAGGCCAACACAGACCGCATACTCAGTTTATTCGACAATGCAGGTATAAAAGCCACCTTCTTTACCCTTGGCTGGGTAGCTGAACGTTCCCCTGAACTGGTCCGGCGCATTGCAGATGCCGGCCACGAAATCGCCAGCCACGGGTACAGCCACCAGTTGATTTACAATCAAACGCCGGAAGTATTCCGTGAAGAAACCATTCGCTCCAAGGGCGTGCTGGAAAACATTATTGGCGCACCCGTAACGGGTTACCGTGCCGCCAGTTACTCCATAACGAATGAGTCCCGGTGGGCGCTGGATATTTTGGCAGAGCAAGGCTTTACCTGGGATTCTTCAATCTTCCCGGTGCATCACGATCGGTACGGCATGCCGGGCACCCCAAGGTGGCCCCACCGCCTGACAACCGACAAAGGTTATGAACTGGCAGAGTTCCCCCTGAGCACACTGAAACTTCCGGGATACACGTTACCCATAGCCGGTGGCGGATACTTCCGCCTGTTTCCGTACTGGTTCAGCCGAATGGGCCTGGGCTCCATCAATCGCCAGGGTAAACCGTTTGTCTTCTACCTGCACCCCTGGGAAGTTGATCCTGAACAGCCAAGGCTGGACGTTAAATGGTTCTCCAGATTCCGCCACTACAACAACCTGGATGTGTGCGAACAGCGTTTAGCCAAACTGGTGAAACACTTTTCCTTCACAACCATGAGCAACGTACTGCGGAATCAGGGGGTGCTTGATGCCAACGCAACCCAGGCAGAAAAAATGGAAATTTCAGGTGATCTGGCATGATGCAGTTTGTATTTTGGGCGTCTTTTCTATTGCTGTTTTATATCTATTTTGGCTACCCACTGGCCGTTAAAACGGTTGCTGCCTTAAATCCCAGGCCTGTAAAAAAGACCGGAGATTACCAGCCCAAAGTATCCATACTGATTGCAGCCTATAACGAAGCGAATGACATTGAATCCACCTTAAGAAACAAGCTGGAACTGGACTACCCAAACGACAAGCTGGAAATTCTGGTAGTTTCCGATGAGTCAGAAGATGGTACAGACGAGATTGTAGAAAACATCGCTAAAGAAGCTGCGTGCGATGTGCGCTTGTTCCGGCAGGTTCCGAGGCAAGGCAAAACCGCAGGCCTGAACCTGCTCAAAGAACATGCCACGGGTGAAATTCTGGCGTTTTCAGATGCGAATTCACAGTGGGATACCAACGCTCTGAAACTGCTGGTTAGCAACTTTAACGACCCGGAAGTAGGCTACGTAACCGGCAAAATGGTATACGTGAACAGTGATGGTTCCCTGGTGGGGGACGGTTGCAGTGCTTACATGAAATATGAAAACTGGCTGCGAGACCAGGAAACAGAAGTTGGTTCCGTAGTGGGAGTAGACGGTGGCATTGATGCCATGCGTACAGCCTTGTACCAACCACTCCGGGCAGACCAGTTGCCAGACTTTGTGCAACCACTGAAGGTAGTAGAGCAGGGGTATCGGGTTGTTTACGAACCCGAAGCGCTGCTAAAAGAAGAAGCCCTCAGTGACGGTAGCAGCGAATTCAGTATGCGTGTCCGGGTAAGCCTTCGTGCGCTGTGGGCACTTAAAGACATGAAACACCTGATGAACCCGGCCCGTAACCTGTTATTTGCCTGGCAGATGATCTCCCACAAACTGCTGAGGTACGGCGCGTTTATTCCCATGCTAACCCTGGCGTACGCGGCACTTTACCTGGCTCCCGTAAAAGGCTTCTACGCATTGGCGGCACTTGGCTACCTGGCCTTTCTGATTCTCGCCTGGAGCGGGCACAAAAAAGAATCCAGCGGTGAAACACTCTCAGCCGTCTATTCCATTCCGTACTACTTTGTTCTGCTGAATCTCGCCTCCCTGCAAGCCTTCGTGGCGTTTTTGAAAGGAGAGAAGAAGGTAGTGTGGAATCCAAGGAAGGGATGAGTGTGGCTTTGCCAAAGCTTGAAACCATACTCCAGTCCAATAAGCTCCCAGGTCTTGATGGCTTCAGGATGATTGCGGTGATGGCCGTAGTGCTCGCTCACTCTGGTGTTGGAACATTGTTTTTTTCAGCACGGCATGGAGTAGCTGGTTTTTTTGTCTTGAGTGGCTTTTTGATCACTTGGCTCTTACTCAAAGAGTATGAAAAGAACGGCAACATATCCCTCAAGAACTTTTATATACGGCGATCACTGAGAATTTTCCCTGCGTACTATGCCTTTATAGCGGTATCGATCAGTTGGGACTTGTTTCGGGGTAATGATGACACCCGGGAAGTAATCTTTCCCGCATTGTTTTACTTCGTCAATTACCACAATGCACTGGAAGGCCATAGCTCATCCTCACTCGCCCACCTTTGGTCATTAGCGGTTGAAGAGCAGTTTTATCTCATCTGGCCTGCAATATTTTTAACCTTGATGAAGCGCGGGAAAAACACCGTGCTCGCTTTTTTGTTAGGAGCAGGCGTTGTTGTTGTGATTTGGCGAACCGTAACCTATACCGTGCTGGATTGGGGAAGTTCATATGCCTACAACGCTTTTGATACTCGTTTCGATAATCTGGCTATTGGGTGTGCGCTTGCATTATTGGTTGAACGTCAGCGCGCACTGCATGTACTGAATGCTTTGAGCAGTCAATTCTGGATGCCTGTTGTAACCTTCATGCTCCTGTTTATGTCCCGGCAACTAGCGGGTGATAACTACTCTTATGGGCCAGGGTTTACTGTTGACGCGCTATTACTGGCAGTTTTGCTCGTACAATTAGTGCGGTTAAGCTGTGGCCGATTCTGGGGGTGGCTGAACCATCCGTATGCCGTGTATCTCGGTGTTATTTCTTACCCCATCTATTTATGGCATGTATGGGGAGTGCAGGCTGGCCTTAAACTGAATTTTTTGCCGGAGCCACTTCAGTTATTTGCGGGTGTCGTTTTTAGTTGCTGCTTGGCTGCTGGCTCTTATCATCTTCTTGAAAAACGTTTTTTGGCCTTAAAAGGTCGCTTTGAAATGTCCCGAGGTAACCATGCAAACGGGGCATTAACCAGACCTACCCGAGCGCGATAATGAAAGTTCTTCATTTAATAGATAGTGGCGGCCTTTACGGTGCAGAGAAGATGCTACTTGCCCTGGTTAAGGCGCAACTGGATCAAGGCCTGGCTCCTATGATTTTAAGTGCAGGGGACCCGGACATTGAGGAAAAGCCTCTGGAAGCCGAAGCTAAGCGCCAAGGGCTTCCGGTTATTGCATGGAGAATGAAGCCGGGATTAAATCTTGTGCAAAGCCGGAAAATCGTGAAATGGGCCAGGGCTAATGGTTACCAACTGCTCCATTCGCATGGTTTTAAATTCAACGTATTGCTAGGTTGCTATCCCCGCTTTATTCGGGGTATTCCCATGGTTGCAACGCTGCATGGTTATGTTCACGCACCTCGATTTACTAAATTGTGGGTGTATGAGTTGCTAGACCGGCTGGCGATATCTTTAATGCAAAGGGTAGTTTTGGTTGGCGATGCAATGAGCGCAGAGTTACCAAGTCGCCTGGCGCTCTCTGAAAAGGTTTGCACCATACGCAATGGGCTGCCTATAGATGAAGTTGTAAAACGCTCTGAATCCGAATTGCCGGAAGATTTTCAGCAGTTCTTTAGGCAGCATAAAGCCGTCATCCTCGGCGTGGGTCGCTTATCTCGAGAGAAAGGCTTCGATCACCTGATTATGGCATTTCGAGAGATTCAGGCTAAAAACCCAAATGTAGGCTTAATGATTGTTGGCGAAGGAAATAAGCGGCCGGAGCTGGAGGCGCTAGTTAATAAGTATGATCTCGGTAAGCATGTAATCATGCCCGGATATTTCGATAATGTTCCCGCTCTCATGGCCAAATCCTCTGTTTTAGCTATTTCTTCATTGACTGAGGGGTTACCTATTACGTTGCTTGAAGCCCTCGCTGTTCGATTGCCGGTTGTTTCGACTTCTGTTGGTGAGATTCCTCATGTTCTTAACGGCGGCTCTCATGGACTATTAATCAAGGATGTTTCGGAAAATCGTCTTTCGAAGGCAATTCTTCAGGTGTTGGAAGATCCAGACGAAGCGCTTAAGCGATCAGATTCTGGTTTTAGAATGCTTTGTGGGAAATTTTCAGCTATGGCAATGGCCGGTGCTTATATTAGCGTGTACGAGCATGTCACAACCTAATTTATATATTTCTACTTTGACGGAATTATTGGCTTATATTTTAGATTTTTGTAAAAGGTAATTTTTATGTCGATAAAAAAAATCATGAAGCCAAAGGTTAAAGTGTCAATTGTTATTTTGACATTTTGTAGACCCGATGAGTTGAAGCGGAACGTCAGCGAGATTTTGTGTCTGAATTATGGAAACCTTGAGATAATAGTTGTCGATAATGCTTCAGATATTCCTGCGAGTAAGATAATTTCTGATCCTAGGGTTAAGGTCATAAGATGTGATGAAAATGTTGGGGTAGCGGGCAGGAATGTTGGGATTTTAGAAAGTGAAGGCGATGTTATTGTTACTTTAGATGATGATGTTTTTGGTTTTGATGATGATTCATTGGTCAGGTTGATATCATGTTTTGAGAAAGATTCATCGATTTCTGCTGTTAATTTTAAGGTTATTGATGATTTTGATGAAAAGCAGGTAAATTGGATTCATCATAGGAAAATTGAGGTATATGGTGATAAAAATTTTGATACCTATG
>NZ_JBFHJO010000016.1:0-62474 GCF_041595835.1 Marinobacter sp. | reverse complement strand
GATCCCATCTCGAACTCAGAAGTGAAACAAGCCTGCGCCGATGGTAGTGTGGCATTGCCCATGTGAGAGTAGGTCATCGTCAGACTCTTAATACTGAAAACCCCCGATAGCTTCGCTGTCGGGGGTTTTTTCATTTATGGCGCGATATTTCGTTTGTTACCGCTCGCTGGTAGAGGATGCTGCCCGAATAATCTGCTCAGCTAATTCAGTCAGTTCTGACGCAATGATGTCCGGGTGTGGCACTCCTGATGCGGGTAACAGAGCGTTGTTGGGGCGTGTGAGAAACGCGCCCCGGCAGCCTGCAGCTTGTGCGCCAATGGTGTCCCATAGATGGCAGGCAACCAGGCACAGATCAGATGTTTTCACGGATAATTCCCGGGCGACCCACTGATAGGTATCCGGTGCAGGCTTGAACTTTTTCGTAGCCTCAACACTAAACGTTCGCTCGAAAAAGTGGTCTAAACCTGCTTTTTCAAGCGGAGTAGGGAAGATTGTGCTGGCCGAATTGGTTAGCGTCACCAGTCGAAAACCTGCATTGCGTAGTTGGCTGAGGGCAGGTGTTGTATCAGGATGAGCGGGCATCGTACTCATTCGCTCCTTCAGCTCTTCGATGTCTTTATCTGTTAAGGTTGCCTGATGAATGGCTGCGATCATTTTTAATGCGCCTACTCCAAGCTCACCAAAGGATGTATAGAGTCCAGATAAAGTCATGGTCTGGGAATAAAGAATCAACTGAGCGAACCACTCTCTAAGAACGTTCCGGTCATCGAAAATACGGGCAAACAAAGGTTCGAGGCTGGTGATATCCAGGAGTGTTTCATTGACATCGAATACGATGATTGATGGAAAATTCTCCATGGACATAAGGGGGGCTCTGACGCACTTGTTTTTCATGTCAGGTTGTTCTCATTCGTTGGTATTCGATAGGCCTCAAGTATGTGCGCCATATCATCACCCAGCGCGACCAGATCTGTTTCTGAGAGGTTCCGCTCAGCAATAGAACGTAATCCCATAATCTGGCTCTGGAGCAAACGAGCCAGGCGACTGCAATCTGTTGTGTCTTTCAGTTCGCCCCTTTGTTTGGCTTCACCCAGCAATTCTGAGAAAGATTTCTCTATGGCTCCGAGAATTTCCCTGGCTTGCTGGGAGTGCTCCGGGTGTGTGTGACTGGCCTCCAGTAGTGTTTTAACAATAAGGCAGGCTCGGGAGGACGCTTCACCTGTGTTGGCACAGCCACTCGCGATTTTCCGGAGGTAATCCTTGAGCCCGTCGAGAATGGAATCGTAGCCCTTCATATGCTTTGCTAACTCTGCACCGCTCGCCTCCGCATATCGGGCCAGAGCTTCAGAATACAGCCCATCCTTGCTTCCGAACGTTGCATAGATGCTGCCGGGGCGCATGTCCAGAGCATGCTCAAGCTGCTTCACGGAGCTGCCGTGATACCCTCTTTTCCAGAATAGGCCAATGGCTTGGCCTAGAGCGGTTTCCCGATCAAAACTAGGGCTTCTCGCCATGAAAATCACCATAAATTACGAATTTGAATAGTTGCTCAATTATAACTTGAGCGATCGCTCATTAACAGTTACTGTGTCGATGATGTTGAATGATCACTCAAGATATTGGAGATTACGATGCGAGTATTTAGAAGTCACGATATGGATAGTGCGCCAGAAGAAGCAAAGCCCTTTTTGCAACATTCCCAGAAGAGTATGGGGAGAATTCCTGGGCTTCACGGCGTGATGGCAGAGTCACCCCAGCTGCTTGAGGCATACCAGAAACTGCACCAGCTTGTCTTGGCAAGTAGTTTTGATGACGATGAGACAACAGTGCTTTGGCAGACCATCAACGTCGAGAATGCATGCCACTACTGTGTCCCTGCTCACACTGGCATAGCCAAAATGATGAAGGTGTCTGATGACATCACGAATGCTTTGCGGGATGAAACGCCACTACCCAGTGAGCGGCTTGAAGCACTGCGTACCTTCACACTGGCGGTTATGAAAAAGCATGGTAATGTGAGTCAGGATGATCTGGATACGTTCTTTGCGGCAGGTTATACGAACCGGCAAGTGCTGGAGGTGATTTTGGGGCTGTCACAGAAGGTCATTAGCAACTACGTTAATCATATGGCAGAAACTCCGGTAGATGAAGTGTTCAGAAAATATGCCTGGAGCAAAAGTAAGTAAGAGACTGACTCGGGTCGTGAGTGAGGTTCTGAAACTGGCGATCCATTTGAAGTTTGTCGCAGGTGAACGGGGTGTAAGAGGTGTGAGGCATGACTGACTCCCTGGGCCGAAGTTGCCCATTAGCGTATCGTTATAATCCTGCT
This sequence comes from Marinobacter sp., assembly GCF_041595835.1. Classification (GTDB taxonomy): domain Bacteria; phylum Pseudomonadota; class Gammaproteobacteria; order Pseudomonadales; family Oleiphilaceae; genus Marinobacter. Next base: position 60,145 of record NZ_JBFHJO010000016.1, on the reverse strand, counting down.
GCGCTTTGTCAGCACCCCTCTCCGATAACGGAGGATGTGCTTTATATTGTTGGCGGCCTTTACGGTAATCCTTACGCCCTTGATCAAATTGAACAAATGGCGCTTGTGGAAGAACGGAGGGGTTACAGTGTAAAGCTGATTTTTAACGGCGATTTCAATTGGTTTAACGCCAGTGACAGTCTGTACCGGGGTATCAATAGCCGGGTACTTGGCCACACTGCCAGCCTTGGTAATGTGGAGTACGAACTCGCTGAATCCAGCGACGGGGCCGGGTGCGGTTGTGCATATCCGGACTTTGTTGATCAGGAAACGGTAGATCGCTCCAATAGCATGATGAAACGGCTCCAGGCGATAGCTGACAGGCACCCGGACATTCAGGACCATCTGTCATCTCTACCAAAGTATCGGTGTTTGATGTATGGGGAGCTAAAGATTCTCGTTCTGCATGGTGATCCTGAATCCCTTGCCGGTTGGGGGCTGGCCCGTGAATCATTTGCCACAGGGAACCCGTTGATTGTGCGTGAGTGGCTGCGTAACACCGGCGCTGATGTGATCGTTTGTACCCATACTTGCCAACCGCTGCTCTGGGCAGCGGAGGTGGATGGCCAGGCTCGTACGGTGATAAATAATGGTTCTGCCGGCATGGGTAATTTACAGGGGAATCCTCATGGTCTGATGACCCGTATTGCTTATAGCCCTTCGGGTATCAAGCCAATTGCCAGTGTTGATAATCGTAACGTTCACATTTCACTGCTACCCGTTGTTTTTGATATTGAAGCCTGGGTATCTCTTTTTGATCAGTTATGGCCAGCGGGTTCCGATGCTGCTGTATCGTACCGTCATCGAATTACTGCGGGCGCTTCCCTGACACCTGAACAGGTGTTTTTGCCTGCGGGCAGATGAATATGTTGCTGTGTAATAATCAGCCCTACTGTCACAGATAACGCAGCGTTCCTCGTTCTGCTATCCTTCATCTTCGTATACTGGTTTTCAATACACTCGCTCCGCTTGCTTAAGTGCCTCAATGCTGCTTGCTATGCCTTCGTATGAATACCGCAGTTAATTAAAGGACTCTCACCATGAAAAATCTCAGCCTGCTTGCGATGACTGTTTCAGCTATACCGTTGATGGCTTCGGCAGAGGTCACAACAGCAGTTCTATATCCTTCCCATGCGGAGTTGACCTGGGAAGAAACTCAGCAGGTGAGTGCTGGTACGGGAATGGTTGAAATTGAAGGTCTGCCTGTCAGTCTTCAGGATCAGAGTTTGCAGGTACTACTTGAGGGTGTCGAGGGAGTACAGGTTAACCAGGTTCAGGTCAGTCGGGTAGAGCAGGAAGAGTATGTAGCGGGAGAAACCCAACGTATTCGAGATGAGTTATCTGAAGTTGCTTTGCGAATTCAGGAGCAGGAGGATTTGATCCGGGCCTGGAATCAGCAGGTAACGCTGATGAGCAAGGCTGCAGAGTCGCCTCATGAGCTGCCCGCAGAAGAACTCACGGATCTGGCTTCTGCTCTGAAGAACACCACGCAGGCTGCGCTCGCTGAGATAAGGGCGATTCGTGTAAAAATGACGAACGATATCGCCTTGAGAGATCGTTTAAACCGGGAGCTTTCTCAAATTAAGCAGGGAGCCAAGGCAACCAAGACGGTCTTGGTGCATTACCGGGCGCCGAAGACAGGGCAGCTGGAGATAAAGCTACAGTTTCAGACTCCGGAAGCTAGCTGGCGTAGTGAATACAGTGCTCGCCTGAACACGGCACTCCAAGGTGGATCAGGGGGCGAAGTTACGCTTCAGCATCTGGCTGTGGTGCAGCAGTCAACCGGGTCCGACTGGGAGGGTGTGGAGTTGCGGCTTGCCACTGCGAACGCTCGTCGGGGAACATCTATGCCTGCCATCAATTCCTGGGTTGTCAGCCCGGAGCAGCCTGAGCTCTATCGTTCAAAGATGTTGGCCACGATGGCTGATTCGCAGGTGGAGTCACTGATGGGAAATGCTGCCGTCGTTGAGCAACAGAGCACCTTCACGCAAAACTATCGTTTGTCTCAGCCAGTTGAAATCCCAACAGGTATATCGGGGCAGCGGCTGATAATTGCTGAACACCGGGTGCCAGTGCAGGTTGCTACCTGGACAGCTCCTGTGATGGATGCAACCGGATACCTTTATGCAACGGGCACGTTTCAGGCTGAAGTTCCGATACCTGCCGGGCGCGTAACACTGTACCGGGATGGCCAAAGCGTGGGTGAAACGTATTTTCAGGAATTGGCCCGTGGTGAAGAGTTCTCCCTGGGATTTGGAGTAGATGAAGGTATTCGGGTTTCGGTGGTGAACGAGCTTGAACGCACAGGCGAAGAGGGCGTATGGAAGAGTGAGAACGTCCAGCGCCGCCAAAATCGGTTTGAGATTAGCAACCACCATAATAAATCCGTACAGGTCCGGATTTTTGACCGTATACCGGTATCGCAAACGGATGTACTGACGGTTAAAGCGTTGGAAATCAGTGAACCGGTCCAGCGGGATGTTGATCAGAAGAAGGGCGTCCTGGCCTGGGATCGCTTAGTGCCTGCCGGCCAAACTATTAATGTGAAATCTGGCTTTGAAGTCCGGGTTCCGGAAGGGACACAGCTTCCAAGACTGTAGGGGGTAGGAGGAGTCTGCTGCATTCACGCAAAAGGTCATCACCTGCGAGACACTGGGGGCATGGACAACCGGCCTCCATGCTTCATACTATTCAGGGTAATCTGAACTTAAACATTATTTGGTAGCGCATGTCTGGTAAACGTTGTAATAAAGAGGGCTTCATTAAACGCGCCCTGGTAACCAGTTTTTTTTTCATCATCATATTCACGGTTATCGTGTATGGCGCTTTGCAGTATCAGGCGGCCCGGCAGGTTTCGGACTTAAAAGTTTCAGAGCAGGCTAAGGTAAAGCTGACCTCCGGGCTACTGGAACAGATTTTTGGCTACACGATTAATGATTTGTTTACGATCGCTAATCACCCTTCCACTGAGCGATTTAACCGTGAACGAGCAAAAGCTGATGAAGAACTATTACAAAAGATTTTCAGGGCTCAGCTTGAGCATAAGCCAGCGTATAACCAACTTCGATTTCTTGATAGTGAAGGTTATGAATTAATCCGGCTTGATAATTTGTTCGGGCGCACCCTCACGAAAAGTGATGGGGCCTTGCAGTTTAAAGGTAATCGCTATTATTTCGTTGAAACCCTGGCTCTTTCTGAAGGAGAAGTCTACGTATCCCCACTGGACCTCAATGTTGAGAATGGAAAAATCGATATTCCTTACCTGCCGGTGATTCGCTTCGGTGTTCGTGTTTCTGATGAGGAGACTGGTAACCAAGGCGTATTGATCCTGAACATGAAGGGTGAAAGCCTTCTGGAAACGTTCTCCTCAAGTATGGGCACTACCTATCCAGCTTTTTTGCTTAACGATGAGGGGGGCGTTCTTTTTGGCCCGAATAAGAATGATGAATGGGGCTTTGTATTCAACTTGCCGTCTGCTTTCGAGTCCTCTTATCCCGTGGCTTTAAAAAAGATTCTCGACAACGATAGTGGGGTTGTTGAAACGCCTGACGGCCTCTTCATCTTTGAGGCAGTTCACCCGTTAAAGCCATTCAATACGGATTCAAGGGCAGAGCAATACGCTTGGAAAGCGATTTCCTTCGTGCCCAGCAAAGCGTTGCCGTCTTCGAAGCTTTTTAATCATCCCTGGGTCCTCACCTTTTATGTTTCTGGCGTCTTTTTGATTGTTATTGTCTCTTTTTATCTGCAGTTTTTGCTGTTTAAACGCCGTGAGTTGAGACGGGAAAATGAGCATAAATCCAAACGGTTCTGGGAAATATCCAGTGCACTTGGAATCGGCCTGATCGTGATGGATAGTGATGGTCTCATTACTTACATGAACCCAGAAGCTGAACGCATTCTGGGTTGGGACTTCAATGAACTGGTCGCTAAAAAAGGGCACCAGATATTTCATGTTCATGACGGGGATGAATCCACCTGCTCTATCCTCAATGTGATGGGCTCACAGCAGCATTATCGCAGCAAAGATGAGGAGTTTCGTCGTAAGGATAATGTCATCATTCCTGTGATTCTGGATGCGGCTCCACTTACCAGGGATACAGGGGAGGAGGGGGTAGTCATCTCCTTCCTGGATTTTTCTGAAATCAAAACGTATCAGGAAAAGATTCAGGCGCTTGCTTATCAGGATATCCTGACGGCTTTGCCGAACCGCCGGGCTCTTGATGAACGCCTGCAGGTAGCCATCGAACTTTCAGAACGTCATGGGCGATATTTCGGGCTCATGTTTCTGGATCTTGATCAGTTCAAGGCTGTGAATGATACCTATGGTCATGATGCCGGCGACATCCTGTTGAAGGAAGTTTCGACGAGACTGAAGCATATCGTGCGAAAAAGCGATACGGTCGCACGTATGGGGGGCGATGAGTTCATTGTGTTATTGCCTGAGATTTCATCCGTGGAAAACCCCAAAGCCATTGCTGAAAAAATAATTCAGTCCCTTGCTGAGCCGATTATATTACCCCAGGGCGAAGCCCGTGTAGGTGTGAGTATCGGTATTGTTGTTGCCTGTGGAGCAGGCCTTAGCGGTGAAGAACTGATACAGAGTGCAGATGAAGCCATGTATGAGGCCAAGCGCAGGGGGAGGAATCAGTTTTTTATCAGAGATACGGCTTTGCCCGCAGAGCATGCCAGCGGATAACGTTGATCATTTATTCAGACGCATTGGCTCGCTAGCGTATGAACGTGTTCGCCATGCTGGTGATTGCTGCCCAGACCATCAGGAACTCTCTATGACTGTTGTACCATTCGAAGCTTTAGCATGTCCGCTGGACGCGATTCCCCTTGTACGAGAGGGGAGACTATGGCGGTGTGCAACGGGCCATAGCTTTGATATTGCCAGGCAAGGGTATGTTCATTTACTGCCGGTGCAAAACAAACGCTCACGGGATCCTGGTGACAGTAAGTTGATGGTGACCGCACGCCAGCGTTTTCTTGAAGCCGGATTTTATCAACCGATTGCCGATGCGGTTATCCAGACGGCCCTGGACGGTGTAGCCAGTGGCGCTACAGTAAGTTGTCTGGATGCCGGTTGTGGTGAGGGCTATTATCTGCGCCAACTGGCCTCCGCTGCTGGCGAGCACACTTTGTCTTTGCTTGGTTTAGATATTTCTAAGTGGGCAGTTTTGGCGGCAGCTCGTCAGGATGACCGGCCGAATTGGGTTGTGGGTAGTAATGCAAATTTACCGGTGCTTCCAGCTTCTCTTGATCGAATATTGTGTTTGTTCGGTTTTCCTGTGTATCCGGAGTTTGCTCGCGTACTAAAACCAGGCGGAAAGTTAATACAGGTGGATGCGGGCCAGGACCATCTTCGGGAACTGCGAGAAATTATTTACCCTGAAGTCAGAGCAGAATCTAAAAAAGTAGCAGAGGCCCCGGAAGGGTTTCGTCGAATCAGGACAGAAGATGTAAGGTTTTCACTGCATCTTGCGGGTTCGGAACCGATTACGGATCTTCTCGCGATGACGCCCCACCTTTACCGGGCCAGTCATGAAGGCCGGGAGCGGGCTTCAGTTCTTGAGTCCTTATCGCTCACGGTTGATGTCTGCCTGCATACCTTTGAGCGCAATGGCACTGATGACAGAGCTTAAACCGAATCGACTTCCGCGGCTGTTAGTGTGCGATATTGCCCGGGCATCAGCTCAGGGTCCAGTTGAATGCTTCCCATGCTCTCCCGGTGTAATGATGTGATGCGGTTGCCGACTGCACGAAACATCCGCTTTACCTGGTGGTATCGGCCCTCGTAGATGGTGACACGGGCCTGGCATTCGCTGAGTTCTTCAATATGGGCAGGGGAGGTTCTCAGCTGTTCATACTCGAACCAGATACCATCCTTAAAACGTTGATGTGCCTCAGCGGAAATGGGTGATTCGGTAGTGACTTTATACACTTTTGGTTTTTTTATGCGTGGCTCTGTTAGTCGGCGAGACCAATTACCATCGTTGGTCAATATCAGGAGGCCGGTGCTGGCACGATCCAGCCGACCCGCGATATGTAATGCAGTACGCAGGTTCATATCGATGAGTTCGACTGCCGTGGGGTGGGCGTCATCTACCGTAGCACTTAGATAGCCAGCAGGTTTATTCAGCATTAGATAATGGGCAGGGCACGCCGTTCGGATGGTTTCTTCGTCTATAGCCACTGTGCAGAACTGGCTGACTTCGTGCCGAGGCTCCCTGCAAATCCTTCCATTGACCTTAACGTGTCCCGTGGCGATCAGTGCGTTTGCGCGCTGACGGCTGATGCCATTCTGGTTACTGATGATCCGGGACAACTTCATCGGTGAGTTAGCCTGCTTAAATACCTGAATGGCTTTGGTCAGGGGTGCAATTAGGCACCGGTGCCTTTGGCTTTAAGTCGATAAAATTCTTCAGTTACCGCTGCTATAGCTTTCGGACAATACTCCCGTAAACCACCCAGCATGATTCGTTTGGATACATCACCTACGGGTTTCCCGCCTGACATCAGGTGGTAATCAAGGGTGACGTTGCCACGCTTTCCGACAGCTTCGAGATCGGTTTTGTTCAGCTCAAGCTCCGGGCTTGGAGTCTCCAGCTGGCTGAGCGACAGGCTCATGCTCTGGTACATGACCATTGGGCGATCCGGGTTAAACATTACGCCATGGGATTCCATAAGTGGTATGAGGGTGTGGGGGAAGTTTTTTCCCGAGGTAGAAACATAGCAACGGATAAACTCCTCAACGATTGTCTTATCAAAGGTACGATCGCCGCTGCGGTTTACTTCCAGGTAAACTTTACCCGCTTCGTCACAGACCTCGATGGTGCCGTCGTCACTTTCACGAAACTCCAGTGGCACCTCTGCACCGAGCAGGTTAAGGAACTTGAAGGTCATGTTACTGGATAAGCCAAATCGTGATAACACGATGGCAAAAAGAAGATCCCCGGGGACACAGAACCGACGGGCATCCGGGTCGTGAATCGGGTTAAAATCGCCGGCCACTTCCTTGGCAAAAAGGCTGGCCTGCGGAGCTGTAATGAAAATGTGCTTGTCCCGCACGGAGTAAAAACGGTCTAAAAACATAATATTCCTATCCTGATCGCAGAGGTTCCCCTGCGAGTTGGGAACCAACCAGTCCCCGTTTATGTTACAGGTAATTCTACGTTTGAATCGGGTATTTGCCGTTATAGCTATTCGTCATCTGCTTCAGCATCGCGCAGGCGGTCCTGACGCTCTCGCTCTTCTTCCTTCGCGGCTTCAATGACTTCCATTAGCTCGTCGACATCAGCACTTTCGGTATCGTGCTCAAAGCATCCAGTCAACTGGCTGTCGGGGTGCAGGTCACCTGATTCATACAAAGCCCAGATTTCTTTGCCGTAGTCTGTGTTCAGAAGTTCCGGAGCGAAGCGGCCGAAGTAGCGCCTCATGTTGTCTACATCTCGCTCCAGCATTCGTTCCGCGCTATTGTTTCCGGATGCATTAACAGCCTGGGGCAGGTCAATAATGACCGGTCCGCTCGGATCTAGCAGTACGTTGAACTCAGAAAGGTCTCCGTGGATCAAACCAGCACTAAGCATACGAACCACATCTGAAATGACCTTGCTATGGTAAACTCTTGCCTGCTCTGGTGTTAGTACCACATCGTCTAACCTTGGGGCAGCTTTGCCGTCTTCATCGGCAATCATTTCCATAAGCAGCACACCGTCGACAAAACCAAAAGGTTCCGGTACGCGCACGCCAGCTTCCGCCAGGCGGTACAGAGCATCAACTTCTGCGTTCAGCCAGGCATCTTCCTGTTCCTTCTGGCCGTAACGGGTTTTTTTACCCATGGCCCTTGCACGGCGCGTATTGCGTACCTTCCGGCCTTCCTGGTACTGCACGGCTTGTTTAAAGCTGCGCTTCTGGGCTTCTTTATACACTTTTGCACAGCGTACACTGTCGCCACACCGTACAACGAACACCTGAGCTTCTTTTCCGCTCATTAACTGGTACAACACTTCGTTCACCATGCCGTCATCGACAAGGGGCTGTAATCGCTTTGGTATTTTCATAAAACTTTGGGCTGCCTGATTATGTCTGGCCGGTTGATTATATTGGCCGGCATGTCTAAACGTATACTACCTCATATTGATGCTGTTACTCTGATGGTTGAGATAGACAATTAATTTCGATCAGGTTACCTATGTTGGGATCTGGTACAGACCTGAGGTAAACCTTAGCCGATGAAGTCAATTATTCCACTTGAGAGTTTTGTGGATTTGCTGCTGGATGCTCTATGCGTGGTCGACCGAGAGGGCATTATCCGATACGTGAGCTCTGCCAGTGAGAGGGTTTTTGGTTACCGGCCAAAAGAGATGGTTGGCAGACCTATTCTTGATTTTGTTCATCCGGATGATCAACAGAAAACGGCAGATACGGTGGTAGAAATTCTGCGCGGTGATCAGAAGCTGAACTTTGAGAACCGGTATATTCGCAAAGATGGATCCATAGCCCATATCATGTGGTCTGCCCGCTGGTCGGAAGATAAGAAGGTGCGTGTGGCTCTTGCGCGTGACGTCACAGAGCGCAAACACGCCGAAGCCCGGCAGGAAGCTATTTATGCGATTTCGGAGGCGGCACACAGAGCAGAAAGTTTGTCGGCATTGTTTGAGCGTATACACAAGATCGTTGACGATCTGTTGATAGCTCCGGCTTTTACAGTGGCTCTGAAGGCCGTGGAAAGTGACACACTGAATGTTCTGTATAACGCGGATAGAATTGAAGCGGGTATGTCACGAACTGATTATGATGCCGGATCGTTGTGCGCGCAGGTAGTGCAGGCGTCCGGAGCTGTGGCGGTAGGTCATGATTGCTTAGGTGTTCCGCTGGTGTCTTCTGAGGGGGTATTCGGGGCTATTTTGTTGCAGCGGCCTGCGGAAAGCATAAGTTTTTCCGACAAGGATCGAGGCGTACTTGAGTTTGTGGGGGAGCAGATTGCAGCGGCCATTGAGCGAAAAAAAATGCATTCCCAACTTGAGTACATGGCTAGTTACGATCAATTGACCGGGCTACCTAACCGGCATCTGGTTCTGGATCGAATGCAGAATGCTTTAACGAGGGTGGCCAGAGAGCAGGGCGTTTTGGCGGTTCTTTATCTTGATGTTGATAATTTCAAGGAAGTAAACGATACCTACGGCCATGGAGTAGGTGATGAGGTTCTGTCTTTTATCGCCACACGTTTATCGGACTCTGTCAGGGCCTCTGACACCGTCGGACGGTTGGGAGGGGATGAGTTTGTTGTGTTGCTCGATACCATTAAGCATCCCTCTGATGCAGTCCTGATTGCCGAAAAAATCTTCTCGTCTCTCAGCAAACCCTATGAGTTATCGGTAGCGACCCTTAACCTCTTTCCCAGTATTGGTGTTGCGTTTTACCCGGATCACGGTGAGGATCTTGAAACGTTACTCAGTTATGCTGACAGCGCGATGTACCTGGAGAAAAAGAGCAAAGCCTGAATTTGCTACTCCATGCTCTCCATAATTACCTGCATTCTCTCGGAAAGTTGGTTGCTAAGTTGTATCAACGTCTTCATTAATTCCGGAACCAGCTCCCTTTGGTCCTTTTTGTTTAATTCGTCGATGTCTGTTGCGCACTCATGAATCTGGGTATGGAGCGTACGTATGGAGGTGAGTTCGGACATGTCTGCCGGCTGGGCGTCTAGCCAGATTCCAAAGCGACAGTTGTGTGGGTTCATGTCTAAAGGCTGCCTGTTGCCTTGTAAATAATTACGGAAATGCTCTACCCACGCCCGGTGATCCACGCAAGCGTACAGGGCTGGCAACGCTTTGCGAGGTACGGGTTTTACGTTAGCCCAGCTGGAGGGGGCCCGCCATTGTTTACACCATGGTGCCAGGGCATCCTCACACATTGGTTTTGCGATGCCATAGCCTTGACCAAGCCCGCAGCCAATTCTCAGCAACATTTCCGCATGCTGATGTGTTTCAACACCTTCCGCGATCAACTCCCGCTTCAAGGCGTCGGCTAAGCGAATGATCCCGTCGAGAATCGTCAGATCGGCGGGATCCCGCAGTATCCCACTCACAAAACTCTGATCAATTTTTACGACTTCTGCTGGTAGCCGTTTGAAGTAGGTGAGTGATGAGTATCCGGTACCGAAATCATCAATGGCAATGCTGACACCGAGCGCCCGACATTCATTCAGAACATTGCTTACTTTCACCAGGTCTCCTAAAGCGGCGGTTTCAAGAATCTCCAATTGCAGCATGGACGGTGCGAGGTCTGGCCATGCCGATAATAAATTCTTCAAGCGCGCTACAAAGCCAGGATCTCGTAATTCTGTAGCACTAATGTTGACGCTGACAGGGATGCGTAAGCCTTGCTTTTGCCATTTGCTCATAGCACGTAAGGCAGTGTCTATGACCCAGAAACCAACTTCCAGCATCACTGGCGTATTTTCGATCAGGCTTATGAAGGCACCCGGTGCCAATAATCCCCGTTCAGGGTGTTGCCAGCGTATAAGTGCTTCCGCACCGATTATTTCACTGGTACGCATGTTCACTTTGGGCTGGTAATACAGGCAAAGTTCGTCGTTATGCAGAGCATGTCGGATGCGCTCGATGGTTTCGTGCTGACTCCGAATCGTTCTGTCCTGCTCGGCATCGAAAAGATGGAAGCGGTTTTTGCCTGCCACTTTGGCCAGATACATTGCCTGGTCTGCCTGGCGTAATAGTTGATCGCTGACGGTTATGTCCTGTTGAGGATAAAAGGTAACCCCCAGGCTGGCGCTTACCTGGGCAAGATTGTTATTCAGCAGCACGGGTTGGGAGGCCGCGCTCAATAGTTTTTTCAGGGATTGCTCGTAATTGCCGTCAGGTGACATGTCTATCAAAATCGCGACGAATTCATCGCCGCCTAAACGGGCTAATGTATCTTCTTTGCGAATGGACCTTTTCATACGCTGAGCAACAGTGACCAGAACGTGGTCTCCGGCATCGTGGCCATATGTGTCGTTTACAGCTTTAAAACCATCCAGGTCGAGGTACACGACGGCGAGCGTATTTTTTCGCCGCTCAACCATTGCCATAGCTTGTTCCAGACGGTCTGATAGCAGTGATCTGTTGGGTAGCCCGGTGAGAGGGTCATAATGCGCAAGGCGTTCGATTTCCCGTGCTTGTTCTTTTGCCTGGGTAACATCGGTGGTGATGCCAATCAGCCCTACAATTTTGTTGCTGTTTTCATCTTCGTACATGGGGGTCTTGATCTGTAGAAAGGTACCCGGTTTTCCTTGGATGGTTAGCTCCAGTTCCTCGGTTATCCGTTCTCCACAGAGTACGCGGGCATCCGCTTTTTCGATACGATCAAGGCTCGCCTGATCAAAAGCCTGTTCGCCACGGGTGCCAATCAAATCATCCAGAGATACGCCCATTTTTAACAATGCCGTCTGATTGGCGTAGGTGTACTTCAGGTTACTGTCTTTCATGTAGACAAATGTTGTCATCCGGTTCAGGGCATCCCGGAACCGTGAAGACTCTATTAGTGCCTGCTTTAAGCGTAATTCTGTTTTTTTCCGCTCAGTGATGCGGGCCATTGATCCATACCAGATAATGGACCCGTCTTTCTGGGCCTGGGGGATTGCATTGCCAATAACCCAGTGTAGTCGGCCGTCGGAGTGGATGACCCTGTATTCCTCTTGCCATACCGACAGTGTCTGAGCGGATTCCATAATACTTACCCGAATCCGTTCTGAATCCTCAGGGTGTAGAAGTTTTAACGCGGGAGCGCTGCTCTGCTGGACATCTTCAGGGTAAAGCCCGAAAACATCACGAATCCCCTGGCTGGCATAGGGGAAGCATGACCTGCCATCAGGATACAGTTTGAAGGAATACATTAACCCTGGAACCCGACTGGCGACGGTGTCAAAGCGGGTCGATAGCTCGCGAAGGTCCCGGGTAAGGCGTTTGGCGATTTTTTGGGCTTTTTCCTGAGTCCGGGTAAGGGTCAGATAGAGAGACAGAATCAAAATACCCACCAGCAAGAGGCCGGCCCCAACTAACCAGGCGATAAGCAATGACGGCCCGGAGGCTGAGTCTCTCGGGACAAATTCCAGCACCCATTTATGGCCGTTAAAGTCTAGCTCACGTCGTAGGCCTTGTGTGGAAGAGGTTTCAGGTAAGTCCGTGAAGAGCAGGTTGTCGGGAGCCACATGGTCGTCATAGACATACACGCCGATTGCCCTGCGTATGCCTGAATCACGCCCCCAGCCTTCGATAATGCCATCGAGGAGATCATTCATCCGAAATGGACTGTAAACCCACCCTAAAAGGTTGGCTCGCCGCAATTCTGGGGTCTGTAACGAGGCTCCATGCCGATAGACAGGTACATACATTAACGTTCCCGGCTGAGGGTCTATCTCTGTTTCCTGTACCAGGGTTACTTTTCCGGTGAGAGCTGCGAGGCCGGTATCACGGGCTTGTATCATGGCGGCGCGCCGGACCGGCTCGGAAAACATGTCGTAGCCGTGAGCACGCTGATTACGTGCATCGAAAGGCTCCAGAAATACAATGGCGCTATAAACGTCACGTTTACCTTCAGGAGTTACTGAGTAATTGTCAAAGCCTTCGCTGCGCATGAGGTTTTCGTGGCTGATGAGTTCATCAGGCCTGAGAACCGAGCTGAAACCAATACCCTGGACATTTTTCAGGTCGCCGGACGCGCGCAGGGTATCAACAAATTGTTTCCAGTCTTCCCGGGTAACTTCGTTGGTGGCTGCAAAGACGCCGGTGCCGGCTGTCAGAACTAATCGAAAGGAGCGAAGCCGTTCATGGAGTTTCAATGTTAATTGAGTCGCGGCAAATTCCTGCTGTTCATGATCCCGTTGGACTAAAAAATCCCGCATCCAGATGTAAGCCTGGGCTGAAGTTGCCAAAGTAATGAGCAGAATCAGCCAGGCGGTCAGTGGCATTCTGGCAATAAAGCGTCTGAAAACCATTTAGGGTCCTAGGGAGTGAGTTTGCCCGGTATTCTGAAACTTAGATGACGAGTTGTCTGAGTAATTCACTGGCAGCAACTTCCTGGCAACCTGACGTATTCTGACCAGCCCAGAGCGGGCTAAAGTCTCCCGAGTTTTTCGCTTCTGCCGCAGCCCGTAACGGGGCTATAGCCGTTGAGGCCATTGGGAACTCTGGAGCGCTCTCAGATATTGGGCCAAGCTCCTGAATAACTCGGTTCACAATGCCTCGGGCGGCACCGCCGGTGAATAGGTTAGTGAGAGCCGTATGCTGTGATCTGTATTTCAGAGCATCTCTGTGCACAGGTTTCGTGTTGGCTTCGTGGCAAAGCAGGAAGGCTGTTCCCAGTTGTACTCCTGCCGCACCTAGCCTGATAGCGGCTTGAACACCGGGTGAGTCGGCAATGCCCCCCGCTGCAATTACGGGGATATCGAGAGCTGCGACCATCTGAGGTACCAAAGCAAAAGTACCCATTTGCCTCGAAAGATCTTTACTCAAAAAATGCCCCCGATGGCCGCCCGCTTCAAGCCCCTGCGCGATAACGGCATCGGCGCCGTGCTGCTGTAGCCAAAGAGCCTCTTCCACGGTGGTAGCCGTTGAGAGAACCTTGGCTCCTGCCGCTTTCACGCGTTGTAGTAGCGTCAATTCAGGTAACCCGAAATGAAAGCTTACTACGGCCGGCCGGAACTCTTCAACGAATGTGGCGGCCTCAGAATCGAATGGCTTTCTACCAGCTCCGGCAGTAATGGCTGAAGTATCTATCCCTAATTCATCGTAGTAAGGCGCTAGCGCTTCTCTCCAGGCCAGCTCCTGCTGTTCGTTTGGCTCAGGTGAAGTATGGGCAAAGAAATTGAGGTTGAACGGATGACTGGTGCCGGCTTTTACTGTCTGGAGTTCTGACCGAAGCTCATTGGTGTCTAGCATGGCACAGGGCAGGGACCCCAATCCACCAGCATTAGATACGGCAATCGCCATTGCGCTACCCTGAACGCCCGCCATGGGTGCCTGGATAATGGGGAACTCAATGTTCAGAAGGTTTTGCAGGTTCATAGGCCGTGATCCTTTACCAAATAAACAAATTTAACTGCTACTGTGTTCGATTGTGCCATTTGATTGCAAGCTAATCAGTCATATTGATGGGGCTGGCGCTCGATTATCAGGCCAGAGCCTGGAAATGTTTTAGATGGCTGGGGTTGCTGCTAAGAATTGAGAGGGGGAGGGGATTTTATTTTGGTTAGAAATGAAAAAAGGCAGCCGAAGCTGCCTTTTTTATAACGCTAGAGGGCTGTAAATTACAGACCTACTACGTTTTCCGCCTGAGGACCTTTCTGGCCCTGAGTAACGGTGAACTCAACTTGCTGGCCTTCTGCCAGAGTTTTGAAGCCGCCGCCCTGGATGGCGCTATAGTGAACAAAAACGTCCGGGCCGCTTTCGCGAGTGATAAAACCAAAACCTTTAGATTCGTTGAAAAACTTAACAGTACCGGTAACAGTTGACATATATATAATCCTGAACTCAATCATTTTAATGTGCCGTCTAATCGTCTTAGTGACGTTAGATCAGCGGGTTGTGCGGAAACAAAAAACTTGCGTGATCAAAAACAGGACGATGCACTACTGAATACAACAGGTATCGGTCTTATTGATGAATGCTTTGCTAAATCTTTCCAACGACAGCCACTCTACTCCTACCGGAGCTGAATGCAAAGCTATTTTTTATAAGTAGTAACCGTTGAGTAGTGGTGGATGTTGCAAACTACAATGCGCGTATTCATAGTCGGCAATACGTTCCTTTTCGTAAGAATGTTTTTGGAAGGTTTCATTTACCGCGGGTATCCGGTGATGCTTCTGATCTTCCGGTACAGTGGCTGCAGCCGGTTGTACATTTCCAGATACACTTCGGAGTACAGCTTCTCATATAGGGCTGAAGCTTCAGTTGCAGGCTCAAACACCTGGCCTACCCGGGTCATTGCTTGCACTGCGGTTTTGAAATCGGGGTGAAGGCCAAGACCTACCGCTGCATCTATAGCTGCACCAAGACCTGATGTCTCGTATGTATGCGGACGCTCTGCCGGTAATCCGAAGATATCTGCAGTTAGCTGCATGGCGGCGTCACTCTGGGAGCCTCCGCCAGCTACCCGAAGACGTCGGATAGGTTGTCCATTCCGTTTTTCCAGGCGCTCCTTGCCTTCTCTGAGGGCGTACGCCAGGCCTTCAAGTATTGCTCTATACATATGTGCGCGGGTGTGTACGTCACCAAAACCGATAATTGAGCCTTTTGCTTCGGGGCCCGGCTGACGAACACCGGGGCTCCAGTAGGGCTGAAGCATCAGGCCCATTGAGCCGGGCGGTACGGAATTGACGAGTTCGTCGAAAAGGGTTTCGGCTTCTATGCCTTTTTGCTCGGCGATCTTCTGTTCTCGTAAACCAAATTCCCGCTTGAACCAACTCACCATCCAGAATCCCCGGTAAATCATAACCTCTGTCGAATAGTGTTCCTGTAATGCCGAAGGGTAGGGCGGCATAAAACGGGTTGGTTCAACATATTTGGGATTGGTGGTGTTAATGGTGGCTGTTGTTCCATAGCTCATGCAGGCTATGTCGGGTGTAAGGCCTCCTGACCCCAGAATCTCACAGGCCTTATCCGATGCGGCGGCAATAACAGGCAAGGATCTTGTTAGTCCGAGGTGTTTGGCCGCTTCTGGTAAAAGCCTGCCCAGCGGTTCCCCTGGCTTTACAAGTTCGGGCAGCATATTTCGTGTTATTGGCGTTACCTGCCATTTGAAATCCCGCGGGCCCGCCCACTGGTGTTTTTTGTAGTCGAAAGGAAGGTAGCCGACCTGGCTGCCCGTGGAGTCACGGTATTCACCCGTCAGCCGGAAGTTCAGATAGCCCGACAAAAGCAGGTATTTATGGGTGTTGGCCCAGATGTCAGGTTGGTTTTGAATTATCCAGTTAGCCTGGGTTTTTTCTCTGAAGCGCCGGATCGGTTCTTCGGCTCTGATGAGTTTAAATAACAGTCCCCATGGCCCTTTCACCGGGCCATTCACGCTGGCGTGGCGCTGGTCTAACCAGATAATGGCTGGCCTTAAGGGGTTCCCGTGTTTGTCCAGGTTTATTACTGTGCCACGTTGCGTGGTGACAGTAACTCCTGCTACTTGTCCGGGCTGTGCACTGGTGTTGCTCCATAGTGCACGGCAGGCCTGGCCCAGGTTTTGCCAAAAATACTCAGGGTGCTGTTCGGCCCATCCGGGTTGCTCTGAAAAATACGGCTCGATATCCTGTTTGCCCTTACCCAGAAGGTTGCCGTTCTTGTCGAATAACAACGCACGGATACTTTGGGTGCCGTTGTCGATGGCAAGAATGAGTGGTTCGCAGTCCATCTCAAAGCTCCCAGCTGTCAGGCAGGCTGTAAGCTTTACGGTACAGCTCCAGATAGCGTTCGACTTCTTGTTCCCAGTAAGCATCGCTCCAGCCCAGAAGCGACTGGCAGTATTCACGAACATCTGGCAAAAGTTGCTCTGCACCGTCAGGGCAGGTGAGGCCAAGTCGTGTTCGGCGCAACATTAAGTCGTCAAGATGGACAACCTGTTCATGTTGGCAGGCCCACTTAAGCTCCATCCATAGAGTGTTTGTGTTGCCCACCCGGTCATAGGCTTTATATTTCAATAAACCCGGGAGTTCCTGACCGTAAAATCCTTCCAGCCTTCTCCAGTTAAGGTGGCTGATTGGATCTGGTTTCGGTTGGTGTGGAGGTTTCGTGAAGACGGGGATTTGATCGTTTCTCAGTATAGATGAATCATTATTAAATGCTGTCAGTAAAGCTTCGCGGGCGATCTGGCGGAAGGTGGTCAGTTTTCCTCCAGAGATGCTGACCAGGCCGTTGTCATACCGTAAAGCATGCTCTCGGTTTTCTTTTGAGGGGGCTTTTCCTTGCCCGTCAGTAACCACGGGGCGTACGCCGGCCCAAGTGGACAAGATGTCGCAGGTCTGAATCCTTGCTTCCGGGAATAGCTGGGTTGAGACGTTAAGGAGATAGGCGACCTCAGGTTCAGTAATACTGGGCTCCAGATTCAGGTCTTCGTGGTGATCCAGGTCGGTTGTCCCAAGCACTGTCGTGCCCGACCAGGGAAAGGCAAAGACCGGACGTTCGTCGTTTGGATGTAGTAATGAGACGGCGCAGGTTACCGGTAAGCGCTGCCAGGGAATGACCAGGTGGCTGCCCCGAAGTGGGCGAATGTTTAATGGGTTTTGATGCTGGCCCTGTTTTTGAAGCCTGTCTGCCCATGCACCCGTAGCATTGATGACACGGTTGGTCTTGATGTGGATAGCGTTTTCAGGATTTTCGCCTTCAGGAATTAAGTCGATGCCGGATACGTGGCCATCCTTCCCTCGTGTTACCCGGGATGCGGCAACGTAATTAATGCAGGTTGCGCCATCCAGTTGCGCTTCTGCGATAAGTCTTTGCACTAAACGAGCATCGTCGGTCAGAGCATCGGTAAAGCTGCTCGCTGCGATCAGGTTTTCCTGAGTGAGCCCGGGGGCCCATTGTAAGGTTTGTGCTGGCGTCAGTTTCTGCCGGGTACGCGCGCCGGCGAGCCGGTCGTATACTGCGAGAAGTATCTGAAATAGCCGGGGGCCAGGAAATTTTCCGTGGTAATGAGGCATCAGGAATGGGATCTGGTCCACTAAACCGGGGGCTTCTTCCATCAGGCGTTCACGCTCACGCACAGCTTGCCTTGTCAGCCCTATATGACCGCTACCCAGATAGCGCAGCCCTCCGTGCACCATTTTGGAGGATCGGCTGGAGGTGCCCCAGGCAAAGTCTTTTTGCTCTACCAGTAGAGTGCGTAAGCCGCTACCTGCAGCTTCTCTAGCCGTGCCTGCTCCGCTAACGCCTCCGCCAACCACCACAACATCGAATTGCTTGGTCGCGCTTTTAAGCGCATTCAGCATATCTTGCCGCATCATAGTCCTCTCGTGCTCAATCTAGCAGAGTCGTTGGATTCAGGCGTTTTTCCGGGTCAAAACTGGTGGTTAGCGCCCGAATGGCGCGCATGCCAAGCTCGCCTTTTTCAACAGGTAAAAACGGCGCGTGATCTTTGCCGACCCCGTGCTGATGACTGATTGTTCCACCGTTACGCACAATGATTTCTGATGTTGTGTTTTTAAGATGTTGCCACCTTGCCAAGGTTTCCGGATAACTATCTGCAACCCGGAAAACGTACGTGGTATAGATTGAACAGCCTTGGCTGTAAAAGTGGGAAAGATGAGTGAAAACGTGAGATTTTTCGTGTTTATCATCCAGGCCCGTCCGCAGGCTCTCTTCCATTTTTTCGAGAAGTGTATCTACATTCTCCCAGTTCGTGGCGGTTTCCACGGTGTCAACGGCATAGCCCATTTGCCAGAGCGCTTCACGAAAATAAGGCATGGTGAAGCGTTTTTCTGCCCACTTGGAGCCCAGTTTGGTGCCGGTGTATACGCCATCGTATTCTTTACAAACCTTTCGCGCTTGTTTCAGGCTTGCCTCGCACTGGGCTTTAGAGCCGGTCACACCAAATGTCATCATACATTTGCCGTCATTGGTGCCGCGAATAGACAAATATTTTTCGAACAATCCGATCATTGTTGGATGTCCGGCTAAGGCAAGCTGGGTTTCTGTTTCAATAGCATTGCTGAGCCTAAGCATTGATAGCTGTATTCGGTTCTGAACAAGCTTTCTTGCTGCTGTACGCGCTTTTTCCCAGTTTGGGAAAAACACAACGTGGAAGCTTTCGCAGTCAGGAAGGCGAGTAATGCGCGCCTTTACTTCAGTGATCAGTCCTAAACGCCCTTCAGAGCCTAAAATCATTTCCCGAACATCAGGCCCAGCGCTGGATGCGGGAATAGTGGGAATCTCAAGGGTGCCTTGTAGTGTTTCGATACGACCGCCGGCAAACAACTGTTCGATTCGTCCATAGCGCAGGGACTGTTGGCCACTGGAACGGGAGGCTACCCAGCCACCAATGGTGGAGAGTTCAAACGATTGTGGAAAGTGACCAAGGGTATAACCATGTGCACGAAGCTGGGATTCTACGAGTGGCCCAGGAGTACCGGCCCCGAAAGTGGCTAACTGGCTCTCTCTATCTAAATCGATCAGGCGGTTCATTCTGGCCATACTTACCGTCAGGACGGGCTTGCCCTGATCAACCGGATTAATGTGGCCTGCGACGCTGGTACCTCCACCGTATGGGATCAAATCAATGTCATGTTCCTGGGCGTACTGAAGAAGGCTTCGCACATCAGAATTAGTGCAGGGAAATGCTACGCCGTCTGGAAAGGTGCCAATGTCACCGCTGCGTAGAGCCAGCCAATCGGGAAGGCTTTGCCCTCGGGCGTGTCGAATCCTTGTTTCCGGGCTGGTATCAATCAGCGTAATTAATGTATCAACAGAAGGAAGACGAGACGCCGGAACCCGGGGGCAGATTTCGTCGAGTGATACATCACTGAGAGCTGAGGGTCTTCCGATTCTGCTGGCAAGAAATTCCTGGCCACCCTCCGGGATATCCAGATTGAATTGATCATCACCCCATCCGTTCCAACGTCGCATCAGTTACTTCTCCATGAATACATTATTGGTTGGCATTCTATAGGTAGAGTGGGAAATCCGGATGTCGGTGTGCGACATCATCAATGTCATTTACCGACATCTGGTAAAAAGGGTCAGGGTTGCAGTGATTTGGTTAACCGGTGGTTCAGGTCTTGCCAGTGTTCAAGTTTTTCGGAATCGCCGATTCTTGGTCTGTCAC
The DNA here is from genome assembly GCF_041595835.1 of Marinobacter sp. GTDB lineage: Bacteria > Pseudomonadota > Gammaproteobacteria > Pseudomonadales > Oleiphilaceae > Marinobacter. The sequence goes on along the minus strand of NZ_JBFHJO010000016.1, from coordinate 40,300 downwards.
CTGATGATTTGTTTAACCAGAGTCCGTCACCGTTAAAGCTGTAAACAGGTTCAAGATCAGTGCGTTGTGACGCAGTTTTAATCTCATTTATAAGATTGTCCAGGATCAGCGGTTCGGCATCGGGGGTTTTGTACCACGCCAGGACCATATGGGCCTGATTGAGCTCCAGAGCTTTAACGTAGACGATGCGAAGTTCTTCGTCTGGTACACCTATCTCGCGCAATGTGAGGTATTTGGCGATTGAGAAATCTTCACAATCACCGCCGTTAGTGGTCAGAAGTTCAACTGGGGTAGCCCAATAGTCCTCTTCACCCCAGTGGCCGATGTCGCTGACGAAATGAACCCGGTTGAAGAAGGAGTTTACTAACCGAAGTTGTCGATCGATCGGGGCATTCGCGGCAAGTATCTGCAGCCTTTGCCAGTTCTGGAGGCGCTGGTGTGCTTCCTGGCCAAAGTCTTTGAGTACGTAATCCATCAGCTTGTCGCTGAGCTCCAGGGCGCTAACAAGGGAGACAGCCACCAATAAAGGGAGGAGAAGGGAACGGCGGGGTAGGAGTCTGTCAGCCGTTACCATAGCCAGGCCTCAGTTATTGTTCCGGAGCCGCTCGCGCAATTGCTCCAGACGCTGCCGGATTTCCTCACGCCTCTGTTGTTCACCTGTGGATTGAGTGCCGGGAGTTCGCTGGGCTGCCTGCGGCTGAACTGCTGGTTCGCGATCGTCGTTGTCTGCCATCAGGATGCCTGTGGTTTCCTCGGTTTCAGGGAAATACAGGTTTTCAAGTTTCCCCTGGCGCTCAATGATCACGCGGTTAGGGAAAACGGTCCGAAGTGTGGCATTGCCAGGCAGCTCCCTGCCAACCAGATAGGCCTCGGTTTTGCCTTTGTCGTCTTCAATAAGTGCGCTGCCAGGAAACTCTCCCTCAGCAGCCAGAACACCTCGCAAGGAGAGCCTGAGATTGGTCTCTGGAAGGTTCTCTGTATTGGAATCCGCTGCTGTATCGTGTGAGGAGGGCGAGCCAAACATTGCCAGGCTGGCAAGATCCACGTGAGGGACTTTGTTAGCCAGTGTGGTCTGGATGACCGAACTCTGGCTTTGTTTCGGCAGAGATGCCCGCTTTTCTGCTTGCCAGAATTGGTATCCTTGCCACAGGGTAGCGCCCACCATGGCTGATGCGACAGCAAGAGTGAGAAGCAGTGGAGTCGTTTTGTTGTTGGCAAGCATGTATTGTCCTGAATACAGTCACGGGATCGTAAAAAGCCCACAGGTTATCAGACTGGAACTCTTTAGTGGCAGTATAGTGTATAGAGTTGTTTAGTGGTTCCCATTCCTGTGGTAGCCTTTTTGTAAGCTGACAGGAACACGGGTTAGGTGAGTACACTGGCCCTATAAAAAAACCAGTGACTAGACGGATGTTAAGAGGAAAAGCTTGATCACCGAGACCGATATTCAGCCGCAGGATTCGCCGCTGGGCAGACTTCCTTTCACCTTTGCAAAACGTAACGGCGTTATCCTTACCCGGAACGAAGAAGGTGAACCGGTTATCCTTGTCCGGCCTGGAGCCTCTCATACCGCGCTTGCCGAGGCAAATCGTGTAAGTGGTGGTCGTGCGCGTTTTACTTCCATAGAGCCCGGCCAGTTTGATCAGGCGCTTAATGCGGCCTACCAAAACGATTCCGCTGAAGCGATGCAGATGGTAGAAGGTATCGGCGATGATATGGATCTTGCCTCTCTGGCAGACTCAGTTCCTGAAACTGAGGATTTGCTTGAACAGGAAGATGACGCACCTATTATTCGCTTGATCAACGCGATTCTTACCGAAGCGGTTAAAACCAGTGCTTCAGATGTTCACATCGAAACTTATGAAAAACAGCTGATCGTGCGCTTTCGTATTGATGGTGTGTTGCGAGAGGTTGTGCAGCCTAAGCGTGCTCTGGCACCGCTACTTGTTTCCCGTATCAAGGTTATGGCTAAGCTCGACATCGCTGAAAAGCGGGTCCCCCAGGATGGACGAATCGCCCTCCGGGTAGCCGGCAGGGAAGTGGATATCCGGGTCTCGACGATGCCGTCTTCGAGCGGCGAACGAGTAGTGCTTCGTTTGCTGGATAAGCAGGCGGGTGCCATCCGCCTGGAGTCATTGGGTATGGGCGAGCAGGACCTGAAAGTCCTGCGTAAACTGATTCATCGCCCCTACGGTATTTTGTTGGTTACCGGACCTACTGGCTCCGGTAAATCCACGTCTCTTTATGCGGGACTTCAAGAAATTAACGATCGCAGCCGGAACATTCTGACTGTAGAAGACCCTATTGAATATAACTTGCCTGGAATTGGCCAGACTCAGGTTAATCAGAAAGTTGACATGACGTTTGCCCGGGGGTTGAGGGCGATACTTCGTCAAGACCCTGACGTGGTTATGATTGGTGAAATCCGTGACCTTGAAACCGCCGAAATTGCCGTGCAGGCCAGTTTGACCGGTCACCTGGTACTTTCAACGTTGCATACAAACACCGCAGTAGGGGCTATTACCCGACTGATGGATATGGGGATTGAACCCTTCCTGATTTCATCCAGCCTTGTGGGTATTGTGGCTCAGCGATTGGTACGAGTGCTCTGTGACCAGTGTCGTGAACCCTATATCCCGACCGAAGAGCACTGTGAGTTCTTGCAGCAGGATCCCGGTAACCCGCCTACTATTTTCCGCGCGAAAGGTTGCGAACACTGTAATCAGCTGGGCTACCGGGGCAGGGTTGGTATCTACGAAGTGGTGGAGATTACAGAGGCCATCAGTGCTCAGATTCACAAACGGGCAGGGGAGCTGGAGCTTGAACGAGAGGCTCGCAGACATAGCCCCAGTATCCACGCCGATGGCGTTAAGAAGATTCTGGATGGTGTGACCACTGTGGAAGAAGTTTTGCGCGTAACCCACCGGAGTCAGTAACCCATGCCAGCATATGAATATAAAGCGCTGGACCAAAAAGGTAAGCAAAAGCAAGGTGTGGTTGAGGCCGATGCGCCCAGAGCGGTAAGGCAGCAACTCCGTGAAAAAGGCCTCACGCCCCTGTCCGTTGAGCCAGCCGTTGAGAAAGAAACCCGTAACAACCCTCTGAGTAGTCGTGGAACGCTGAACGCTGCAGATCTCGCGCTGATAACACGGCAACTGGCGACTCTGATACAGTCCGGGATTCCGATCGAGCAGGCTTTAAGTGCCACGGCCCAGCAAACGGCCAAGCCCCGCATACGAGGTATGTTGATTGCCATTCGCTCGAAGGTAATGGAAGGCTACACGCTGGCGGACAGTTTCGGAGAGTTTCCCAAAGCATTTCCCCGGCTTTACCGTTCTACGGTCGCTGCGGGAGAACATGCAGGCCATCTTGATCTGGTGCTTAATCGTCTTGCGGATTACACCGAAAGCAGGCAGGAAGCCCGTCAAAAAATTCAGCTTGCCGCTATTTATCCGATCATTCTAAGTGTTGTGGCAATTTCTATTGTGGTGTTCCTGCTCACCTATGTAGTGCCTGACATTATCGAAGTGTTCCTGAAACAGGGGCAAGATTTGCCGGGCCTGACGATGGCCATGTTGGCCGTGTCGGATTTTTTAGGCGCTTTTGGTGTCTACCTATTAATCTTATTGGCATTGGTGGTCATTGGGTTCCGGATTGCGCTGACAAAACCGGCATTCAGGATAAAGTTTCATAAACAGCTTCTACACTTACCGCTTTTTGCCGGGATGGTCCGTGGTGTTAATACGGCCCGTTACGCCAGCACGCTGAGTATTCTTACTACAAGTGGTGTGCCTTTGGTGGAAGCCATGCGTATTGCGGGTGAAGTGTTGTCGAATGACTTCCTGCGCCAGGAGCTACGTGAAGCCGCCCGTAAGGTCAGCGAGGGTGGTTCACTGCACCGTGCACTTGACCAGACGGGTTACTTTCCGCCGATGATGTTGCACATGATTGCCAGTGGTGAGTCCAGTGGTGAACTTGACAGCATGTTGGAGCGTACTGCGCGAATGCAGGAAAATACGCTGCAATCTAAAATAGCGGCGATTGTTGGTTTGTTCGAGCCTATGATGCTGCTGATTATGGGTGTTGTTGTGCTAATTATTGTATTGGCAATTATGTTGCCGATTCTGAATATGAGTAATCTGGTGGGCTAAGCATAGTCCGGGGATCATCTGAAACGTGAAAATCAAGAACCACGAGTAAACGACGAGTGACATTATGAGTAAGAAACTGAACCGCAACATAGCCAGCGCCAAGGGTTTTACACTGATCGAAATCATGGTTGTTATGGTCATTCTTGGTCTGTTGGTAGCCATTGTCGCCCCCAATATCATGGGCAGAAGTGATCAGGCCAAAGTCACTGTAGCTGAAACTCAGTTGAGCAATATTGCTAATGCGTTGGACTTGTACCGTTTGGACAACAGCCACTACCCATCTACACAGCAGGGGCTGGAAGCCTTGGTTAGAAAGCCGAGCGGCAGTCCTGAACCTAAAAACTGGAATCCTGACGGTTATCTGAAGTCAGTTCCGGAAGACCCGTGGAATAATGAATATCAATACGTGAGTCCGGGCACATCAGGCGCTTATGACCTCTACTCATTTGGTTCGGATGGCCAGGAAGGCGGTGACGGTGATGCTGCGGATATCGTTTTCGAATAACGGGAAGTAATTTATTGTGCGCACCAGGGCGAGCCATTCCGGTTTTACACTGATCGAAATACTGGTCGTCCTGGTTATTGTCGGGCTGCTGGCGTCGCTTGCCGTTTTTAATATGGGGAGCAGTTCTCAACAGCGTGAACTCGAGAATAACGTCAGAGAGCTTTATCTGCTGATGCAGACGGCTTCCGAGCAGGCCATTCTTGATAATTTGGAGCTTGGCCTGTTGCTGGAGGAGGATGGCTACCGTTTTGTGGCTTTTCAGGACGATTCCGGTCAATGGAAACCTTCCGGTGAGCGGCTGTTCAAAAAGCGAATGTTACCGGAGTGGCTTACGCTTACCGAATTTGTGGAAAGCGACGCACCCCGCCTGGCTACCGCTGAGGATATACTCCGCCCCAACGTCGTGTTCTTTTCAAGCGGCGAAACAACCCCCTTCGAGATTGAATTCACCATTGGCAGAAATTCTGACCTGATGCATGTGATTGCCTCTGATGGCGTATCCGAGCTGGAATGGCGACGGCCAGGTTCCGGAGATGAGCAATGAACAGGCGAACCAAAGGATTTACGCTGCTTGAGGTACTTGTTGCGCTGTTGGTTTTTAGTCTGATTGCGACGGCTGCAGCGGAAGTGGGGAGTCAGTACATTGCAGGTTTTGAGCGGGTTCGGGACAAAACCCTGGCTGGCTGGATTGCAGAAAACCGCATCAATGAGCTGCGATTGCAGGAAACACTACCGGGTACATCTGAAAACTCTGTTGATACAGACTTTGGCTCGTATCGTTGGCAGGTGACCACGGTTGTTCAGGATACGGCAGAGCCCTCTATGAAACGGGTCGAAGTGACTGTGGCCAAGTATCCGGCAGAAAAGGATACACCGTTCCCGATACACACGTTGTCTGCTTTCCTGGGAGCTAAGTAATGCAGGCCGGCGGCACCTCAAGAGCACAGATGGGCTTCACCTTGATGGAGATGCTCATCGCTGTAACCATTACTGCTGTTATTGGCCTGGGCGTATGGCAGGTGGTTAGTGGTGTAGTGAGCGCCAGAGATAGAGTCAACGAACTGGCCGATCAGTTTGATGGACTGCAAAAAGCCATGCTACTGCTTGAGCGGGACATTACCCAGGTTGTGAACCGGTCATCCCGAGATGTCTACGGTGATTTTACACCGTCGCTTTCTTCCCGGGATGATGCCTTCAAGTTATTGATCACGCGCCAAGGCTGGCGGAACCCGTTAGGCCTCCGGCGCAGCTCTCTTCAGCGTGCGGGGTGGGAGTTCACCGGCACAGAACTTCGGCGCCGTTACTGGCCGGAGGTTGACCAGGGGCAGGAGGACAACAGCCGAGACGTTTTGCTTCTGGACAATGTGCTCGAATTTCAGGTTCGGTTCCTTGACGAGGAACATAAGTGGCATAACCAGTGGCCGTCCGATGAGGTGCTGGCTAATACGGATCAGGGAGCACGGCCAGACATAGCATTACCTATAGGCCTGGAAGTTGTGCTTGAGCACGAACGTTTTGGTGAGATCGTTCGCTTATTCAGCCTGCCAGATTTTGTACAGGATCAGGCTCAGGCTGTCGTCAACCAGCAGCTGGAGGCAGTAACTGAATCCGGCACTGATGAAACAGCCGAAGAAAGCTCGGAGAATACTCCGTGAATCAGTTTCAGGGGTTTGGAATCAAACGTCAGGCCGGTGTTGCGCTGATTATGGTGTTGCTGGCCATGGCGCTCGTTGTCATGCTGGCAACTGGTATGATGAAGCAGCAGAGCTTACGGGTTTATAAAGCCAGCCACTATCTGGCGCAGCAACAGGGCCTCAGTATTGCACTGGGTGCTGAAGAGTTCGCCAAAAGAATTCTGGTTCGCGATTACGAAGAAGATCAGGAAAACAGCCTGATGGTGGACAGCCCGGATGAGTTCTGGGCCATGCACGCAGCCATTCTGCCGCTTGACGAAAACGGTGTTGCGGAAGTGCAGATCGATGATCTTGGCGGGCGCATAAACCTGAATGATTTAGTTGCCCCGAATGGGCAGGTGGATCCTCTCACTAAAGACCGGGTGTCTCGGCTGTTAATTGCGCTGGGCATTAATGATTTGCATGTTGATACGCTGATTGACTGGATAGATGCGGACGATCAGACCGCAAGTGCCTATGGTGCGGAAGACGGCCAGTATCTGATGGCGGAGCCCGGATTTCGGGCAGCCAACCAGCCCTTTACGTCAGTCACTGAGCTTCGGTTGATTGAGGGCATGACAGAAGAGATATATGCAGCTCTGCGCCCACATGTGACGGCGCTGCCCGTAAGCGGCATCGGTATCAACGTAAACAGCGCAACCGTGCCGGTGCTGATGTCACTTCATTCGGAACTGAATGAAGCGCAGGCTGAATCGATCATCGCAAAGCGTGAAGAAGAGCGCTTTGAGAACCTTCAGGACTTTCTGGCGATGCCCGAATTTTCGGGATTAGGGCTTAAAGCCAACGGTTTAACTCTTCAAACCAGGTTTTTTGAAGTTGTATCACGGATTACCTACGATAATCGTGTCGTAAATATGATTAGCACGGTGTTTCGTAATCCGGAAGGTGAGGTCCGGACTGTTCATAGGGATACCGGACAAAAGAACAGGATCTCCAAGGAACCTTACACTTTCTCAGAAGGATAGCCATGTCTTATCGTCTTTATGTACGGCCGTTACCGCCATTTGCGGACCCGGAGCAGAACCCGGAGGCTCAACTTTATTGTTGGGTGTTGCTTGATGCTGGCGGCGATGCTCAGGCGCATGGCAGTGCTGACCCTCGCGAAACTATTGAGCAGACATTAGCGCAAAACGCTCTCGACAAGGTGTTATTGACAGGTCTTGTTCCTGGTGATGAAGCTACGTTTTGTGTGGCTGATATTCCCGCTAAGCAAAGCCGCTTCATACAGCAGGCATTGCCCTACGCGGTTGAGGAACAAATCGCCCAGGATATCGAAACTGTGCATCTGGCTTTGGGGCCGCACACATCGGAGGGATATCTGGTTGCAGCTATAGATAACGCTGTGATGCAAAAATGGCATAGTCTGTTTTCAGGCTGGAACCAGGTGCGTTTGGAGGCTATTTATCCAGATGCCTCGTTGTTGCCAGCACCGGAATCCGGCTGGATGATGTGTCTGGATGGCGATTTCGTGATGATGCAAAGTCAGCGCGGCGAGTGGCTCAGAATGCAGGTCGATAATTTGCCTTTATTTGTCATGACCATGGCCACGCCTTCCTCAGAAGAGGTTGTTGCAGAAGTTCCAATACAGTTATATGGGCTCAAAGCAGAACTGGACCATCAGCAAACATTGATCGATCAGTTGTCCGCCGCATCTGGCAGAATGAGTGTTCATCAGAAACCTCTGGAATTTTCTGTATTGGAATTTCTGGCCTGGGCGCACCATCAGCACTTGTGCCAGCCAGTGAACCTGTGCCAGGGCCAGTTTTCTGTCAAAATTTCAGGTTCAAACCCCTTCAAACCCTGGAAACCGTTGATTGCCGTTGCGTCGCTCTGGTTTGTCATTCAGCTAGGACTGGATATCGGCATGGGCATGTATCACAAACAGCAGGCTGAAGATCTTCGGGCTGAGGCTATGGCAATTTACCGGCAGGCTTTCCCGTCAGACCGCAGAACTCATGCTGGGAATGTCCGCCGGGTTATAGAGGGCCAGCTACGGGTGGCAGGGTCTCAGGGGCTGGATGCTGATTTCATTACCCTGATGAAATTTACCGGTGATCAGTACAGCCGCTTGCCGGGCTCTGGTGCCGTTACGTTTAATTCAATCAACTACAGCCGGAATCGCGGTGAGTTGGTGGTTGATATAAGGGCGGACAGCTATGATCGGCTGAGCCGTTTGCGTAACGGACTGGCAAACGAGGGGCTGCAAGCCCAGATTGGCTCGGTGGTTAATGAGTCAAATGGTGCTCGCGGCCGCTTGACGGTTTCAGGAGGGTGAACAGATGCTGAAGCGGATAAAAGATCTGCCGGCTATTGGTAAATTGGTTGCCAGATACGATCAATTGCCTACCAGAGATCGGCAGGCGCTGCTCGTTCTGACCGTGGCGTTGGTTGTTGCGATACTGTATTTTGGCATTTGGCGGCCAGTGGCTGAGTATCATGACCGTGCAGTTGCCAGTCGCGATAATGCAGGTGCGTTGCTGGCCTGGATGCAGGCCAACGAAGCAACCATCAAAAGTCTTGGTACTTCAGGTGGCGGAGGCTCTGTTGCGACAGGTGTCGAAAAGCCTGAGGATGGCCGTGCACTGATGGCGTTGGTTACCCGCTCGGCGGGTGAAGCCGGGCTTTCATTGCAGCGCTTCGAACCGACGGGTGATGATGCTATAAGGGTATGGATGGAAGCGGCCCCGTTTGCCGATGTTGCAGCCTGGCTTGAGCGCCTGGATGCTCAGCACGGAATAATTATCGAGCAAGCCGCGATGGACAGAGGTAATGAACCCGGTAAAGTCTCAGTCAGACTCACTCTGGCCATTTGATCCGACCAATCTATTGAAAGAAAAACAGGAGTTCCTGTGTCTGAGAACCACGATTTTGACCTGATTATCATTGGTGCCGGTTCTGGCGGTGTTCGTCTGGCAAGAACGTCTGCGCAAAAGGGGGCGAAGGTAGCGGTAGTTGAATCGCGTTACCTTGGTGGAACTTGTGTAAACGTTGGCTGTGTTCCCAAAAAACTATTCGTTTACGGTGCTCATGTCAGGGATGATCTGGAAGATGCAGGGGGGTATGGCTGGAGCATACCGACTGAAGATGTAACCTTTGACTGGCCAACACTTGTCGCCAATAAAAATGCAGAAATCGAACGCCTCAATGGTATTTATGGGCGCATGCTCGAAAATGCGGGTGTGACTATTATTGAAGGCACAGCCAGCATTGTTGATCCTCATACTGTTGCGGTAGGGGATAATCAATACAGTACAAAACATATTACAGTAGCAACAGGAAGCTGGCCTGTCGTACCGGATATTCCTGGCAAAGAGTGTCTGCTGACCTCCAATGAAATGTTCTACCTCCCGCAGCTACCCAAACACGCGGTTGTCTGGGGCGGAGGATACATTGCTGTAGAATTTGCAGGGATTCTGGCAGGGCTGGGTGTTGAAACCACATTGCTATACCGGGGCGATTTGTTCTTGCGAGGCTTTGACGGGGATGTCCGACGATTTGCCGAGCAGGAAATCCGGAAAAAAGGTATCGACCTGCGTTTCAACGTCACAATCAACTCTATCGAGTCGGATAATGCGTACTATAAGGTCAATCTGAGTGATGGTGCGACTTTAGAGACTGGACTGGTTATGGCAGCAACAGGTCGCCGTCCACTGGTTGATGGTCTTGGCCTTGAAAACGTTGGTGTAGAGCTTAACAACTCGGGTCACATTGTTGTTGATGAGCATTTTCAGACGGCTGTTCCTTCCATTTCAGCGTTGGGTGATGTTATTGGAACGCCTCAGCTGACGCCGGTAGCTCTGGCTCAGGCCATGGTTTTGACCCGGCGTTTATTTGGTGATGGTCAAGGTGAGATGGATTACAGCTCAATTCCTACAGCCGTATTCTGTCAACCCAATATAGGCACGGTAGGGTTGACCGAAGAGGAAGCCCGTGAGGCAGGGTATAGTCTGCGAATCTACCGTTCCGAATTCCGGCCGATGAAATACACACTCAGTGGTCGTGATGAGCGATGCCTCATGAAACTGGTGGTTGATGATAAAACTGACAAAGTATTAGGCGCTCATATGGTTGGCCCGGATGCTGGTGAGATCACCCAGGGACTGGCCGTTGCTATCAAGGCGGGAGCTACCAAGGAGCAATTTGATGCCACTCTGGGCATTCATCCGACGTCCGCAGAGGAGTTCGTGACGATGAGGGAGCCGGTGGCATAACCATAACCTGGCCGGCTTGGTTTACAGATAATGTAAGGGCAGCCGGTCAGTTATTCGTTCTCGTGTTCCTGAAAGTCTTCTTTTCCCGGCAGGTCAAAGGGAATTTCAAATCGAAATGAAGAGCCCTGTCCCATGTCGGATTCTAAATGCACATACCCACCCATCAGCTCAACCAATCGTTGAACCAGTGACAGGTTGAAACCTGCTCCGCCGTATGTGGAAGTGCTGTTTCCGTGATGATTATCGGAACTGGTGAATGCACTGTGCAGGTTGCCTGAAGCCATCATGCTTGTACTGGAGTCGCGAACGGTACAGGTAATCAGAACGTGTCCAGAGTCAACCTCGACCCAATTTGTCCGAACAGAAATGAAGCCATCGTTGGTGAGTTCCAGTGAATTATCAAGCAGGCCCGCGAGAACTTGCCGGACTCTGGGGGCGTCACCCACAACCAATGGTGTTTCTGGCCAGTCACCCAAGAAATGTAAATCTAACGCAAGCTCCTGCTGCTCGGCCGCGTGCCGGTACGATGCAATACAATTTGTAAAAAGTGTGCGCAAGTCAAATATCTTGGCATCCACCGCCATACTGCCACTGTTAAGGTTTGCATAGTCCAGCATGTCGGAAATAACGGTTAGCAGATCCTGTGCGGATTGCTTGGCTGTATTGAGGTAATCAGATTGCCGTGTGCTTAAAGGTTCCTGCTTGATATGATCGATCATTCCAAGGACACCAAGTAACGGCGTGCGTAGCTCATGACTCATGGTAGATAGAAACTCTGATTTTACCCGACTAGCATGCTCTGCGTTATCTCGTGCAGTTTCTGAAATGGCGAGGGTATGGTCTCTGGCGGTTTGCAGGTTTTTGAGGTGTTGAGCGAGCTGATTAAGTTGTTCCTGGATATCAGCGATTTCTTTGGCAACACCTTTACGAACGACTGGTTCGACGCTGTAATCGCCGACAATTAATTTTTCAACTCTGCTGACAAGTTGTTGCATAGGACGCAATATATTGCCCAGGAACACGTTAATCAGAAGAATGATAAGCAGCAGCATTCCTCCGCCTACCATGATGGATGACCACCAAATGTTTCGTTGCCTGATTTCAAGCGCTTTGGGAGTTATTCCGACCTGTACGGTTCCAACCTTGACGGCTCCTGAGCTGGTATTCCACCCTGACTGATACCAGTGAGTTGTATTATCATCACCCAGTGCCAGGGGTTCCTGAAGAATCTCAGCTTCATACACGTTAAATCCATGGTCTCTGTGGGCTTCAGCGGGCCTGGCTACTTTGCTGACGAACCCGAGCTCTTCACCTATCACATCCGTTACCTTGATCCAGTCCGCATCGCTGTGTTGCAAAGACTGAGCTAAAACCTGTTCAAGAGCAAAACGGTTGCCAGAAAAGATTGCGTATTCAAGTACTGGAGCAAGGTTGTCTGCCAGCATTTGACTGTTTCGGGACATATCGTTTCGAGCATCATCCAGGCGCACAGAGGTGAAAAAGGCCATCAGGACAATAAACATGAGTACTGCCGGCAATGCGCCCAGAAGCAGTAATCGGCGAGAGAGAGTCATTGATCTAGTCCAGTCATTTGACTGACTCCTGTGCGGGCTGTCGGAGAAGTTCCTCTACAGTCTTTGAAAGATACTGGCGATCCGGTAAAGGAATGTTCAGAGATCTTCCAACCTGCTCATTAACTTCGACGCTAAATACGTCCGGGTGATCAGGAGCTGGGAAAATTCCAATATCTAAATAGCTTTCAAGGAATTCAGCAGCTTTTTTAGCCATGGAGGAAAAGGGCGGATAACTCGATGCAAGGGCCCCGGCTTTAACATAGGCTTGGCTGGGGCCAATCAGAATCTTATTACGTCGATACGCTGTCAGAAGGATATGTTTAATATTTGTCGGATTGTAAATCTTATGGTCGGGCCCACCTAGCAGGAAGTCCCCGTAATTCAGTGCTCGAACAAGAGTCGAAATTAATTGCGTTTTGTTATCGACGATAAAAACCTGGCCCTGAAGGCCGTAACTTGGCAGCACGTCTATCAGTGAATCATAGATATCAGCGTTTTCCGGGCTCGCCATGATCGCCACTTTGGTGGCTTGCGGAAGGATGGCTTTACCCGTAAGGGCTTGACGCACCAGCGGTACATTATAGAAAACTGCCGTAATTCGTCCTTCTGAGGTACGGGCATAATCGGATATGAAATCATCTTCAACCAAGGTTGCGATGATCCTGGCATTTGGGTTGCTCTGGTGAACCCGAGTGAACGCATCAGGACCAATGGTAATAACTGGCTCGTCATTAAGGTAAGGCAGCTGGTTATCGGAAAGGGGAGTTAGTGCAAGATCGCTTCGGATATGACCGGCAATGAGGTCGGTAACATGTTTGTCCAGGGCTGGATTGCCTGAACTGGCTACAAACGCGACCCGGGGAGCATTTCCGTCAGGGAATGCATAGGAATTTATGGACCAGGCAAATAAAAGTATGAAAGCCATGAGCCAGGGCGGCACTGCTTTACACATATCTCCAGTTTTGCCTGATCCTTCAGAGTGCAGTTTTAGGTTCATACCATCCTGATTGGCAATCTGTTTTGATATTGACCTGTTCCATCCCGAATCAAAACCGGACACCCGCTTCAAGGAAGAACTGGTTGTGATCTTCAATGTTATTGTCAGAACTCAGTTCCGGCTCACGGTTCAGATAGTGCTGCATGGTGAAGGCGACCTCTGCGTTATAGCCGTGCTGGAAGAAGTGCTTGGCAATACGCGCATCTATTCGCTCAAACTGGTTGTGAGTCCGGATGAACTTGTCTGCCCAGTAAAAGGCAGAGGAAATTTTTAAATCAAAGGGCAGGTCCTGGATGATAGTAAAACTACCTGAGTGCCTTACCGACATCCGAGTGAGAAGCTCTGCCTGGTAGTCTTGCTCAGCGATGTCTATGTCACCCGATGCGTCGACAATAGGTTTTCCGGTGTACCAGGTGTCCTGATCAAGGTATCCATAGCTGGCGCGCAAAGTCGTACTTGGATATTCCAGTGTAGCTTCCACCTCAAAACCTTTCTGGTCGACCGCAACATTGTTGCCAAGAGTCCAGTTTTTGAGCTGGATTACACCACTGATCATATCGCGCATCTGATCTTTAAACCCGCGAACTTCCAGAGAAAGCAATGCGGTATTCATGGGGAACTGACCGAAGTAACTTATCTCCCTTGAAATAATGCGTTCCTCTTCCAGCCGCTCACCTAGAGTCGACAGCTCGGGGGCCTGGGCAGAATCAGCAATTGTGATCCGTCGGCCTTCAAGATCCGAATAGATGCCCGGCGTGACGTTGGTTAGTGTGTATCCTGTATGGGGATCTTGTTCAAAGTCATCCGGTGTGCGGATTGCTTTTGAGAACACAAACCGAAAAGCGTGCCGGGTGTTGATAACGAAGTTAGCCGCCAGGCGGGGGGAAAAGTAGCCTTCATCTGTAGTACTGGACCGGGTCCAGTCACCTCCGGTGTTCAGTGTCAGCCAGGGCCAGGGGGTGTATTCCAGATTGCCGAAATAGCGAGACTGATAGCTATGGCTTCGGCCATTAAAGTAGGTTTCAGAACGCAGGGTATCTTTACGAAATCCCGCACCAGAAACTAGCTTCAGGTCATTATTGAAAATAAGTGTGTCCTGAAATTCAACCTCTAGCCGTGTGTCCTCGTAATCCCCATTAATATTTGCCCGCAAAGGAATTTCACCCTCTGTTGCAACCTGGCAAGGCCTGACCTGGTTTTCGTCCTGATAATAAAGTGTCGGGCTATCAGGATCTCGTAAACAGTTAACGGCAGCTTCACCAAACTCTACGGCATACCTTTCCTGACGTTTGAAATTTTCAACACTGGCCATGATATGGAAAAAGTGAGTTTCTGAGGTGCTATAGTTCAGTTGTGACTGAAGGTAGTAATCCCGTATATTAATATTTGGATGTTCAACAGGGTTTGTCGACCCGCTCTTTTCCCGGTCCTGATATTTAATGCCGTCTACGACCCCCGCCATAAACTGGATATCCATTTTCGGACTGAACTTCAGGCGGGAATCATAAGAGAATGAGTTGATGTCGTGTCCATCATTAAATGGAGCCCTTTCATCACCGGAAATTGACTGGTAATCAAATCCATCAAATTTCCGTTTTTCGTATGTCAGTCGCCAGTCGGTGTCAGCTCCGACGCCACCCAGCGAACCAAATGTACGTAAATGATTTCTGGAACCTCGGGTTACCCGGAGTTCTGAACCCGCAGTATCTGCCGGATCACGGGTAATGATATTAATGGTGCCAAGAAAGGCGTTAATGCCGTAGGCTGCTGAGTTAGGCCCCCGGGCAACTTCAATCCTTTCTATCATTTCCAGCGGGACTGGCATGGTTTCCCAGTCCATGTCCGACAGGGTGGCCCGGTGAGCAGTCCGACCATTGACAAGCACCTGCATGCGCCGTTGTTCATAATGAACCGTGCCGTGATAGGTGACGACGGGCTGGTGGCTTCCGACAAAGTTGATCACCATGCCTGGCACCAATCGAAATACTTCGTATAGATTAACGATGCCCAGATCTCTGATCTGATCACCCGTAATAACCGTCGTACTTCCGGGAACGCGGGTTTTGGGCTGACGTAGCCGGGTCGTCGACAGCACTTCAGGAATATCATCGTGGAAGGCGAAAAGATCATCACTGTAGTCTTGCTCTATAGTGATGGCTACCGCCGGTGCCGCGGCTGAAAGGCACAGGGAGCTGACAAGAAGTGCGCTGCTGAGATACTTGCCCAACGTTTGCGCCTGTATGTCAGTCAGGTAATTCGTCTCGGGCATGGGACTCGTTCTATAATTACCTAATGAATTGGAGTTTAGTTGTATTTCTCCTGTAATCCTAGGAGAACCAAAGCCATTTGTCTCTAAAAAATTTATTGAGGCTACATATTTGGAGTGATCGTTTTATGAGCTGCTGGGAGATTCTGGGCATTGAACCGACTGGTGACCGCGAACAAATTCGCCAGGCCTATGAACGCCAGATGAAATTTGCTTCAAGCGAGGAGGCGCAAAGATTGGCCGACGCATACAGGGAGGCCTCCGGGCATGAGCCCCAACTCAGGGACCCTGTAGCTCCTCAGCCATCTTCAGTGGCTGGCGACAAACTGGATGCTAATGAGTCTCAGATTGTGCGGGAAGTCATCATTCAGATAAAAGCGCTGATGAACGATCCCGGACGGCAGCAGGATGCCGGTATCTGGAAAGCGATTCTGTGTGAGCCGCCAGCTGATCAGTTACCGCTGAGAAGGGAAATAGGTCAGCAACTTGAATCCTGGATTCGCCCCCTGGCGGAGAATGGTTCATTTTCCCAGCCAGTTGCTCGATTTCTTGGCGAGTGGTTTGAATGGTTCAGTGTTCAGGATGTGGCCAATGAGTCTGATCCCCGCAATTACCCGGAGCCAGAGTTGGCTGAACAGGCAACGGAAGAAGACCAGGTACCGCAGATGGTCAACTTCTGGCCCGCAGTTATAGGATGGATTATTGGCTTAGTGATTCTGACCATGCTCTTTGGTGGTATGGGCGGCTGACGCCAACTCTATTTTTACCCTATACCTTTGGGCCAGCATGGCCCCCACAATGACCTGGATCTGGTTGTAACACATGATGGGTAACACGATCATGCCAAAGCCTGGGTGGCCGGAAAACAATACTTTGGCCATAGGTAAGCCCGAGGCCAGGCTTTTTTTAGATCCACAAAACACCACGGCGGCTTCGTCTTCAAGGCTGAAGCCCAGTTTCCTGACCATTGTTGTTGCTATCAGGATGAACAGGCCCAGAAGTCCAATACACAAGAGTATAGCCAGGGCGACAGCCTGAATGGGAAGGTTCTGCCACAAACCGCTGACCACTGAATGAGAAAAGGCAGAATAGACGATGATCCAGATAACGCCTTGGTCATAGCGCGCCATGAGCGATTCATTCCGGCCCAGAATGCCACCCAACCATGGCCGCATGGCGTGGCCGATAGCAAACGGAAGTAAGAGCTGAAGGATAATATCTTTAAGCGCTTCTGCAATGGAAAAGTTTCCATCGCCTGAGGTAGATACCAGCAGCAACAGCAGAAAAGGCGTAAGCATCATACCGAAAACATTGGACGCTGCTGCGCTACAAATTGCAGCAGGTACGTTGCCTTTTGCCATGGCGGTATACGCAATAGAGGAAGATACCGCAGAAGGCAAAACTCCGAGATACAGAAATCCAAGCCCCAGATCTTTTGGCATCCATTCCGGAACTATGGCGCTAAGACCATTAATGGGTAGAACCACCAGTGGGAAAAATACAAATGTTAGCGAAGTAATCAGGATATGCAGGCGCCAATGAGTAGCGCCATCGATGATCTGCTGGCGGGAGAGAGCTGCACCGTGGAAAAAAAACAGCATGGCAACCGCCAGGGTGCCAATAGTGGCAAGCGCCTCAGCAGCTTCTCCAATAACGGGTACAAATGACGCCAGAACAATAGCGCCCAGCAGCAACAGGGTGAAGGTGTCAATGCGGAACTTCATGGTGCGCCTTTTATGTCGTCAGTTACTGACATCCGGGTCTGTGAAAATGTAGTCAGCCGTATCGACCGAGCGCGTTGCAAACCGGTAACTGAATGTGAAACCGGGCCAGTTTGCGGTGTTTTGCCCCTGAGCATTCATATACCAAGAGGTACAGCCAGTATCCCAGAGACTTCCTTCCAGGCCTTTTTGGACAACCTGACAATACCGTGTTTGACGATCTTCCCGAACATCCATTGCTGCACCCGGATATTTGGCCAGCGCATCGAGTGCGCTGACAACATAGCGAAACTGTGATTCGAGCATATAGAGGATGGAATTGTGTACCAGGTTCGTGTTGGGGCCATAGATCATGAACAGGTTAGGAAACCCGCTCACCGTAATGCCTTTAAACGCTTTGGCGCCTCCTGCCCAGACATCATTCAGTGAAGATCCGTCTCGACCGTATATCTTTAAAGGTGACAAAAACTCACTGGCACGGAAACCCGTGGCGAAGATGATGGCATCTGCTTCTCGATGTTTTCCGTCTTCTGTTATAACACCTGTTTCATCAATTTCAGAAATTCTATCGGTTATCAAATCAAGGTGCGGTTGATTGATGGCTGGATACCAATCATTGGAAATCAGTATCCGTTTACAGCCAAATTGGTAGTCTGGAACAATATTTTTGCGCTTTTCCGGATCTGCTACGTGGGTTTGCGCTTCCTTGATAGCCTGCTGGGAAAAATAATCCAATATTTTGTTAAACCGGGTAAATGCCAGAGCGCGAGTTTCGTTTTTTATGTAAATCATTGACCGGTATAACCGATCCCAAAAAGGCATTTTCTGGAATAGCGATTGTTCCGTTCCGGAAAACTTACGGTCAGGCTTGGGCAGCACCCATGCCGCTGAGCGTTGGTACAAGTCAAGCCGGGAGACTTTCGTCACAATAGCTGGAACAAACTGTATGGCGCTGGCACCGGTACCGATGACGGCAACGCGCTTGCCGGCCAGATCGTAGTCATGATCCCATCTGGCAGAGTGGAAGAGCGTGCCTTTATAGCTTTTGAGGCCGGGAAAATCAGGAATAGCAGGGCGATTCAGTTGCCCGGTTGCAGTGATTAAAACTTGAGCACTGAACGTGCCACCGGATTCAGTCTTGACTGTCCATTGATTCGTTTTGCTGTTGAAGCTGGCCTCGGCCACTGCCTGATTGAAGTGAATGTGCGAGGCCAGTTCATACTTGTTGACGCAGTGCTCCATGTACGCCTGAATTTCCGGCTGGGCTCCGAATTTCCGGCTCCA
Source organism: Marinobacter sp. (assembly GCF_041595835.1). Taxonomy (GTDB): domain Bacteria; phylum Pseudomonadota; class Gammaproteobacteria; order Pseudomonadales; family Oleiphilaceae; genus Marinobacter. The sequence goes on along the minus strand of NZ_JBFHJO010000016.1, from coordinate 21,897 downwards.
GTCGTGTTTCGGTTCGAACGAATAAGAATAGAGGTGAGACTGCACATCACAGGCAGCCCCCGGGTAGGTATTATCGCGCCATGTTCCGCCCACTCTGGACGCCTTTTCCAATAAGACAATGTCACTATAACCGGCTAGTTTTAGCTGAATGGCAATGCCTATTCCGCCAAACCCGGTACCAATGATAATGACCGATGGTTTTTGTTGGTGACGCCGCTTCATGGTTACTGCCTGATTGTTTTTGTATAGCCAGACTATAACCCCCAAACCAGACAACAAAAAGCCCCGACCAATGGGTTAGATTGAGGGGGCTTTGAAGAAAAGCGTTTTCTGAAGGCCTGAATTACATATTGCTGGCGTTGGCCGCGTCTTGATAATTCCAGTTGACGGTTCGTGGCTGATGGCTGTCACCAACAAAGATATGCCCGACGTTTGGCACCGCATACCAGAGTTCTCCTCGGGTCGGGTTCTGTAAGGCAAACTCTGTATGGCTCATGCCTGTTTCCCAAAGCTCGGTGGCTTGCCAGCCCTGTGGGGCCAACTCAATGCGAACCTCAGATCCGATCAGACTGATGGACTCAATGCGTAAGGGAAGCCGTGCATTGGCGCTGGGAGATCTGGATAGCTGTACCTCATGGGGGCGTAAATACAGCTGAGCCTCCTGATCACCCCTGGCGCCGGGAAGTGAAACCCAAGCGTCGCCTTGAACCAGTTTTTGATTTTTTATCACGCCTGAAAATACGTTAACGTGGCCAAGAAAATCAAAAACAAAGCGGCTGTCTGGCCGGGCATATAGTTCGGTCGGGCTGTTAACCTGTTCGACTTTACCCTGACTCATGACCACGACCTGATCAGAGAGCTCTAAGGCTTCTTCCTGATCGTGCGTCACAAAGATGCTGGTGAAATGGTATTCATCATGCAAAGCACGCAACCACCGCCGAAGATCTTTACGAACTTTGGCATCCAGAGCACCAAAGGGCTCATCTAACAATAGAATGCGAGGCTGTGTTGCCAGCGCGCGGGCCAGTGCCACGCGTTGCTTCTGCCCACCTGAAAGTTGCGCCGGGTAACGGTCGGCCAATTGAGGCAACTGGATCATCTCCAGAAGCTTCTCAACGCGCTCAGCGATTTCCTGTTTGGAAGGGCGTTGTTTACGTGGCAGCGACTCCAGCCCAAAAGCAATATTTTGTGCAACAGTGAGATGACGGAACAGAGCATAGTGCTGAAATACAAATCCGATGTTTCTGTCACGCACATGGAGCTTACTGACATCGTCACCACCAAAAAATACACGGCCAGTATCGGCAGATTCCAGGCCGGCGATAATTCTCAATAATGTTGTTTTACCCGAACCGGAAGGTCCGAGTAGAGCCGTGAGTTTACCTTCAGGGATTTCCAGAGAAACGTCTTTAAGCGCCTGGAATTGTCCAAAGGTTTTATGAATTTTCTCGATGGTGATGCTCATTTCAGACATCTCCTTTTTCCAGCGCGGAATTTTCTGATTTGGCCTGTCGCCACTCCACAAGTGCCTTGGCCACCAATGTAAGGATGGCGATGGCCGCCAGTAATGAAGCGCTGGCGAAGGCCCCAACGATGTTGTAGTCCTGATACAGCAGCTCGACGTGAAGGGGAAGAGTGTTGGTCTGGCCACGAACATTTCCTGAAACTACCGACACTGCGCCAAACTCACCCACCGCCCGGGCATTTGTCAGAACGACTCCGTAAATAAGGGCCCACTTGATATTGGGCAGCGTGATTTTTCGGAAAATACGCCAGCCAGAGGCACCTAAAACCACTCCGGCTTCCTCTTCATCACTACCTTGCTGTTGCATGAGAGGGATGAGTTCCCGGGCTACAAATGGGCAAGTTACAAACACGGTGACCATCACAATGCCAGGCCAGGCGAACATGAGCTGCAGATCGTGTGTGCTAAGCCATCCGCCGAGCCAGCCGTTACGGCCATAGAGCAACAGATACAGCAAGCCAGCAACAACAGGAGATACGGCAAACGGGATGTCAATCAAGGTGATCAGTAGCTTACGGCCCGGAAATTTGAAGCGGGTTACCGACCAGGCCAGTGCAGTGCCGAAGACCAGATTCAGCGGGACGGTCAGTAACGCCACGAACAGTGTTAAACCGATAGCGTGAAGAGTGTATTCATTCAGAATGTTACCGGCAAAAGTGCTCCAGCCAGCGCTCATTGCCTGAGCAAAGATCACCACGATGGGTATGACCAGGAAGGTCATTGTGAGAATAAGTGCCAAGCTGATCAGTGATCGGCGAACCCAGGGCTGATCGCCTACCCGGCGTTTATTATCGGATGTCATTTACCGACCCTCCAACCGACGCAGGTAGCGGCCCTGCCAGAGGTTAATGGCAAACAGTAATATCAGAGATGCCAGCAGAACCATGGATGCAATGGCACTGGCCGCTGCGTAATCGTATTCCTGCAAGCGAATGAAAATCATCAGACTGGTGACTTCACTGACATACGGAGTGTTACCGGCAATGAAAATAATGGCACCAAACTCACCCAGGCTGCGGGTAAAGGATAGAGCAACTCCGGTAACCAATGCCGGCCAAACGGAAGGAAAGATCACTTTACGGAAGACTCTGCCATCCGAAGCGCCAAGGCTAACTGCGGCTTCTTCATCAGCGGGGGACAGTTCCTCAAGTACAGGCTGTACTGTGCGTACGACAAAAGGAATGCTGGTGAAGGCCATTGCCACAACAATACCAATTGGCGTAAACGCAACTTCAATACCGATCTTATCCAGCCATTGTCCATACCAGCCGTTTTGAGCAAAAAGTGTCGCTAAGGTAATGCCGGCAACAGCCGTGGGAAGAGCAAAAGGTAGGTCTACCACTGCGTCAATCAGCCGTTTGCCCGGAAATTCATACCGCACCAACACCCAGGCAAGAAGTAGTCCGAACACGCCATTAAATAGGGATGCGGTAAAAGCGGTCCAAACAGTGACTTTGTAGGATTCAACAACCCGGGGATCGGTAATCGTGAACAGGAACTGGTCCCAGGTCATGCCTGACGTTTCTACAACCAACCCGGTTAACGGCAATAAAAGTACCAGGCTGACAAAAAACAGCGAAATGCCAAGGCTCAGACCAAAGCCCGGTAATACCCGCTTGTTGCGACGGGTAAAGCGCCGCACAGGGGCGACGCTTGCTGGAGCGGATACAGACATCTGAGTCACTTACCGCCGACGCTGAAGCTGATCCAGCTTGCCACCGCTGGCGAAGTGAGTCTGCATTGCATTTTCCCACCCACCAGCGATCTCTTCGATAGATTTCAGTTTCAATTTACGGAAACGGTCAGCGTTTTCCTTTAAGACGGTTTCGTCATGTACCCGGTAGTTGAAGCTCGCTAACAGACGTTGAGACTCCTCCGAATAAAGATGGCCCAAGTATTCTTTAGCGAGTTTTTCTGTACCGTTTTGTTTCGTGTAGTCATCAATCCAGGTAACTGGAAATTCAGCCAGGAAACTCACTTTCGGGGTAACGACTTCGTATTCGCCTTTCAGGCGATCAGCGATGTTCAGTACCTCGGATTCAAAGGTCAGCAGGGCGTCACCAATGCCCCGCTCAACGAAGGTGGTGGTGGCACCGCGACCACCGGAGTCGAAAACACGAACCTGACCGAGGAAGGTTGCGAGAAAGTCATCGATCCGGGCTTGATCATCGCCGAATTGGTCTTGTGCATAACCTAAAGCGGCCAGGTAGGTGTATCGGCCATTGCCTGAGGTTTTGGGGTTCGGCATAACCGTGGCCACGTCTTCGCGCGCCAGATCATCCCAGTTTTGAATGTTTTTAGGGTTACCCTTGCGAACCAGAAATGCCATGGTGGAATAGTAAGGTGAACTGTTGTTCGGGAAACGCTCGGCCCAGTTTTCAGGAATCAGACCGCCACGCTTGTACAGAATGTCGATGTCTGTCACTTGGTTAAAGGTGGCGATATCGGCTTTCAGGCCTTGAATGATTGCTTGAGCTTGCTTGGATGACCCGGCATGAGATTGGTTGATCTCAACGGTTTCTCCGGTTTTTTCTTGCCAATGCTTCTGGAACTCCACGTTGTAGGCAGCGAAAAGCTCACGAGCAATATCATAAGAGGTATTGAGAAGCTCCCGGTCAGCGGCCAGAGCCGGCTGGGCAGAGAGTAGGGCAGCACCAAGCGCGAAGCCTTTAAACAGTTTTTTCATCGTGAGCTCCTCAGAATCTATAAGTAAATCTGAGGAGCAATCTAACAGAGGCTGCTAAGAACGAAAAATATTAAAAATAAATATTGAAAGAGATAAATAGAATATGGGAATTAATATCGAAGAAGCGCCGACCCCCAGGTAAAACCACCTCCGAATGCTTCAAGAAGTACGACTTCACCTCGTTTGATACGGCCATCGCGAACGGCCTCATCAAGAGCTAAGGGTATGGATGCCGCCGATGTATTACCGTGACGATTAACAGTAACCACAACCTGTTCCATCGACATACTGAGTTTTTTGGCTGTGGCGGAAATGATTCTGAGATTGGCCTGATGCGGAACCAGCCAGTCGATATCTGACTTCTGCATTTGGTTCGCTTTCAGTGTTTCATCTACAATTTGGCCAAGCGTGTTTACCGCCACTTTGAAGACTTCATTGCCTTTCATTTCAACAAAAGCCTGCCCGGCTTTAATTGCGTCAAAATCGTTAGCAACGCCACAAGGTACGTGTAGAAGCTTTTCATACCGCCCATCGGCATGAAGGTGCGTAGAGAGAATACCAGCCTCTTCGCTGGCCTCCAGTATCACCGCACCGGCGCCATCACCGAACAAGACGCAGGTAGTTCGGTCTTCCCAGTTAAGAATTCTTGAAAAAACTTCTGCACCGATCACCAGGGCTTTTTTGGTGGTGCCGGTGCGAATGAACTTTTCAGCTGTAGCAAGGCCATAAACAAAACCACTGCACACTGCCTGAATATCGAAAGCAGGACAGCCCTGAATTCCAAGTCGTGCCTGGAGGATGCAGGCACAACTAGGGAAAACCTTGTCGGGTGTTGTGGTGGCGAAAATGATCAGGTCAATATCTGAGGCCTTAATGCCAGCCGCCTCTATAGCTCGCAAAGCTGCCTGCTCTGCTAAATCCACAGTGGTTTGGCCGGGCAGGGCTATGTAGCGCTGTTCGATGCCTGTACGTTCACGAATCCACTGGTCAGAAGTATCAACCTTCTTTTCCAGGTCAAGATTGGTAACGACGTTGTCCGGCAGGTAAGAGCCGGTTCCGGCAATGCGTGCATAAGTCATGCGATGCGTCCAAAGTCAGGTTCGATAACAATAACTCCCATGCTAACGCCGCGCCCCCGTATTGGTTATTAGCGGTTCGTCTCAACCATCGATGAGCGCCATGGAAATAGCTCTCTTAAAGAAAATTATGTGTTTTTCTACTGAGCTCACGGTACTCGGAATCAAATATGGCTAACGTCTTGTGTAACGATGTGTAAAATTAGCCTGAAAACCTCACAGGGACGAAACAATGACTGCTCGAGACTTGTACTCCAAAGCTAAATTCACTGCGGCTGCGGCTGTTTGTGCCGTCGCACTGTCCGGGTGTTTACCCGGCACAATTGCCACAACCGTAGGAACTGGTTACGTGTATGAGCAAAAACAGGATCATAAGTACAAACACGATGTGGAAAGGGCTGTAGATCAATACCTGATTGATCATGCTAATTCGCCCTGCAAAAATGGCGAAGAGCGGGTGATGGAATCAGCCATTGAGATCATCAAGGAGCACCGTCTGACCGGTGTTGACGATGTGATCGATCGTCTTACTTCAATCTACAACGATGACAGTCAGCCAGATAATATAAGGGCCGGCGCCCTTTATAACATTGCGGTTCTGGAGTCGCGTCGACAGTCACCGAACAAAGCCCGGGCCCGGGATAATTTCAAACAACTCTATGTTGAATTCCCCAACGAATATCGCTGTATTTTTGAGGAATCCGAATGGCGGAACCAAATGATTGAGCAGCAACTTCTGTTGCCTGGCGAAACCGTGGATTCGTTTTTGGAAGATGCCCTCAGAGACGTTGAACGGCGCCAGCAGTAAGGCTCAGAGCTACCTTCATGGCAGGTGGGGGCAGTGGTAAATTTTCAGAGCCTACCTGAATCATGCTATTTTTGAGGAAGAAAGATCTGAAAATCCAGATCTGAGAACTCAAAATTGGCGGGTTGAATCTATGAACGTAATAATCATCGGCGCCGGAATTATGGGCACCACTCTTGCTGTTATGGCGAAAGAGTTGGCGCCCGACCTGGATATCACCGTTCTGGAAAGGCTCGACGGCCCCGGAGCTGGAAATTCCTGGGCATTCAACAACGCCGGCACGGGCCATGAGGCGAACTGCGAACTTAATTACACGCCTGTGGATGAAGAGGAAATTTCGGTAGAAAAAGCCTTGAAAATCCACGCCCAGTTCAATATTGCCAAGCAGTTCTGGGCTTATCTGGTTAAAACCGGCGCCATTCAGGATCCTAAAACCTTCATCAACCAAACCAAGCACTGCACCATTGTTTCGGAGTCCGCGATTGAAGAACTCCGGCTGCGGTTCACTGAAATGTCGGCCCACCATTTCTTTGAACACATGCGTTATTCAGAAGACTTTGATGAAATTAAGAGCTGGATTCCTTTCACGATGGAAGGCCGGCCGCGTCATGAAAAAATGGCTGCAACCGTCATTGAAACGGGTACTGATGTCAATTTTGGTGCACTGACAGAACAGATGGCGGCATACGCCGTGCGTGATTTAGGAATTAAAGTTGAGTATGGAACCCATGTTAAGCGCGTTCACAGGAGCCCGACGGGAAGGTGGGTTATAGAGGCTGAACATAACGGTGCCCAGATTCAGCATAAGGCCGATGTGCTTTTCGTTGGCGCTGGAGGCGGGGCATTTCCTATACTTAAGAAGAGCCTGCTGCCGTTCCGAAGCCGGTTCACCGGCTTTCCGGTGGGCGGCCGTTTTCTACAAACGCCGATCAGTGCTGAACAAGCCGAAACCTACCGGGCGAAAACCTATGGTCGTGCTAAAGTCGGCGCTCCGCCTATGTCTGTACCGCATTTGGATTTGCGTCTGGTGGATGGGCAATATTACTTGTTGTTTGGTCCGTTCGCGTCTTTCAAACCCGTTCTGGAAAAGGGCAGGGGATTCCTCGATTACTTTACCTCACTTCGCCTGCATGATATCCCAGGCTTGATTAACGTGACCCTGGATCACTTCCCGCTGGTTAAGTATCTGATTTCCGAGAGCTTCAAAGGTAAGAACAGCATGCTTAAGGAGCTCGACAGTTTTGCTCCGGGCTTGAGCGAAAAGTTTGACTGGGAGCCCATTGAAGCTGGCCAACGCGTTCAAATTATTAAAGATGGCGCTTTGCAAATGGGGACTGAGTTGGTTGTGTCTACAGACAAAACCTATGCCACTTTACTCGGAGCCTCGCCAGGTGCATCCGTTTCACCTGAAGTTATGCTGCGCTGCTTAGAGCAGTTGCTTCCAGCTATTTTTACTAATGACGACGCCAAGGCAAAGAAAGCTGAGATTTTCCCGGAAGAGGATCTTGATGCGTTAATAAACAACCCGGATCATTACCGGGAGATTCGCGATGCGGTAAACCAACGGCTCGGAATAACGCAGCGCGCGGAATAATAAGTCAGAGGAGTTATCCTGGCGATCACTCCTCTGATGTTTTGACATTTTCCTGACAAAACCTCCACATAGCCGTGACACCGCCTGAGCTAACGTAACGGCTCAATGTCAGAACGACTCTAAGTCGTCAATGTGGTGGTTATGTCATGAGTACATTTTTATCCCGCCAGCTACAGGGATTTATGGCCGCTGGCGGCCTGGCTACGCTGTTTCACTGGTTGGTTATGGCGGCCTTGATGGGCGTTGGGTTTTCGCCAACGAACGCTACCGCCAGCGGAAGCATTTTCGGGGCGGCCTTAAACTACGATCTTCAACGGCGAATGGCGTTCCGCAATGCTGGTCCACACAGGGTCACTTTGTGGCGCTATATCAGCTCCTGTCTTGTTGCATGGTTGTGCAACCTCACCTTCTTTTTCCTGCTCAATCGCATTCTGGGGCTTCCTGTCACTTTGTCCCAGGTTGTAACCACCGGGTTTGTCGCTGCAATAAATTACGTTGTTTACCAGAGGCTGGTTTTCCATGAACAAACACGCTGAGTTTCCCGTTGTTCCTCCAGACGGACGTTTGTTATCTCTTGTGGTTCCTGTATTTAACGAACGCCCGATGTTGCCACTGTTCTTTGAAAGAGTATTTGCGGTACTTGCTGCGTTAGACCTGCGCTGGGAAATTGTTCTGGTTGATGACGGTAGTGATGATGGCAGCGCCCAGTACATTCGCAGCGTTATCGATCGATCGCCTGGCGTACGCCTTGTTAAGCTGAGCCGAAACTTTGGCAAGGAAGCTGCGATGACTGCCGGGCTTGAACATGCAAAGGGTGATGCTGTAATCGTTCTGGACGCAGATTTACAAGATCCGCCTGAACAAATCCCGGCCATGGTTGACTGTTGGCGGTCAGGTGTTGACGTGGTACTTATGCAGCGCCGCTCACGAGCCGGCGAAACTGCGTTTAAACGCTGGAGTGCACACCTGTTTTACCGACTGTTAAATCTCACAAGCAGAACGAATATCCCGGTGGATACCGGTGACTTCAGGTTGATGAGCCGAAAAGCGATGGATGCTTTGCTGGCGCTGAAAGAACGCAATCGTTACATGAAAGGCCTGTTCGCCTGGGTCGGTATGCCGACTCAGGTCATACAATATGACCGCGAACCAAGAGCGGCGGGCGAGACAAAATGGGACTACCCCGGCCTGGTAGGACTGGCTCTGGAAGGGTTAACTTCGTTTTCCGTGTCGCCCCTGCGTTGGGCTACGGTGATTGGGCTCATTGCGGCCAGTCTGGGGGCTGTTTTTGGTGCCTGGATTGTGGTCAAAGCGTTAATGCTGGGTGATGCCACCAGTGGTTATCCTTCACTGGTGGCTGTCATCAGCTTCTTGGGCGGAATTCAATTAATAAGTGTAGGCATTGTAGGTGAATACGTCGGCAAGACCTATATGGAATCGAAGCAGCGGCCGGTGTACCTGACAGAAGAAGTGATAGAAAACCAGGAAAGCGTGCGTCAACAGGCCAGGCACCAAACCGCAGGGGCGCGTCATGTCAAAGCGGTTTAATCTTTGGTTGTTGATATTGATTGCAGTACTCGTTAGTCGTTTTATCGGTATGGCCTTGTTTCCTTTTGCAGATACCACTGAGCCTCGCTACGCGGAAATCGCTCGTTTGATGGCTGAAACGGGGGATTGGATTACACCCTGGTTTGAGCCAGGCGTACCGTTCTGGGGCAAGCCGCCTTTATCTTTTTGGGCCCAGGCCGCGGCAATTAAGATGTTTGGGGTTTCAGAATTTTCTCTGCGATTCCCATCGTGGCTGGTCACTCTTGGCATGGTCTGGTTGGTCGGACGACTGGCTCGGCAACTGTGGAGTGTTCAGGTGGCTCGGTGGAGTTGTCTGGTTTTCGCAACGATGGCTCTTACTTATATCAGTGCAGGTGCCGTTATGACCGACGCCTTTTTAGCACTGGGAACGACCCTTACTTTGGTCAGCTTTGGTTTGGTAATGGCAGGAGAGGGCGGGGTATGGCGCTGGGCATTCTTCTTTGGATTGGTTATAGGGCTCCTGTCTAAAGGGCCCTTGGCACTGGTACTTACAGGGATTCCTGTCGTGTTGTGGTTACTGCTCTCATGGCGGGAAGCAATCAGTAATCTTCGACGGTTACCTTGGTGGCGTGGCTCGCTGTTAACTGTTTTGCTGGTTTCTCCGTGGTACCTGCTGGCTGAGATGAAGACCCCCGGGTTTCTTGATTATTTTATTGTAGGCGAGCATTTTCGCCGGTTTTTGGACCCGGGATGGTCAGGAGACTTATACGGCAGCGCCCATAAACAACCCAAAGGTATGGTATGGGTGTTCTGGCTTTGGGCTTCGTTTCCCTGGGGCGTTGTTGCTCTGGCAAGCCTGATCCCGAGGTGGTTCAGAGGTAAACGAAATGGGAGCGTAGGCAAAACAATATTAAATCCAGGCGTTAGCTTTTTGCTGGTCAGCGCACTGTCGCCGATGCTGTTTTTTACGCTTGCAGGTAACACGCTCTGGACATATATACTGCCATCGTTGCCGTTCACGGCTATTCTTATCGGCCGTTGGGCGGCGGAATGTGAGTCTTCCTTGTTATCGTGGATGCGGCTTGGCTTGGTGGCATTTGTCCCGGTATTGCTGACTGTCTTTGTCGGCCTGGCCGTCACCGGATGGATGCCTCTCAAGACAGAAAAGGCGCTGGTAAGCTATTATCAACAGATAAGGGAGACCGGCGATAGCCCTCTGATCTATCTGAATGACTTGCCATTTTCAGCTCGATTCTACTCAACCGGAACCGCACTGCAGTTGGTCGAGGGTGAGTTAAGCGACTTGCAGGCCGCAAACCTGTTTCATCACTTGTATATTGTTGTTCCAGAGACCTGGACCGATGAAAACGTCGCTGAATTATTTGGCTCAGCTACAAAGCTTATGGGAAATAGTCGCCATCAATTGCTTGTCATTGAGGGAACACCCGGTGATGAACAGCCGGTGTCTGACGCCAATGGAGCTCGTTCGAATGACATCTAACCAATCTCCTCTGAGACTGTTAATTGTCGAAGATCAGGTAGATCTTGCGGAAAACCTATTCGAATTCCTGGGCGAGGAGCGTTACATACTGGACTTCGCCGCTGATGGTTTGACCGCATTGCATCTGCTGGCCACTCAAAGCTATGACGTTATCGTACTTGACCTGATGCTCCCCGGTGTCAATGGATTCGATATTTGTCGGCGCATTCGTCAAGACCTGCAATGCCAGACTCCTGTCATTCTGATGACCGCCCTGAGTACCCTTACCGATAAAGAAAAAGGGTTTGATTGCGGTGCTGATGACTATCTTGTCAAACCGTTCGAATTGCGCGAGTTACAGCTTCGGATAGACGCGCTGCACAGACGCCATGCGCCGCAGAGGCCTGTCTTGGTTGCTGGCGATATCCGGTTTGACCCCGGCACTCTGGAAGTTGAACTGCACGGTTCTAAAACCGCGTTGACCGGCACTCCCGCCCGTTTGTTTGAGCTTCTGGTTCGGGCCTATCCGAGCTTTATCAGTCACGAGGCATTAAGTGATGCATTGTGGGGCGGGCGTCACGGAGAAACGGAAGGTAACAGTCTTCGTACTCACATCTATACTCTTCGCAAATCATTGCAGTCAGGTTTGGGTTGCGGGCTTGTAAAAACGATCCATGGTCGAGGCTACAGCCTGGAAGGCTCTATGAAAGAAGTTGAAGACACACAATGAAGCCATCTTTGACTTCGCGCCTGGCTCGCACTCTGCTTATTCTGATTGTCGTCACGACTGTAATCTCGATGTTTATTCTTGAGGTGTTTGTTGATGACGTTGAGGACACGATTCTGGAACTGGAGCTGAAGGCAGAAGCCACGTATTTTACGGCACAACTCCAGGAAGGGCATTTTCAGCCTATAAAAACAGCACAGCTGGAAGTGGTTTTTCTCCCGGACGGTGATCCTGAAACCCTGCTTCCTGAGTATTTTCGGGGTCGTCAGTTACCACTTTCCGAAGAGATCGAGGTGGGAGAGACAACTCTGTTGATTCACGGCGAGCAGTTGCTGGAGCCTGATGGAAAGCTTTTCCTGGCTCAGGATATTACGATTATGGAGAATCGTGAGGCTCTGGTTCAACTTGTATTGATTGGTGTGGCTGGCTTCATGCTCTTGATCGGCATTTTTGTTGCGCGTGCGGGTGCTGGGTATCTGGTGCGCCCCTTCAAGAAGTTAACTCGTGAAGTTCTGAGCACCACTCCCGGCAGCTCCATGCAGCAAATCACTACAGATTTTCGGGATCAAGAGTTCTGCGAGATTGCTGAAGCATTTAACCGGTTTCTATCTGAGCTTGAACATCATATTGAGCGGGAAAAATCGTTTGTAAAGCTCGCCAGTCATGAGCTACGTACTCCTCTCGCTGTGATGAGTGGCGCTCTGAATGTGTTGGAACAACGACAAAGTTTGTCTTCAGCGGATCAGAAAACACTGACCCGTATCCGCCGGGCTATGCAAACCATGCGCGACGATACTGAGGTGCTTCTAGAGCTGGCCCGGCGTGAAACCTCCGAAGGCGATACCCGAACCATTATGTTGCAAGATGTCATCCAGAACACCATTGATGACCTTGAAAATGGATATCCGGAACATGCTGGACGAATTACTTTTCACAACAATAGCCCAGGGCTGAGAACCAAAACTCATCCTGCGCTTATACGCATGTTACTACGTAATCTGTTACAGAATGCGCTGCGGCACACTCATAAAGAAGTGGACATAAGCGTCGTTGGAAACACAATCACAGTGCGGGATTTTGGTACCGGGCTTCCCCCAAAAATAGCTGAACACCTGAATATCACTAAAGGGCCCAGCTCAGTCAGCTCCCGGGCCGGAGAGTTCAGCAACACTACATTTGGTTTGCTGATTGTCCGGTTGGTTTGTGAGCGGTTAGGATGGGAACTGGATATTACTCAGTCAGATAATGAAGGTACCGAGTTTGTGATACACGTTCACAATCTGGCCTGATGAGCTGTAACATGGGGCATAAGGGTATGCGACGATAAACGAGAGGCATAATGGTCATTCGAAATGTACCGTAACAGAGATATTATTGCCCGTCTTCGGGAACGTGTTCCTACATTCGAGTGCGTGCCTGGATGCCACGATTGCTGTGGCCCGGTCACAGCATCTTCTGAAGAGATGTCGCGTCTGCCAGTGAAGTCGGATGCTGAACATGAAACTGCATTAGAAGAGTTCAATTGCGTACACCTTGGCCCTGATGGCTGTACTGTGTACGAGGAACGCCCGTTGATTTGCCGGTTGTTTGGAACAACTCCCCGCATGCCTTGCCCGAACGGTCGTCGCCCGGAAACCGCGGTAGATTCGGAGACTGAGCATCAGATTCATCACTACATCTCAAACACCCGGCAAGTGTTGGTGTGATTTAGCGGCCAGTACTGTGTGCTCGCTGCCATCATTGCCCATTCTCCGGCCTCACTTTCAGGAGACACGGGGTTTAATCGGCTGAATTGAAAATCCCGTATTCAGTCATATGGTCAATAAGCGCATGGCATTGTTGCTGAAGGTGATCCCTTAGTAGCCGCATGGCGGGCGTAATGGATTGGCGTGTCGGGCAGATAAGCCATAGTTCGGACGCCGGTGGTGTATATCGGGGCATGACATTGACGACTCGGCCCGCGAGCAAGTCATCTGACATGTCCAGGCAGGACTTCACTGCCACGCCTTGTCCGTCGACGCACCAACGACGCACCAGATCGCCATCGTTGGATGCCCGGTTGCCTTTCATCTTTATCCGGATTTCCTCACCGTCGCGGTTGAAAGGCCAAACGTTGTAAGGGATGTCTTGCAATTGGTAAAACAGACCGTTGTGGCCTGCGAGATCGTGAGGATGAGTTGGCGTTCCGTGCCGGGACAGGTAGTCAGGCGTGGCGCAAAGCAGCCGTGGTACATCGCAGATCTTGAAACCATAAAGGTTGGCATCGTTAGGAGAGCCGTACCTGAGGGCCATATCAACTGAATCCCGGAAAAAATCCACATTGCTGTCAGTAATCTGGATCCGCAAACTCAAGCCTGGATGATCCGCCATCAACTCATCGATCCAGGGAACTACTCTGTTTCGTCCAAGGTCAGATGACACTGATAGCCGGATCTCTCCTTCCACTGCTTCCGTGCCGGAACGGATATTTGTCCGGGCGTTTTCCAGTAAATTCAGTGCCTGCTGACATTGCGGTAAATATTTTTCACCTGCGGATGAGAGGCGCAGCTGGCGGGTGGAGCGAACAAACAGTTCGACCCCCAATTCCTGTTCTACGCGTTTAACAGCGGCGCTGGCTGTCGCTGTTCGCATATCCAGGCTGGTCGCAGCGGCCGTGATATTACGGAATTCCGCCACTTTCAGCACCACGGTAAGATCGTTGAAGTTCATTATCAAATAATTTTTGAATATGTTTATGTGATTAGGCTGTTTTAAGCAGTATAAATAAGCATCACACTGGTCGCCACTCGTAAATCACTGTGGAGAAAAGTATGAAAGCCGTTGGATATACTAAATCACTACCGATTGAAGATTCTCAGTCATTGCAAGATGTAGAGCTGCCTCAGCCCGTCGCTGAAGGGCGCGACCTGCTGGTTCGTGTCAGGGCTGTTGGTGTGAATCCTGTCGATTTCAAAGTGCGTCAACAGGCCTCAGCAGAGACCGGTCAGGTTAAAGTCTTGGGCTGGGATGCAGTCGGAGAGGTTGTGGCGACGGGCGAGGATGTTTCATTATTCAAGCCTGGCGATCAGGTATATTATGCGGGGGACATCACTCGCCAGGGTAGCAATGCAGAGTATCAGATTGTTGACGAACGTATTGTCGGCCGAAAACCTGCGAGCCTGAGCGATGCGGAGGCGGCAGCGTTGCCTCTGACAACCATCACGGCCTGGGAAATACTCTTTGACCACCTGGGGCTTGAGCAGCAGAATCCGGAAAATGCTACTCCGACCGACGACGTGATCCTGGTGATTGGCGCCGCAGGCGGCGTTGGTTCCATCCTGGTTCAGTTAGCCAAGAAACTAACGGGAGCCACCGTGGTGGCCACGGCCTCCCGGGCGGAGTCTCGTCAATGGATAGAATCATTGGGTGCAGATTTTGTGGTGAACCATCGCGAGCCGCTGCAGCCGCAGATCGAAAAACTGGTGTCCGAGGGTAAAATCGCGACGATCTCCCACGTGGCCAGCCTGAATGCCACCGATCAATACTTCGATGATTATGTTGCGGTACTCCGGCCATTTGGAAGAATTGCCATGATTGACGACCCGGCTGCACTGGATGTGATGAAAATCAAACAGAAGAGCCTGTCTCTGCACATTGAATTCATGTTTGCGCGTTCCATGCATAACGCTGATGATATGCAGGCCCAGCATGACCTGTTGGATAAAGTCTCGGGCCTTGTGGATCAGGGTTATATTCGCACCACCGCCGGGAAGAATCTGGGGGCAATTAATGCGGAACATCTGCGCGCCGCTCATGCAGAATTGGAAACGGGAACGGCCGTGGGCAAGATCGTTCTGGAAGGATTCGAGTAAACAATTACTTTAAGTAATAAATCTAAGTCTCTGATAAAACGGGAGTTCGTTTTGGCAAAACCTCAGGCACGGGAACTCAGTGTACAAAGGCGTTCATGGGTGACCAAAAATATGCTCAGGATCACTTTGGGTGGAGATGCGCTGAAGGACTTTCCACAAGGGCAGGAGAGTGCGTACATCAAGCTACTGTTTCCACAAGAGAGTAGTGATGAACGACCATTGATGCGCACCTATACCATCCGACAGCAGCGGCCTGACGAAATCGACGTTGATTTTGTTATGCATGATGAGCATGGCCCAGCTTCGGCGTGGGCCAGTGAAGCTGAACCCGGAGACAAAATTCTGGTGGCCGGTCCTGGTGCCCGGAAGCTGATCAGTCAGGACGGTAACTGGTATTTGCTCGTGGCTGACATGACGGCCCTCCCGGCACTCAGCGTTAATCTGGAAAATCTCCCTGCCGATGCCCGAGGTTATGCAGTAATTGAAGTGCGCGACGAAGCAGACATTCAGTCGTTAACGCACCCGGAAGGGCTGGCTATTCACTGGGTCATCAACCCTTCACCATGTCCTGAGGGGCGGCCCCTATTGGAAAAAGTGCAGGTTTTACCCGCTCTGCCAGGTACCCCGTCAATATGGTCGGCCTCTGAATTCGGATCAATGCGGGCGTTAAGGCAGTATTTACGTCGGACCTTTGATGTTCCGAAGGCACAGTTCTACGTATCCAGCTACTGGAAGATTGGCCAAACTGAAGATGGCCATAAACAGGTAAAACGACGTGACAGCGAGGAAGATACTGACGCGAGTTGATGCTGTCAGTTTAAATCTCAACAACCACGCGATGAATGTTCTTCGCAAGAGAGGATGTGTAATGCCACCCAATCCGCTCGCTGAGAGTTGTCGTCAGCTCCAGCCCCAGCCCGTAGCCGGTGATGTCTGACGATTTTTTGGGGGCATTGTGCGCATCAGGTTGTACGGGGTTGCTGATCTCAATGCGATTTCCCCGCTGCTCAATAACAACCGTTCCTTCCCAGCAATGTTGATAGGCATTTCGGATCAGGTTACCCAGAATAATACGCGCCGGAACCAGCGGTACGTTGCAGTTACAGGGCAGGGTGCTGATTTCTGTGGTGACTGGCTTCCCGGCCAGCAGGTATGTCATTTCGGCCGCCAGTTCACGTATGAGCTCTGGTAAGTCGACAACCTCGGGCTGAAGCGGGGTATCCGGTTCATGGTTCAGCCAGAGCAGTGTTTCCGTAAGGTGTTTCATGGTCAGGCTGGCTCGGTCGATCCGGTCAACGATCTCTTGTTCGTTCGCGATTATTTCACGTTTTTGCGCCAGTTTTCGCTGTAACTCTATATTGGAGCGAATGGTGCTTATCGGTGTCCGGAGCTCATGACTGGCGTGCCTTAGAAATCGGCGTTCCCGGTCTACAGCTTGTTGAACTGAGGAAAGGCTGTTGCGGATCAGTTCTGCCATTTCGTTAAGTTCGGGGTACAAAAAGTCCGGCACAGGGCGCGAAAGTTTTTCGTTGTCCAGCGAATGGGTCCATGCACGCAGCGCGGCCATCGGGCGAGATACGTGGCGCAGTAGTAGCCAGGAAATAATGACAATAAACGTGATCACCAGAATGCTTACGGTCAGAGTAAATAACCGGTTTTGCCGGGCAGCCTGGGGGAGTACTGTAGATGCTTTCGGATGCGTTAGCTTCTGACTCAGATACAATGGGCCGTATGCGGTATCGTAGCGCATTGCAAAGATGATGAAGCCCGGGTGACTGAACCAGGAGCTGTCTTCTTTTTTGAGTAGCTGGCCTGAGTCACCTGGTCCATTTGGAAATGCACTCTGGACATAAGCTGGCAAGCTATTCCATTGGCTCGCTACGTCAAAACCACTGAATTCTCTAATCTTCTCTATTTCCCTCACACCAATCACTTCATTGAAGGTTCGGGCGGTTTTTTCCATATTGCCTGCCATGGCTGCATCCAGTCCCCGGATGAAATGGTCTTTGGCAACCAATGAGTAAGCGGCTACCAGAATGAGCCCCAATGCCAGAAAGGACGATATCAGAACGGTTCTGAGGCTAATCCTTGTGTTAAACATTCGTCTTGCCCGTTCCGGGTGGTTTAATAGCAAATCCGGCGCCGCTAATGGTGTGAAGAAGAGGTTCGGAAAACGGTCCATCAATCGCTTTGCGAAGATTATAAATGTGAACTTTCAGGCTGTTGCTATCCGGATGGTCATCCCCCCAGGCAGCATCCATCAATACGCTTCTTGATACAGGGTGCGGTGATGCGCGCATCAGGCATTCCAGTAAGCGCCAGCTGGTGGGTGAGAGCTTCACTGCAAGGCTGCCCCGGAACACACTCCTCTCACTGAGGTTCATCTGCAACTCACCACAGGTGAGCATCTGTATCTGGCCGCTTCTTCGGTTCGCGAGAGCCCGGACTCTGGCGACCAGTTCCTCCATATCAAAGGGTTTGATCAGATAGTCATCCGTGCCGGCATTGAACCCCTGAAGCTTATCATCCAGCTGATCACGTGCCGTCAGCATCATGACGGGGGTATCATTTCCCTGATCCCGTAAACGTTGGCAAAGCCCGAGTCCATCCAGACGAGGCATGTTGATATCGAGTAACAGAACATCGTAATTGTTCTGCTTTATCAGGTTGTACCCGGCTATGCCATTGCTCACATGGTCACAGATAAACCCCTCCAGCTCCAGATACTGAACCAGTGTCTGGGCCAGATCCAGGTCGTCTTCGGCCAGTAACAGTTTCAGCATGGATCTGCCTCTTGTTTATCCGGGGTTACAGTAAACCACCGACGGAATTCTGTGAGCCGTTCGGTCACGTCGTGTTGAATGGCCACAAGAACCGGGATCAGGATCAATGTAATTACCGTTGCGAACATAATCCCGTATCCCAATGCAACGGCAGCTGGTATCAGAAACTGGGCCTGAGCCGAGGTTTCGGATAACAGGGGGGCAAGACCAGCGAAGGTGGTAAATGATGTCAGCAACACGGCCCGGAGGCGACTCCTGCATGCTTTGCTGATGGCTTCAATCTGGTGGTCAGCATCTGGTTTAAGTTCATTGTATCGGGATACCAGCAAAAGACTGTCATTCACCACCACACCGCTCAGAGCAATAATGCCATTCAGGGACAGAATACTGATAGAGAGGTCGTTCAGCCAGTGTCCCAGAATAGCCCCGACGATCCCGAACGGGATGGCAGTCATGATCAGGACTGGCTGAATATATGACTTCAGAGGAATAGCCAACAGCATATAGATGACCAGCATGGCGATCATGAATACGTGCGCCATAGAGGTCTGGGTTTCTGCCTGCTGCTCGGCTTCACCGGCAAAACTGATATCAAGCCCCGGATACTGGCGCTCCAGCGGTGGAACCAGTTCTTTCTGCAGGCTGGCCACGAGTTCTGATGCAGACAGAATGTCTTTATCCACATCGGCAGAAAGATACAGGGCTCGTTTGCCATCAATGCGGGTAATGGTATCCCGGGCATAGCCATAGGTCACGGTGGCAACACTAGACAACGGTAGCACGGTACCATCGTTGGCTCTGATGCGCGCATTCAGCACATCGATTGGGTTTTCCCGCGCGCCTTCCGGGTAGCGCACTTTCACTTCGACCTCGTCGTTACTTCGTTGGAAACGTTGAACGACCTGGCCGCTAAATGCCTGCAGAACCTGGCGGGCCAGTGTATCCGTAGTCAGACCAAGAGCCTGTCCCTGAGCGTTGAGTTCGAGGAGCAGGCGAGGCTGACTGGCTTCGATATTATCTTCAATTCCGCTGACCGCCGGAATTTTAGTGAGTTGTTCTTTGATATCCCGCCCAGCGGCAGTCAGCAGATTGTCGTCAGAGGCCCTCAACTCAATACGAAGGGCATCTACCATTACTGGCCGGCTGGCGACACTCAGAGTTCGAACGCCTTCAGGCAGTCCCGCACGTTGCTTCCAGAGGCGGGAGAAGGCATTGATGTCGTAGGGAGCATTCGATGCCAGTTCGACCGTCACTTTTCCAGACTGATCGCTTTCAGAAAGTACCTGAAGATTCGCAATGCCGGTGTCTGTCTCTGTTGTTGCCTGCTCAATGAGCTGTTTGTCGATCTCATGGGCTTTTTGTTCCAGAGACAGCAGCGCAGAATGGGTGAGCCCAAAGCTGGCGTCGGTCTCCATGGTAATCTCTGCTCTGATGGTGTCGCCCGGTATGTCCGGGAAAAAGCTGGTTCGAACGGCACCCGTGAATGGCATGGCCATAACCAGTGCAAACATCGCAACAAATAGCACAACAACGGCATACCGATACGCCAGTGCCCACTCGATAACCGATTTATAAATACGGTCGTTGAACCACTGCAATCCGGAATCTGCTCCGTGCTGAATCCGTCGCCAGGTTTCAAGGAGCAGGTTACTACTGGCTCTCCGGTGGGTGTTCAGATGTGCCAGGTGAGCCGGGAGGATGAGTTTGGATTCAACAACCGACAGTAACAGACAGATAGTCACTACGGCTGCGAACTGGGCATAGATCTGCCCCAGCTTTCCACTGAGATTCGACAAAGAATAGAAGGCAACCACGGTTGTGAACACACCAAACAGTGTGGGCACGGCTACCCGCAGAGTGCCCCGGATAGTATTTTTCAGGGTATCGCCTTCCTGATTCCGAACGGTATAGACGCTTTCGCCCACCACCACGGCATCATCCACCACGATCCCCAGGGCCATGATGAATCCGAAGGTTGTGAACTCATTCAGTGACAGGCCGGCAAACCGGTCCCCCATAAAATACAGGGTTCCGAAGAAGATGAACGGCAGGCCCATGGAAACCCAGAATGCTACGGTCAGGTTGAGAAAAAGAGCGAGAAGCACGAACACCATGACGATGCCGGTGAGGGCGTTACTAATGAGCAGATCAAGTCGTTCAGTGATAAAACTGCTGCGGTCATACCAACTGGTGAGCTCTACTCCATGAGGCAGGTTTCCGTTGCTATGCCATTGTTCGACCACTGATTTGGCAGCCTCAACCGTCTCCGTGATGTCATCCAGGCCGGTAGTGATCACTTGAAGGGCCACACTGTTTTCGCCGGAAAACCGGGAGAGCACGGCGGTGTCATCGTCATAGGTGTCGTTTATCGACGCGACCTCACCGAGTTTTACGATGGTGCCATTGGTGCTGGTGACAAGTGGAATCCTGGCAAACTCTTCCTTAAGGTAAGCCTGTTGTGAGGCTTTAAGCTGCAGATAGACCTGCTCATTTCTTAAAACCGCCGTCATCGTGCTGGAGGAGCCCTGATTGATCGCATCCTCAACATCAGACAGCGACAGGCCGTAGGACTGCAGTCTTCCTTCATCAATCTCAATTGCCATCATGGGGTCCAGCCAACCCGATTTGCTGACCCGACTGATATCGGGCATGGCAAGGAGATCGGATTTCAGTTCTTCAGCCAGTTGTTGCAACGTGTGCCGGTCTGCATCGCCATGGAGCTGTATCCAGAGAGAATGCTCTTCCCGTTCAGCTTTCTCAATGACCGGACTCTCGGCGTCTGCGGGGAATGTAGAAATAGCATCCACCTTGTTTTTTACATCCCGCAGCAGCTCATCCAGGTCGTAGTCGCTTTTCTTTTCTACGGTGACCCTGGTACCGCTCGCGGTCGATGTGCTGGTGATGTCCTTGATACCGTTGACATCTTCCAGTTGTTCTTCAATCTTGATTGCCAACCCTTCTTCCGATTGCTGGGCTGAGCCACTGTTGTAGACGACGGATATCGTCAGGCTGTCGGGTTCTGTGCTGGGAAAAGCTTCTTTTCGAAGGTCTCCCATTTGGAGAACGCCCAGGCCGATGACCAGAATCAGCAAAAGATTGGCCGCCACCGGATTGTTGGCAAACCAGGGAATGATGCCTTTATTCCAGTTAAGATCAGTCATCGGAGGTCTCCACAGGATTGACCGCCATGCCCGGCATGTAGGTGCTTAAAGGGTGCGCCAATACGTTGACGGGTTGGCCATAGAGCGATGATGGGGGGCGGATATAAATTGCCTGTTCGTCACTGGCCACCGGAGCAGAAGAGAACCTGGCTAGGATGCCATCAGTTTCGTACCAGATTTCGCCTCGCTGGCTGAGGGATGAAGCGGGGAGTCGCCACAGGTTGTTCAGTTCACGGCCTTGAATTTCCGCTCTGACAAAAGTTCCCGGGGCTAATATCTCAGCCTGCTCCAGCGGGCGATCTACTGCGGCAACCAGTGATTGCTGGCGGGTGGTGTCGTCCAGGTGACGCTCGGCGCGCTGAATATAACCGCTCCATTGTTGTCCGGTTTCAACAGAAATCAGGGCGACCGGCCAACGGCCTTTGTTCAGTACCGTAATGTTGGGGAGATTGTGCCAGTCCTGTTGAGATAGAGGCAGAGAAATTTCAACCCTGTCGGCACTGTAAAGCTCCGCAATCTCTCCTCCGGCTTGCAGATAACTACCTGGTGACACGTTGCGACTGACGATCAGTGCGTCGAACGGTGCCCTGATCAGAGTTTGAGCCAGATCTTTTTTGGCGCTGGCCACAGCGGCTTCAGCAGCAGACACTGCAGCTTTTGCTTCTGCTACCTGGGGCTG
>NZ_JBFHJO010000015.1:0-65232 GCF_041595835.1 Marinobacter sp. | reverse complement strand
TACTTCGCGGACAAGACGGAACTGACCGCTATTTCCTTTACCCCGGCGGTATCTGTCAACAATGGTAAAGGTCTGTCTATGGGGGTGGCTCTGAATATCATGTACGCCGAGGGCCGGCTGTCCAAATATCAGGATCTTCGGAGCCAAGTTTTGTCTTCCACAACAGGGCTAAGTGTCGATGACCTAAATGCTCTGCCGGAGGCTCAACAGAACGCAATCCGAGATAACATTAATGGGTATGTAAATGACTTCGATACCTATGCGGATGTGGAAGGGGATGATGTTGCGGTGACCATGCGGGTCGGCTTCCAGTATGACCTGACCCCGGCTACCCGGATTGGCCTGACTGCCCAGACTGGAACTGAACTCAAGCTCAAGGGTGATATGGAGCTCAGTCAGTTCCCGACGGCTGCGGGCGCTACCACCCGGAAAGAAGACGTGACTGTTCCCCTGGCGATTCCTGAAAGTCTCACCGTGGGTATCCGGCACCAGTTGAATGACACGGTCACCCTGCTGGCCGGCGCCACCTATGCGCGCTGGGGTGCTTTTGAAGAACTGGATATCTTCAGCCGGGAAGGCGACAGTGGTGTCATTTCTCAGACTGTTGGTCGTGCGGGTGATGAGAACCCTATTACGCACATTACTGAGCAGTGGAAGAATACCTGGCAGTTCAATGTGGGTGGCTCCTGGCAGGTATCTCCGGCCTGGGCTCTCAGGGCCGGTTATGCCTTTGATGAATCCCCGGTTGATCAGTATGTGACGGCCCGAATCCCGTCTGAAGACCGTCATTGGCTGACTCTTGGCACTCAATGGAAAGACGCCTCCAGCGGCTGGAGTGTGGATGCAGCCATTGGCACCCTGATCTTCAATGACGATGCCAAAGTGAACGACAATGAGTACGCTCATACCGATCCGACCGGCAATCCAACATCACGCTCCAACTATCAGGGCGAGTATGAACTGACAGCCTGGAGCGCTTCGCTTCAGCTCAGCAAAGCGTTCTGATCTAACCGATTACCTGGCCACGGTAGATAACCTGTTTCTTCCGTGGCAGGTGGCCTTGCTGGCTGGCTTGCACCCCCTCTCCTTCGCGCCTGTCTTCGACAATCTCTTGTCCACGATACATTCTTTTGGGTGGTTCTTCGGGTTTTTGTTCAAGTTCTGCCAGCTCTGGCACCTGTGCGAGTAAGCTCTTCCAGGTATAGGGTAATAGCAGGTTCAGACTTTTTCTTACATAGCCTTCAATCTTTTGCTCAAGGTGTTCTTCGGTGAGGTGCAGCCGGACGCCGAATTCCGATTCAATAAGCCGGCAGCATTGCCGTACCAGTTTCAGATTACCGCGATCAAGAAGCCAGCTGCGCTCAGAAAGAGGAGTGGTCATTGTCATATCCATCATGAGTGTCACAACATGGCGGTCACACATGCGGGGTGACCGCCGACACAATAGGATTGCGAAATTCGTGCCAGCCTGAACGCAGCAGCAGAGCGGACTATTGGCGTGATGGAGAGGCTTCTCTGAGCCTTTTCTGGTGCAGCTGCCCGCTTTAAGTGCAGTGGTGCCTAGTGTGCCTCATCCCAGTTATCACCCACCCCGGCTTCTACCAGCAGAGGCACATCTAGCCTGGCTGCAGCAGACATGCGCTGAACCAGCCCGGCTCTGATTTCCTCTACAGCTTCTTCTCGTACTTCGATGATCAATTCATCGTGTACCTGCATGGTCATAATGGCGTTGTCGCTGTGGTTTTCGTACAGCCACTGGTCCACATCAATCATGGCTCGTTTAATGATATCTGCAGCCGTACCCTGCATCGGTGCGTTGATGGCGGTGCGTTCGGCGGCCTGCTGCATTTGCTTGTTTCGGGCGTTGATCTCCGGCAAATACAAGCGGCGGCCGTATAGGGTTTCCACATAGCCATCTTCGTGGGCTTGTTTGCGGATGTTGTCCATATACCTGAGCACGCCCGGATAGCGATCAAAGTAGCGGTCGATATATTCCTGGGCTACCTTACGTTCTACGCCCAACTGACGAGCCAGGCCGAAAGCAGACATGCCATAGATCAGGCCGAAATTAATGGCTTTAGCGCTTCGGCGCTGATCGGAATCCACCTCAATCAGGCTGACACCAAAAACCTCAGCGGCGGTGGCTTTGTGGATATCCTCGCCGTGTTCAAAGGCAGTAAGTAAGCCTTTGTCGCCGGACAGGTGCGCCATAATGCGTAATTCGATTTGAGAGTAATCCGCCGCGAGTATCTTGTAGCCATCTGGCGCAATAAAGGCCTGGCGAATTCGGCGACCCTCCCGTGTCCTGATAGGAATGTTCTGCAGGTTGGGTTCGGAAGAGGAAAGTCGCCCAGTGGCCGTCACGGCTTGATGATAAGACGTATGTACTCGTCCGGTACGGTGATGAATCAGCTCTGGCAGAGTGTCGGTGTAGGTCGACTTAAGCTTGCTCAGGCTGCGGTGTTCCACAATCAGTCGGGGCAGTTCGTGTTCGTGAGCAAGTTCCTGCAGCACCGGCTCGGCAGTGGAGGGGGCGCCCTTTGGAGTCTTCTTGATAACTCGCAGGCCAAATTTATCATACAGGATAGCCTGAAGTTGCTTGGGTGAACTCAGGTTGAAGGCCTCACCGGCAATCTCGTGGGCTTCTTTCTCAAGCTCTGCCATACGTTCAGCGAGTTCTTGGCTATGTTGGCGTAACGTGCTGGCGCTGATCAGAGTGCCGCGTTGTTCCATGCGGGAGAGCACAGGCACCAGAGGCAGGTCGATGTCCCTGTACACGGATTCCAGCTCACCGGTCTCTTTTAGTTTTGGGCTCAGAGCTCGGTGCAGGCGAAGAGTGATATCGGCGTCTTCGGCGGCATATGGCCCTGCTTTTTCCAGGTCGATCTGATTGAACGGTAGTTGCTTGGCACCTTTGCCGGCAATGGATTCGTAAGTGATCGTTTCTTCATCGAGATATAGCCTGGCCAGGCTATCCATGTCATGGCGGGTTGCTACCGAGTTAAGCACGTAGGATTCCACCATGGTGTCGTCGCTAATACCTTCCAGGTGGATGCCGTGGTTGGCAAGCACGTTTTTGTCGTATTTCATATTCTGGCCGATTTTGGCCTGCTTTGTATCTTCCAGCAGCGGTTTAAGCTTGGCCAGAACGGTGTCCCGGTCTAACTGTTCCGGTGCACCCATATAATCGTGACCCAAGGGCACATAGGCGGCTTCACCAGGCTCAATGGCGAAGGATACGCCCACTACTTCCGCGTCCATATAGCGGAGGCTGGTGGTTTCGGTGTCGAATGCAAATTTGTCTGCAGCTTTCAGGCGTTCTAGCCAAGTGTTGAATTCGGCTTGATTGGTGATTACTGAATAGGTTTTCTCGACAGCTTCCTGAGGCTCAGAGGTGGGTGGTTCAGCTTTGTCGGAGCCGTTGTTTTCAAGTGCGGAGACCCAGCCGCGGAATTCGTATTCTTTGAACAGCTCCAGCAAGGCGTCGTTGTTCTGTTGGCGGTGTTCCAGGTCTTCCAGGCCGAACTCAAGCTCCACGTCCAAACGTATGGTGGCAAGTTTGCGGCTTAAAGGTAAGGTTTCCAGGGCTTCCCGCAGGTATTCTCCGATTTTGCCTTTGATCTCGCCGGCATGCTCGATCAGGGTGTCGATATCGTTATAAGCCTGGAGCCATTTTACAGCAGTCTTGGGGCCGCATTTGTTCACGCCAGGGATGTTATCGACCTTGTCACCGACCAAGGCAAGATAGTCGATAATCTGTTCTGGGGCTACGCCGAACTTTTCAATGACGCCATCCCGATCCATAGCAACTTCTGTCATGGTGTTAATCAGGGTGACATGGTCGCTGACCAGCTGGGCCATATCTTTATCGCCAGTGGAAACAACCACATCAATGCCTTTTTGCGTGGCTTCGTGGGCGAGGGTGCCAATGACATCGTCAGCTTCTACGCCTGGGACAATAAGTAGTGGCAGGCCCATCGCACGAACAATTTTGTGAATCGGCTCAATTTGCACGGCCAGGTCTTCGGGCATGGGGGGACGGTTGGCTTTGTATTCTTCATACATGTCATGGCGGAAGGTTTTGCCTTTCGCATCAAAGACCACCACAACTTTGGAGCCTGGGAAGTCCTGTTCCAATCGGCGCAGCATGCTGACTACACCTTTGATTGCGCCGGTAGGATGATTTTTGCTGGTGGTGAGTGGGGGTAACGCATGGTAGGCACGGAACAAATAGGAAGAACCGTCTACCAGAACCACGGGGGGAGTTTTTTTCTCAGTCATATCAATGCAGGTCCGGATTCTGATTGAAGCGTGGGGTGGCTTGTGCAACTCTTTAGTCAGTCTGCAATTCTATAGCCATAATGATGAGCCAGAGGGTATCACGAAAATGAAACGAATCGCCTGTTCCGCCCTTATAGTAGGGTGTTTCTCTATGCCGTTGATGGCTCAGGATGAAGGGGCTTTGGATGCCACTCCCGTGGTGACTCCACCGCAGCCTGTCGTGATTTCTGATTACCAGTCGCCAGAAGGTGGTCCTGAGATTGTTATCCGCCCTGGCGAAAGCGAAGTGTTCTATGAATACCGGGTGAATGGCCAGCTAATGGAGATAAAAGTGGTGCCGGAAGTCGGGCCTGAGTATTACCTGGTGCCGGCTGATGGCGGTGGATGGATCCAGGATAGTGAATCGGATCTCCTGGTTCCGAGCTGGGTGCTTTTCCGCTGGTAGTTTTGTCTTTCTGGCCTGCCGCTCAGATCAGGTTGATCTCAACCGGTTCTGAGCGGCGACTCTCCAGACCTTCCACATCCACCGTCGTAATAGCGAATTCATAGGCTCCGGGTGGCATGTCTTTGAGCGGGTATTTCGTTGTGCTCGCTTCCTTGAGCACAATAACATCGTAACTTTCTTGGTGTTTCAGTCGATAATAAATCCGGTATTCCGCAATTTGCCCCGGCGCCAGTGATGAACCGTCTTCCCGGGTTAGCGGAGCGCTCCATGCCAGGGTTTTGGGAGCAATTGTCTTTCCTGTCTGTGAACCAGCAAAAGGCTGGTCCGCCGCGGCTTTGTTTGCAGATGCCTGAGTTTCAGGCACGTTGTTGGTTGCTGTTTGTTCTGTGTTCGCTGAAGTAGAGCCACCAAAGGTGGTCAGCAGATTGCTCTGAGCTTGCTTGAGCCGGCTATCTGCTACCTGAGAGGCTCGTTGAGCATCCATTTTTGAGACGCGAGTGTCTTCCTGACAACCTGCCAGAATCAGCGCTGTTAAAATCAGTGCCAGCGAGGGGAGTGCACGAAAGAATGAGTGCGGTTTTGATGGCAAGAAAAAGTCCATGGTTCACTCGCATTCGGGGGGCAGTAGAAGTGCCCCGTTGGTTAGTGCGTATGAAGCCTGAATAAAACCGGGAGACTGGCTAAGAAAAACAGTGTGGGATTATGCCAGCCAGGCTGAAGTGATCAAGTGAAAAATCGGTAAAAACCGAAAGATCGCTTTTAGTATGAACATTCTAATTTTTCCCCGTACCTTGGAGCATGAAAGCTACCAAAGGCCGCCGGGATCTATCCGGTTACAGCGCCGAAAGAGACGACAAACCAAGGAGATTTATCATGGGTAAGCTCAAATCCTATCAGGAACAACTTCAGGACATCGTTGAGAAAGGAATTAACGCTGCTGAAGAACAGCAGAAGAAACTGGCCGAGAAGCCGTTTGAATACGCCGAGAAGTTCGAAGCAGAAGTGCGTGAATACAGCGTGAAGAACCTTCGCGAGCGCTATAATGGCTACTCCGATAATCTGTTCGGTCAACTGCGTAGCTTGAATAGCCGTTTCGGCAACTTTGCTGCTGAGTTGGTTGCCAAGCTTGAGAAGGAAGCTGCTGAAGGTGCAGACGCTGTATCTGAAGTTGCTGAAGATGTTGCTGAAGCCGCTCAGGATGCAAAGAAAGCTGTAGCTGGCAAGAAGCCTGCCCGTAAAGCAAAAGCCTCTGCTAAGAAAACTGCAGCTTCTGCCTGATTTGTTTTCAGTTCAGACACGTTGTTGTAAAAAAGGCGCTCCATTGTGAGCGCCTTTTTATTGTGCCGGAAAGCTTAGCATTACGGCTCTTCGGAAGAGGCTTCCAGAGGGAGTGTTCGTTCTGTGCCGGTAATCTCTTCCAGGCGTTTGATGTCGGCTATGAACGCCTTGGCTACTGCATCAATTTCCTGACGTTGGGCCGAGATCTCTCTCTCTATATCTCGAATCTGGCCTTCAAGCCGATAGATCGTTTCAAGAGTAGCTTCAGGAATATCCCGGCCAGCGCGCTCCATATCTGCAGCGCGGCTTTGCTTCTGGTCGAGCTGGTTTGAGATTACGGAAATATTGCCCCGCTTCAGTTGAATCAGCCCTTCCAGTTCCTGAATTTTCCGGTGCATGGCCCGAACTGCCTGGTCTGGATGGCTGAATCGTTTCAGTAACTGGCGGTCCTGCTCTATCTGGGCTTCCTGCTGCTTGCGGCGTTCTTGCTCAGCTTTTCGTGCGGCCAGCTCTTCGGCAGTGGGTGCTGGCGGGATCGTTTCCACGGTTCGCCCGTTACTGCCCAGGATGTCATAACCACGCTTGGTGGCTTCCTGAGGGATTGTGTTGCTGATCACTAGCTGACCATTGTCATCCGTATAGCGATACATGCCAGCTTGCACGCTGGCAGAGACAAGTAGCCCCAGTGCGGTAAGGCCAGCAATAACCGGAGATGTGGTCGCGCGGTGTTGCATGTATCAGACTCCGTAACGGTCCCGATAGTTAGCTACGCTTTCTGCGTGGCCGGCAAATTCCGGGTTTGACTTCAGGTAGTCTAGTACCTGTTCAAGCCGAATGATGCTCACAACAGGAATGCCGAACTCTTGCTCGACTTCCTGAATGGCGGAATGCTCGCCATTGCCTTTTTCCTGTCGGTCCAGGGCAATTAATACCCCGGCAGGTTCTGCTCCAGCGTTACGGATAATCTCGATGGATTCCCGAATAGCTGTTCCGGCAGTGATGACATCGTCAACAATTAATACTTTACCTTGTAGCGGGGCGCCGACAATATTGCCACCCTCTCCGTGATCTTTCTTTTCTTTGCGGTTAAAGGCAAATGGTTTGCTGTTACCGTCTGTTGCAAGGGCCATAGCGGTAACCGTGGCCAACGGAATGCCCTTATAGGCGGGTCCGAAAATAATGTCATAATCCAACCCACTACGCTTTATTGCGGCTGCGTAGGCTTTGCTTATCTGCAGCAGGTCGTTCCCGGTGTTGAATAGTCCGGCATTAAAGAAGTACGGGCTGGTTCGTCCGGACTTGAGTGTGAACTCTCCAAAGCGTAGAACACTCCGCTGGATGGCAAACTCGATAAATTTTTTCTGATAGTCGTACATGGCAAGGCTTCTGGCGGGGTTTGAACTTTAATTAAAGCGTAAAAACGGTATCATACACACAAACCGAATCAGGGAACATGTATGCGCGTAGTATCAATCAGCGTCAATGGTCTGGAACAGGCTGTTGAAAAGGGCTTTTTTGACTGGCTGGCAGAGCAGGACGCCGATGTGGTGTGCGTTCAGGACCACCGTATGCGTGCCTATGAAGTTGAAGACAAAAACCTGATTCCGGAAGGTTATGAAGCTTATTTTATTGATGGTGAGCTGAATGAACATGGTGGTGTGGGTATTTATACCCGCCACTTCCCGAAAGCGATCATGTACGGTTTTGCTAATGAGCAGGCGGACCGCGAAGGTCGGTTCATTCAGGCAGACTTCGATAAAGTGTCGGTCGCATGTGTTCTTGCGCCTTGTGCTTTGGGGCGTGAGGAAGAGTTGACTGGTGAAGATGACCTGACGGTTCTGGATCACAAAGACGAGTTTATGGACGCTTTTGGCGTGCATATGCAGAAAACGTTACGTAAACGCCGTCAGTTTATTCTTTGTGCAAACTTGCAGACGGCGCATCATGTGACGGACGCAAGTCCGTTGTATCACAGAACCGATTTTTCAGGTTTTCTGCCCCACGAGCGCGCTTGGTTAGATCGTTTATTCGATGAGATGGGCTGTGTGGATGCGTTCCGCGAGATCAATAAGCAAAGTAATCAGTTTACTTGGTGGCCAGAGCAGACTGAAGGTTCTCGCAAGAAGGCGGGGATTCGGGTGGATTATCAGTTGCTGACGCCGGGTATTCGGAAAACCATCCGTGATGGTTGGATTGATGCGGGTACCCGTTTCTCTGACCACGCTCCGGTGGTGATGGATTACGATATTGAGATTGGTTTCTAAGTTCAGCCTTGAACTATGGGGGAAGCATTGGCAGGGATGTCGCTTCCCAGAACCGCAACGAGCACATCCAGTGCGCTTCTCTCCGGCCATCCATGGCCTCCGACATTCTGTGAAGCGACATCCCCGCCAACGCCCGAGCTTTGGCGTTAGGCGTTCAAAGCTTCTTTCTGGATTTCAAACAACTGGTTGATAGCCGTGCGTGCTAAGCCAAGCATGCTGTCTAATTCTGTCTGTTCGAAAGGCGCGCCTTCCGCAGTTCCCTGAATCTCGATGAAGCCGCCTTTGTCGGTCATGATGACGTTCATGTCGGTTTCGGCTTCTGAATCTTCCGGGTAGTCCAGGTCAGCAACCGGTGTGCCTTTGTAAACACCCACAGAGATTGCGGCGATCATCTGCTTCAGCGGAGATTTTTTCAGGCGTTTGGTTTCTACCAGGTGGTTCAGCGCGTCTACCAGTGCCACGCAGCCGCCAGTGATGGCCGCTGTGCGAGTGCCGCCGTCAGCCTGGATCACGTCGCAGTCGATGGTGATGGTGTGTTCGCCCAGAGCTTCCATGTCTACTGCGGCGCGCAGGCTGCGGCCGATCAGACGCTGGATTTCTACCGTGCGGCCACCTTGTTTGCCACGGGCGGCCTCGCGGCCCATACGGCTACCGGTGGAGCGGGGGAGCATGCCGTATTCGGCGGTGATCCAGCCCTTACCTTCGCCGCGCAGGAATGGAGGCACTTTATTTTCTACAGAGGCGGTGCAGATCACTTTTGTATCCCCGAACTCAACCAGCACGGAGCCTTCAGCGTGGCGAGTGTAGTTGCGGGTGATCCGGACTTCTCTGGGTTGTTCGGGCGTTCTGCCACTTGGTCGCATAGTGTTTCCTGTTTGTGAATATGCATGTCCGGTGGTGAGCCGGTTGGGTTTATGAAAGGGCGGCGAGTATAGCATGGTGATGCCCGGGGGCGGGGCTAAGGGTACCTGTAAAGGAGCTGGTTCGCCGCGTTAGGTGGTAGGCTGTTAAACTCGGAATATCATCAACCTGTATTGGAGTCATTATGATCCGCAGTATGACTGCTTTTGCTCGTAAAGATACTCGTGGGGACTGGGGCACCCTGACCTGTGAGATACGTACGGTGAACCATCGATATCTGGAGCCGTCATTTCGCTTACCTGAGGCATTCCGTGAGCTGGAGAACCGGTTTCGGGAGGTCTTGCGCAAAGGGTTAAAGCGGGGAAAGGTGGATGTGTCAATGCGCCTGCAGTCTGTTGAAAACGAGGTGCGGGGTTTTGAGATCAGCGATGAAATGGTCAAGGCTGTTAATGACGCCGCAAATCATATTAACCGGATTCTGGATAACCCGGCCCATATCAGTGCCTTGGATGTTTTGCGCTGGCCAGGCGTTATGTCTCTGCCAGAAAATGATTACAGCGAGGCAAAAGGTGCGGCGGTAGATTTGTTTACGGAAACGGTGGCCGAGTTGGTGAGCGTTCGGGAGCGGGAAGGTGAACGGTTGCGGCCGTTATTTGAAGATCGCCTGGCCATCATGAGCCAATTGGTCGGGGAAGTGCGTGGGCGTATGCCGGATTTGCTTGCGGCTCAGGAGCACAATCTTCGTGAGCGATTCGAAAAAGCCAAAGTGGAGTTGGACCCGGAACGGGTGTCTCAGGAAATGGTGATGCTGGCTCAAAAGAGTGACGTGGCTGAAGAGTTGGACCGGCTGGATGCTCATATCAGTGAAGTCCGGGAAACTCTGCAGAGTAAAGAAGCCATTGGCCGTCGCCTGGACTTTCTGATGCAGGAGCTGAACAGGGAGGCCAACACGTTAAGCAGTAAGAGCATTGATGCTGCGGTGACGCGTGCTGCGGTTGACCTGAAAGTGCTGATTGAGCAGATGCGTGAGCAGGTGCAGAATCTGGAATAATAGTGATCAGTGCGGTTACTTTGGCGAATGCAAGAGCTTGCTTGCTTTTAAGAGTAGTTTTGATGGGAAATAGAAGTTTCGTCTTGTGTGCTTTAATGAGCCTGCTCGCTTTTCCGGTTTTAGCGGGAAACCATGAGTGGACCTCAGGGTGGGGCATGGGGGTGTCTGAATTTCATGTTAGTGACGGAAGCGGAAATGAAATACTGATTTCTTGCCCAAATGAGATAGAAGATGGCTATGTAAGCGCCACGGTTATCCTTTTTGGGGAAAGATACGGTTCTGACTTAAGTGCCCAGAGCCAATTTGATGTAGTTGTTGATGGAAAACTGTATCTGAATCCGTTTTATACAGATTGCCGGGTTTGTGGGGAGATTTTTCGGGATTTTTGGGAAGATTTTCGCAATGCAGGAACTCTGGATATTATTGCCGGTGATCGAAAGGTGAGCTTTCCTGTGAACGGGTTGAAGAGTTCTTTGCCATCCTTGAATAGTGTCGAGAATCCATGCAAAAGTTCGTGGTAGTTGTGTTTTGAATTGTGGCTTTAATGTTGAGTGAAAGGGTGTTTTTGTGATGTGTTGTTTTTATCGTTCTAAGCTGTATTTGTTCTCATTCTTTTTGATTTTGTCCGGTTGTGGTGATGGGCATATTGAATCGTTGAAAGCGTCGCCAACCCCTTATTTTGAGTCCTATTCGATTGGTCAGCTGTTTGATAACCGTGATGTGTGTAATTCGGTTAGCTGGAGCGAGTATGAAGGTGAAAGGGGCGAGGTTGTAATTGAATACAAGTGTGAGTTTAAAGGGGTTAAAGAGTATGAGGCGGACCTCGTTAAGCAGAACACTGCTGAGTTATACCAGATTCTAGAGGGCCCTGGTCGATATGAGGAATCGGTTGATAGCCTTAATGAAAGAATTGCAGCGGCAAGAGCAACCATTAAAAGTAATGAAGAACTTGTAAGCCACATGGAAGAGTCTGATGAGTCTTTAAAGTTCAAGGAAGATATCGCTGAGGCTAAAAAATACTTGAAGTATTTGTCGGGTCTAGACCTGGAAGACGTTGTTGCCGGTAAAAAGATAGATGTAAAATCCGCTTATTTTTATGGCTACAATGTTAAAAGAAAGGAGTCAAGAAACGGCGTTTTGGTTGATGTAGAGGAATATATACCAACAGTAGATTTTAGTAAGGAAATTCCTTATCTGGTCCGGAAGATAAAGACCTCTGGCGGGATGGGGGTGATGTTTAATGAGGGTTCTGATGAAGCTAATGCAAAGGCGCGCCGAGAGTATGCTCGGAATAAGTTGAAGGAGGCGCTTGCAGATATGGTTGCCAGGGTTGAGCACTCGATTGAGAAACTCGAAAAATCTCATGAAGAATATGTTCAGAGAAAAATTGAGTCAGCAAGGGAAAGTACTGATGAAATGTTGTCCTATATTGAATTCTACGAGAAGTCTCTCGAAGAGGCACAAAGCAATATAGAAAGTCACAGAATGAATTCAGTAGATTATGTTGAGAAGGTCGTTGCTGAGCTTGAGAGTCGTCTGGACAGTGTTCGTGTTGAAGAGGTGTTTAGATGGGTGGTTACACCAGAGAATGACTATTCTTTTATATATGCAGGTTACAATGAGAATTCGGCAATATTAGGAGAGATTTCCAGAGAGTACCCGTCAGCCAGGGATGCGTTTTACAGGGTTTATAAGAATTTTGGATCATTCGAAGATTTTATGGGTGCTCACGATATAAAAGTCTACACCTTGGGCCAGTATAAGACGGAGTTATTTAGACGCTATAATTGATTAGGCCCGCGTAGCATTGAACGAGTGGGACTCTTAAGACCTGGCCCGATAGCTTGCGGCAACTTTTCAGGCTATGGGGCAGGGAGGTAGCCTGCCCCTTTCGAGTCTTGGTTGCCTACAGTATTGGTTTGATCGCCAGCAAATCCGTACGCAGGTGTGTAAGCACCTTCTCTGCGGTATTTCCAATTACCCGCGCTGCCAGCCCCGTCTTACCTGTGGTGCCCATCACTACCATGTCTGCTTTAATCTTGTTGGCCACGCTGGGGATTACTTTCTGGGCGGGGCCAGGCACGATATGAACCTGTTCGGGTGTCAGGTGCCAGGTATTGCACAGATGTTCAACCTTTGGCTTCAGAGCTTCTTTTCGTTTGCGAGCGTGCGAGACCGGGTCAATGATGTCGAGGTCCGCCAGTACCACGGATGTATGCAGTGCATGCACCAGGTGTAGCTCCGTTTCCATGGCTTTTGCCAGATGCCAGGCCTGGTCAATGATGCGGTTGTTCAGAGCTTTTTTTACCGGCTTCTCCGTGCTTAGGTCCACCGCAGCAAGGATCGGATGGGCTTTGTTCCACTTTTGTTCTGCCACCAGCATTACCGGTGCTGAGCATTCGCGGATCAGGTGCCAATCGGTTGGCGTGTAAAGAAGGGTTTCGGAGCGGTTGCCCGTTTTTATCACAGCACTGACTCTTTGCTGCTGACAGTAGTTGATAATCCACTGGTGAATCTGCTTTTCCCACACCGTATGGGCGGATATGGTCAGGTCGGTGCAGTCAGTCAGTGCCAGCATCTGTTCAAGCCAGTTCTGCCTGAGCTTGATGAGGGATTGTTTGGCGTTATTCTGAATCACGGGATCGTTTGGCAGCGCATCGAGATACTCGTGCACGAACGCCACGACTTCCAGCCTGGCTCCGGTCGCGCGAGCCAACTCCACTCCGCGGTTGAGTGCAACCTGGTTTTTGGATGTGGGGTCCATGATGATCAGGAGCTTTTCCATGTACTTTTCCGTCCGTTATCAGGGGATTTTATTAATGGTATCAGGTGTAACGGGCTTGGGATGCGGAGATAAGTCAAACCCCGTATAATTTGGCGCTTTCTGGCCGTGTCAGAGGCCGCAAGTCGCTGTTCAGGAGAGTTCATACATGAGTCAGGCCGGTGGGCAGGGTACGCTGTTTGTGATTTCTGCGCCTTCAGGAGCGGGTAAAACCAGCCTTGTGGCGGAAATGCTGCGCCAGGATTCCTGCCTGGGTGTTTCGGTTTCGCACACCACCCGGGCTATGCGTGATGGTGAGCAGGACGGCGTGAATTATCACTTCGTGAGCCGTGATGAGTTCGAAGCAATGATCGACCGGGGTGAGTTCCTGGAGCACGCGAATGTATTCGGGAATTACTATGGCACTTCCCAGGTCTGGGTGCGTGAAACCTTGGCCAAAGGGCAGGATGTTATTCTGGAAATTGACCAGCAGGGAGCTGCGCAGGTTCGGCGTTTGCTTCCGGAGTGTGTGAGTATTTTTATCGTGCCGCCTTCAGCGGAAACTCTTCGCGAACGCCTGGTAGGGCGAGGCACTGATGCTCAGGAAGTGATTGAGCGCCGTCTGGCCGAAGCTGAAGCGGAATGTCGCCATGCGGTGGAATTTGATTACTTGGTCGTGAACGATGTCTTCGGTGTGGCTTTGGAAGACTTGCTAGCAATCACTCGAAGCTGTCGTCTGAAAATGTCTAGGCAACAAGTGCGCTATAGCAGGCTGTTGGCTGGATTGTCCGGGGGCAGTTGACGCCAGGCTGGTGGGAGCTCTGCGCAGATAGCGGTTACCCGCTGTATACAAAGTGAGCCGCTGGCAGTAAACTACGCGGTCTAGTTCAAGTACTTGTTATTTTTCGGGGAAAATAATGGCACGAGTTACCGTTGAAGATTGTCTGGAACACGTAGATAACCGCTTCCAGCTGGTCATGCTGGCTAGTAAGCGCGCCCGCCAGATCGCCACCAAGGGTGCTGAGCCGATGGTGCCGGAAGAAAATGATAAGCCTACGGTTATCGCTTTGCGCGAAATCGCCGAAGGTAAAGTTTCTCGCAGTTTGCTTACCGAAACTGAAGAAGATTAAACACTGCAGTCTTCAGGTATTCGTAGAATTACCTGTTAGCGGCTGAGAAGCATTGAAATCTGTCTCTGCGGTTTTATAGTGTAACTATAGAAGCGAGCCGGAAAGACGAGGAAGAGCCCGGATGAAAGCATTCGGGCTTTTTTTGTTCCTGGTAAACAGAATGTAGTGGAGGCGAGGTGTCGGTAGAGGCAACGGTTGAAGAACTGGCGACAGAGCTCAGTTCGTACTTAGATACCAATCGCATCAATCAGGTGCGAAGGGCCTACTATTACGCCGAGCAAGCCCACGAAGGGCAAATGCGCAAAAGTGGTGACCGTTACATCACTCACCCGCTGGCCGTAGCGCACATTCTTGCTGAACTCAGGCTTGATCACCAGAGCCTGATGGCCGCGATGCTGCATGATGTTATTGAAGACACCGGCATTCCCAAAGATGCCATTGCGGATCAGTTTGGCGACGATGTGGCCGAGTTAGTCGACGGCGTATCCAAGCTGACCCAGATCGAGTTCCGGTCCCGGGCGGAAGCCCAGGCGGAAAACTTCCAGAAAATGACCCTGGCCATGGCTAAAGACATCCGGGTTATTCTGGTGAAGCTGGCGGACCGCTTACACAATATGCGCACCCTTGGCCCGATGCCTTTCGAAAAACGCCAGCGCATTGCTACTGAAACCCTGGATATCTATGCCCCTATTGCCAATCGGTTGGGGATGCATTCTATTTCTACGGAACTGGAAGATCTGGGCTTTGGCTCTCTCTATCCCATGCGTTCCAAATACATCTCCAAGGCAATTCAGAAGTTGCGGGGCAATCACCGGGAAATTATCGAGGATATCCGGGGTAAGCTGCAGGAAAAGCTGGAAGAGCGAGGCCTTCCGGGGCGCATTCAGGGGCGAGAAAAGCATTTGAACTCCATCTACAGCAAGATGAAGCTCAAGCAGAAATCCTTTCATGAGATTATGGATGTGTATGCCTTCCGTATCATCACCGACACGGAAGACGACTGCTACCGCATCCTTGGTGCTGTACACAATCTCTACAAGCCTCTTCCCGGGCGATTCAAAGACTACATTGCCATGCCGAAGGCGAACGGCTACCAGTCGTTGCATACCACCCTGTTCGGCATGCATGTGAATATCGAAATCCAGATCCGCACGGAAGAAATGGAGCACATTGCCAATAACGGTATCGCTGCCCACTGGATGTACAAAAATGACGAAACGGGTGTTAGCACCGTCAATCAGTCTCGGGTAGACCGCTGGGTGGAAGGGCTGATGGAAATGCGGGAACGGGCTGATGATTCCATGGAATTTATCGAGAACGTGAAAGTTGACCTGTTTCCCGATGAAATCTATGTGTTCACGCCCAAGGGGCGGATCATGGAATTGCCCAGGGGGGCTACTCCGGTGGATTTCG
This sequence comes from Marinobacter sp., assembly GCF_041595835.1. Lineage (GTDB taxonomy): Bacteria > Pseudomonadota > Gammaproteobacteria > Pseudomonadales > Oleiphilaceae > Marinobacter. The sequence goes on along the minus strand of NZ_JBFHJO010000015.1, from coordinate 49,748 downwards.
CTTACTCCATCCACACAGATATTGGCAATGCCACAGTCGCCTGCCGCATTAATCGCAATCTTGCGTCGCTTAGCCAGCCACTGCAGAGCGGGCAGACTGTCGAAGTCATTACTGCACCCGGGGCACGGCCTAATTCAGCCTGGCTTGGTTTTGTTACCACAGGCAAAGCCCGAAGCAGTATCCGGCATGCCTTGAAAACCCGGAAGAGAGCGGAGTCTTTGGCACTGGGCCGGGCTTTGCTCAAGAAATCTCTCAAAGGCTTCGATGCCAAATTGTCGGATATCAGTGAAGCTCAGAAACAGTCGGTTGTGAACCACAATCAAGTCAACAGTTTTGATGACCTGGTCAGTGATATCGGGCTGGGTAATCGAATGGCTTACCTGGTTGCCCGCCAATTGATTGCAGGTAATGAGGCTCCAGAGGCGCAAGAGCAACTTAAGGCGGTTCAGGTAGATCAGTCGGGACCTGTGATGATCAGAGGGACAGAGGGCATTCTGCTGCGGCTTGCCTCTTGTTGTAAGCCAATTCCGGGCGACCCGGTGGTAGGCATTATGGATTCTGGCAATGGCATGATCATTCACTCCGATACCTGTTCCCGGTTGCCGGAAGATGACGAGGGCCGGGCCCGGTTAACCCACCTGAAATGGGCCAAAGATATTACGGATGAATTCTCCGTGGAACTGCGTGTTGAGCTTGAGCGCCAGCGAGGTGTGATTGCTGAGGTGGCAAACGCTGTCGCCATGGCTGACGGCAACATTGAGCGCATTAACGTAGAAGATCAGAATGCCAAGTTTGGCATTGTCAGCCTGGTCGTGCACGTGACTGGCCGCCGACATTTGGCCAGGGTGATGCGCCGGGTACGTAACATTCGTGCAGTAACCCACATAAGCCGTGTTCGGCATTGACTGAGGCCTTCGCGTGGTTGACAGCAGCCACGTAGAAGGGTGACGATTGTCGTTTTTCATGAGAGGAATTACAGGTCATGACCAACAAATCTGTCATCCAGACCGAAAACGCACCGCAAGCGATTGGCACATACTCCCAGGCAGTCAAAGCGGGAGATACCGTGTACTTGTCTGGCCAGATTCCGCTAGACCCGAAAACCATGGAAGTTGTGGCCGGTGACTTCGCAGCTCAAACTCGTCAGGTGTTTGAAAACCTCAAGGCTGTTTGTGAAGCTGCGGGCGGGGAACTGAAGGATATCGTGAAGCTGAACATTTACATGACCGACCTGGCCAACTTCGCAACTGTGAACGAAGTGATGGCCACCTACTTCCAGCAGCCATACCCGGCCCGTGCCGCCGTGGGTGTGGCAGCACTGCCGAAGGGTGTTCCGGTAGAAATGGAAGCTGTGATGGTGCTTAGCTAAGGTTGCTGATCATCTCCCGGTATCCCGCCCGAAAGTCGGGGTACCGGAACTTAAACCCGCTAGCCAGCAAACGCTGGTTGTTACACCGCTTACTTCCGGCCCTGCCACCTTTGCGCGCGCCTTCTACCGGGGCTTTACAAGGCACCTGCTGCCGAACCCACTCAACGACCTCATCCAGCCTCACTGGCTCGCAATCGCTGACGATGTACAGATGTTCCGGCTCGTTGCCCGTTAATGCTTGCTGGCTCAGATAGGCCACAGCCCGGGCCGCATCCTGTTCGTGGATCCGGTTGCTGAAAGGTGCCGGAGGCTGAGGATTCATTCGGCCCTCAAGAACTTCTTCCAGAAAACGCTGACGGGTAGGCCCATAGATGCCGCTGAAACGCACGATGGTTGCGGGGTGAATACTATTCAGCGCGGTTTGTTCACCCTGAAGAATTTGCTGGCCGGTGAAGCGGTCGGGCTCTGTTGCGCTGGTTTCATTAACCCAACTGTCATCGTCTTGAGCATATACGCTGGTACTGCTGACAAAGAACAGGCGGGTCAGGGGGGTATCGCCAATGGCATTCAGTAAATTAGTCAGTCCTGTGACATAGGCATCGTGATAACCCTGTTCGTCATACGCTGATGGAGTCAGGCAATAGATGACAATGTCCAGGTTTTCAGGGAGCCTGCCCTGTAAAGTTTCTGGTTTCGTAAGGTCAGCGCCAATGCCGGTTATACCCTCGGGAACCTTACCGGGGTTGCGACGTAATCCGAAGACCTGCGTGGTGCTGGACAGGACTTTGGCAATGTCTCCGCCGAGCTTTCCGCAGCCGGCAACCAGAATTCGTGAAAATTGCTTGCTCTCCGTCATTGCCATAGACAATCCCAATCCTTATCCTTTGGCTGATAAAGTAAGTGCAACTTCGACCTGAAAAATCCGACCGGAGCCCACATGACCCTTACCGAGTTACGATACGTTGTTACGCTTGCCCGGGAAAGGCATTTTGGCCGGGCTGCGGAGCGTTGTCACGTCAGTCAGCCTACCTTGAGTGTGGCGGTGAAAAAGCTGGAAGATGAGCTTGGTATTGCGTTGTTTGAGCGCAGTAAAAGTAATATCCGGGTTACTGAGGTGGGTACACGGATCATCGAACAGGCCCAGAAAGTTCTGGACCAGGTTGGTGTTATCAAAGACTTGGCACAAGATGGGAAAAATCAGCTTAATTCACCATTGAAAGTAGGGGCTATCTATACCATTGGCCCCTACCTGTTCCCGCACCTGCTGCCGGAGCTACGCCGGGCTGCGCCGGAAATGCCGCTGTTCATTGAAGAAAACTACACCGCTAACCTTCGCCAGAAACTGAGGCATTCAGAACTGGACGCCATCATCATCGCGTTGCCGTTTGAAGAGCCGGAAGTTGTTACCTTGCCCTTATATGACGAGCCTTTTGTCGTTTTGTTGCCCGCAGACCATCCGTTGACCAAGAAACAAGAAATTACCCCAGAAGAGATGTCTAAAGAACAGCTATTGTTGTTGGGGCCTGGGCACTGTTTCCGGGATCAGGTGCTGGAATCCTGCCCGCCTCTGGTTGATGCCATGAACCAGCGGACCAGCAATAGTCGGCCAGGTTTGGTGACCGAGGGTAGCTCGCTTGAAACCATTCGTCATATGGTGGCCTCTGGATTGGGCATTACCGTTTTACCACTCTCTGCAGCCTCCAATATCAAGTATCAGGAAGATATTCTGGCTGTTCGCCCGTTTGTGGCTCCGGTACCTTTCCGGACAGTGGCCCTGGCCTGGCGGGTTACTTTCCCAAGGCCAAAAGCTATTGACGTGTTATCGCTAGCTGCGAGCCAGTGCCGGGTGATTGAGCGGGCTAAAGCGGAAACTCCAGCGGCCGTACCAAAAGCCTGAGGCTAGCCATGGCGTCACTGGACGACATCTCCGTAACTGAGCTTAAGGGCGTAGGAAGCGCCTTGGCTGAGAAACTTGGTAAGCTGGGCATTCAGTCCATGCAAGACCTCCTGTTTCACCTGCCATACCGATATGAAGACCGCACTCGGGTGGTGCCTATGGGCAACCTGCGTGTTGGTGATATTGCGGTGGTGGAAGGGGAGGTGATGAAAACGGATCTGATTATGGGGCGGCGACGCAGTCTCCAGGTTACTCTGCGGGACAATAGCGGCTTTCTGGTTCTGCGCTTTTTTCATTTCAATGCGGCCCAGAAAAATCAGCTTAGTGAGGGGGCCCGAGTGCGTTGTTTTGGCGAGGTTCGCCCCGGCCGTGCCGGTTATGAATTTTATCACCCGGAATACCAGATCAATCCACCTCCGATGCCCCCCGCCACTGAGGCCACGTTGACGCCGGTTTATCCGTTAACGGAAGGTATTCAGCAGCCCAGAGTCCGAAGCCTGTGCCAGCAAGCTCTGAAATACCTGGACCACCATCCGATTAAAGACTGGTTGCCACCGGACTTGCTGGCGAATTATCAATTGCCCTGCATTTCTGAAGCCGTAAAGCTGGTGCACTCACCCCCAGCTGGAGCTCCGGTACATCAATTGCTGGAAGGGCGTCATCCGGCACAGCAGCGATTGGTGATGGAAGAGCTGCTGGCTCATCAGCTTAGTCTGTTGCAAGTGCGGGAACAGATACAAGCCAGAGACGCGCTACCGCTGCTACCAACCGGCAACCTCACGGAAGACTTCCTGGCAGAACTGCCGTTCAGCCTGACCGGCGCCCAGCGGCAAGTTATGCTGGAAATCCGACAGGATCTCAGCCAGCCAATTCCTATGTTGCGACTGGTTCAGGGGGATGTCGGCTCGGGTAAAACGGTTGTTGCGGCCCTGGCAGCTTTGCAGGCTTTGGGGGCTGGAGCTCAGGTTGCATTGATGGCACCCACAGAAATATTGGCAGAGCAACATTACAACAACTTCAAGTCCTGGTTGGAGCCCCTGGGGATTCAGCTGGCATGGTTGTCGGGCAAAGTAAAAGGTAAAGCCCGACAACAGGCGCTGGAGGCCGTGGCGAGTGGGAGCGCTCAAGTGGCTATTGGCACCCATGCACTGTTCCAGGATGAGGTGCAGTTCCATCGTCTGGCGTTAGTGATCGTTGATGAGCAACACCGTTTTGGCGTGCATCAGCGTTTGGCTCTGCGGGAAAAGGGTGTAGGCGGCTCTCTGGCCCCGCACCAGTTAATCATGACAGCCACGCCCATCCCGCGGACACTGGCCATGAGCGCGTATGCCGACCTGGATACCTCCATCATTGACGAGCTGCCACCTGGTCGTAAGCCGATAGAGACCATAGTGGTGCCGGATAGCCGTCGGGAAGACATTATTGAAAGAGTTATGAGTGCCTGTCGGGAGGGCCGCCAGGCTTACTGGGTCTGCACGCTGATTGATGAATCGGAAGCGTTGCAGTGCCAGGCTGCGGAGGTGACCGCTCAGGAGCTTACGGAACGCCTGCCAGACCTCAGAGTCGGGTTGGTGCACGGTCGCCTGAAAGCGCAGGAAAAAGCCAATGTGATGGCACAGTTTAAAGAGGGCATTCTGGATCTTCTGGTGGCAACAACCGTGATAGAGGTGGGTGTGGATGTGCCCAATGCCTCACTGATCATCATCGAAAATCCCGAGCGCCTGGGGCTGGCTCAGTTACACCAGCTTCGTGGCCGGGTGGGCCGGGGTGAGCAGGCGAGCTTCTGTGTGCTGATGTACCATCCACCATTATCCAATAATGGCAAAGCCCGATTGCAGGCTTTGAGAGAAAGCCAGGACGGGTTCGTGATTGCAGAAAAAGATCTGGAAATCCGAGGCCCTGGTGAAGTGCTGGGTACTCGCCAGACCGGCCTGATGCAGTTCCGCTTGGCGAGTTTTGAGCGTGATAAAGGTTGGATCGAGCCCATTAAAAACATGGCCCCGGGATTGATGAAACAACCGCGGTTGGTTGATGCGCTGATTCGCCGGTGGTTGGGTGAGAAAATTCGTTATGGTGAGGTGTGAGTCCCGAATACTTAAGAAGCTTTACTTCAGGGCCAATACTTACCTGTTAATAGCCGTATACTGTTTGCAGAATGCAATCATACAGATCTTAGTGTTTACACGGAGGCACTGATGGAACTCCCCGTTGTGGTTCAGCAAGCTTTGGGCGAGAAGGCCTTGGGCGTATCTCTTCGAAGTGTCAGCCAGGTCAAGTCACAGCATTTGCTTCGCATGGTTCTGTTGAATGACAGTGAAGGTAACCTGCAAGCTATTTGCCGTCGCGATGATATGCTCGATCTGGACGCTTTGAATAAAAGCCTGGGCCGTGATTTGCGAGTGATGCAGCGACGAGAGCAGGTAAGAGTGAACCAGCGCTCAGGTCTTCAGGAATTGCCTGCCTTGCCATCGTTAACCGGCTGGCCAACAGTTATCGACCGCAGGGTAGATGAACTGGATTGCATTGCTCTTGAGCTGGTAGAGCAGAACCTGGCCGTCATGATGCCTGCGGACGACTTCCGGAAGTTGACTGCCGGCGCGGACCGCGATGATTTTTCAGTAGAAACTCAGTCAATCGCCGTGAACCTGAGTGATCCCAGCGCCGACCTCGGGCAACTCCAGTTTGCTCTGAAAAAATTCACCAGTTTGCGTATACAGAAACGTCTTGAAGATACTCTGGAGCTGCCGCCTTTGCCGGAAACGGCACAACGCATCATCCACCTTCGAGTGAACCCTAACGCTGTGATGGGTGATCTGGTTGATGTGGTTGAAAGTGACCCCAGTCTGGCAGCCCAAGTGGTTAGCTGGGCCTCATCATCATTTTATGCCGCCGCCGGCCAGGTCCGCTCCGTACACGACGCAGTCTCAAGGGTTCTGGGGTTTGATCTGGTGATGAACCTGGCAATGGGGCTGTCTCTTGGCCGAGCTCTTAACCCACCTCAAGATCACCCGGATGGTTACGTGGGCTACTGGCAGCAGGCCATCTGGCAGGCACAGTCTGCAGGCGTGCTGGCGAGCATGATGCCCCGGGGGCAGCGGCCGATGTTTGGTTTAGCGTACTTGTCTGGATTACTGCACAACTTTGGCCACCTTGTCCTGGCGCAGGTTTTTCCTCCGCACTTCAAGCTGGTTTGTCGGTCACTGGAAGTGAACCCCAACATTGATTCAAGTGTGATTGAACATTATCTGTTAGGAATCACCCGGGAACAGATCGCTGCACAGTTGATGGAAAACTGGGGAATGCCAGAAGAAGTTACTTTGGCTATTCGTTACCAGAAGAACTTGGCCTACAACGGCCCCCATAGCGTTTATGCGCGAGTGTTATGGCTGGGGCGGCAGCTTCTGACCAGTCGAGGTGTTGCTTTGGGTGCGGGAGAGCCTGTGAGTGATGAAGCATTTGAAGAGTTGGGGCTGGACAGAGAAGCTGTAGAGCGACAGTTTGATGAGTTGGTTGAAAACAAAGACAGCATCATGGCTATGGCAGGCATGATGTCTTCGAGATGACTCAAAAAAAGCCGGCACGAAGGGCCGGCAATATCATGCGAAAAATACAGAGTCGTCCCACTAATGAGGAGAAACTACGTAGAAGGTGTGCCTGAAGTATCTAAAGCCACGCCCCTGCTTTGAATTTAGTCAAAGCTCCTGGAAAGAAAAGCTGTAATGAGCGGGCAAAAAAATGTGAACGGTGTCTCAACTTCGGTTTGGTCCCAAACCCATTGAATTGCCGTGGTAAAGTCTATGTGCTCCCTGATTTCCTGATACAAAAAGTTACAAAATGCTTGTGTCAGTCAGGACGGAAATGGCGAAGAGCTATCGCTGCACGGAGAATATCTCGGGCATATTCTTTCTCTATAGCAAACCGATCGTTATCCATTTTTTGGATCATTTCCGGTTCTGCGGCTTTTCTCGCCCTGTGTGTGGGCATGTGTTGAAGCTTGTCGTGAACCTCCTGAAACACCCGGTAAGGTTCCTGGGTTAGCATTTCTGGCGCTACATGGTCCAGTAACCCCTTTAAGCGTAAGCAAGCCTCTGAGTACTCTACCTGCTTCTCCTCAACCGCCATGGCAATAATCCGTATACTTTCGACCATCTCATCTTTGCGTTTGGCCTGAAATTCTTCTGCTTTCCTCTGGCGTTGGCGCTCCTCTGCAATCGCTCGTGACTGTCGCCAGATATAGAACAGCAGCACCCCGATAACCACAAGCCCGATAATAATAAATGTCAGTTGCAGCCCTCTGGGCATTGTAAGCCTCCCTGTTTTGTAGGATTGAGCCTGTTCGCTTCAGACTTATTTGAGAAGAGCCTCAGTGTGCCAGACTTTGGCCTTTGGTGCCTACGGAGGATCTGGAAAGGGGAAATAAAAAAGGCCAGCCTAAGATGGCTGACCTGAGAACAGTAACACCTGAATTATTGTTGAATTGGCAGGTCTTTTACCGGGTTCGATATGAAGTTGAGATACGTACCGCCAACAGGGATTTCCAGAGGTAGCTTGATGGTTACCAAGCCTATGTGGGAAATTCCCGCAGTATTGGCTGTTACCAGCAATTCATCTGAGTCCCCTACGAAATTCACGTTGCGTTGCTCGATTTGCATCCGGCCGTCATCGAAAAAGGTGATGTCGCCTTTAAGGTCGAGTGTGAATGGACGGCCGTACAGATCATGTGTTCCACCCAGAGGGATAACCATATCTGGTGCATCAAGTAGCAATTCCGCTTTAGTGATGAAGACAGGTTGATCATTCTCACCTTTCGCAATGACACCGGGAATGAGTGAATTGCGCGCACAGTCGTTGCCAGTACAGGTGGGATCATCCTTTGCGTAGCGCATTCTGAGCACCTGTGTATTTGTAATGGTTTCCTCTTGTAAAGGAATCAAACCGGCCAGTTTTATTTTTGTAAACACGCTGATAGAGCTTGTTGCGAGTAGCGTCGGGTATAAGTCAACGAGAACCCCGTCGATTTCATCTCCGTCAATATCCGGATCTGGGTCATAGACTCCTGGACCTTTGACTTCGGTGTTGAGGGCATAGGTCTGGTAGATGAATTTACTTCGGGGACAGCTCACTCCTTCGCCTGCCTCACACCCAACTTGCGCTGGTATATCGCCGCCAGCGAGAGCGCTGGCATGAGCCGTCTGGTTACGAACGGCAAGTTTCGTTGAGTTGGCAGAGGGAACCCAGCCATCAGCATCGCTTCCCTCATGCTGAAAAGGTTCCAGGCAAGTGTCTGTATTTTCGAAAGCCCTGTTTCCCTTACTGCTCTCATAGGGATTGCAGTCAACAAGGAAGTTTGAGTTGGTGTCCCGAACGGGGAGGTTGCGCAGGGGCGAGAAAACGCTCGGTAAGGCTTCTGTGGCTGTGAAATAGATAACCAGAGGGTCATCGCCGGCATGCGAGTCGTTCAGGCCTTCCAGAAGATCGGTTTTAAGAGCTAAATTATGGGTGTCGCATATAGCCCTGTAATTTCCGGAAGCGCATGCATCAGCGCTCTCTGAGGAGGCCAGTGTATACCTATAATGAGAGCCGACTTCCCACGGCTTCTGCGGGAAGAATCGTATGCGTTGAGCGTTTTTTTCAAGCCGTCCAGGCACGCTCTCAATAACTCTGACGGTACTGCCTCCTACGCCAGATTGATAGACTTTTTCAACGGTGAACGTTCTTCCTAAAATGAAGGAGTCCGTATTCATGGTTTTTGAAAATACCACAGTGATCGGACGATCGGAGGGCATTTGGCTGACAGGTAAGGTGTCGACAGTAGCGGCCCGGCCTTTGTTGTAAGCATTTCCTCGCACGTCATAGCACTGGCCGAGCACGCCCTTCTCAAGGTCAAGCATGCTGTGGTCAGTTTCGCAGGGAAACCCGGGATAGGTGGTGAGTGCTAACGGTGGGCGCTGGGAGACAGAATTCGGCGAACTGTCTATTGGGTCCAGCGCAAATGTCAGCGACAGCTTATTGGCGTTGTTGCTGGCCAGATCTGAAACGCCATCAATGTCCAGCGTGTACTCGACTCCGTGCTTCAGTCCCCCTTCGGGGTTAATGATAAGTGCAGTGCCATCGACCTTGGTGATGAGTTTTTCTACTGGCGTATCGTCTGCGTAAAGAGTGACACCGTTTGTGATAGAAGCTGGATCCAGAGGCTCATCATAAAAAAGAATCACTGGATCACCTGGTCGCTGCATTGATTGACGCGTATTGGGGATAGCGTTTTCCTTGTCCCCGGGCATCCAGCTCACAAGCTGAGGCGCTGTATTGTCGATTTTACGCAACACCTCAGCATCAAGAACCGAGTCGACGTCGGTAGCTGCCTGTAGCTGAAATGCGATGGTGGAATCGGCGTATTCCTGACCAAGCAGGTTGGGTTCTACCATACCGATAGCATCAATCGTCAGCATGCCATTCTGCACAAGAGCAATGCCTCGCAGTTCCACGCCAAGAAGGTCTTGTGACATGGCGGCGTTGGGCTGTGCTTCCTCTGTGTTCATGGAAATATCCATAAACAAGGTGATGTGGCGAGGCGCGTTCAGGTCGTCGGTATATTGATTCGGGCTCATATATCCAGAGGCATCCGAGAGCAAGGTAACCTTAATGTCGCCTGTGGTTTGAAACTGGTTAGTTGCTGCGTCTAATACGGGAACATTACCACCAACCAGAACATCCAGGCTGGTACTCAGTAACACGCTGCCTTTGGGAATACGCAATGGCAGAGCTTCGTCAGCTTTGAATGACGGGGCATACGCCAATTCCGCAAACAGATCGCCGGATTGTTGTGACGGGCCGGCTTCACCCAACAGAACAGAGTTCAGGGTGACCGAGTTGATTGGTTGGCCGTTCAGTACGGAGGTAATCGATTCGTTGTTTGAGTCGATAGCCGATTGCTGAAGCACGACGGTCGGGCCGGTATCTTTTGGCGTGAAGCGGAACTCTTTAGTGAAACGCTTACCATCAGGGCCGTTGATCAGACTGACAAGATTGTTCAGTTTCAGGGTGTAGGTTTGGTCTTCTTGCAGTATATCGGCCTTGCTGCCGCAGGCTTTCGGATCTTTCGTAACACAAGGGTCAACGGTAATGCGATTGCCTTTTACCAGAACAGTGGACGGTACAGCTGCGCCCTTCTTGTCGAGGAGCTCAATGGAGCCCCCGTATTCCTTCCACTCCGGATGAATCGGGTGGGTCATGGCCAGTCGGAAGGTGGAGAAGTTCATGGCTTCGAATGGTGAGCCATTTTGTGGAACCTGTAAGGCAACTTTGAAAGCTTCTGAAGTTACGGCCAGTTCAGCCGCGCCGCTATATTCTGCACGGGTGTTGAACTGAATACCCGGCTTATCATCATTTTTAGCATTTGGCGTAGCGATTTCGCGGCCCTCTTCAGCAATGAGGGGCTCCTTGAAGGTGACTGAGTAGCTGGCTTTGCTGGCAAGAGCCTGACCTTCAGCAATTTGAAGGTTCAGGCTTTTGCCATTGTCTACCTTTGTGATAGTGAAATCGGGGGTGCCACTGCCTGATGTCAGCAGAATCTTTTTCGCTAGTGTCGCTTCGTTGTCTGTGATGGCATGAGTGAAGCGAAGAACGATATCAGCTTTGGGGCTGACATTCGTTTGACCATCCATCGGGTAAGAATAAACCAGTGATCCGGGCGTTACTTTTTCGTTAATGCTTTGCTCGTCTCCGCCACAGGCTGCAAGTAGCAGGGTGGGGATAACTAAGAGTGTCTTTAACTTTTTCATGGCCTGCTTCTCCTCAGAACTTCAGGGTGATGGAGCCGCTGAGTACGTGGATATCACCATCGGCAGTGACGTTGGTTTCTGTACCGTCATAGTCAATCAGGGTGAAGTCCCGTTCTTGTAGTTGTTGGTATTGATAGCCAAGGTCTAAACGTACCGGGAAGGCCAGTAAGTGTGTGCGATTGTAGGTAGCGCTGACGCCTAAGCCTACGATGATTTTGTCGGTATCCAGGTAGTTGAGCTCTGGGTTGCGAGTTGTTTTAAGTGGCGATTGCTCATAAGCGATGCCGCCACGAACCGAAAAATTCTTATTCAGCTGGTACTCAGCTCCCAGGCGGGGAATGAGGATGTCGTCAAACCGGATGCGGCTCGCTGCTGCCAGAGAGGCCTGATCTTTGATGTTGTCTCTGCTGAATTCGTTCTCAAGCTCTGACCAGTTCTGCTGCTCGATGCTGCCGCCAATTCGCCACCGGTTCCCGGAGTACTGTGTACCAAGGACAAGGGTTTCTGGCTGGAATGAGTCAATTGTCGCTACGGTCAGGCTAAGTCCCGGATCGGGGACAATTTGGGTGACGATGATATCGGAGCCAACGGAGGTTTTTGCTGAAGATTTGGTACGGTAGGTCAATGCCGTTTCCCAACCGCTAAGAATGCAGTCGGTGTCAGGACAGAAAGTGCTACCGAAGTCGATGTTTGTGCCCAGGATGGTTTTGAGTGTGGGCTCGGCGTTAACGGCTAATTGTTCACGGCTTGTTTCGCCGCCCAAAGTGGAGACTGCGCTCAGTTGGGCAGAAGCTTCCAGTGTGACACGCACAGATGCACCTGCAGAAATACCTCGCCAAATCGGAGTGGCGCCGCCTAAGTTAAGGAACAGCGGCTCTTTGCCGTGTTGCAGGTATTGCCCTGCCTCACTGGTTTCGGACTTAAAGGCCAGCATTTCTTTACCGTATTTTTCCACACCGGCAATAAATCCCAGATAAATTGGATGCTCGAAGCGGGTCAGTGAGCTCAGGTTGGTTTTCATGCCGATAAGAACATGCTGACTGGGTGAGCTTGACACAATATCGCCGTTGGCATTCGGGTTGGCTGAACGGAGCTCTTGGTCGGCATGTAGAATGCCGGATGTCAGTTCCCCTCGTTTATCCTTGGTAAGAGCGGCCGGGTTGTAGTAAGTGGCAGAGACCTGGTCATTGAACATGGACAATGACTGGGCTGTGGCAACGTCTACTGGCATCACGCCATAAGTGGTGCCCAGGTTGCCCATGCTGGCGGTGGCTGGCATGGAAAGGGTGGCGGATACAGCTGCAACAGCAAGGGTCGTTGCCCGTACAGAAAATCGGGTGGGAAGAACCATTTATACACTCCGTTCGCTCTTTATTGTTTTGCACGGTCCCGCCAAAGGATGGAGGGATTGGTACGATTATTCAGCGTTAAGTGTATTGGGCTTCTGACGTCAGGGCCTTGGTCTGTTTGACACGAAGCTGTGTCAGTAATACCACGTACAGAGGCGCATTTCTTGGTGCCATCAGAGTTTTTCTGGCCCGATAGGCCGTAGAGAGTGTTTTTATTGCGAAATAATTCTGGGGAGGGGAAATGGTGGGCCCACCTGGACTCGAACCAGGGACCAAAGGATTATGAGTCCTCTGCTCTAACCAACTGAGCTATAGGCCCGATAACAAAAGCGGGCGCCATTATACCTATGAGGGATGACGCCCGCTACTGTGTTTTCTGCTTTATCCGTTACCCTGGTCGTCAATAAAGCCACGCAAGTGGTCAGAACGAGAAGGGTGGCGCAGTTTGCGCAGGGCCTTGGCTTCGATCTGACGGATGCGCTCACGGGTTACATCGAATTGTTTGCCGACTTCCTCGAGGGTGTGGTCGGTGTTCATTTCGATGCCGAAACGCATGCGCAGTACTTTGGACTCACGGGCGGTCAGGCCCGCTAACACGGAGCGGGTTGCTTCGCGCAGGCCTTCGGCCGTGGCGGAATCGACGGGCGATAACGCCTGAATGTCTTCGATGAAATCGCCCAGATGGCTGTCTTCATCGTCACCGATCGGTGTTTCCATAGAGATCGGCTCTTTAGCGATCTTCAATACCTTGCGGATTTTTTCCTCAGGCATTTCCATTCGTTCGCCAAGCTCTTCCGGTGTGGGCTCCCTGCCCATTTCCTGCAACATCTGACGGGAAATACGGTTGAGCTTGTTAATGGTTTCAATCATATGCACCGGAATCCTGATGGTGCGGGCCTGGTCCGCAATAGAGCGGGTGATAGCCTGACGAATCCACCAAGTGGCGTAAGTAGAAAATTTATAGCCACGACGATATTCAAACTTGTCGACCGCTTTCATTAGGCCGATGTTGCCTTCCTGGATAAGATCCAGGAACTGCAGGCCGCGGTTGGTATATTTTTTGGCGATGGAAATAACCAGTCGCAAGTTGGCCTCAACCATTTCTTTCTTGGCGCGACGAGCTTTTGCTTCGCCAATAGAGACGCGACGGTTGATCTCTTTGATGTCAACAACGTCTAAGTCGACGTCAACCTGCACATTGTGGATCCGCTTTTGCAGCCGGATGATTTCGTCCAGGCGCTCACCGATGGCTGCGGCGTAGGGCTTTTTGCTTTTGGCAATTTTCGGCGCCCAGTCAAGATTCACTTCATTGCCCGGGAATTCTTTAATGAAGTCCTTGCGGGGCATCTTGGATTCGCGGATGCAAATCTGCATGATGGCCCGCTCGTTTTCACGTACCAGATCGTTGGTAGAGCGAACCACATTAACGAGCTCATCAAAGGCTTTGTTGCCCAGCTTGAATGGTGCAAATACCTGGCCCAGATCGTTCAGTGCTTCCTGGGTTTTCTTATGGCCACGGCCGTGTTTGGCCAGAGCCTCGTTAGCTGCTTCCAGTTTTTCTTTCAGCAGTTCAAAACGCAGGCGGGTTTCTTCCGGATCTGGGCCGTTTTCTTTTTCCTCTTCTTCTTCGTCGTCATCTGCATCGTCAGATTCATTGCCGTCAGAAGCGGGTTTTTCTTCAACGACTTCTTCGCCCATGAACGGCTCGGCGTCGTCTGGATCCAGGAAGCCGGTAACGATGTCGCTGATGCGACCTTCGTTTTCGATAATCCGGTCGTAAGCCTGAATGACCGTGCCTGCAGTCCCCGGGAAATGGGCAACGGCTGCCATGACGTCACGGATGCCTTCTTCGATTCGCTTGGCGATAACAATTTCGCCTTCACGAGTCAGCAACTCCACGGTGCCCATTTCACGCATGTACATGCGCACAGGATCAGTGGTGCGGCCAGCATCAGATTCTACAGCGGCGAGAGCAGCAGCAGCCTCGGCGGCAGCGGCTTCGTCAGCGGTGGAGTCTCCGTCGGTCATCAGGAGGGTATCGGCATCCGGTGCCACTTCGGTTACCTGAATACCCATGTCGTTGATCATGCGAATGATGTCTTCGACCTGGTCCGGGTCTGCAATATCTTCCGGCAGGTGGTCATTTACCTCGGCGTAAGTCAGGTAACCTTGTTCCTTGCCTCGTGCGATAAGGTCTTTTAAACGTGATTTTTGCGAATTGCCTGACATAGACACCCTGTGAACTCGCTTTTAAAGAGGAAAAAATTAAACAGCCATTATAGCTGTCGCCTATCTGGTCTGCCACTGAATGGTTAGATGGTGATCAATGACAATAGTTTCAAGTGCTCAATCCTCAGCCTTCGGATTTAACGTACCTGTGCTGAGTGTTCTTAGCTCATCCCGTTCTTCTGGGGTGAGCTTTGCCAGGTTCCGGAGCAGGGTTGCCAGTCTATGCTGGCGCGCGGCTTCTTCATTCGGGCTTAGCAGCTCTCTGGCGGCGGCCAGCGTGCGTTCCCGTGCCGGTATGTGCTCCAGACCGTCAAACAGGTTGTAGAACCTGTCACGGGCCTGTTTGTCGGTTGCCAGCCCCGCAACTAATGCTTTGCGGGTTTGGATGTTTTTTTCCAGAAGCCAGCGGGCAAAACGCCCTGCTTGCTCAAGTTTTCGTGCGCTGTCGGCCTGAGCTTTTACTTCCATGGCCAATTCCGGCGCCTCCAGTAAAGCCAGGCACAGCGTGCTGTCTTTACTGAGTTTTACATCAATCCGTTCTTCCGTTGGACGGTGCTGGCGTTCGCCACGCCAACCTTTGGCTTTGTAATTTTTGCCATTTTGCTGGCGGCTTTGCCATTGGCTTCGGCCGCCGCACAGGCGAAGCATTTCTTGCCACATGGCATCCCGCAGCGTGCTGCGAGGCATTCTATTCAATAGCGGCTCGGCTCTGGCTCTCAGTTCGCCCCGGTGTTCCGGAAGCTGTAGGTCCAGGCCCTCACTCTGGCGGTCAAACAAGTAGCGCGAGAGTGGTGTGGCTCCATCAATTCGTTTCTGGAAAGCGGTAGCGCCTTCCTTGCGGACCAGTGTGTCCGGATCCTCGCCCTCGGGAAGCATCAGGAACTGTAAATGCAGGCCGTCTGCGATCAGTTCCAGTGCGTTTTCCATGGCGCGATCAGCGGCTTTGAAGCCTGCCTGATCGCCATCAAAGCAAAAGACTATGTGCCGCACATGCCGGAGCAGAGCGGTCAAGCTGTCTTGATTGGTCGCTGTACCCAGTGTCGCAACAGCATAATCTATGCCGTGCTGGGCCAGAGCGATGACGTCCATGTAGCCTTCTACAACCAGCAGCTTGTCCAGCTGGCGAGTGGCTTGCCGGGCTTCGTGTAAGCCGTAAATCTCGCGGCTTTTATGAAATACGTCTGATTCCGGCGAGTTGATGTACTTGGCTTTGTCGTCGCCCAATGTGCGGCCGCCGAACGCAATTGTTTTGCCTCGAGTGTTCCGGATGGGAAACACGACCCTGTTGCGGAACAGGTCTCTCGGCTTGCCGTACTTATCGGAAACGGTTTTGGTTTCCAGTAGTGGTCCTTTCAGATCCTTGGGTGCTGCGTCATACAGTGCAGTGCCAGTGCCTGGAGCGAAGCCGATCTGGTATCGCGTGATGATGTCATCGTCCAGGCCGCGTTGCTGCAGGTAGTCTCGTGCATATGCGCCTTGCTGACTGGCCAGTGTTGAGTGGTAAAACCTACTGGCAAAATCCAGAGCGTCGGTCAGCGTCCGCGCCTGCTGCATTTCCTGCTTGGCGGCTTTGTCATACGGCACTTCCATGCCGGCTCGTTTGGCGAGCTCTTCCACAGCTTCGGTAAAGCCCAGGCCCTCAAATTCGCGGATAAAGCTGATGGCGTCGCCATGAGCACCACAACCGAAGCAGTGATAAAAGCCTTTGTCTGGCCGAACATTAAACGAGGGTGTTTTCTCGTCATGGAATGGGCAGCAGGCCTTGTAGTTACCACCGGCTTTTTTGAGAGTAATGCGTGATCCGATCAGTTCCCCAAGATCAATTCGATCCAACAGGTCTTCAACAAAGCGTTGAGGGATCAGTCCGCTCATGGTGGCTCCACTTCATCCGGGGCGCCGGATACAAACGTTATTCACCATAGCCAAAAATGCCGCCGAAGCCAGGCCTCGGCGGCATTTTCAGTTTGCCGGATAAGGCGAAACGCCGTTCCGGCAATCAGTCTTGCTGTCGATGCGACCTGAACTCAGTACAGACGCTCGAACTTACGCTGCTCACGCTGAAGCTTCTTGAGATGACGCTTAACGGCAGCAGCTGCTTTGCGCTTACGAACAGCCGTAGGCTTTTCGTAGTGTTCGCGACGACGTACTTCAGACAGTACACCGGCTTTTTCACATGAACGCTTGAAGCGACGCAGTGCTACGTCAAACGGTTCGTTCTCTTTCAGTTTAACAGCTGGCATTCGACAATCACCTACCTGATAGATTCGGTTTCAAATTGTTCCGCTGGAATAGATTCTCGCGGCTCGATTCCTGGTCAGATTGGTTATAACTCGACCAGTGCATAATTAAGGGCGGCAATGATAGCGGTTAGGACGTTGCAGGTCAATCATTGTTCAACGAAAGTCCCGGAGGCTTTCGGCTTTCTGTTAAAATAAGTTCAGTTCATTCCACTCCCTGCTGACACGGCCCTGATTATGCTGATTCTTGGTATTGAAACTTCCTGCGATGAGACCGGCGTTGCTTTGTTTGATGACGAGCTTGGGCTGCTGGCTCATGCCTTGTTCAGTCAGGTTGATATGCATGCGGACTATGGCGGCGTGGTGCCGGAGCTGGCGTCGCGGGATCATGTTCGCAAATTGTTACCGCTGTGCGATCAGGTGCTGGCTGATGCCGGGAAAACCCGTGCCGACATCCAGGGTATTGCATATACCGCCGGGCCTGGCCTGATTGGGGCGCTGATGGTGGGGGGGGCTGTGGCTCATGCTCTTGGCTTTGCGTTGGGTATTCCTGTGCTAGGTGTTCATCATATGGAAGGGCATTTGCTTGCGCCGATGCTGGAAGACAACCCGCCAGAATTTCCTTTCGTTGCTTTATTGGTTTCCGGCGGGCATACCCAGTTGGTGCGAGTGGATGGAATTGGTGAGTATGAAATGCTGGGTGAATCGGTGGATGACGCGGCGGGCGAAGCCTTTGACAAGGCTGCTAAGATGTTGGGGCTGGATTATCCGGGTGGCCCCAGAGTGGCTGCTTTGGCGGAGAAAGGGCGAGATGGTCGTTACCGGTTTCCTCGGCCAATGACCGATCGGCCCGGTCTGGATTTCAGCTTCAGTGGTTTGAAAACCTACACCTTGAACACCGTTAATGATGCACGGGATAAGGGCGAATTCGGTGAACAGGTGAAAGCCGACATCGCACTGGCTTTTGAGACAGCCGTGGTAGATACCTTGACCATCAAGTGCCGGAGAGCATTGGAGCATACCGGTTGTAAAAGGCTGGTGATTGCCGGGGGAGTCAGTGCGAATAAACGCCTGCGGGCCGGGCTCGAAAAAATGGCGGGAAAGCTGGATGGTTCTGTCTTCTATGCCCGCCCAGAGTTCTGTACTGACAACGGTGCGATGATTGCCTATGCCGGTGCTCAGCGATTGAGGATGGGTCAGAAAGACGGTGAGCGCATTGTGTCGGTGCCTCGCTGGCCGATGGATACTCTGCCTTCAGTGAATGAGTCCCGCACCAATGGTCTGGTGGATTGACTGCGTTACAGGCCGGTTTCCCGACCCTGGGCCAGACGGATAAGGTTGTTGCGGTGGCGCACGACAATAAGCAGGGCTAACAGGCCAAATAACGGCAGTGTTTCTGGCTCTAGCAGAGCGCTGATGACGGGGCCGGAGCCGATAGCGACTAATGATGCCAAAGCAGAGATGCGCCAGCGCCACATAATGGCCAGCCAGACTGCAGACATAATAAGCGTCGATGACGGGGCCAGGGCCAGGCCGGCACCCAGAGCGGTTGCTACACCTTTCCCGCCTTTAAACCGGAAAAAAATTGGAATCATGTGTCCGGTGACAGCGCATAGCGCGACCATTGCCTGAACCAGAATAGACATATCGGCTTGATAGGCCAGCCAAACCGGTAGCCAGCCTTTGAGAGCGTCCAGGATGAGTGTGGCCAAAGCTGGTTGCCAGCCGCCTGCACGATACACGTTGGTCGCCCCAGGGTTGCCAGACCCTTGTGCTCTTGGGTCTGGAAGGTGCCAGGCCCTGCAGACAGGAATAGCGAACAGCACCGATCCGGCGAGATAAGCACCAAAGCAGAGTAATACAATCAGAATCGGATGGTTTGCCAGGTTCATAGTGGGCTCGAAAGCTGCGCAGACGGCGCCAGTGTTCTGTGAGAAAATGTCCGCCCCAAATTCAGGCGAGCAGGCGAACGGCCACAGTATCGCTTGTCTGTTTAATATTCAATCAGCCAAGAGTGTTAAGGCTAGGGAGTCTGGTTTGGCAGATGTAGTGCTTATTGAAGGTTTGGCGGTGGATGCTGTCATTGGTGTTTATGACTGGGAACGTGAGATTACTCAGCGCCTTCTTGTGGACTTGGAGATGGCCTGGGATAACCGGGTGCCTGCGACGAGCGACAGTGTGGCGGATGCATTGGATTATGCTGCGGTGAGTGAACGGGTTGGCCAATGCGTTCAGAACTTGAAACCCCAGTTGCTAGAGACTGCGGCAGAAACGGTAGCCGAGCTTCTGCAACAAGAGTTTGGTGTTGGCTGGCTTCGGCTGACAATCAGAAAGCCGGGCGCCGTGCCAGCGGCGACCTCTGTAGGAGTTCGTATTGAGCGAGGCAATCTTACATGACGAAAGTGTATCTCGGCATTGGCAGTAATGTTGAGCGCTACCGGCATGTGGCTATGGCTCTGGATATGTTGCAGGGTAGGTTTGGCGAGCTGGACGTGTCTCCGGTATACGAGAGTGAGCCGGTAGGCTTTAATGGGTCGAATTTTCTGAATCTGGTGGTGAGCTTCCAGACGAAGCTGCCATTAGCCGAACTTTCGGGTCAGTTGAAGCAGTTGGAACTGGAATGCGGCCGAAGCCCCGGTGCGCGGAAGTTCAGTCCTCGTACGTTGGATTTGGATATTCTGACCTATGGCGAGCTTGTTGGTGTTGTGGCTGGTGTGGAACTGCCCCGTGGTGAAATCCTGAAGAATGCTTTTGTGTTGAAGCCTCTGGCAGATATAGCTCCAGAGGTTCAGCATCCGGTAAGTCTGAAGAGCTATCGAGATTTGTGGCAATGCTATGCTACCGATCAGAAGCTCTGGCCGGTGGACTTTATCTGGCAAGGCCGAAAGATATCAATGGCGGTTAGCTGAGCGAAACAGGGCGACCAGATTGTCGGTTGCACTGTCACCCGTGGAGCCCTTTTCCGTATCGTTGAGCAGGCGCGGTAGAATCTCGCCTCCCATCTGTTTTCCCAGCTCCACTCCCCATTGATCAAAGCAGTCCAGGTCCCAGATGACACTCTGAACAAACGTTCTGTGCTCGTAGAGAGCAATCAATGCCCCCAGGGTATCGGGTGTTACTTTTGTCATCAGAAGGATGTTGCTGGGTTTGTCGCCAGGGATAGCTTTGTGTGGGGCCAGGCGTTTAGCCGCGGCCTTGTCCATGCCGCTATTCATCAGCTCCTGAGTTGCTTCTGCCTCGGTTTTGCCTGTCATCATAGCTCGGGCCTGGCTTAAACAATTGGCAAACAGAGTGGCGTGGTGATGCGCTACCGGGTTGTGTGAGGTCAACGGAATGATAAAGTCTGCGGGAATCAGCCGGGTTCCCTGATGTAGCAACTGATGATAGGCATGCTGGCCGTTAGCGCCGACACCACCCCAGATGATCGGGCCCGTACCGTACTCGAACGTTGCACCGTGCTGGGTGACTTGTTTGCCATTACTTTCCATGTCGAGTTGCTGGAGATGTTCTGGCAGGTGTTTCAGGTATTCATCATAAGGCAGCACTGCATGGCTGCCAGCGCCCCAGAAGTTATTGTTCCAGATGCTGAGCATGGCCATCACTACGGGCAGGTTCTGCTCGGCCGGGGCTTCTTTGAAATGGGTGTCCATGGCGTGAGCGCCGGCCAGCAAGGCACGGAAGTTATCCATCCCCACCATCAGGGCAATGGGCAGGCCGATAGCCGACCAGAGTGAATAGCGTCCGCCCACCCAATCCCACATAGGAAAGATGTTTTCTTTGTGGATGCCGAAACGAACGGCGGCATCTACATTGGCAGTGACAGCCATAAAGTGCTTGCTGATAGCATTTTTGTTGCCGCCGTTAGTGAGGAACCACTGTCGTGCTACCAGGCTGTTATCAAGAGTTTCCTGAGTACGAAATGACTTTGATTGCAGCAGGAATAACGTGGTTTCAGGATTAAGCCGTTTCAGTGTTTCTGAGATGTCGGTGCCATCAATGTTGGCTACGAAGTGACAGCGCAGATGGCCTTGCCAGTACGGCTTTAGCGCTTCCACGGCCAGTTTTGGGCCGAGGAAAGATCCACCGATACCGATACTGACCACGTCAGTGAATGGGCGCTTTGTGTAGCCGGTTCGGGTGCCGTTCTTGATCTCTCTGTCCAGCTGCGCCATTCGGGCTTGTGTGGCATGAACTTCCGGGATGATGTTGGTGCCTTTTACCAGCACTGTGGTGTTTTCTGGCTGACGTAAGGCGGTGTGTAGTGCCGGCCGGTTTTCGGTGAGGTTGACAGTAGCACCGTTGAACAGGTCGGAGGTGCGTTGCTCCAGACCGCAGGCTTTACTCAGATTGATGAGGGCGGTGAGCGTGTCATCGTTCAGGCGGTTGCGTGAAAAATCCAGTGTTAGCCCTGCGCCTTCAATCAGGTAGCGCTGCGCGCGTTGCGGGTCTTGCTGGAACATGGCTCGCATGGTCAGGTTTTCCAGCTGGTTTTTCTGCTGGAGAAGAGCCAGCCATTCTGGTTTTTGAGTCAGTGGTACCGGCTTGACTGGCATCAGAGCGTCCTTTCTGTTCGCTGCCTCTCTTTACAGTGAGGCAGCAAGTCCTGTATTCAGCGGGTTATGGAAATATTGTCGATCAGCCGGGTGGTGCCGAGAAAGGCAGCCACTAGCAAGGTAACTTCTGAGTCGTCTACTGTTGCTGGTTTCAGCGTCAGGCTGTTCACAATATTAAAGTAGTCAGGGCGCAGACCGGCTTTGGAAAGGGTCTCTTGAGCTTCCTGCTCGATAGCGGTGAAATCAGTCCGCCCTTGTTCCAGTTGCCTGGCCGCATTTGTCAGAGTCTGATAAACAACCGGCGCGGAGGCTCTTTCAGTGTCAGACAGGTAGCCGTTACGTGAACTCTTGGCCAGGCCGTCGTCTTCGCGAACGGTGGGAGCACCTACGATTTCGATGGGCATCATCAGATCGCGGGTCATTTTTCGAATTACGGCTAGCTGTTGGAAGTCCTTTTCACCGAAAACGGCGATGTCAGGCTGAATCATATTGAACAGCATGGTTACGACTGTAGCGACGCCTTCAAAGTGGCCTGGCCGGCTGGCGCCACAGTGGCCTTCACTGACTTCAGGAACAACTACTTTCGTTTGGTTGGCGAGCCCTTCCGGGTAGATTTCTGAAACCGGAGGCGCAAATATCAATGTGTTACCCGCCGGTGCAAGTTTATCCTGATCTTCCGCCAGTGTCCGGGGGTATGAATCAAGGTCTTCGTTTGCGCCAAACTGCATCGGATTTACAAAAATACTGGTAACCACAACATCGGCTGCTTCTGAGGCTTTGCGCACGAGCGATATGTGGCCATCGTGAAGGTTGCCCATGGTTGGCACCAGCGCGATAGTTTTACCCTGTTGGCGGTAGGCCTTAAGGATGTTACGAAGTTCTTTGAGTGAATGTACGGTTCTCATGCTTTGAACGTATGCTCCTCGGCGGGGAAACTGCGCGTTTTGACGGCGTTAGCGTACGCAGCGATGGCTTCCGGAATCGAGTCGGTTTCAGCCAGGAAGTTCTTCACAAAACGTGGCTTGCGGCCCGGGGTTATACCAAGCATGTCATGCAGTACAAGAACCTGTCCGTCCGTGCTGGAACCGGCACCGATGCCGATTACCGGAGCTTTTACCGCTTGGGTAATGCGGGCGGCGAGAGGCGCCGGCACACACTCCAGAAGAATAACGTCGGCGCCGGCGGCTTCCAGTTCGCAGGCGTGCTCAATCATTGCCTCGGCGGCCTTTTCGTCGCGCCCCTGGACTTTGTAGCCACCAAATTTATTGACGAACTGTGGCGTCAGGCCCAGGTGAGCACACACAGGTACGCCCCTCTCGCTCAAAGCTTCGATGGTATCCTTCATCCAGTCTGTGCCTTCCAGTTTGACCATGTGAGCCCCGGCGCGCATCAGTTCAGCTGCATTGTCGAGGGCGTCCGCAATGGTGCCGTAAGACATGAAGGGCATGTCGGCCATGATCAGGGAGCCCTTATTGCCCTTGGCGACGCAGTGGGTGTGATAAATCATATGGTCCATGGTGACCGGGAGCGTGCTGTCGTTGCCCTGAAGGACCATGCCGAGAGAGTCACCAATAAGGATTACATCCACACCTGCTTCACTGACCACTTGTGCAAAAGTGGAGTCGTAAGAGGTCAGGGCTGAGAAGGCTTCGCCCTTTTGTTTGAATTCCCGCAGGGTATTGATGGTAACTGCCATAAGATCCTTGCCTTTTGGGTGGATGGGCCAGTAATAAGTCGGGGTCTTCCGGTGTTTAGAGATGTACTAGATTAATGCCGAGGTAGGTAAGACACAAGAGTAGCATGGCGTCTTGGTCTTTGGGTCAGTCCGTTTTAGCCAAAGGAAGCAACAGGCGTAACCGGTTGTCTGGGCACTGTGCGCGTAACTGATCGATGCGACGCCCGTCAGGCAGGGTAAGCTCAGGGTTGAGATCCAGTAATGGCTGCAGTGCAAAGTCCCTGTTGGCCAGTTCAGCGTGGGGCACCTTCAAACGCTCGTTATCCAGAGTTTTGTTGCCATACAACAATAAATCCAGATCAAGGGTACGAGGGCCCCAGTGTCTGAGCCTTTCCCTGCCGTGAGCTTGCTCAATGGCTTGCAGGTGATCCAGTAGCTCTAGTGGTGGCAGACTGGTGCTCAGTTCTACTGCGCCATTTACGAAGTCAGGCTGGTCCTGTGGGCCAACCGGGCGACTGGCGTAAAATGGCGACTGAGCCTGCAGCATGGTTTGCGGCAGGCGGGCCAATTCCATCACCGCCCGTGCCAGTTGTGCCGCTGGGTCTTGCAGGTTGCTGCCCAGGCCTACATAGGCCAGAACGGTTGTCACGACTGGGGTGGCCTCTTGACCGGATTGCGCTTGCGGCTACGTTTCCGGGGGCCGGCAGACGAGCCTAATTCAGAAAGCATTTTTTCCTGACCGCGTTCATCGACTTTCTGGAACTTTGTCCACCAATCGCCAAGGCCGGGTTCTATTTCGCCTGCGGATTCCCGTACCAGCAAGAAGTCATAAGCAGCGCGGAAGCGCGGGTGTGAGACGGTCGCGAGTGCTCTCTTTCCTTGGCGGCGAGGAAGCCGAATCTGGAGTTCCCAGATTTCTTTCATGGGGCCTGAGAACCGTTTGGGTATAGAGGTTGCCTGAACCTGGCGGCCGATTACCTTGCCAATGGCACCATGCAAGGCAGGCTGAACCGGGTCGCCGTTGTCTTGTCGGCGACGCCACTCAGCCTGAAGTGCCGGCCATAGCATGGCTGCAAACAGGAAATACGGAGTTACCGATTTACCTTGGGCTATTCTTGCATCCGTATTGCGCAAGGCCTGACGGATAAGTTCATCGGATTCGCCGGCTTCAAGGGCCCTGACAGTCTCCGGGAACAGTAGTTCAAGTAACCCGTAATCCCGGAGTAGCTGATAAGTGGTCTCGCCATAACCCGCTGAGAAAAGTTTAAGTACTTCGTCAAACAGGCGGGCAGGGGGGATGTGCCCCAAGAGAGGGGCCAGTTCACGAATGGGTGCCTCTGTTTCAGGCTCTATCTCAAAGCCAAGCTTGGCAGCGAAACGTACGGCCCGAAGCATGCGAACTGGATCTTCCCGGTACCGGGTTGCCGGATCTCCGATCAGGCGAATCTGACGGTTGTGAAGATCCTGCATGCCGTTAGCGAAATCGATAATCGTGAAGTCTTGGATGCAGTAGTAAAGCGCATTGATGGTGAAGTCGCGCCTCAGGGCGTCGTCTTCCAGGTTGCCGTAGACATTGTCGCGCAACAGTAATCCATGCTCACTGGTTTTATGTTCATCATCGGCGTGACCGTTTTCTGATTCTCCGGCGTTGCCACGGAAAGTGGTAACCTCGATGATTTCGCGGCCAAAGACAACGTGCACGATGCGGAACCTGCGGCCTATCAGCCTGGAGTTCCGGAACAGATCGTGAACTTCTTCTGGCGTTGCGTTGGTAGCAATATCGAAATCTTTGGGTCTGCCCCCCAGTACGATATCCCGAACACCACCGCCCACAAGATAAGCCTCGAAACCGGACTTGTTCAGTCGGTGCAGCACTTTTTTGGCCGGCTCGCTGATCATTGAGCGGGACACATTGTGCTGATCCCTGGGGATCTCTTGGCGCTGGTAATGTTTGGCTTTCTTTTTCCCGTTGCCGGGCATGAAAGAACGCAGTCTGTCTACAAGTCGTTTAGGCATGGAATTCCGTGTTTGCGAAGCGCAAAAACGTGGATTTTAACGGTTTGCGCAGGAATTGCACATGTTTGGCTGATAATAGCCGTGAAAATGTGGTTTTTTGTGTGAGCTAGTGCGGACTTGGCTTTTGCCGTGGGTAGATAATCAAAAGGCGGATCCGTTTTCACGAACCCGCCCTCAAAGCGTTGACGATCTGCAATTATTTTTGTTTTTGCTGGGATTCTTTTTAATCTTTTGCCCCACTGTGCTGCCCAATAATAAGGGCGATAAGCAACGCAAACGGAAAGCTTTGAATACATAGAGTAGTCAGTAGCATGGAGCGGGTTTTTAGAGCAGTTGTGGCGTCGTCTGAAAGGCGATTCTTCTCCACATCTACAACTCGCGCATGCTGAGGGACCACAAAAAAACCTAGCACCCAAAACACTCAGTTCGCTCGCGTCCAGTCTTGTTTTTGTTGGCGGACGCACCTGCAGCTTTTTGTTTTTGTTTGAGACGCTGCGTTGTCACTCTTGTTTTTGTTGTTGTGCGCTAATAAGAGTGCAGAGCCCGTGCCAGTTTTAATAACTCTATAGTTAACAGTGGTTTACGGTAACTCTGGAAATAGGTGTTACCCCGTATCCCTAAAAAGTGTTACCTGTATTGCACTGCTTTATCGCGAAGTGTTACCTGGGGGAACGCACGGTAACAGTTGAGACGGGGTTCAGTTGTTGGGCGACATTCAGCCGCCCGTTGTTTTCTTACGTGGGATTCCCAGGCGCTGCCGGCGCTCCCAAAGTGATTTCCGGCTGATGCCAAGCTTTTGAGCCAGTTCGGTTTCGCTCATGCGATCCTGGTTTTCAATGACAAAATGCTGAAAGTAATCTTCCAGCGACAGGTCGTTGGCGGAGTCGGCTTCCCGCGGCTGGGTGCGCTCATTGTCACCTTCTACCAGAGTTTCAGGGATGTATTCATCGCTGAAGTCGCTGTCCAGGTCCAGAACAGAGGGCGTGATGGTGTCGCCGTCAGTGAGAATTGAGGCGCGCTCTATGGCGTTCTCCAATTCTCGGACGTTACCCGGCCAGCGGTGGCGTTCGAGGGCCTGCATGGCTTCAGGGCTAAGGTGTAATTCCGGGCGACCCAGCTTTTCGGCTTGTTTTTTGAGGAATCGGCCAGCGAGCCCCAAGATGTCTGCACGCCGTTCCCGAAGCGGTGGAAGTCGGATTTGCATCACGTTCAGACGGTAATAGAGGTCTTCGCGGAATTCTCCGGTCCGGGTCATTGCCTTCAGGTTCCGGTGTGTCGCGGCAATCATGCGTACATCGACCTTTCGGCTTTGGGTTGCACCTACTTTCCGGATTTCACTTTCCTGCAATACCCGAAGCAGTCGGGCCTGTGCCTCCGCGGGTAGCTCCCCGATTTCGTCCAGAAACAGGCTGCCGCCGTCAGCGGCTTCAATCAGGCCTGTGCGGGCAGAAACTGCGCCAGTAAAGGAGCCTTTCTCGTGGCCGAACAATTCGGACTCAATGAGGCTTTCCGGGATGGCTGCGCAGTTCACGGAAATCAGCGGTTTGTTCGCTCTGGGGCTGAGCAAGTGCAGGGCCCTGGCCGCCAGTTCTTTACCTGTACCGGATTCACCGTTAATCAACACGGTGGTTTGGGTAGGGGCTACTTTGCGAATGAGCGTGAACACCTTCTGCATGGGTTCACATTGGCCGAACATGATGCTGGATGGATCGACGGCTTCCGTGTCGCCTTCTGAGGCCGATTCATCAAGAGGGGGGCGGCAGTCCTTCCGGGCAAGAATGCCTTCGACAGCCGCCAGCATTTCATCATGATCAAACGGCTTGGCGATGTAGTCCACGGCGCCCATTTTCATGGAATCCACAGCCGAACGCAGGCTGGCGTAGCTGGTCATGATCAGTACCGGGGTGTTTGGTGCCCGGTTGATCATTTCGGTACCCGCTGCGCCGGGTAGCCGGAGGTCCGTGATGACCAGGTCAAAGCTATCTGGCTCCAGGCTATCGGCTTCCTCAACAGAAATTGCATCGGCTACTTCGTAGCCGGCATGCTGAAGCAGTTTGCGTACTGCGGAGCGGATAATATCTTCATCTTCAACAATCAAAATACGGGGCATATTGCGTTCACGACCTTTCGTTCGGGCTGCTGCCAGCATCGGTGTCAGGTTCATAAGCCGGCAGGCGTAATCTCATACAGGTTCCGTTACCGCTTTGTTTGTTGGCGGGGCTTTCAACCTGGATGTTGCCATAGTGTTCTTCAACGATACTGTATACAAGGGAGAGGCCAAGCCCTGTGCCTTTGTTGGGTGCTTTAGTGGTGTAGAACGGCTCGAAAATATGATCCTGCTGCTCAGCAGGAATACCGGAGCCTTCATCTATCACCTCGATGATAGCGGAGTAACCGTCAAGCTTTCCACTGACCCGAATGGTTCCTCCATCCGGTGAGGCGTCTCGGGCATTGGCGAGAAGGTTTACGAATACCTGTACCAGCCGTTGCTCGTCGCCCAGTATTTGTAAGTCTTGGGGGCATTCGTTCAGATACTGTATGCCCATGTTTTTTTCGCTTAGCGAGAGCAGGTTGATGGATTCTTCCACACAGCGGTGAATGCTGACAGGCTCATAACGGTTGGCTTGAGCATGGTTGCCTGTGCGCGAGAAGTTCATCAGTGACTGTAAAATGGTCGAAATCCGGCGGGTTTGTTGCTGAATCTGGTCGGCGGTTTCCAGGATTTCCGGGTTGTCAGTTTCGAGCTTCAGATTCTGTGCCAGAGAAGAAATGCCGGTAACAGGGTTGCCGATTTCGTGCGCCACGCCGGCAGCCAGACGACCAACGGAAGCGAGTCGCTCGCTGTGCATTAGTTCGTCTTCAAGTAAGCGGGTTTCAGTCTGGTCTTCCACCAGGATAATAGAGCCCCCTTCAGCATGGTCCGGCCCGTTCAGCGCGGCTTTGTGCAAGTTCAGCCAGTGGGGTTTGCCGCGCAGGTCCAGACGGTGCTTGTAGCGGTGGAGGTCATTGCCCAGATTGAAGTCGTCCAGCAGGAGGTGCCAGTGTTCGGGCAGTGCCATCAGTTTTGCGCCCACCACTTCATCGGCGGAGATGCCTGTGAGTGCCTCCATGGCGTGGTTCCACATCAGAATTTCACCATCTTCACCAACGGAACAGGCGGGTATCGGCAGGTTCTGTAAAGTTTGCCGATAGTGCCTGCGCAGATTGTCCAGCTCGCCAGCCAGTCCTGTCAGCTGGTTCTGGTAGTCGCCCAAAGCACGTTCGACATAACGGATATCCTGGCCGGTGCCACCGTGATTCATGGGCTTGAAACCAAGGTGTCGCTTCACCATATCCCGGGCGACAGAGGGGCCCAGCAAGCCCGACAGGTTAACCTCTATTTGATCTCGCAGGCGTCGCAACTGATAAGGGCGAAACTCTGTATTGGGTAGCTTGAGCTGGGTCAGGGCCCGGTTTACTTCACGGCGCGAGACATTGATGCCCAGGGGTTCTGCCAGCTGCTGAATGAAATCATTGGATGAGGCAGCAAGAAGTTCCCGGCGTTGTGGTCGTGATAACGCACCAACGGAGCATGCCTGGGCGGCGCTGGTCTCTTCTGGAGAGGCAGGGCTGAGTATGGATACCAGAGCAAATATGCTGATATTGGCTGTCAGGCTGAAGAAGGTAAGCAGATGCCAATTATCATAGCCAGTGGTGATGGGGAGGCCGATAAATGATAGCAGGTCCAGGGTGTAGGAAAAGGGCAGCACAAGAGTGAACAGCCAGATTGTCAAGCCGGTGAGCAGCCCGGCAATGAGTCCGCGACGATTTCCTTCAGGCCAATAAATCACCCCCAAAACACCCGGCAATAATTGTAGTGTGCCCGTCAGCGAAATGGCCCCGAGAATGGAGAGGTTGAGATGCTGGCCAATGGTTTCGTGGAACAGCAGCGCCATAAATAAGATAACGGCAATCAGCAGGCGTTTGACCCACTGTAGCCAACGATAGATATCACCCTGATCTCTTGGTGTTTTAAGGGGCAGAACGACATGGTTCAGTACCATTCCGGCGAGTGCCAGTGTGCTTACAATCATCAGGCCACTGGCGGCAGAAAGCCCGGCAATGTACATCAACAGTGTCAGTATCGGACTGCCCAGGGCTTGTGCCACGCCGATACTGAAGAACGCCGGTGGCACAGTAACGCCTAAAGCCTGACCTCCCCAAACAATCAAAGGAACCGGCAGGCCTATCAGGAGCAAGTACAGAGGGAACCCCCAGCTTGCCTTTGCCAGAGCTCTGGGGGAGGGGTTTTCGCTGAAAGTCATGTGGTACATGTGGGGCAGTACCAGCGATGCGGCGAACGACATCAGCAATAAGGCTCGCCAACTGCCGTCGTTAATGGCCATCGCCATCGGGGCTTTGGGCTGGGTTTCCTCAGCCAGCCATATCTCCAACCCACCCGTTCCGCCGAACACGCCAAACAAGATGACGCCGCCAAGCACCAGCAGCGCAGCGACTTTCACCAGAGAGTCGAAAGCGATAGCTAGAACCAGGCCTTGGTGATTGCCAGATGTTTGATGGCGACGAGCGCCGAACAACATGGCGAACAGCACTACGATTAAGCTGAACATAATGCTGATGACTTTGGGTGGGGTGTCCGGTGCCAGCAGGCTGGCAGACATAGAGACAGCCTGTATTTGCATACTGAGCAGAGCCAGAATAGCCGCGGCGGAGCACAGTGTTACCAGTGTGCCCGCCCACTGACTGCGGTATCGATAGGCAAACAGGTCTGCCAGAGACGTTAGCTGGTAGGCCCGCCCGATCCGGAGTATGGGGTTAAGCAATACCGGGGCGAGCAAAAACGCACCGCTGATACCCAGATAGTATGCAAGAAATCCGAAGCCAGAATCAGCAGCCATGCCAACTGCACCATAAACGGCCCATATGCCGGCATAAACTCCGAGGCTGAGAGTGTATACAAGAGGGTGCCGGACCCATTGGCGAAGCAGCGTGCCACGCTCTGTCGCCCACGCAATTCCGAACAGAAGAATAAGATAAAGAAGGCTGGCGAGTAGCAGCCCCGGTGCACTAAAACTCATTTGGATCCCGCCGCCATTCGAGCCAGAAGCCGATCACTATCAGGCCGCCCCAGATTATATACGGGCTGTACCAGACATTGCCCGGCGAGGTCCACCAATCCAGGATGTTCGGAGAAAAAATGTAGATGGCCAGCACCAGTAGAAAAACCAGGCGGTAGATATACATCAGGCTAGTAGTCCGAGTGCGTTTGTGTGCCTAGGGTTATACCACGGGCCTGTTGGGATGTCAGTGGAATAGCCTGTCTTTGCCAGTGGGCAAGCGCCCATTCCAGTACGTCTTCCACCCGCGCGTATGCCAGCGTTGCAGGGGGCTTTTGGCCGAGAGAGCTGAGGGCTTGTACGAGGTTTACCGAAGGCTGAGAGTCGTCCAGCGCTGGTGCGAGGTTCTGCTTGCTGAGTTTCTGGCCCTGTTCATTGAGAATGACAGGAATGTGCAGCCATCGTGGAGGTTCGGCACCTAGGGCCTGGAATACCTGCTGTTGCTGGGCGGTCATGTTCAGCAGGTCGGAGCCCCGAACAATATCAGTTATACCTTGGTTGATGTCGTCGACCACCACCGCCAGCTGGTAAGCGTAAAAACCTTCTTTTCGCCGAATTACCGGGTCGTCAAGCTCCGCCAAAACCCGTTGATTTTGCGGGCCAAGAAGCAGGTCTTGCCAATGACAGTTCTCATCACTCAGAGCAAAGCGGATGGCGTAGGCTGTGCCGTCAGGAATCGGCAGATTATCCCGGCAGTGGGCTGGA
Source organism: Marinobacter sp. (assembly GCF_041595835.1). Classification (GTDB taxonomy): domain Bacteria; phylum Pseudomonadota; class Gammaproteobacteria; order Pseudomonadales; family Oleiphilaceae; genus Marinobacter. The sequence continues at coordinate 18,820 of NZ_JBFHJO010000015.1, read as the reverse complement.
TGGCGTCCATTATTGGCCTGCAATTGTTTGCGGGAGCATGCGCAGCGATAGGCCTTGCCATTTTTCAGTAGCTGTTCGATAGCGTGCTGGTATGCTGAATGACGCCGGGACTGAAAGCAGACAGGTTCGTCTGAGAGTAGGCCGTGGGCTTCTAGCGAATGCAGAATCTGGGCCGTCGCATCCGGTGGCTCTCTTAGCGGATCCAGGTCTTCCACGCGTACCAACCAAACACCGTTAGAGGCGCGGGCTTCCAGCCAGCTGGCTAAGGCAGTAACGAGGGAGCCAAAGTGTAAAGGGCCTGTGGGTGAGGGCGCAAAACGTCCACGGTACCGAGAGTGCTCCATAGCGGCTCTATAAGCTGGCGGGCTAGCCGCCAGCTATCAGGAGGTATTAGATGCCTGTCTGGCGCTCGCGGATTTCTGCGAGTGTCTTGCAGTCGATGCAGAGTGTTGCAGTTGGGCGAGCTTCTAACCGGCGGGTACCGATTTCAACGCCACACTGATCGCAGAAGCCATAATCGTCTTTATCGATACGATCAATGGTCTTGTCGATCTTTTTGATCAGTTTGCGTTCACGATCCCGGGTTCGGAGTTCCAGACTGAACTCTTCTTCCTGGGTTGCGCGATCGCTGGGATCCGCGTAATTTGCGGCATCTTCCTGCATGTGGTGCATTGTGCGGTCTACTTCTTCCATCAGTTCCTGCTTCCAGCTCAGGAGCAGTTCCTTGAAGTGCTGCAGCATCTCTGCACTCATGTATTCTTCACCCTTTTTCATCTCGTAAGGGGTGAAGTCGGTAAAGTTTTCGCTTGGTGCTTGTGCAGTCTTCTTTGCCATTGAATCCTGGCCTCTTGTTTATGCTTCTAGCTAGGGCGCTTTGCTTCTGCCGCATCAGCATGGGTGGCTGTGCGGGTTTTACCCAGGCGCCCTGACATGGGAATTTGCGGAAAATAGCAGATAAGTCTCAGGGGTGCTAGTCCTGTGACTCCGACTTATTGTGGAGAGCATATGAAGTTTGCGGAACCATTGATAGAGGGGCGGCTGATTCGCCGCTACAAACGCTTCCTGGCAGATGTGCGTTTACCGGATGGTGAGGAGGTAACGGCGCACTGTCCGAATACCGGGTCAATGCTTGGCTGCCAGCCGGAAAATGCTAGGGTCTGGTTGAGCAAGAGTGATAACCCTAAACGAAAGCTCAGGTACACCTGGGAGCTGGTAGAAACCAGTCCTGGTGTTATCGCATGTGTGAATACGGCACGACCGAACGCTCAGGCCAGGGCTGCGATTGAGGCGGGGACTGTCTCTGAACTGATGGGGTACCGCCAGTGTCGGGGTGAGGTACGTTATGGTGAAGAAAACAGCCGTATTGACCTTCTGTTGTCTGACCATGACACGCAACCGGATGCTTGGGTTGAGGTGAAAAACGTAACTCTGGCTGATGGTGGGCAGGGGTATTTCCCGGACGCAGTCACAGAGCGCGGACAAAAGCATTTAAGGGAATTGATGGCGCAAGTAGCAAAGGGTGATCGTGCAGTTTTATTCTTTGTGGTGAATCACACTGGCATTGGCGAAGTGCGGCCAGCCGATCACATTGATCCCCGTTACGGCCAGTTACTGAGGCAGGCCGTTGAAGCCGGAGTCGAAGTGATAGCCTATAGGGCCGCTTTGCTCGGGGCTGATGGCAACCCGAGTGGTCGGCTTGATCTGGTGGGGCCCGTGCCGGTTAACCTTGCACCCTGATTTCGATGTCGCCATTTCGTTCGCGTACATCCAGTTCCGTCAGTGCCTCTCCCTGACAGGGGCCTGCGATGCATTCGCCGGAGCTTGGCTTGAACAAAGCTCCGTGGGTGGAGCACTGAATGAACAGGTTGTCGGAATCCATAAAGCGGCCTGGCATCCAGTTCAATTCAATGCCCAGGTGGGGGCAGATGTTGAGGTAGGCTCTGGGGTTGCCGTTGTCCAGAAAAACAAAACCTGTCAGCGGCATGCTGTCGGGGGCAGCGGCTTTTTGCTGGAGCCGGAACTCCACAAATTTGCCCGGCACGAGTTCCTGTGCCGGGCAAACCGATTGCCAGGGGGTGCCTGCAGGCTTCATTGCTGCGGGCTGAGGCCAAAGTGCTGACGGATTCTGTCGGCCACGGCTTCTGCCACATGCTCCTGATTGGTTTGTAGGTGGATGGTGTGGGTCTTTTCTTCTGTTGTCAGAGGTTCGAACCAGGTTTGTTGAGCGTCGAGCATTTCTTCCGTCGCTTCAGATGCATCACCTTTGCGATTGCGCACCCAGTCCCGGCGCAATGCTTCTGGCGCTTCGGTGTGCAGTAATGCAAACGGCACGCCCTGATTTTCTGCAACCTGGGCGAACAGTGCTCGCTCGCTTTCTTTCAGGCATGCAGCGTCAACAATAACCGATAACCCGGACGTCAGAAGCTGGTCGGCAAGTTGTGCCAGATGTTGGTAGGTTTTCTTTGTCGCTTCAGGGCTGTACAGGTCTGTGCCTAATCCGGATTTGCTGTCATCCAGAGGCCCAAGGCCGTGCAGCCGTTTACGTTCTACGTCCGAACGCAGGCGCACCAGGTTCAGTTCGCCTGCCATGGCAGCGCTAACGCAGGTCTTTCCAGATGCCGACAAGCCGGTAGTGGCCAGCAGGTAGCGGTTAGGAATAGCACCGTAATTCTCCGCAAGTTGTGCGTAATCCCGGTAGACCTGCCACAGACTTTTGAGCTCGCTTTCCTTCAGGCTTGGGTTTCCCATGGTAAACAGGGCAATTTTAGCCCGCACCATCGCCCGGTACGCTTTATAAAGAGGAAGTAGCTCCAGACCCTCGAAATCACCTCGGTATTCCAGGTAGGTGTTGAGAACCAGGTTCGCCAATACGTATTCCTGGCGCGATTCCAGGTCCATTAACAGGAACGCCAGGTCGTTGATGACGTCAATCCAGCGAAAGGGCTCGTTAAACTCGATGCAGTCGAATACCGTTACCTGTCCCTTGAATACGGAAATATTGGCGAGGTGGAGGTCGCCGTGGCATTCGCGTACCAGGCCATTAGCCCTGCGTGCAGTAACCAGATCCCGGTTACGCTCGAAGGTGGTTTTTGTCCATTCTTCCAGAGCGTCCAGCTGGGTGAGCAGGGATTTATCGCTCAGCAATGGCCGGATCTGGTCGAAGTTTTCCTGCATCGCGGCATAAACAGCTTCCGCTGTACCCAGCGGTTTGTCCTCAGCTACGGGGGGCAGGCTGTCATGAAACAGAGCAACCTGGCGGGCCGTACTGACGAGTAAGTCTGGCGTTAGCTCGCCACTTTCCTGAAGCCTGTCGAATTGCTGGCTTTGATCAAACTGGCGCATGCGTATTGCGTATTCGAAGGGCTCTCCATCACCACCAAAGCGGGGCTGTTCCGGGGTACCTGTAATCGGCAGCACTTCCAGGTAAAGGTCTGAAGCCAACCGGCTGTTCAGGCGGAGTTCTTCTTCACAGAAATGTTTACGACGTTCCAACGTGGAGAAATCGAGGAAACCGAAATTCATGGGTTTCTTGATTTTGTAGACGTAGTCGCCGGTCAGAAGTACTTGAGAAATATGGGTCTCGATCACTTGGAAATTTTTAACCGGATGGTCGAACAATTCCGGGTTCTGTAGTGCTTTAACCAGTGTATCGGGCGCTCGCTCGCTCACATTTTGCTCCTGGGATCCCTGAACTCGTTGATTTTATTTGGTCTATCATAGCTGGCAGATTACAGAAATAACACATAACAGGTCTGCCGGTCGCCTATCAGGCTTCGTTATAATCACAGGATGAGCAAATCATCGAATTCCCGTAAAAAATCTCCCAAAACTCAACCAAAGAGCAGGCGTTCTGGTCTGTGGCGTTTATTGTTCCGTATCACTTTTTTGGGCTTGGTAGTGTTGGCCGGCTGGATGGTTTATCTGGACGCTGTGGTTACTTCCCGTTTCGAAGGCCGTCGTTTCGAAGTGCCGTCTCGCGTGTACGCCCGGCCGCTGGAACTGTACGACGGAGCCAGTGTCAGTGCTGCAGGCCTGGCCCGAGAGTTAGCGTTAGCAGGCTATAGAGCGGGTGATGGCGTGAAAGTCGGCACTTACCAGCGTAACGGTGGACGGTTCGTGATCAGCGCGCGAAGCTTTGTGTTCCCTGACGGTGATGAGCCCCAGCGCAGGCTTTCATTAGTGGTGAATGGCGATAAAGTCCAGTCATTTTCTGTGTTGTCGGGGCCTAAGTCGCCTATTGTTCGGTTGGAGCCTGCGCAGATCGGCGGTATCTATCCGGCTCACCGGGAAGACCGGGTGCTGGTGCAGCTGAATGAGGTGCCAGAGTTGTTGCCGAAAGCCCTGATGGCGATAGAAGATCGTGATTTTTATAGTCACTTCGGCATTGCACCGTTGTCTATCGCTCGCGCCATGGTTGTGAATATCAAGGCTGGCGGGATCGTTCAGGGGGGCAGCACCTTAACTCAGCAGCTGGTGAAGAACTTTTTTCTGACCCGTGACCAGACCCTTGCGCGGAAGGGGAACGAAGCCCTGATGTCGATTCTGCTGGAGCTACATTACGAGAAAGATGACATTCTCGAAACCTACCTGAATGAGGTTTATCTGGGGCAGGCTGGAGTTCGAAGCATTCATGGCTTTGGCCTGGCCAGTCAGTTTTTCTTCGGAGAGCGGCTAAAGAACTTGGAGCCACATCAGATTGCCTTGTTGGTTGGTATGGTCAAAGGGCCTAGCTACTACAACCCCAGGCGTCATCCGCAACGAGCGACTGCGCGCCGTAATCTGGTTTTGGATGAAATGGCGAAAGCCGGGCTGTTGTCAGAACGGGAGGCCGACAGCGCGAAGGCCAAACCGTTAGATGTTAGCGCTAAGCCTTCGTTCACCGATAACCGTTATCCTGCTTATATCGATTTGGTTCGCCGGCACTTGGCCCGGGACTATCAACAGGAAGATCTGCAGAGCGAAGGTTTGCGCATCTTCACCACGCTCGATCCAGCTGTGCAGCACGCCGCTGAAACCGCGGTAAGTAAAACGTTGCCCAAACTGCCTAAATCCGATGTACTGGAAGCAGCACTGGTGGTGACGGCTAAAGATACGGGTGAAGTGCTTGCGCTGGTGGGTGGTAAAGATCCGGATTTCGCCGGATTTAACCGCGCTGTGGATGCACACCGGCCGATGGGTTCTCTGATCAAACCGTTTATCTATCTGGCTGCCTTGGAGCAGCCAGAGAAATATACATTGATCACGCCAGTGAAAGATCAGGCTTTCACGCTGGAGTTTGATGATGGCCAGTTATGGCAGCCAAAGAATTTTGACAAACAGGAGCGGGGCGAAGTGCCCCTGCACCTTGCGCTGTCTAAATCCTATAATTTGCCAGCTGTTCGGGTCGGTCTGGATGTGGGAATTCCGAAGGTTCAGGAGAAGCTCAGGGCGTTCGGGGTTACCAAGCCGATTTCGGATTATCCTGCAATGTTGTTGGGCTCTGTTTCATTGGCTCCGGTGGACGTGGCTCAGTTATACCAAGGCCTGGCTACCTCGGGTTTTAATACGCCGCTACGCACCATTCGTGAGGTGACGGATGCTGGCAATCAGCCGCTTTCTCGCTATAACTTGAAGGTTGATCAGGTGGCGGACCCTGCAGCTGTGCACTTGGTGCAGTACGTTATGCAGGAAACCATGCAGGAAGGCACCGGTCGCTCAGCCTATTACACCTTGCCTGAGCGGTTGACGCTCGCCGGGAAAACCGGCACCACGGATGACGGCCGTGACTCATGGTTTGCCGGGTTTAGTGGCGACATTCTTGCTGTTGCCTGGGTAGGCAGGGATGATAATGGCCCAACGTCACTCACCGGCGCTTCTGGTGCGTTGCCAGTGTGGTCTGCCATGATGGCGCAAATTCCTCAGCATGGCTTTTCCCCGGTAATGCCTGATGGCGTGCAATATCATTGGGTGGATGCCGAGGCTCAGGCTCTGACCAGTGAGAATTGCCAGAATGCCCGGTTGATGCCATTTGTAACCGGCAGCGAGCCAGAGGCTCATACGGGATGTAACGGGAACTTTGGCGGGCAAATTCGTAATTGGTTTGAAGGATTGTTCAGATGAAACGAGTAGCGATAACCCATGCCGCAGGCCTCATATTGGTGCTGAGTCTGGCCGGATGTGCCTCGGGCCCTGGCGGAGGTTCCATTTATGTCCCCATGGGGGGCAGTGAACAAGCCGAAGCCCCTGAGCCTCCGCGTATGTCTGCCCCTGCGGAACTCGAACCACCGGTGTGGCGCAAGAGTGAACAGCCGGAAGTGAGTGAGCCGGAACCCGGCCAGCCAACCCGTTCGCCGAGCTATCGGGAGTCTGGTGATGAATTGCCAGCGGCGGCTGTGGCTTTGATTCATGATGCCGACCAGCGCCTGAAACAGGGCGACTCGGCTGGGGCGGTTGCACGGCTGGAGCGTGCCCAACGAGTTGCGCCACGTTCAGCCGAGGTGTACTTCAAATTGGCAGAGGCCTATGTCGCGGGAGAAAATCTGGGCGCAGCGGAACAATTCACCCTGAAAGGTCTATCACTGGCGGGTAATGACTACCGGATGCAACGGTCTGGCTGGTTATTGCTGGCGGATATTCGCCGAGCCCGGGGAAATGTTGCAGGGGCCGATCAGGCTGAGAACCGGGCGAGAGCTCTGTAAAAACAGAGGCCATCCCAGGCCTCTGTTTTTATTTCTTCGAGTTACAGCGTTGCCATCACCTTGCGGGCTGCTGCGATGGTAAACTCAATGTCTTCATCCGATAGCGCTGCACATACAAAGCCTGCCTCGAATGCAGAGGGTGCAAGATATACCCCTTCAGCCAGCATGCCCTGGAAGAACTTTTTGAAACGTTCCACATCGCATTTCATCACTTGATCGAAACGAGTCACGGATGGCTCGCTGGTGAAAAAGAATCCAAACATGGCGCCGGCGGATTGCACGGTCAGCGGAATACCCGCTTCGTCGGCAGCAGCTTTCAGACCATCCCGTACTTTGTTAGTTTTTTCGATCAGCTTGTCGTGGAAGCCCGGCTCAGAAATCGCATTCAGTGACGTCAGGCCAGCAGCCATGGCCAGTGGGTTGCCACTCAAAGTACCAGCCTGATAGACCGGGCCCAGTGGTGAAATGTGTTCCATGATCTCACGCTTGCCGCCAAATGCACCCACAGGCAGGCCGCCGCCGATGACTTTGCCCAGCGCTGTCAGATCTGGGGTGATGCCGTAGTGGCCCTGTGCGCCGCCGAGAGACACGCGGAAGCCGGTCATGACTTCATCGAAAATCAGTACGGTGCCGTGCTCGTCGCACACTTCTCGCAGACCCTCAAGGAATCCTGGAACTGGCGGAATGCAGTTCATGTTGCCGGCTACAGGCTCCACGATGATAGCGGCAATCTGATCGCCGATGTCACTGAAGGTTTTACGAACACAGTCGATGTCGTTGTAGTCGAGAGTTATGGTGTGCTGGGCCAGGCTGGCAGGAATGCCCGGAGAGTTTGGTTCGCCCAGAGTCAGTGCGCCAGAGCCGGCTTTTACCAGCAGGGAATCGACGTGGCCGTGGTAGCAGCCCTCAAATTTCACAATCTTGTCCCGGCCGGTGTAGCCACGAGCCAGACGAATCGCGCTCATGGTGGCTTCAGTGCCGGAGTTCACCATGCGAACCAGGTCGATGGAAGGTACCAGTTCGCACACTTTTTTGGCCATCTCTGTTTCGATAGCAGTGGGCGCTCCGTAACCAACGCCAAGATCAACCTGAGCGTGCAGGGCTGCTTTGATGCGGGGGTCTGAGTGACCAAGAATCATTGGGCCCCAGGAACCGATGAAGTCGATGTATCGGTTGCCGTCCTCATCGTACAGGTACGCGCCTTCTGCGTGATTGAAAAACACCGGAGTGCCGCCTACACCACGAAATGCGCGAACCGGTGAGTTGACGCCGCCGGGTATGTATTTCTGGGCCTGTTCGAACAGCTCTTCAGAATGAGTCATGGTTAGCTCCTGTTAGTGAGAATGTGTTGATAGCGGGTGATGCAAAGCGATGAGTCGGCTAAAAGTTCTGGCTTTTGCTTTAATGTCTTCCGGGGATCCCCCGAACAATCCGCCCACTACGGCGAGAAGGTCCGCGCCCGCGCGAATCAGTGGTTTTGCATTATCCGTTGTAATGCCTCCAATGGCTGCCACGGGCAGTGCCAATCGGGTTGCTTCCGTTAATACACTGACCTCTGCAGCGGGTGCGCCAGGTTTTGTTCTGGAGCTGTAAAACCGGCCAAAAGCCAAATAATCTGCGCCATGTGATTTGGCTGCGTGAGCCAGATCCATGCGGTGGTGGCAAGTAATGCCAATAATAGCTTCCGGCCCCAGCAGGTTTCTGGCTTTTTCCAGTGACCAGTCGTCTTGGCCAAGGTGCACGCCCTGAGCGCCCACTCTGAGTGCCAGTTCAGGGTCATCGTTAATGAGCAATGGGACGCCCGCATTTCGGCACAGGTCGGTCAGGTCTGCTGCCTGGCGTAACCGTTCTGAATCCGCAGAAAGCTTGTCCCGATATTGGACTAACACAGCTCCGCCTTCCAGAGCGGCTTCTACGGACTGCAGCAGTTGGTCGGGGGGCGTGAGCTGGTTGTCGGTGATGGCATAAAGGCCAGGCTGGACTTTATGGTTTATCGCTCCCACGGGATACCCCGGTCTGGAATTCGTTGTCCCTGGCCAACGGTCAGGGCTTGCAGAAGGGTGCGGTGAACATAGTTCTGAGCTTGAGATATGGCGGCTCGGGCTGAAAGCCCGCTGGCGAGGCCTGTGGCGATCGCAGCCGCCAGTGTGCAGCCAGTGCCGTGGTATTCGTTGTCACCAACCCTGTCGACCTCCCAGTGCATGGGCGCCTGATCATGGCAGTACAGGGTGTTGATGATGTGGGTGCCAGTACCATGGCCGCCGGTAACTAGTACCGACTTGCAGCCGGCCATCAGCAGCCTGTCGGCGGCCAGGCCTTCGCTCTCGCATCCCCCAAGCTGGATGAGCTCGATGCCATTGGGAGTAATCATTTCGGCCTTGGCAAACAGGTTGCTCTTCATGGCCTCTACCAGTTCATCATCTGCAAGATCACCGCCACCTGCAGCCTTGATCACAGGATCCACTATCATGGGGATGCCCGGTCGGCTTTCCAGAAAATCCATCAGGATCGATACAATGGCGCCATTGCCCATAGCTCCGGTTTTTATGGCATGTATAGGGATATCGTTTGCCAGGCATTCGAGTTGCTGACGGATGAACCCGGGGTCAATAGCTTTGGCGTTATATACATTGTTGGTATCTTGCACTGTCAGGCAGGTCAGCACCGGCAGGGGGTGGCCACCGAGTGACGTGATTGCCTGAATGTCTGCTTGAATGCCGGCGCCGCCGGAAGGATCCAGCCCTGAAAGCACCAGAACATGGGGACGGGTGTAGCTGTTAATAATTCGCCTCCTCAGAAGGGTTTCACAACCGCAAGGATAACTACCGCGAGCAGAATGAGCACAGGTAGTTCGTTGAACCAGCGGTAGAATACGTGGCTACGGGTGTTGTTGTCGTCACGGAATACCTTCACCAGGTGACCACAATAAAAGTGGTATGCAATCAACAGTGCAACCAGAAAAAGCTTTGCATGCAACCAGCCCTGGCTGAAATAGCCGGAAAGATTATAACTGAGCAGCCAGACACCAAATATAACTGTGGCAATCATCGAAGGGGTGGTTATGCCCCGGTACAGTTTGCGTTCCATGATTTTGAAACGCTCCTGGCCGGGCCTGTCCTCACAGGCTGCGTGGTATACGAACAGTCGTGGCAGGTAGAAAATGCCGGCGAACCAGCAGACCAGTGAAATTATATGGAAGGCCTTAACCCAAAGCATTTTTTAACTCCGTCGATATTGGTAGTAACTTTCTATGTCTGATTGCAGGACGACACCATAAACCCGTTGAATCATCGGAGCCACATGGCGTTGCACATATAGTGCTTCGGCGTGGGATTGATCAAATTCGTTCAGGGCTTCTTCCAGCGTTGCCTGGTATTGCACCGGCGCGACATCACGTCGGTTGGCCGGGATCTGCATCAGGTCCAGGGTTTCCGGCGATTCAATACCCTCTTCGGTCAGCTGTTTTTCGATATCTTCCAGATAACGGGCAAGGTCAACAGCAGGTAGTAATGATGTAGGCCCGTTGCTGCCGTCCACTAAGAGCCATTTTGGCTCAGAGGTCAGGGCCTTACGGGCCTCCTCAAAGGTCAGTTCACGTTTGATTCGCAGAATGTTCCGCTCCATGATTGCGCCAACGGAGACCCGCCTGAGGGCCTGGATAACTGGCGAACTCTGGTAGCTCAGCCCCTGGCTTTTGAGGACAGTCAAAAACAGGGATTTTTTTCCAAAGGCTTCACTGGTGACGAGGCTGGAGGTGGTGATGATGAGCATTCCGGGCAAGATGATGTTCGGGTTTCTGGTCAGCTCCATTAGTGCCATCAGAGCGGCCATTGGTGCTTGCAGAACCGCCCCCATCATCGCGCCCATACCAAGCATCGCGTAAAAGCCAACAGAAGAGGCGTTGTCAGGGAACATGGCCGCGCCTACCAGCCCCATGGCGGCCCCCAGTGTGGCACCAATAAACAGTGTTGGTCCGATGACTCCGCTGGGCATGCCCAAACCAATGGATGCACCGGTAATCAGGAGTTTGGCTGTTGCCGCACCCAGGAGTAGCCAGAAACCGAGTTCGCCATGAATGGTTTTGCCGACGGTGTCGTAACCAATCCCCATGGTTTCGGGGATGAATATTGCAAAAGGCACCATGATTAGCCCGGCAACACTGATGCGTAACAGCACCGGGCGATGATGATAGCGCCCCAGGCTGTCGACAATGTGAATGAAGGCTGCGGCGGCAATGCCGATGATGACTGCAATGGCCAGTATCCATGGGATTTCGAGCATGGAGTTCATTGTTAATGCGGGCACGCTGAATGCCGGCTCGGAGCCGTAGACCAGCTGGGTCACGATGGCTGCGCTGACGGCCGAAAGGATGATGGGAGTGAAGCCCGCGATGGTGTATTCCATCATCACCACTTCCATGGCAAAAATAACGCCGGATATTGGCGTATTGAACGAGGCTGAAATCGCCGCTGCGCAACCGCAAGCAACCAGTGTCCTAATGCTGTTGTTAGGTAGTCGCATCCACTGGCCAAGCAAGCTCGAAAAGGCTGCGCCAAGATGCACTGCGGGGCCTTCACGACCGGCGGATTGGCCGCTGACGACGGTAACCACACCTGCGACAAGCTGGACCATAGCGCTTTTGAGGGAAATGTAGCCTTGATGGTAGTTCAGCCGCTCCATAACATGGGCGATTCCGACTTTGCGATCATGAAGCGCTAACCGGTGCAGAAGAAGGCCTAGTCCAAGGGCTCCGGCAAGAGGCAGGAGACCACGGGTGAGAATGTTCAGATCCTCAAAATTTTCAGAGCCATCGCCTGGGAGGAAATGCTCAAGAGGCCACTCGATGGCGAACCGGAACAGCAGAATGACCACGCCGGTTACAATGCCGGATAGCAGGCCGAGCGCGGCTAATTGGGGAAGTGCGTCGACACCGGAGAGCTTACCTCGGAATACGGGTATCAGGTTTTCCGTGATCTGTTGCCTGATGTTACGCATATGCGCCGGGTTCCGGTTGGTCGAACGGTTCGATCAGAGTGTTTCGGTCAACATTGTAACCTTGAGCCTGCAAGCTGCAATAAGTCCTTGGTTTATCATGTTAGACTACCGCGAAATTCTGACCAGAATACGTTGGAGAATAGCGTGATTAAAATTGGCATCGTTGGTGGTACCGGATACACAGGTGTAGAGCTGCTGAGAATCCTGGCAGTCCATCCGGAGGTTGAGGTGAAGTGTATAACTTCCCGCTCAGAAGCCGGCATGCCGGTAGCAGACATGTATCCCAACCTGCGAGGGCACTTTGATCTGGCATTCTCCGAACCGGACCCGGCGGAGTTAGCACAGTGTGACCTGGTGTTTTTTGCAACGCCCCATGGTGTGGCTGCCCGTATGGTGCCAGAACTGATGGATGCTGGCACGCGAGTTGTGGATCTTTCTGCCGATTTTCGTCTTAAAGATCTCGATGTTTGGGCTAAGTGGTATGGCATGCCCCATGAAAGCCCGGAATGGGCGGCAAAAGCAGTGTATGGTTTGCCTGAAGTGGCTCGTGAAGACATTCATAAAGCGCAATTAGTGGCGAACCCGGGTTGTTACCCCACTGCGGTACAGTTGGGCTTTTTGCCGTTGCTTGAACATCGGCTGGTGGATGCTTCACGGCTGATCGCCGATGCCAAATCCGGTGCCAGCGGGGCTGGCCGACAGGCAAGCATCGGCATGCTGCACGGTGAAATAGGTGAAAGCTTTAAGGCCTATGGTGCCTCTGGTCACCGTCATCTGCCCGAGATTCGGCAAGGCCTGAGTCTGGCTGCGGGTGCGGGTGCGGGTGTGGGTGTTACCTTTGTTCCTCATCTGTTACCTATGATCCGAGGCATCGAGGCAACGCTTTATGCAGAGTTGGTGAATGAGGCTGATTTTGATCGCCTTCAGGCTCTTTACGAAGAACGCTATAAAGATGAGCCGTTCGTAGATGTGATGCCGTTTGGCAGCCATCCTGAAACCCGGAGTGTCCGGGGCGCTAACCACTGTCGCATGGCACTGCACCGCCAGGAGCAGAGCAACGTGGTTATCATTACTTCGGTGATTGATAACCTGGTGAAAGGCGCGGCCGGTCAGGCTGTTCAGAATATGAATATCATGTTCGGATTGAATGAAAATCTGGGGCTGAATGCTCCGGCCTTACTTCCCTGAGGGTAACCTGTGAGTGACACTCGTAAACCCGTAGAGGAATATGTGGTTATCCGCCATCGGCGGGGTTATCGCATGCGCCGGACCCTGATTCTGCTGATATTTACCGTTGTGGCCGCAGTATCCGGGTATTTTGCTGGGATGGCCCAGGGTGGCTTTCGGTTTTCATCTGCAGAAGATTCTAACGACCAGTTGGTTCAAGAAATCGATGGCTTGAGAGAACAGTACCGTAAGGCCCGGCAGAATCTGATAAATCTGGAGCGAGGCAGAGCGATTGATGAGCAGGCTCTTCGGGACGCCCGGAATGCCATCGTAGGCCTTGAAACTCGTGTCTCTGAGCTTGAGGCTGACCTGACATTTTATCGCAACATTATGGCTCCGTCTGAGGCAAGTAAAGGCCTGCAGGTGGACAGTTTTACGCTAGCTCCTGCTCGTGAAAATGGTACTTATAGTTTCAAGATGGTACTGACCCAGGTGGGTAATAATAATCGGTACATATCGGGTCTTGTGGCCGTAAATGTGATCGGCTCTCTGGGGGGTAAAAAAGAGGTGATCGCCCTGCGAGATCTATCGGAAGAAATCGATGATCTCGGTATAAAGTTCAGATTTCGCTATTTTCAGGACATAGAAGGCAGCCTGAGTTTGCCGGAAAATTTTGAACCTTTGGAAGTTCAGGTGGTTGCCCAGGCTGAGGGTCGGAAGGCCTCTCAGGCTGAGAGTACCTTTGATTGGGAGCAGTTAACGGAGAATTGATATGTTGGGTAAGAAAAAGCAGAAGCGGCATCGTGCTTCGAATCGGTTCGATACGTTGATTTCAGCAAGAACTTCGATTGAGGGTGATGTGCACTTTTCGGGAGGCTTGCATATTGATGGTAAAATCAAAGGTCGTGTTATCGCTGAAGATGGCAGTGATGCGGTGGTTCGCCTGTCTGAAGTCGGTCAGATTACCGGCGATGTGATCGCGCCACACATCATTATCAATGGCACTGTTAATGGCGATGTGCAGTCGTCTGCTCACCTTGAGTTAGCTGAAAAGTCGAGCGTCAACGGAAATGTCTATTATCAGTTGATTGAAATGGCAATGGGGGCTTCGGTGAATGGGAATCTTGTTCGTCAGACGGAAACGACCGGATTGCTTTCCCATGAGGCTTCCCAGGTTGATAATGCGCATGATGAGGATGAGGGAAAGTCCGAATAGTTGACTGTTTTACTCGGGAATACCATAATCTAAGAATATCCAATAGTGCCGGAGGCAAACCTTGAGTGTAGTTCAGCAGCAAGTGGCCACACCGCTGTTTTTCAGTGACAGTGCCGTTGCCAAGGTGCGCGAGTTGATTGAAGAAGAGGAAAATCCGGAGCTAAAACTGCGGGTCTTTGTGACAGGCGGAGGATGTTCTGGTTTTCAGTATGGTTTTTCGTTTGACGAAAATCAGGAAGAAGATGACACGGTCATTGAGCGAGATGGTGTCAAGCTGCTGGTTGATTCCATGAGCTACCAGTACTTGGTGGGGGCCACCATTGAATACCAAGAGGGCCTTCAGGGTTCTCAGTTTGTGGTGCAAAATCCAAATGCAAGTTCAACCTGTGGTTGCGGTAGTTCCTTCTCGATCTGATATCAGGCGGGGTAGATAGCCCCAAGAATTCTTTCCCCCGAAGCTCCAGTGACTTCCGGCACATTGCCTGGCAGGTTTTGCAGCGTCTGCCGCGCAAGCCATGCGAAAGCAACCGGTTCTACCCATTGCGGATCCAGCCCCAGATCAGCGGTGGTGGCCAATGCTACAGAGCCAAGCCCCAGCCTTAATTCGTTCATCAGTAATGGATTAAACGTACCTCCACCACAGGCATAAACCGCCATGTTGGAAGACTCTTGCGGCAGTTGCTGCAAAATGGTTGTTACAGTCAGCTGCAACAGGGTTCGTTGAACATCTGCTGGAGATAGCTCCGGGAAGCGCTGAAGGTGAGTGTGAATCCAGTCAAGGTTGAAGCGTTCTTTGCCTGTGCTCTTTGGGGCGGGGTTGGTGAAATAAGCATCCGAGAGCATGCTGGCCAAAAGCTTTTCGTTGGATGAGCCTTCCGCAGCCAGAAGGCCGTGCTCATCATAGTGACGGCCGGTCTGGTCCAGGCACCAGGCATCCAGAAGCGCGTTAGCCGGGCCAGTATCAAAACCGATGATCGGCTTCCGGTTGCCAGCGGGTAGCCAGGTTATGTTGGCAATGCCGCCCAGATTCAGTATGCATCGGTCCTGCTCTTCGCATTCGAATAGCCATCTGTGGAATGCGGGTACAAGCGGAGCCCCTTGTCCACCAGCAGCAATATCCCGGCTTCTGAAATCAGAGACTGTTGTCACGCCTGTTGCTTCTGCGATAAAGGCTGCCGAACCGATCTGCATGGAGAAGGGCGCATTTCCTGATGGTTGGTGGCGCAAGGTTTGGCCGTGGCTACCAATGCCAGATATTTCTGGGGCGGAAATATCTGAGTGTGCGATCAGCTCTGAGGCCGTGCGTGCAAAATGCTGCCCTACCAAAGTGTCAAGTTCGCCAAGTTCGTCTGGACTTCCGTGGTCGCGGGTTGCCATAAGAAGGCGATGCCGGAGATTATCCGGATAGGCGAGAGAATGAGTGGCGTGTATCGTCAGACTTTGTGATTTGAAAGACACCAGCACGGCATCGACTGAATCCATGCTGGTGCCTGACATCAGACCAAGCCAGTAACTCATTCTCAATTTTCCGGTGCCAGAGCCAGTTGTTGCCGACTCTCATGGAGCATGTTGAATTGAGTCAGGCGCTGATCTGTAACTTGCTTAAATCGGGCCATTTCAGATTTTGGGATAGGCTGAGCGTCCGGAAGTTTAACGGTGCGAGAGTTCTTCGCGACACCATTTATCCGGTATTCATAGTGCAGGTGGGGGCCTGTAACCATGCCAGAAGAACCGACGTAGCCAATGGTTTCTCCCTGTTTAACGCGGGTGCCATTCTTTATACCTTTACCAAGCCGGCTCATGTGAGCATACAGCGTGGTGACGTTGTCGCCATGCTGAAGCACAACTGTTCGGCCATAACCACCCTTCCAGCCAGCAAACTTAACGCGCCCGTTGCCGGCGGCTTTGATCGGGGTGCCAGGAGGTGCTGCGTAATCAGTTCCCTGATGAGGTCGCACAATGTCCAGTACGGGGTGTCGGCGCTGCAGGTTAAATGGTGACGAGAGTCGGGCATTAATGGGCACGCGCAAAAATGCTTTCCGCATGCTTTGCCCTTCTGCTGAATAGTAGTCACTTTCTCCGTTAGAGTCAGTGTACAAAACGGCTAAATTCTCTTTTCCTTGGTTGATGAATTTAGCAGACAGAATTCGGCCTGTGCTGAATTCCTCTCCATCGATAAAGAGTTTCTCGTAAACGACTTCGAAGCGGTCCCCTTTGCGAACGTCGTAGACGAAGTCTATGTCCCAACCGAAAATGCCGGCCAGCTCCATGGTGAGTCGGTCGTCCATGCCGGCTTCTTTGGCCGCCAGGTAAAGAGAACCATCGATAACGCCAGATGCAAAGGCAGGGCGGACTTCTGGTTCGCGAATTTCAGTCTGGCCTTTATACCCGTTTTCGGATTTTTCGATTTTGAGGGTTTCGAGCAGGCTGCGTTGCAGTTGGACGCCAACCAGTTCACCTTGTTCATTCAGTCCAAAACGAATGTCTTCGCCGGCATACAGGCGTTGAAGTTTATCCGCCTCGCCCTCGCCGTGAATCACCGATAGCATGATTCGATCATTAAACCCGGCTTTTTTGAACAAGGATGACAAGGTGTCACCGGATTTAATGCGGAATTCCTGCCACTGAACCTTCGGGGCCACGGGGGAGGTGGGTGCAGGAGGTGCTGACTCAGCGACCGAAGCCGATTGTTCGTTTGCTGTGGTTGGTGGGATGTCGTCGCTGGCAGGAGGTTCGATAACCGATTGGCTTGAAAGGGGCGCCTTTAACGGTGCACCAGAAACGACTCCCTGCTCAAGGTCAACAGGGTAAGACATGCGCCTGGCTTCAACATCTGCGCTGGGGCTCATAAGCACTGCTGCGGTTACTACAACTGTAGCGGCGGCGGCAAGCGTAATATGTGATTTGGGGAAACTTTTAAGCACGATGCTCACCCATTATGATCGCTATTCCAGGTAGTTGAGTCCGCTAATTAAAGCGTCTGATTAACTATAGACCAACAGATTACCGCATATAAAAGAAACAGGACAGCGTCGAACATTACGGTTACGGGCGCAGGCGGTCGTACAAAATACACCTCCGCTGATATAATGTCGGCCTTGAAATATATGGGTTGGTTAAAAACTGATCGCGCATACTTTAACAAGCGGCGCCTGTAAATCGCACACTTCTTTTGTAGTGCTGTGTAACTGGCAGCTTTCGTTTTGCTTTCAAAACTGGAGACATAGGGTTCATGGCATCATTAGATGAAGCATTAGCCATCATAAAACGTGGAATTGATGAGCTGATTCCAGAAGAAGATCTGATCGCAAAGCTGAAAGAAGAGCGGCCGCTAAGGGTTAAGGCGGGTTTTGATCCGACGGCTCCAGACCTTCATCTTGGGCATACTGTTCTGATTAATAAGTTGCGCCAGTTCCAGGATCTTGGTCACGAGGTAATTTTTCTGATTGGCGATTTTACGGGAATGATTGGTGATCCGACCGGGAAAAGTGCAACGCGGCCGCCGCTCACCGAAGAGCAGGTTCGTAAAAATGCCATTACTTATAAAGAGCAGGTATTCAAGATTCTTGATCCCGCTAAAACCCGGGTAGTTTTCAATTCCGAGTGGATGGGTAAGATGAATGCCGCTGAAATGATCACTCTGGCTGGCCAATACACGGTTGCCCGAATGTTAGAACGTGATGATTTCACAAAGCGTTTTCGTTCAGAGCAGCCTATCGCTATTCATGAATTCCTCTATCCTTTGATCCAGGGGTATGACTCAGTTGCCTTAGAAGCGGATATCGAGCTTGGAGGTACTGATCAGAAGTTTAACCTTCTCATGGGGCGCGTATTGCAGAAGCATTACGGGCAAAAACCTCAGGCTATTCTCACTGTGCCAATCCTTGAGGGGCTGGACGGTGTGCAGAAAATGTCGAAGTCTCTGGGTAACTATGTCGGTGTGAATGATGCGCCTGGCGAAATGTACACTAAGTTGCTATCGGTGCCTGATGAATTGCTGTGGCGATATTTCGAGTTACTTAGCTTCAGGCCAATGGTGGAGATTGAAGAGTATAAAGTGGCCGTTAAAGGGGGAGCCAATCCGCAGGACTTTAAGAAGGTCCTTGCTGAAGAGCTGATCGCCCGCTTTCATGGCGAAGATGCTGCGAAAAGTGCGCATAAGTCTGCGGGTAATCGTGTCGCTCTGGGTGAAATTCCGGAAGATGTACCTACGGTCGAGGTTTCGCTGGAAGGGCAGGCTGATCTTCCTATGGCTGCCATTCTCCGCCTGGCGGGGCTTGTTAAGAACGGTGCGGCAGCGCGTGACGTGTTAGGTCGGGGTGCGGTTTACCTTGATGGTGTGCAGTTCGAAGGGGATCGGAAGTTTGTGAAAGGTGATGACTGCATTGTTCAGGCGGGTAAGAAGAAGATAGCTCGCGTAGTGGTGGTTGGTTAGGTTTAGCCTGAATGCGGCCGGTTTGAACTTTTTTCAGATTGGCTGTTGACTCCTCAGCTGGTGTCTGTAGAATGCGCATCTCGCTTGAGGGGCTGGCCACTGGAATCGGTCAGATCTGATGCGATAACTGCTTGAAAGGATTGAAGAAAATGTTTTAAAGATTCTTCA
Source organism: Marinobacter sp. (assembly GCF_041595835.1). Classification (GTDB taxonomy): domain Bacteria; phylum Pseudomonadota; class Gammaproteobacteria; order Pseudomonadales; family Oleiphilaceae; genus Marinobacter. The sequence continues at coordinate 162 of NZ_JBFHJO010000015.1, read as the reverse complement.
GAAAGCGGTTGACAAGGTAGCGATTCGGTGTAGAATGCGCACCTCGATTTAGCAGTAAGCCGATGAGTTTTTGGTTGTTTTCGGAGTCGGAAGCGGCGAAAAATAAACGGTTGACAAGGCGGCGAAACGAAGTAGAATGCGCCACCTTGATTGAGCAACGAG
>NZ_JBFHJO010000014.1:0-67976 GCF_041595835.1 Marinobacter sp. | reverse complement strand
GGGCTTATCATTCCTTAATCTGAACAGGTCATCCTGAATTTTCTGCGCAGGTAGCAGGTTGATGTGTATGTCATCACCGGGCTGCCAGTAACTGGAAATTTGCAGCATAGCGGGCCCGCTTAATCCTCGGTGAGTGACCAGCATAGGCTCACGGAAGTGCTGTTTTTGACAAGATGCGTCAACCGGGCAGCTAATGCCGGAGAGCGGAGCCAGCTGCAGCTTGAGTTCTGCGTGCAATGTGAAAGGCACTAATCCGGCGCGAGTTGGCAGAAGGTTTAAACCAAACTGTTTGGCTAAATCATAACCAAATCCTGTAGCTCCCATAGTTGGAATGGATAGCCCGCCGGTAGCAATCACTAAAGATTCACAACTCAAGGTACCTCTGCTGGTTTTCAGGTTGTAGCCTGAGTCTAGTGGCTGGACACGAGACACGGAGGTGTTCATCCGGATTTCGGCCCCGGCCCATTCGCATTCGGTCAGCAGAACATTGAGAATGTCTTTTGCACTGTTTTTGCAGAACAATTGCCCCGGCGCTTTCTCTTCATGCTCTACACCATGCCGATCGACCAGATCCAGGAAATCCTGAGGGGTGTAACGCTTGAGGGCAGAAATGCAGTAATGCGGGTTGTGGGAAAGAAAGTTCGCGGGCGTGCTGTTCAGGTTGGTGAAGTTACAGCGACCACCACCCGACATCAGAATTTTTTTTCCGGGCTTATCCGCGTGATCCACCACCAACACTTTGCGGCCACGGTAGCCGGCAGTTGCTGCACACATCAACCCCGCTGCGCCGGCACCGATAATGATAACGTCATAATGTGATGTAGATTCTGCCATTGCCTGCCTGCCGCTGATAAAACCAGGGGGGCAGTATATCAGCCTGAGGGAAGCTGTACGGAACCTTCCATGAAGAATACGGTCTGGCCGGAGATGGCAACCCGGTCGCCTTTCAGTTCACAGTGAAGTTCGCCGCCACGGGCCGAGAGTTGACGGGCCTGAAGGTTGGTTTTTCCCAGATGCTGAGCCCAGTATGGTGTTAATACACTGTGTATTGATCCCGTCACGGGATCTTCATCAATGCCTGCGCCGGGCGCGAAATAACGACTGACAAAGTCACATTGATCGCCCTCCGCCGTCACAATCAATCCCTGGTTGCCTAGCAAGGCCAGTTTTCGGAGATCCGGTGTGACAGACCTGACAGCTGTTTCAGAGTTCATAATGACCATGTAGTTAGTGTCGTTTGGAACAAAGAAAGCTTCGTCAGGTGCTCCAGCCAGGGCTTCAGTAATCAATGGGGGCATCTGGCAGCGCTTGTAGGATAAGTTCGGGAAGTCCAGTTCCAGCCAGCCGTGTTGTTTTCGTAAGACCGCCAGTGGCCCGGACTTTGATTGAAACCGCACAATGTCCTGAGGCCATTTTAGTTGATTAAATACAACCGAGGCGGATGCCAGGGTGGCATGGCCACACAGTGGTACTTCCGCCGCAGGCGTAAACCAGCGAATGTGAAAGTCCGTGACTTCCATCTCTGGCGTAGCTACCAGAAAGGCCGTTTCCGAAAGGTTGTTTTCTGCGGCAATGGCCTGTAACAAGGTGTCTGGCAGCCAGTGTTGCAAGGGCATAACCGCCGCTGGGTTGCCTCTGAACAGCTCGTTGGTAAAGGCGTCTATCTGATAGATCTTTGTCTGCATGGTTCGTCCTGTCACTCTTAAAGCTGATACGGTCGTGTCTTGGCAGCGGTAAAACACTGTATTTCCGATTCACTGTAGCAATGAAATTCGGGCAGAGGCGTTCTGCCGCGAATGATCCAGTGCTCCGGCGCGCATTGGCTCACGTTGAAACCAGCCCGTGCAAGCCTTTGACACGCCAGTAAAAGGCTTGAGTGTTCGGCCTCGTTGGCATAGGTGAGGCCAAGCACATCCTTGCGATTGCGCCTGTTCCGGTGATGCGTTGCTTTTATCGCCTCAGGCTGCCGTTGTGCGGTTGAGCCACTCATACTTAAATTCCTTCTCCTGTGATTCGGGTTCCATTGTCCGTTGGACCAGATTTTCGTAACAGATTCAGTTAAGTTGTTATTGAACCGGTACAGTCGGCTTTTTTGGGAATCTGTGCTGCATAAAAAATGGCTGATCTGTACTGCCAGTTTTATGGAGAGTTCTGATCAAATACATGGATGACATAGTGAGTCGACAAGGCTGGGGGAAGAATCTATGGGGGCGCTGTATAACCAGGTGGCTGATCAGTTGCAGGCACTGATTGCGGACGGGGTCTACAGGGCAGGGGACCGTCTGCCTGGCGTCAGAGTACTCAGTCGTCAGTTTGGTGTAAGCATTTCCACTGTGTTGCAGGCTCATCAAACCCTTGAAGCCCGAGGCTTTCTTCTGGCCCGGGAGCGTAGTGGATACTTTGTATGTCTGCCGGCCCGGGATGTTCCCGAACCAAGCATGTCGGATCACCGGGCCCGGCCTCTGCCAGTATCCGCCCGGGAAATGGCATTGGATTTGTGTGCCGATGAGAAGATGCTCATGGTGCCGTTGGCATCCGCCATTCCTCATTCGGATTATTTGCCCGTGCGGCAAATACAGCAAAGTACTATCTGGGCCGCACGGCATGGGCTGGAAACACTGGATTATGCCTTCCCCGGCAAGGAAAGTTTCCGGCGGCAGATTGCTCAACGTATGGCAACACTCGGCGTGCCGGTGTCGCCAGATGATGTGCTGGCGACAAATGGCGCTCAGGAGGCCATTATTCTGGCACTTCGGGCGGTAACCCAGGCTGGCGATATTGTTGCCGTAGAGTCACCCTCCTTTCCGGGCATTTTGCAGGCGCTGGAAGTGGTTGGTCTGCGCGTGATTGAAATTCCCTCCCATCCCTCGGAAGGCATGAGCCTTGAAGGTTTGCAGTTAGCGCTTGAGCAGTGGCCCCTGAAGGCCTGTGTTGTTGTGCCTAATCACAGTAACCCGATGGGAGCCAGAATGAGTGACGAGCGCAAGCAGCATATGGTATCGATGTTGGCGGCTGCCAGGGTGCCGTTGATTGAGGATGATATTTACGGCGATCTCTATCATTCCGGGGATCGGCCACGGCCCGCAAAAGCGTTTGACCGATCTGATAGTGTGATTTATTGCAGTTCATTTTCGAAAACGGTGTCTCCCGGGCTTCGACTGGGCTGGATGATCCCTGGGCGCCACATGGCCAGTGCCCGTCAGCACAAATATTTTGTGAACCTGGCCACCTCGACCATCCCTCAGCTCGCAATGGCACACTTTCTGGAGCAGGGTGGTTACGACCGGTATCTTCGTCATGCTCGTGAGCATTATCGCGAGGGAACTGAACGGCTTCGTTCGGCTGTGGCACGATCTTTTCCGGAGGGCACGGCCGTCAGTAAGCCGCTGGGAGGTTTTGTCTTATGGGTTCAGATGCCTGAAGGTGTGTCCGGCACGGAAGTTTATCGTCGGGCCCGGTCAGAAGGCATCAACGTTGCACCAGGATTGATGTTTTCGACCTCGAACAAGTTTGAGAACTGTTTGCGCCTGAATGGCGCAAACCCCTGGACTGAACGGATTGAAACAGCGGTTATTCGTTTGGGCGCTTTAGCGCATGAAATCCGGGCTCAGGGGGTTTGTTGAATCTCGCGCAAATTCTCAGGGTTCAGAAACCCCGCTGCTATGGCAATGCCGGTTACATCCGGCAACCGGTCTGCGCCCAGCCGTTTCATTACTCGGGCACGGTAAAGGTCGATGGTTTTAACACTTACCTCAAGTTGTTCAGCGATTTCGCGGCTGGTGTAGCCCTGCGCAAGGGGTAGAAACACATCCCGCTCCCGGCGGGTGAGGGTGTTGATAACTGCCTCAGCCTCATTGCTGGCGGTAAGCTGGCTTCTGGATGATGTGGCTTCTTGAAGGGCTTGTTGAACACTATCCAGCAGAAGTTGTTCATTGAACGGTTTTTCAATGAAATCGAAAGCGCCGGATTTGAAGGCTCTGACCACGATGGGGACGTCTGCGTGGCCAGAGACAAAAATGATCGGCACATCAATGCCTCGTTTCTGCAGCTCTTCCTGTACATTCAGGCCACCAAGCCCCGGCATGCGTATGTCCAGCACAACGCAGCCTGGCCGGTTGTCACCGACATCATTCATAAATTGCTGGCCATCGCTGTAGGCTTTCACCTGAAGGCCAACCGACTCGAGCAGCCACTGCGTTGATTCCAGCATGCCGGCATCGTCGTCTACCACGTAAACGGTATTGGCTGGAGAAAGAGTGGACTCAGGCATCAGGAAGCCTCCGGGCTGTTATGAGTGGTGGTTCGGTTATTGTTCGGGAAGCGGCATATCAATGATAACCCGCCGTTGTCGGCCGGTGTAGCATCAAGAAATCCGCCAAAGCCTTCGATAATTGAACGGCTCATAGAGAGCCCAAGGCCAAGTCCCTTGGCTTTGCTGGTAAAAAACGGCTGAAACATTTGTCGAATACCATCTTCGTTAAGTCCGGGGCCTTCATCGGTGACGACAATCAGGGTTTCGTTCTGGTCATTGACGCAGGTTTTAACAATTATTCGCGATGGCTGGTCGTGTTTTTGTCCGGCATGAGATTCTACGTTGGCTTCGATGCCGTTGCGGATCAGATTAATCAGCACCTGCTCCAGTAGAATGGGGTCTGCGGTTATCACGGGGCTTTCATTGGCCAGATGTTTATCAACCCGTACGCCGTTCTTCTCGGCTTCCCATTGGCACAGTCGTGTAACATCCTTAATGACAGTGTTGAGGGAAACCGGCCCCATGCTTTTTGTACCCTTTCTCAGAAAGGCCCGTAAGCGTTTAATGACTTCAGAGGCTCGGTTGGCGTGATGAATGATTTTTTGCAGGCCGTCGTCGACTTTGGATAATTGCTCCGGGTTCTGGTCGCGGTTCTTCAGAAAGCGCTGGCTGGCGCTGGCAAAATTGACGATGGATGCAAGTGGTTGATTCATTTCGTGGGCGATGCTTGAAGCGAGTTCGCCTAAGGTGGCGAGCCTGGCCGTGTGAGCCAGTTCATCGGCCAGTAAACGATTTTGTTCCTCGGACTCTATCCGACTGGTGATGTCCCGTGACACGCTGATAACTTCTACTACGGCTCCGGTGTAGGTTTCCCGTATGGCTCGGCTCACGATTTCCAGCCATTTACGAGAGCCATTTTTATGCTCCACCTCAAGCGTCATGGTGGCATAGCCGTCATCACGAAGCTGTTGCCTTGCTTCGTCAAACAAGGCTGCCGTTTTCTCACCTTTGAAAATTTCTGCCAGTTCCTGGCCTCGTAATTCTTCTGGCCAGTAGCCCAGTAACCGCCACGATGCGGGGGTTGCATCGATAAACTGGCCGCCCGGGGCGTGGCGGGAAATCAAGTCGGTGGTATTTTCGGTGATTAGCCGGTAAAGGCGGCTGGAGCGGATGGCTTCCTCATGGGTAAGAACATCTTCGGTAGCATCCCGGCCGCGGATCAATACCTGTTGACTGGCGGTGTCTGGAATGAAGCACCAAAGCAGAATACTGCTACCTACCCTGGATTCTACTTCGTCAATAGCTCGCCCTTGACTCAGCGCAGCCTGTACCAAGGCTGCGGTATTGACAGGGAGAACCTGGGCATACTCCTGATCGTTTTTGGTTCCCAAAAGGGCTTTAGCCGCAGAATTTGACGATAGGACGCTGGAATCGGCGCTTACGATCAATGACGGGCTCGGGTCTTGGGGTAATAGCTGTGTAAAGCTCTTTGGGTTATCTGAATTGAACATAGGGTATAGGATAAGTCCCATAATACAATGGTAGTGTTTCTAGGTTTTGCCGTGTCATCTACCATGCAGGCCAATAAAGAGTATAGCTAGTCTAAGGTTTCCACAGAAGACGACATAAAAACAACACCAGAATACGAGGATCACACACATGACTTCGATCTTTGATCAGGGCCTTGAGCCCAGGGGCGCGAATTTCGCGGTTCAGTCTCCCATTGATTTCATTGAACGTACTGCCAGCGTTTATCCTGATTACCCAGCCATTATTCATGGTGCTATCCGCCGTAATTGGTCTGAAACTTATGAACGTTGTCGTCGCCTGGCGTCTGCACTGAAAGGTCGGGGTATCAATCGTGGAGATACGGTTGCGGTTATGCTTCCGAATATCCCGGCTATGGTGGAATGCCATTTTGGTGTGCCCATGATTGGTGCGGTGCTGAATACTCTCAATGTGCGTCTGGATGCGGAAGCTATTGGTTTCATGCTTGAACATGGCGAGGCGAAAGCGGTGATCGCTGACCGTGAGTTCGGCCAGGTTGTTAAAGATGCTATACGTCATCTTGAGCATAAACCTCTGGTGATTGATGTTGATGATCCAGAGTACGGTGAAGGCATTCAGGTTAGTGACCTGGATTACGAGGCGTTTCTGCAAGAAGGAGATCCTGATTTCCAGTGGAGCTTCCCGGCTGACGAGTGGGATGCGATTTCCCTGAACTACACTTCAGGTACCACCGGTAACCCTAAAGGTGTGGTTTATCACCACCGCGGAGCTTACATCAATGCTTTGGGCAATCAGGCTGTGTGGTCGATGGACATGCACCCTGTCTATCTGTGGACGCTGCCCATGTTCCACTGCAACGGCTGGTGCTTCCCCTGGACCATAACAGCGATGGCGGGTACCCATGTGTGCCTGCGCCGGGTTGATCCGGAAAAAATTCTTCAGTTGATTCGTGATCACCAGGTGACTCATATGTGCGGCGCACCGATTGTGTTGAATGCGCTGCTGAATGCTTCTCCGGAAGCGAAAGCCGGTATTGATCACGAAGTGAAATCCATGACCGCCGGTGCTGCACCCCCAGCTCAGGTTATCGAAGCCATTGAAGGTCTGGGCATCAAAGTAACCCACGTATACGGGCTGACCGAGGTATACGGCCCGGTAACCGTGTGCGCCTGGAAGTCTGAGTGGGATGAGTTGCCCCTTGATGAGCGTGCGAAGCTCAAGGCGCGTCAAGGCGTGCGCTACCACACTCTGGGTGGAACCATGGTGGCAGATCCCAACACCATGGAGCCGGTACCCAAAGATGGTAAGGCTATCGGTGAAATCTTTTTGCGCGGTAATACCGTTATGAAAGGTTATCTGAAAAACCCGACAGCGACTGAAGAAGCCTTTCGAGGCGGCTGGTTCCATACCGGCGACCTGGCTGTATGGCATGAAGATGGCTATCTCGAGATCAAAGATCGCCTGAAAGACATCATCATTTCCGGTGGTGAGAACATTTCTACTATCGAAGTGGAAGATACCCTCTACCGTCATCCTTCAATCATGGAAGCGGCTGTTGTCGCGCGACCAGACGAAAAGTGGGGTGAAACGCCGTGCGCATTCGTTACCTTGAAGCCGGAAGCGGGGGATGTGTCAGAAGAAGACATCATCAACTTCTGCCGGGAGCATCTGGCCAGGTTTAAAGTGCCCAAGACGGTGATCTTCACTGATTTGCCAAAAACCTCAACGGGCAAAATCCAGAAGTTTGTCCTTCGAGATCAGGCCAAAGAGTTGAACTGACTGGTTTGATGGTTGCGCCTAACGGCGCAGCCAAACCTCTCTACAAAAACAACATAGATTGGCACCCCTAACGGTGTGTCCGGAGGTACTGTAATGCAGCTTTTCCATAGAAATAACGGTGAAGAACAGCCGTACTGGCCAGCAGGCCCCTTCAAACTTCGCCTTCCTTTTGTTCACTATCGCTGGGAGTTTGCGGAGATGGTGCAGGCTCTGATCATGTTTGTGGTCAGCCTTGCGATGATCCCGCTTCTGGAAAAATATCTTGGTATACCTTACGACGTAGCACTGGCTTACGTGGTGGTTTGTGGTATTGGATTCATGCTGCCGGCTTTGCTGGGGGTGCCTCTGGTGCCGGGCTGGATCACCCCTGGTATCCCTGTAGTGCTCCTGTTTCTGTCGGACTATGAACCAGGCCCTGAAGCCATTCAGGCTCTGTTTGCTCTGCAGTTTCTTGTCTTCCTGATCTTCCTGATTCTTGGCGTTACACGCCTGGGCAGTAAGTTGGTTGACTGGATTCCACGTTCCATGAAGGGCGGAATCATCATCGGTGCTGGTATAGCTGCGCTGATGGGCGAGATTGAAGCCGGTGGTCGGCTGGCCACTACACCGATTTCCCTGATTGTGGGCGGTCTTGTCTGCCTGTACCTGATGTTCTCCGTATCGTTCAAAGGGTTTATCGATAAGAGCAATATAGCCCGGAAGATCGCCAACTACGGCATGGTGCCAGGCATGGTTATCGCCATTCTGGTTGGTTTTGCCACCGGTGAGTATGATGTGCCTGAAGTTCAGTGGGGCATTACCAAACCTGCCTTTGACCAGTTGTGGAACTATCTGCCCTTCACTGTAGGCTTCCCTGACCTGAATGTATTCTTGTACGCAATTCCGACGGCTGTGATCGCCTATGTTATTGCTTTCGGTGATATCGTGGTGGGGCAGTCCCTCATGAGCCGTGTGGACCACCTGCGTAAAGATGAAAAGATCGATAACAGCATTGACCGGGTTCACCTTGTGACGGCGATCCGAAATGGCGGTCATGCTTTCTTCGCGCCTTATCCTGGTTTGGCGGGCCCTATCTGGACAGCGGTAACTGCCACCATGGCCGAGCGTTACAAGTACGGTCGTAATGCTATGGATTCTATCTACAGTGGTGGTGGCACCTTCTGGATTACCGGCTTTATTGCCTTGTTTGTACTGCCGCTGGTTAGCTTCTTCCAGCCGGTGCTCCCCATTGCTTTGTCACTAACACTGTTGCTGACGGGTTACATCTGTTTGATGGTAGGGCTTGAACAGCTGGAAAATAATACAGAGCGTGGTATTGCCGGTACTATGGGAGTGGTACTGGCTGTGTATGGCGCGGGCTGGGGCCTTGCAACTGGTGCAGTCTTGTACTTCCTGATTGAGCGAACTCGTCTGATTGGCTTTACGCCAGATCCTGAAGCGCCGGGAGCCATTAAAGCCGAAGAATGCTAAATTTGGCGCCGCCGCTCTCGGCGGTTGCTTCAACCCACTGTGTGTCCTTGGGAGGCCTTGAGCCTCCCTTTTTTATGGGTTGTTTTTTGCTGGTTGCTGAATTTTTCACCAGTCTGTGCAAAACTGTTGCTTTCAAAATAATGACAAAAAAAGGCGCCCCGGTTCAGGGGTAGCCCGAATCTGGAGACGTGCAGCATGCGAGTAGGCCTGATTGTTGATTCTGCCTGTGACTTACCCTATGACTTTGCCCGAAAACACGACCTGTTTGTTCTGCCTGTAACGGCCATCATTGATGGTCAAACCTATATTGATACTCATGATCCTGTTACCACGCAGGAGTTTTATCAAAGTGGGCTCCTGGGAAAAGGGCACGAGGCGGAAACACAAGCGTTTTCTACCGAGCAGATATACGATCTGTTTATGGAGAAAATAGTTACCCAGTTTGATGTTGCTATCTGCGAAACCGTAACCCGCAGCCGTAGCTTGGTATTCCAGAATGCCAGTGATGCCATGAACTTGGTTATGGCCAATTACGAAGAAGCTCGCAGGGTTGCAGGCCGGGAGGGCAAGTTTTCCATGCGGGTGATTGACAGCAAGCAAATATTTGCAGGGCAGGGGCTGCTGGCGGCACATACTCTGCAACTGATTGGTCAGAATGTTTCCAAGAATGCTTTGCGGCACGAAGTCGAAAACTTCACAGACAAAATCTACACCTGCATTATCCCCCGGGATTTACACTATATACGCGAACGTGCGCGCCGCCGTGGTGACAAAAATGTGTCAGCGGTTGCTGCGTTTCTGGGTAAGGCATTGAATATTACGCCAGTGATGTTTGGTCGTGGTGTTGAAGGCAAACCGGTTGTGAAAACCCGTAGTTTCGATGTGGCGGTTGAGAAAGTTATGAACTACGCGGTGGGCCGTGTTGAAGCTGGATTGCTGACACCTTATGTAAGCCTTTCCTGCGGCCTGAGCTGGTCTGAGATTGACGCACTACCCGGGTTGAATCGTCTCAGGGACGCCTGTGAAAGCCGTGGGGTAGAGTTACTGCTCTCACAAATGGGTATTACCAGCGCGATATACGTCGGCCCAGGCAGCATTTGTCTGGCTCTTGCTTCAGAACCCCATGAGTTCAGCGACTTCCAGTAATTTGGGAGGGCCAATCTGTCTGACTGGCCCTTTCTTATCTCACAATTTGTAATTCAGGCAAATCCCGCTGGACGGCATCCGTGTTAGTCTCCTTCCCATATTCAAGGAATCTCACGAAAGGATGTCTGTGTTATGACGAAACCCTCGCACAACTTAGCTGAAACTCTGTTTGAGGCACACGTTAAGCACGAGATGAGCGTCCTGAAAGGGGCAAAACTGAAAAAGTTTCTGGAAACCGAAGTAGACGAGCTTCTGGATCATGCTGGCCGCGTCACTCTGGAGAAGCTGGTCAGCTCAGATCAGGTCATGGGTGTGATCCGGCGTATTGTTATCAATATGGAGCTGGATGCAGGTATACCTGAGCTGGCGGGAGAAATGGCGGCTGAAGTGCTGAATGCACCGGTGCAATCCGAGACAACTCTTGGTGAAATACTCTCCCGCGACCAGGCGAGTGCCTTTGTAGAGGAAGCTCTGGAACTTCGCCAGCAGCGAGAGCGCATCATTGCTGAAATTATGGTGCACCCTGTGTATCAGGAGTTAGTCTCCAATGTGGTTTACCATGGTTTGGTCAATTACTTGTATGAAGATAATTTACTGACTCGCTCGGTACCTGGAGTGGGTTCCATGATGAAGTTTGGCAAGAAGATGGCCAATAAGGCCGTTCCAGGGCTGGACGAGACCTTTGAACGGCGCATAAAAATCTGGCTGTCTGATAGCTTGCCCGGGTTGATTGCCCGCAGTGAACAATTCCTGCATAAAGCTCTGACGGATGATGAGCTTCGAGACAGCGTGATGGCGGCCTGGGTTTCTTTGGAAGGTTCGACCATCGCAGAGCTTAAAGTAGGGCTGGGGGATGTGGAACTTCAGGAATTTGTGGTGCTCGGCTATGACTTCTGGCTGAATTTCCGGAAAACACCTTATTTCGAAAGTTGTGCTCAGGCAGTGGTTGAGCACCTGTATGAAAAATATGGCAGCAAACCCATTATGGATTTACTGCAAGATCTGGGTGTAACCCGTGAGGTGATTGTGACTGAAGTTAAAGAGCTGGCCTTGCCAATGGTCGATGTGCTGAGAAAAGAAGGGTATATTGAGGCGGTATTACGCCGAAGGCTGGGAGCTTTTTACCACTCTGCAGCGGCTAAAAAACTGTTATCTGAGTAAGTACTCGATCTGATCTGACGTTTGCAAAACAAAAAAACCGGAGGACGTTTTGTCTTCCGGTTTTTTTTTGTAATCGGTCGGTTAAACCTGAACTCAGCGCTCCAGATACTGAAGCTTGTCGGTTTTGCCGTCCCATTCGGCCGCGTCTGGCAGAGGGTCTTTCTTTTCAGTGATGTTCGGCCACTTGCCAGCCAGATCCGCATTGATCTCAATAAATGCTTCCTGGCCTGCGGGCAGCTCGTCTTCTGAGAAGATAGCTTCAGCCGGGCACTCGGGCTCGCACAGGGCGCAGTCTATGCACTCGTCCGGGTCGATAACCAGAAAGTTGGGGCCTTCGTAGAAGCAGTCTACCGGACAGACTTCTACGCAGTCGGTGTATTTGCACTTGATGCAGTTATCAGTAACGATAAACGCCATAGTCGGATCCCTGGTTCGTAGAACAAACAATCTCATCAGGAGCTCTGAAAAAACGGCCCCATTCATAATTTGTGCGCAATATTGTAGGGAGCGACCCTCGCAGCCGCAAGCCTTAGGGGGCTATATACTTATTACTCAAGTCAAGTTTAAGCCAATTAATGGTTAATTCCCGAGCAGGGCCTTGAGCTCATAGAGCTGATTTAAGGCTTCTCTGGGGCTTAAACTATCGACATCCAGTTTACGTAAAGCACCTTCCACTTCACTTGGTTCCATGCTGGCAAACATATCGCTCTGGAACACATCCGGGGTAGCCTTGCTGGTTTTAACGGCCGGCGTGTTAGCCGGGATGCAATCCGTTTTCTGGATCTCGGTTACCGAACGATCATTTCCTTCCAGATAGGCCAGCTGTATTTTTGCCTGACGAATAACATCTTGTGGTACACCGGCCAGTTTGGCGACCTGCAAACCATAACTCTGGCTTGCGGGCCCATCGTGAACATTGTGCAGAAAAACGATACTGTCATCGTGTTCGGTGGCAGTCAGGTGCACGTTGACGGCGTGTTCCAGCTCGTCAGCCAACTGAGTCAGCTCGAAGTAGTGAGTGGCAAACAGCGTGTAGCAGTGAATTTCCTTAGCCAGGTGCTCAGCAGTGGCCCAGGCCAGCGACAGGCCATCGAAGGTGCTGGTACCCCGGCCTACTTCATCCATCAATACGAGGCTATGTTCCGTCGCATTGTGCAGAATATTGGCAGTTTCGGTCATTTCTACCATGAAGGTAGAACGGCCGCCAGCAATGTCATCGGAGGAACCCATGCGGGTGAATATGCGATCCACGGGCCCCAGCACCGCACGGCTTGCTGGCACGAAGCTGCCGGTGTACGCGAGCAGAGCAATCAAGGCCGCCTGGCGCATGTAGGTAGACTTACCGCCCATGTTCGGGCCCGTAATCACCAGCATACGGCGTTTGTTGTCGATCAGAAGGTTGTTTGGTACGAAAGGCTCATCCAGCAGTTGTTCTACCACCGGGTGGCGGCCTTCCTCCACTTCAAAGCCGGGCGCATCGGTAAATTCCGGGGCCGTGAAACGCAGGCTGGTAGCCCGTTCGGCAAAGTTGCTGAGTACATCCAGTTCGGACAGAGCCTGGGCCGCATCCTGCAGCGGTGCCAATTGCCCGGCTACGGTTTCCAGAACGTCGTCGTACAGGCCTTTTTCCCGGGCCAGAGCACGGCTTTTGGCACTCAGTGCTTTGTCTTCAAATTCTTTCAGCTCGGGCGTGATGAAGCGTTCGGCATTTTTCAGGGTCTGGCGGCGAATGTAATCGACAGGTGCCTTATCGGACTGGGCCCGACTGATTTCAATGTAATAGCCATGCACTCGGTTGTAGCCTACTTTCAGTGTGCTGATGCCGGTGCGTTCCCGCTCCCGGGTTTCCACGTCGAGCAGGTACTGGCCGGCGTTCTCGCTGATATTTCTCAGCTCATCCAGTTCGGCATCAAAGCCTTCACGAATAACACCTCCATCGCGAACAACTACCGGAGGGTTTTCGATGATCGCTCGCTCCAGCAGATCTGCCAGTTCCGGGTATTCACTAACGGTTTCGGCTAGCTGGGCGATATGGTCTGATTTGACCTGCTTCAGGGTCTTTTGCAGCTCTGGCAGAGTCTGGAAGGCGTCACGCAGGCGGGCTAAGTCCCGAGGGCGGGCTGAACGCAGGGCTACCCGGGCCAGAATACGTTCAATATCACCTACACGTTTGAGCTGGTCGTGTGCAGGTTCGTAATGGAAACCATCGAGTAGCGCCGTTACTGCTTGTTGGCGTTGGCGTACAACGTTGATATCTCGCAGGGGCCGGTTTAGCCAGCGGCGCAACTCCCGGGCACCCATCGGGGTAGCCGTGCGGTCCATTACCCAAGCTAAAGTGTACTGATGGCCGCCCATCAGGTTGGTATCAATTTCCAGATTCCGGCGGCTGGCAGCGTCCAGTATTACAGCATCTTCCCGCCGTTCACGGGTCAGCTTGCGAATGTGGGGTAAGGCTGTGCGCTGGGTCTCCCGAGCGTATTGCAGCAGGCAGCCAGCAGCGCAGATAGCCATATGCAGGTCTTCACAGCCAAAGCCGGTCAGGTCTTTTACCTGCAGTTGCTGGGTAATAATCCGCCTGGCAGTATCCATTTCAAACAGCCAGGGACCTTGGCGGCGCACACCGGTAAAACCTTCCAGAATTTCTCCGTAAGGAAAGTCTTCGCTGATCAGAATTTCTGCCGGGCGCAAACGCTGAAGCTCGCCTTGCAGGGCTTCCAGGCTTTCAAGTTCTGATACGGCAAAGCGGCCACTGGAAATATCGAGCGAAGCAAAACCAAACTGGTCTTTGTGGCTGAAAATGGCCGCCAACAGATTGTCTCGTCGGTCTTCCAGAAACGCTTCATCGCTTAGGGTGCCGGGCGTAACAATGCGCACTACCTGACGCTCAACTGGCCCTTTGCTGGTTGCTGGGTCGCCAACCTGTTCGCAGATGGCAATGGATTGTCCGGCTCTGACCATGCGGGCAATATAGCCTTCTGCAGCGTGAAAGGGCACGCCTGCCATCGGGATTGGATTGCCGTTAGACTGGCCTCGGGCTGTCAGAGTGATATCCAACAACTCAGCGGCCTTCTTGGCGTCGTCGTAAAATAGCTCGTAGAAGTCCCCCATGCGGTAGAACACCATTTCGTTGGGGTGTTCACCTTTGATTCGGAGGTACTGTTGCATCATCGGTGTGTGCTTGGATAAATCCTGTTTGGCCGGGTGTTTCACTGATGCGGTCATAGGTCCTCGGGTTCTGGGGGCAATCGTATAAAAGGGAGGGACGGATGTTACCACGAGCGGTGGTGGGCTCGAAGGCCCTTGCCTGTAATCCTCAAATGCGGCCAATGCCGCTGGCGGTTTGCTGAACAATAGCCGCAAGTTCGGGGTGGTTGCTGGCTAGTTGCGCCAGATCTCCCGGTTCGTCTACATCGCTCAACAGTTCGCTTTCGTAGCAGGACCAGCCCAAGGTTTTGATTCGCGCCCGTGTGACAGGTGCCACCTGTCCTGTACTCCAGGGAATATCATTGAACAGATCTTCAGAAAACTGCCGTAAGCCAATCAGAGCATAACCACCGTCGGTTACTGGGCACAGGCAGCAATCATGTGTTTGCAGTGATCGTGCCATCACGCTTAATTGTCTCGCTGTCAGGTCTGGGCAATCAGTGCCAATTATCAGAACCGGGCCGCTGCAGTTCAGTCCGTTTTGAGCGGCTGCGGCCATGCGAGCACCCAGGTCGCCCTCTACCTGTGCGGAAATCTTACACTGTCCGGCACGGGGGAGTGCTTGCCAATAGCGGGCGGCTGGGTCGGGTGTTACGCAGAGTTCGACCGGGCCAAGGTTGGCGGTGAGTGCGTGATGTAACGCAAGATGAAGAAGTCTGTCAGCCAGCGTGGCAGCTCCATGCTCGCCCAGAGCCGGTATCAAGCGCGTTTTGGCTCGGCCTGGTTGTGGTTCTTTGGCCATGATCAGGATTCTGACGGGTTTCATCGATAACGCTCCGCAAGTTGTTTTGCCGGTACCCCTCGCCAGTATGCCCAGCGGAGTTGCCACATTAATAGTATGGTGCGCCAGCTGCCGTATGTATCCCACCGCCGGCCCGATGTTATCACTTTGTGTGGTAGACACACGGGGGGGCATATATGTTTCAGGCGTTTGCTGATTTCGATGTCTTCCATCAGTGGTTGTTCGGGAAAACCATTAACTTTATTAAAGAGCTCTCGAGTCATGAACATAGCCTGATCTCCCGTTGCTATACTGCTCAGCCGAGACCGCCAGTTCATCAGCCAGGCGACAACGGGCAGCATCCGTGAGTGCCCTTCAATAATCACATCAAAGCGCCCCCAGACCAGAGGTGCGGAGTTAAGTGTTGAGAGCAGGTATTGATCTGCATTGTCAGGTAGTCGCGTATCAGCATGAAGAAAGAGCAGGTTGGCTGAGTGGCTGGCCCGGGCACCGGCGTTCATTTGGCTGGCCCGCCCTGCTGTTGCTGTAATCACTCTGAATCCGGCGCTGCGTGCTGTGTCTGCGGTTTGATCTGTGCTGCCACCATCCACCAACACCACCTCTGCACCACGTTGCTGCCAGTGGCGAAGGTGTTCCAATAGGTTTGGCAATGCCGACACTTCGTTCAGTACCGGTACAATGATGGCCAGTCTGGCTCCGGCAGAAGGCTGGTCAACCATGATAAGTGCCTGGGAGCAGTAAAATAATCAGTTTGCGTGGCACTTGTGTGAATGCTCCGTAACTTTTAGGGGTTCAGGTGGTCAGAGGCTATAGCTTTGTTATCTAACCAGATGGAGTAGCGCTTGAGAATACCTTTGCTTGTGCAATTCAGTCGATTGTCTTTGGGGGCTCAATGAAACGATTAATTCTGATGGGGGCCGGCCACTCGCACATGCTTGTTTTGAAACAGTATCTGAAGTCACCACTGCGAGATGTTGAAGTCATCGTTGTTACGCCATCGAGGTGGCAATATTACTCAGGCATGATTCCGGGGTGGATTGCGGGGCATTACGCCATTGATCAATGTCGGATAGATGTTGAGCCGATGGTGAAGGCTGTTGGCGCAAGTTTGATTCTGGATAATGTTGTAGATGTGCTATCGGATCAGAAACAAGTTCGGCTCGCTGGTGGGGCGTTGCTTGATTACGATTTTCTCTCGATTGATATCGGAGCAAAAACAAATCTCACCAGTTTGAGTGGCTATACCGGGCCTGTAATCAGTATCAAACCGCTGGGTCATTTCCATCAACAGTGGCTGAAAGTGAAAGCCGCCAGCCATTCGGGCAAACAACATCTTGCGATTATTGGCGGTGGTGCGGCTGGTGCTGAGCTGGCGATGGCGATGGCTTATGCCGGGCCCTTCCAGGCGGATGCTGGCTATAGCATTAGCCTGATTACGGGTACTCATGGGCTCTTGCCGGATTTCGGGGCGCGGCTACGTAAGCTGACCCAGCGAAAGCTGGAAGCGTTGGGCGTGAACGTACTTGAACAACGGGCAATCGGGACAGGTGATTCGCTGAGTTTAACTGACGGCTCATTGATGCGTGCTGACTTGGTGATAGCAGTGACTGGGGCCGAGCCATTTTCCTTTCTCAGTGCAAGCGGGCTGGTAACCGATAACCGGGGGTTCGTACTGGTAAACAAATACCATCAAAGCCTTTCCCACCCAGACGTCTTTGCTGCGGGTGATGTCTGCAGCCGGCAGGATCAGCTGCTGAGTCGTTCTGGAGTGCATGCAGTGCGGGCCGCCCCGGCACTGGCCGCAAACCTCCGGGCGGCCATAGAAGGTGGAGAATTCACTGCCTTTCAGCCCCGAGCCAATACGTTGTACCTTATTGCCTGCGGAGAAAAAACAGCGGCAGGCAGCTATGGCCCTTTCACTTTCTCGGGTAAATGGGTGTGGCGCCTGAAAGACAAAATTGATAGAGGTTTTGTCCGCGGATTTACAGGCCGGTAAGGCAAAATACAGGCAATCCAGTTTCGGGAGGTTTAATGATGGACGCATCGGATCAGGCAATCAGCCAGGCCGGAGAGCACCTTGCAGTACTTTTGGAACGCCAGGGCCGGACCATTGCGACAGCGGAAAGCTGCACTGGCGGCTGGGTCGCGAAGGTATTGACTGACAGGGCCGGCTCTTCCGCTTACCTGATGGCCGGGCTGGTGACTTATAGCAATGAAGCCAAGCAAGCTATTTTAGGTGTGGAAGAGCAAGTGCTTGCCGAGCAGGGTGCTGTCAGTGAGCCGGTGGTTCGGCAGATGGTGTCTGGAGCCGTTAAAGTTGCTGGCGTAGATGTGGCTGTGGCAATTAGCGGTATTGCTGGCCCCGGAGGGGGTAGCGCTGAAAAGCCGGTAGGCACGGTGTGGTTTGCCTGGGGTACCGGCCCGGAAGCGACTGAAACCCGTGTAAAATGCTTCGAAGGTGACCGGGATCAGGTGCGCCGACAATCAGTTTTGTATGTGTTGCAAGGGGTTACGGAGTTTTTGAAGAAGCTGTGACCTTTTTCACCTGAGGGGGGTTGGTCTCTGCGAACGCTTATGTTTTAATACTGTTCAAATATACAGGAAAACGCCGGATGGCCTCCGGCACACCTGTTTCGAACTTTGCTGCTGACTCCCCTGAATGGGGTTCAGCCGTTCCGGTAAACAAGGTAGGGCTATAATGGAAGACAACCGCAAGAAAGCACTCAGCGCAGCACTTGGCCAGATTGAGCGCCAATTCGGCAAAGGTGCCGTGATGAAAATGGGGGATCAGCCCCGTGAAGCCATTCCTGCGGTATCTACCGGCTCTTTGGGGCTGGATGTCGCGCTGGGTATAGGTGGTCTGCCATATGGCCGGATTGTTGAAATTTACGGTCCTGAAAGCTCCGGTAAAACTACTTTGACTCTTCAGGTGATCGCGGAAGCTCAGAAACAGGGTAAAACCTGTGCTTTTATCGATGCTGAACACGCGCTTGATCCTATTTATGCTGAAAAGCTGGGTGTCAATGTAGATGATCTGTTGGTTTCTCAGCCGGATACTGGCGAGCAGGCTCTGGAAATTGCCGATATGTTGGTACGTTCCAATGCTGTTGACGTGATTATTGTTGACTCCGTGGCCGCGTTGACCCCCAAAGCTGAAATTGAAGGTGAGATGGGCGACAGTCATGTAGGTCTTCAGGCCCGGCTGATGTCCCAGGCTCTGCGCAAACTGACCGGTAACGTCAAGCATGCCAATTGTCTGATGGTGTTTATCAACCAGATCCGAATGAAAATAGGGGTTATGTTTGGCTCCCCGGAAACCACCACTGGTGGTAATGCTCTGAAATTCTATTCTTCTGTACGTCTGGATATCCGTCGTATTGGCGCGGTCAAAGATGGTGATGAAGTGACCGGTAACGAAACCCGAGTAAAAGTGGTCAAGAATAAGGTGTCTCCGCCGTTCAGGCAGGCTGAATTCCAGATTCTGTACGGCAAGGGTATTTACCACATGGCCGAAGTGCTGGACATGGGGGTGAAAGAAGGCTTTGTTGATAAAGCTGGAGCCTGGTATGCCTATAATGGCGACAAAATCGGCCAAGGTAAGGCTAATGCCTGTAAGTATCTGGAAGAAAACATGGAAATCGCCAATGAAATTGAAGCAAAGATCCGTGAAAAGTTGATGCCCAAGCCGGTTCCGAAAGAAGCGGTTGAAGCTGAAGTTAACGGAGAATTGCTCTAAGCCTTAATAAGCGGGGGGGGTTGTGAAACGATTGCTTATCGTAGCTCATGCGCCGTCTCCGAATACTCTGAGGTTGCGGGAGGCCGTTGCAAGCGGTGCCCGCCACTCGGATATTGAGACGGTTGAGGTGATTGTTAAAGCACCTCTGGATGCTGGTCCTGAGGATATTCTGGACTGTGATGCCATTATCCTCGGCACCACCGAAAACCTCGGTTACATGTCCGGTGCCCTCAAAGATTTCTTCGATAGAAGCTATTATCCCTGCCTGGAAAAAACTCAAGGTCTCCCTTTCGCCTTCTATATTCGTGCCGGCCACGATGGCACAGGCACTCGTCGTGCCATTGAGAGCATTACGACCGGCCTGCGTTGGAGACGGGTGAACAACCCGCTTATCTGCCGGGGTGACTATAAGGATGAGTTTGAATTGCAGTGCCGTGAACTTGGAATGTACGTGGCTGCCAGTCTCGATGCCGGATTGATCTGATTAACTGACCAATCGGTTATAGAAGCCTTCGATGCGGGAAAGTGCATTGTCCACAGATCGGGAATAATTGTTTTTGTCGAGGCAATAACTGAACTGCATGCTTACCCGAAACCCCGTCTGGAAAGGCGTGCAAGCGATCACTCGTGCACTGACGTTAGACTCGTTGATGTATTTTCCCTGGATTTCAAGAAACAGGCGTACGCCAAGATCGATCGGTCTTGGGCTCAGTACGGCCATGCCGTAGCGGTTAAGGTCCAGGCAGGTAACGGCTACAGGCTGTTTGCCTCGCCCGAAGAAACCCCTCTCCCGTAGTTGAACTGTCAGGCAGGATGCGGGAAAACGATCCTTGATTCTGCGGTCTTTGGAACCTTTGGTCATGTCATTATTCATCGCGATTATTGTGCTTGTTTTGGTGCGGAAACTGTCCGGAACCTCAAAGTGTAGTAATCAGCGGCTGTTCTTAAAAATCGTCAGGTGTTTTTTGTGAACAGGTTCTCAATGGTGGGGCGCTGGGGCCCGATTGGATAAAACCGGAAGTGGTAGGCGACAGTCTCAAACGTAAATACTACAATGGCAGGTTCTTTTACTACTTGAAATCGACCTCGACGGGTACCGAACTTGAAGCCACTGCCGTTGCATCAGCTATATAAAGCCTGTGTTCTGAAAGATTTGCCATTCAAAACCACCCGGCAACTGGAGCCTTTGGCCGAAATCGTTGGCCAGAATCGCGCTCAGGAAGCGGTGCGTTTTGCGTTGGCTATGCCTCAGAGTGGTTACAATGTCTATGCCGTTGGCCGTAACGGGCTGGGCAAGCGCACCATGATGCTTCGCTATCTTGAACATCATGTAGACACTGAGCAGCAAAGCCACGACTGGTGTTATGTCGCCAACTTTGAAGAACCCAGGAATCCAACGCTGCTGAAATTGCCTGCGGGCATGGGCACCCAGTTGAAGCAGGACATGGAAAAGTTGATGTCTCGTCTGGTGAAAATGATTCCACAGACGTTTGAGGGTGATGGTTTTCTTGAGCGCGCAGAGAGCCTTAAAAATGAATACGTCAAAATGCAGGAAGATGCGTTGGAAAAAGTGGCGGCTCAGGCTAGGCGGAAAAAGGTCAGTCTGACTGTCACCACTCCCGGCGGATACAGGCTAGTTGCCATGAATGGCGATCAGCCGCATACGCCGCAAAGCTTCCAGGCGTTGACTCAAGCGCAGCGCGACAAGTTTGAAGATGTCATTAATAAGCTGGAGAAAAAGCTTCGGCAGGTACTTCGGAAACTGGCTGACTGGGAGATGGAGTATGCTGAGAAGCAACAGGCCCTCAACCAGGAAACCCTGGAAGGTATTTCCGGACATCAGATTGATGAGTTGGTCGCCAAGTATGAAATGCAGGCCGATGTAGTCGCCTATCTCAACGCCGTCCGTAAAGATCTGGCGGAGAATCTGGATATTTTCCTGGAAGATAGTGAAGAACAGGCTGCCATTGCTTACGCATCGCTCGACAGGAAAGCACCCCGCCGTTATCTGGTTAACGTGTTAGTGCACCAGAAAAATAATGAAGTGCCTGTGGTCGTGGAAGATAACCCAACTTATCACAGTCTGTTTGGTTATGTGGAAAACGTAACCTTTAAGGGGACTGTCTTCACGGATTTCTCCCTTATTCGCCCTGGCAGCCTGCACAAGGCTAACGGTGGCTATCTTTTGATGGATGCGAATAAGGTTCTTGAACAACCGTTTGTCTGGGATGCCCTGAAGCGGGCGCTCCGGTCTCACGTTATTGAAATCAATTCTCTGGAACGTGAGTTGACGCTTTCAGGTACCATTTCTGTTGAGCCTGAGGCTGTGCCGCTTGATGTCAAAATAGTGCTGTTTGGTGACCGGGAAACCTGGATGCTGCTTCAGGAATATGATCCCGAGTTTGCCGAGTTGTTCAGGGTAACGGCCGATTTTGAAAATGAAATGTATCGCAGCGTTGATAGCCAGATTCAATACGCAAAGTTTATTGCCAGTCTGGTGGTTGAGAAGAAGTTGCTGCATTGCAATGCAAAAGCTGTGGCCCGAATTATCGAACACAGTGCTCGGATGGCTGAGCACCAGGACAGGTTGTCGCTACACGCGGCAGATATCTCCAACCTGCTCAGGGAATCGGATTTCTGGGCCCGGCAAGCCGGAGCCCGGTTGATTACCGACGTTCACGTTGGGCGTGCGCTGGAGAGTGCTCGTTATCGCGACAGCCGGATTCGTGATCATTTCTACGATTCCATCCGGGACGGGACAACCCTGGTGACCACAACGGGAACCTGTGTTGGTCAGGTGAATGCGCTTTCTGTGCTTTCTACGGGGGGATTTGAATTTGGTTTGTCCAATCGCGTAACCGCTACCTGCTACTATGGTGATGGTGAGGTAGTTGATATTGAACGGGATGTGAAGCTCGGTGGCAATATTCACTCGAAAGGTGTGATGATCCTTAGTTCTTGGTTGTCATCCCACTTTGCGGTGAATGATCCGATGCATCTGTCTGCCAGTCTCACCTTTGAACAGAATTACGGTGAGGTGGATGGTGATAGCGCCTCTCTGGCTGAGTTGGTGGCTCTGATTTCATCGTTGTCCGGAGTTGCTGTTCGACAGGATCTGGCCATTACGGGTTCGGTAAATCAGTTCGGAGAGGTGCAGCCTATAGGCGGAGTGAATGAAAAAATTGAGGGTTTCTTCACTACCTGCGAACTTAAGAGTGGCCTGACTGGCACTCAGGGCGTCATCATCCCTCACACGAATGTCCAGAACCTGATGCTCGATAGTGAAGTGGTGCAAGCCGCCCGGGCCGGAAAGTTTTCTGTTTACCCGGTTGCTCGTGTGGAAGAGGCGATTACACTGTTGTTGGGTAAACCTGCGGGTAAGGCTGACAGCAAAGGCAGGTACCCTGAGCAGAGTGTTTTTGGCATTATCCAGCAACGGCTGGAAAAAATGCGAGAGCATGAGCGTCAGGAGCATGCTCGGGATGACCAGAAAGATCCGTCAATTCATTGACCGGCCCTACAACAAAATGGACAAGAGAGTGAGTTTTCATGACTGATATCCAGCAGACTGTATATGTAGTAGAGGACGATGAAGCTGTCCGCGATTCACTGGAGCTGTTGCTTAAATCTGATGGCAAACTGGTGAAAACCTACGAAAATGCAGGGGCTTTCCTGAAAGACTATTCGGACAATATGGCCGGCTGCATTGTGCTGGATATCCGGATGCCTGGAATGGATGGCATGGAGCTTCAGAAGAAGCTCAATGAAAAACATTCCATCTTGCCCATTATTTTTGTAACAGGGCATGGCGATGTCCCCATGGCTGTAGATGCCATGAAAGAAGGGGCCGTAGATTTCATTCAGAAACCTTATCGTGAAGAAGCGCTGCTGGAAAAAATTGAAGCGGCGCTTGAGCAAGATAAGGAGCAGCGGAAAACCCTGGGCGAGAGGATGGAGATTGTCCGTAGGATCAAAAGTCTGACTCCCCGTGAGAGTGAAATTATGGGGCGGATGATTGCAGGTCAGGCCAATAAAGTGATTGCAATCGAGCTTGAGATCAGCCAGCGCACTGTTGAAATTCATCGCTCCCGCGTCATGCACAAGATGGGCACTCATTCCCTTGCGCACCTTGTAAGGATGGTTCTGTCCGTAAAGGACCTTATCGACTGAACCACCTGGTATTGTCATCATGCCAGAATGTTTATAACCGGTTGTGCTGCTATGACTGAAGCTGTCAGTGAGAACTCCGAGGTTACGGTTCTGTTGGTGGATGATAATCCACAGAACCTGAAGGTTCTTTATGAGACCCTGAAAGACAAAGGATACCGGCTTCTTATAGCCAATGACGGAGCAAAAGCCCTGGATCTGGCGCGCCGTCACCGCCCGGAAGTTATCTTGCTGGATATCATGATGCCGGAGATGGATGGCTACGAAGTGTGCGAGCACTTGAAAGCCGATCCGGCTACCTCCGATTGTGCTGTTGTGTTTCTTTCTGCTTTGGATGACCTGTCAGCCAAGGTGAAAGGCTTCTCCCTGGGGGGGGCTGACTACATCTCCAAGCCTTTTCAGTCGCAGGAAGTGATCGTTCGGGTGAATACCCACGCTAAGGTCATCAGGCTGGAACGTGAACTTCAGGCACGTAACCGCGAACTTAAAGGTGATCAGGCCCGGATACTCAACTCGATCAGCGAAGGCATCTACGGTTTAGACGAGAATGGTGTCATCGAATTTGCTAACAAGGCAGCCGCCCTCATTATGGCGTGTCCGGTGGATGAACTGATTGGGAAAAGTTTCTTTGACCTGCACTTTTCCACAGCATCAGAATGCCGGGACAGCCTTCCTGTAATGGCCACCTGTCAGCAAGGGGTCGCAGAGCATCAGCGCAACATTCAAATGCATCGCGTGAATGGAGCCGTTTTCCCTGCGGAATATCGCGCAACTCCCAAGCTTGATAACGGTGAACTACATGGTGCGGTTGTCGTATTCCGTGACATCACTGCAGAGCTTAATAATGAACAGGCTTTAGACGAAGCAAAGGCATTGGTTCAGGAGCACCGTGATCAACTTGCTCACACCTCAAGGCTTACTACGATGGGTGAGATGGCAGCGGGGTTTGCTCATGAGGTCAATCAGCCTCTGACCGCGATTACGAATTATGCTCGGGTTTCCGGCCGGATCATGGCCAAAGACGATCCGGATTTTCCCTTGTTACGGGAAACCATGGATAAGATTGAAGCACAGTCTCACCGGGCCAGTGAAATTATCCGTCGTATTCGCCGGTTTATGAGAAAACCAGCAACGGGTAAGGAAGTGCTGTCAGTGCCCACTTTGCTGGAAGATACCCGAAAGTTTGCAGAAGTTGATATGCGGAATAATGATGGAGGTATTGTGGTCGAAGTAGAGGATCACTTGCCAGACGTGCTTGCTGACCCAATCCAGGTTCAGCAGGTTACCTTGAATTTTATTCGTAATGCACTAGAGGCTACCCGCGCTGCGAACTCATCCTTGCCCGTCGAAGTCAGTGCACGCCGCTGCGGTGAGCATTGCGTCCGGGTACAGGTTCGGGATCACGGTGTTGGCGTGCCGGAGGAGGCAGAAGAAAAACTGTTCCACCCATTCTATACCACCAAAGAAGATGGTATGGGGATTGGTTTAGCCACCTGTCGTTCTTTGATTCAGTCACAGGGTGGTGAGATCGGCTATGAGCGCCCTGAGGATGGTGGTGCTTGTTTCTTCTTTACCCTACCGCTGGCTACTGCAGACGGCGAGCCTTGCTCTGCTGAGTAGGTGTATCACCTGGCGGTCTGTTTGCCAGGTGATCCTGAATCTTTGTTACAGCCAGTCGATACGCCCGCCCAAATGTGGTGCAGTCCCTTTCTCATTCAGCAGTTGATAATCCCACCCCTTGTCATTTTCTTGCCAGTTGAGTTGCGCTGTTCCAGGTAGGAGCAAAGGCTTCTTGAACTGGCAGCTTATCGTGAAGGCTCCGTCTTTCCAGGCATCCCTCTTTTCCAGCAAGGCTAGTACACGGGCCTTACTCCACATACCATGGGCTATTGCCCTTGGGAAACCAAAGGCTCTGGCGCTAAGCGCATGCATGTGAATTGGGTTGCGATCACCCGCAACCTTAGCGTACTGCCTGCCAATGTTTTCCGGTGCGGTGATTAACTCAGTCAATGGCCATTTTTTTAGTTTGGGTGGTGCAGATTTGGGTTCAGTAGACTGCTGCGTGTTGGAGCGGAACAAGTTGGTGCTTACTTCCTCCCAGATCAGTGTGCCAGCTGAGCGTGCCTCAGTGATCAGGTCAAATTCTATGCCTCTGTCCGTGCGTTGCTGATGGCCTAGAACAACTCGGATATCCAGGTTTTCGCCGGTGCTGACTGGGCGGTGTTGCGTGATGGTGTTGCGCAGGTGAACAAGGCCCAGCAGGGGTAAAGGGAAGCTTTCGTCAGTTAACAATTTCAGGTGGAGCGGGAAGGCCAACACATGCGGCCAGGTGGCGGGCAGTCTGGAGCTCTGTTGAAATCCGCAGACCTTCAGGTAGCGGGGCAGGGCTGGTGTGTTGGTCGCCATGCCGACAAGTTCCACCTGGAGCTCTGGTATGCGCGTATTGTCGCCGGGTTTGTGTTGTTTGGGGAGCAGAGCCCTGGCGAAGAGCGGGAGCAAGCCAGGGGGCGTGCTATGGTAAATAATGGGCTCTGGCATGAAAGCAGTCTCCGTTGTGGGCCTGGCGGCCGGAAAGTTGATGTTGAATCTGATGCACCGTGACGGCTTTTTTCAGATTCTGGTACAACTGTGCGCCTGCGGCCTGATATGCTCTAATTCATGGCGGCAGTTGTTATCGGCAGGAAGTTTGTCAAACCCGTTCTATTCGGGCATTGACCAGCCTAACTCCGTCCTCTGTCCGACAGGTCAAGGTAGCAAACAATTAATAAGAAAGCGGGATACTATGCAGGAATTACGTGATGCTGGTGTGATGTTGCGTCTGATTTACGAGGCCATGAAGAAAAAAGGTGTCGATACAGACGCTATTTTTAATCGCCTTGGTGTTGACGAAAGCTATGTCTATTCAGATCAGTTGCGGACACCCCATAACGCACAGCTTTTTTTCTGGCAGGTGGTAGAAGATGTTTCTGGTGATCCGGACATTGGCTTGCATCTTGGTATGTTGTTGCCTGCCTATAAAGGCCAGGTGCTGGAGTACCTTTTCCTGAGTAGCCCTACCTTTGGCGAGGGGCTTCGCCGTGCACAAAACTATCAACGCCTGTTGAGTGATGCTGCCAAGACCGATTTTCTTATCGAGGGTGATGAAGCCTGCATGGTTCTTGACGCCGCGTCAGATGAAGTGCGCCGCCTTAAACATTTCAATGAGTGTTTTGTTCAAGGGCTCATTACCTTTTTTAAATCTATTACCAATGATAGCTTTTCGCCCTCTCGCATCGAATTTGAGCATGTCCGGGAGGAGGGCACCGAGCACGTTCAGGATATTCTAGGCTGTGATGTTGTCTTTGGTGCCGAAGAGAATCGCCTCTATTTCCCTGTGGAGATGCTGTCCCATGCATCTCCACATGCGGAACCTGAGCTATTGGCTCTGCATGAGCGCTTTGCCAGTGAGCAAGTCGCTAAGTTAGAGAAGAAAGACATCGTCGGGCTGGTTGAGCGAATTGTTGCTGAGTTGCTTGATAGCGGCGATGTGACTCTGGATTCGGTAGCCAGTCGTCTGGGCATCAAGCCTCGAACGCTCAGAACCCGGCTGACCGAAGCGGAAACCAGCTTCAATCAGGTGCTGGCAGATTTCCGGTATAGGTTGGCAAGGCAGTTATTGGCCACAACGGACGAGTCTATTGACGAAATTGTCTATCTGACGGGCTTTTCGGAGCCAAGTACGTTCTATCGGGCTTTCAAACGCTGGTCGAATATGACGCCTATTGAGTATCGCAAAACGGCTCAAGGCAAAGAGACTGTCGCTGTTGATGTTTAACGGGTGGCACACTGATAAATATGAAAAAGTTTTGGAAAGTCGTTGACATAAGTGTGGGGGTCTTTATAATTCGCCCTCGTTGTCACCGAGCAATCAGCTGATTGTTCAGGCAGCCCGCGCGGAGCGGTAGTTCAGTTGGTTAGAATACCGGCCTGTCACGCCGGGGGTCGCGGGTTCGAGTCCCGTCCGCTCCGCCATTTTATCTTCCTTGTTTATTTTTCCCTCTTTATATTTTTCCGGCTCTCGCCCGGACTCATTCCGTACCAGCGTTGATACGCCTTGTGAAAAGCCGGCGGATTGGCGAATCCCAATAGCCAGGCAATTTCCGACAAGGATGCATCTGTTTCTCGCAGATAATCCATTGCCAGCTGTTTTCTTGTGTCATCTAATAGTTGCCGAAACCCCGTTCCTTCTGCGCTAAGTTGGCGTTGCAACGTCCAAGGTGTTGTTCCGAGTTTTGTTGCCAGCGTTTCAAGAGACGGTGTCTCACCCCTTAGTAGTGGTGTCATCAGGTATCGAACCCGATCTGCCATACTCCAGCCTTTGCGTATTTGCCTCAGCTCCTCCTCACACACGCCCGTTAGTTTGTCGTGCATAGCTTCTTGCGCCTGTTCCGGACGATGTTGCCACGTGTTTTCTTTAAGCTGGATGGAATTCTCTGAAGCACTGAACTCGACAGGGCACCGGAACCAGCTTTCAAACACCTCATCCAGCCCGATAGATGGGTATTCGATACGCACCCGTTCCAGTACATCGTAACGGCCAGTGATGTGTCTGATGAGCTGTGTCCAGGCGGCCAGTACAGAATCCACCACAAAATAGTTGTACTGGTTGTAGGGCTGAATCGAGTAAAAGCTAGCAATACGCCGTTTTGTGTTGAGGGTGGGTTCTCCTCTGGAGTTCTTGCTGGTCAGAGGTGAGTAGCGAATGAGCGTGGCTAAGGCCTTGCCTGCAGAGTTGGCTGTTTCTGCGGCAAGGCCGGCAAGGCCTGCGTCAATAGGTCGGGTAAGAGCGCCCATGCGCAAGCCAAGAGCCCGGTTGCCTGTTGCGGTGATGGCTGCATGACCTAGGCGCATGAACCGGGGAATGCTGATTCTGGCTTCCGGTGACGCGAGTGCTGAATCGCTTATCCGGAACTGGGTCTTCAATTGGAGAGTGTCGCCGCCTTCAGCCTCAATTGCGCGCATAAGCACAGAGACATAAAGCAGGCTGATATCGCCGAGGGCATTATGGGAGTGAGCGGTCGTTTTTGTCATGCATATATTATGGGTGTTGTACAAAGATAATGAAATGTCATTTTTAGATATTGTTGGCCTGAGGCCGGCTGGGTAATGTAGGCGCTATAACAACGGGAGTGAAGGTTTACCCGGATTGATAAAACGATGAGGAGATCTCCGATGACTGCAACACCTGGTACCAGTAAGTATCCGCACCTGTTAGAACCCCTGGACCTGGGGTTTACGACGCTGCGTAACCGCACTTTGATGGGCTCGATGCACACCGGCCTGGAAGAAGTTAAGCAGGGTTTTGAGCGTCTGGCTGCGTTTTACGCTGAGCGCGCCCGTGGTGGAGTTGGCCTTATTGTTACTGGTGGTATTGGCCCTAACAGCGAAGGCTCGGTATTCCAGCACGCTGCCAAAATGACTACCGAAGAAGAGTCTGACAAACACAAGGTGATTACTCAGGCGGTACATGAGGCAGATGGTAAAATCTGTATGCAGATTCTGCATGCTGGCCGTTACGCATATTCTCCGGAACTGGTGGCTCCTTCCGCTATTCAGGCACCGATTAATCCGTTCAGGCCGAAAGAACTCGATGAAGCGGGTATCCAAAAGCAGATTGATGACTATGTGACCGCCTCGGTTCTGGCTCAGCGCGCCGGTTATGACGGTGTTGAAATTATGGGGTCTGAAGGTTACTTCATTAACCAGTTCATTGTTTCTCATACCAACCACCGCACCGACCAGTGGGGTGGAAGCTATGAAAACCGCATTCGTCTGCCTATTGAAATCGTACGCAGAGTACGTGAGCGGGTGGGGGAGAACTTTATTATTATTTACCGCTTGTCGATGCTTGATCTGATCGAAGACGGCAGCACCTGGGAAGAAGTGGTTCATCTGGCTAAAGAAATCGAAAAGGCTGGCGCCACTATTATCAACACCGGTATCGGCTGGCACGAAGCCCGCGTACCCACTATTGCGACTTCTGTACCCCGTGGTGCTTTCACTAAGGTCACTGCTCGTCTGAAGGGTGAAGTGAGCATTCCTCTGGTTACTACGAACCGTATCAACATGCCGGATGTTGCAGAAAAAGTTCTGGCGGAAGGTGATGCCGACATGGTTTCCATGGCGCGTCCGTTCCTGGCGGATGCGGATCTGGTACTTAAGGCCTCAGAAGACCGGGCCGATGAAATTAATACCTGTATTGGTTGTAACCAGGCGTGTCTGGACCACACTTTTAGTGGCAAGCTGACAACTTGCCTGGTTAACCCGCGCGCCTGTAACGAAACAGAGCTGGCTTACGTCAAGACGGCAACACCCAAGTCTATTGCGGTGGTTGGAGCCGGGCCCGCAGGGCTGGCGTTTGCAACGGTAGCTGCAGAGCGGGGTCACAAAGTAACGGTCTTTGATGATGCCAGCGAAGTGGGTGGCCAGTTCAACGTGGCAAAGCGTATTCCGGGTAAGGAAGAGTTCTATGAAACTCTGCGTTATTTCCGCGTCATGCTCGATAAACATGGCGTAGATGTGCGCCTTAATACCCGTGTGACGGAAGAAGACCTGAAAGCGGGTGGCTTTGATGAAGTAGTCTTGGCGACTGGTGTTAAACCGCGTACGCCGGATATCGAGGGCATTGATCATCCGAAGGTTATTGGTTATCTGGATGCTATCTTGAAACGTAAGCCGGTTGGCCAGAAGGTGGCCGTAATCGGAGCGGGCGGTATTGGCTTCGATGTGTCTGAATTTATGGTTCACGAAGGTGAGTCTCCATCCCTGAACACTGAGCACTTCATGAAAGAGTGGGGGGTAGATCTGACGGTTGAGCATCGTGGAGGTATCAAGGGCGTACAGGCAGACGTGCCGGCACCAGCCCGTGAGGTTTATTTACTGCAGCGCAAGACGTCCAAGGTTGGTAAAAATCTGGGCAAAACCACTGGCTGGATTCATCGCACATCTCTGAAAAACCGGAATGTACAGATGGTGCCAGGTGTGACCTACCGAAAAATTGATGACGAAGGTCTGCACATTACGGTTACTCCGAAAGGTGCGGAGCAAGGTGAAGATAAGCTGCTACCGGTTGATACCATTATTGTGTGTGCCGGTCAGGATCCGCTGCGTGAACTTCAGGCTGGCCTCGAAGCCGCGGGTCTGCCAGTACATCTGATCGGTGGTGCTGATGTGGCTGCTGAGCTGGATGCTAAGCGTGCTATTGATCAGGGAAGCCGGTTGGCTGCAGAAATCTGATCTGATCACAAAACGTTGCAGTATTTCTCTGTGTTTCAGGATTTGTCTGGCTAGACTGTTTGAAACAGTTTGATTTGGAACCTTCGATGACATTAAGTGTCTTTTGAGAAGGGTTCCAGAAGCACGGAGAAGGTTAATGGATAATGCCAGCCCAACCGCCGGTGAGCAGTCGGCGGTATTTTTTATGGACGGCGCACAGGTTGCCCGCCAGATGCGTTTGTCGGAGTTCGGTGCGTTTCTTGATGGTTATGTAGGTCTGTCTGATCTTGCCGAAACCGATGTTCGTGCTGTGCTGGTTAACCTGAACCCTGATCTCACAGTGGCCGCCCTCGTCTTTTTCATTATCTGGTTTGATGAAGAGGGGCGGGCGGATAGTCATTGGAATGTCCCCATCGAAGCCTTGGCAAAGCAAGGTGCCAAAGGCCCCAATTTGGGTGGTGGGCCTATTCGGTTAGTGTGTCGAAGCCAGACCCCTGACTCCTCTCTGACGGAGTTTCTTTGGGATCCGGATATGACTCCAGGCAGTAATCACTTCCAGTCTGTCCGAAAGGCCGTTGCTGCCAATGCTCTGCGATTCCGGAAAGTTGAGCCGGAAGATGAAAATATCCCGG
Source organism: Marinobacter sp. (assembly GCF_041595835.1). Classification (GTDB taxonomy): domain Bacteria; phylum Pseudomonadota; class Gammaproteobacteria; order Pseudomonadales; family Oleiphilaceae; genus Marinobacter. Next base: position 36,924 of record NZ_JBFHJO010000014.1, on the reverse strand, counting down.
TTTTAACCTCTGCCTCACCTTCTGAAACCGCAAGTGAAGGTAATAAAGAGCGGGTTCGTATGGCTCAGATGATTCGGGAGCACCGCCTTAGAATTAAAACTCTCCAGAGTGTTCAGCAAGATTCGCTGGCAGATCTTCGGCGTGAACATCGTCTCGAAATGCAGACTCTGCGTTCTGAAATGGCAGATCTGGAGCAGAAATACGAGCGTATGCGCCTTACTAATGAGCAGCTGAAACGCAGGCTTTCCGAACGCAATGAGCAGTATCTTGCAATGCAAGAGAGCATGAGGGATGGCGAAGCAAGGCTTGGCTCAGACACCAAGTCGGTTGCCGAGCTGGTGTTGCTCAGAGAGCAGATGGAGCGAAAGCAGCGAGAGCTGGAGCTTCGGGATGAGAAAATCGTGGCTCTTGAGCAGGAAAATCATGAACTCAAGCACCGGGAGCCGCCCGAGGGATCTTTGCTTCAGCATCTGCGTGATCAGGCGGTGTTTCTGGTGGCTTATCATCACGGAGTGGGGCATATAACGTTGCCGTTTGAGGACATCGAAGACTATTTCAGGAATCCGCTGGGTTATGCTGCGGAGCGTTGTAGTATGAATGAGCCAGCATATAAAGAGTGGCTTGAGCATTACGAAAATCCTGTTTGCAATTACAAGGACGAAACGGGCGAAGTGTGCGGTGAACCGATTATGCGGATCACTCAGCCTGCTGAGTTTCAGGCTGGAGTAGATGACCGTTGTGGAGATCACAAGGCATGAATATTTAACTTTTTTCAGTATCTGCTCGAGTTTCGTTAAACTGTCAGTCTGTTCGCCAAGGATCAGGGTTGCCTCTGGCTGCCCCTGCCTCATCAAGACACCACGGGATACTTCATGGACCAATTCAGGAATATCGGAATCATCGGGCGCATGGGCAGCGTTAAGGTGGTTGAGTCACTTCGGCAGCTCAAGCAATATCTGGTTGCCAACAACTATCAGGTGATCATCGAAGAAGAAACTGCCACCATGATACCGGGACATGGTCTTCAGGTGGCCAGCAAGAAATTGCTTGGTGAGATCTGTGATCTCGTCATTGTGGTAGGGGGTGATGGTAGCTTGTTGGGAGCGGCCCGGGAGCTGGCGAAATCAAAAGTCCCTATTTTAGGTGTTAACCGTGGGCGGTTAGGCTTTCTGACGGACATTTCTCCGGTGGATCTTGAAGAACGCCTGGCCGAGGTCCTGGACGGTAAATATATCGAGGAGTCACGGTTCCTGCTAGACGGTTATGTCGAGCGTAATGGCCAGCCTTTAGGGTATGGCTCTGCACTGAACGACGTTGTACTGCATCCGGGTAAATCCACGCGAATGATCGGATTCGACCTGTATATTGATGGCCATTTTGTATACAGCCAGCGCTCCGATGGGCTGATCGTCGCAACGCCAACAGGCTCGACTGCCTACTCATTGTCTGCGGGTGGTCCGATCATGCATCCCAAACTTGACGCGGTTGTTTTGGTCCCCATGTTCCCACACACTCTTAGTAGTCGCCCGATAGTTGTTGATGGCAAGAGTGAGATCAAGCTGGTTGTGGCCGAAACGAATGAAACCTATCCGCAGGTCAGTTTTGATGGCCAGATGAATATTGCCTGTGCACCAGGCGACATTATTCGAATCACCAAAAAGCCATTCAAGATCCGGCTTATTCATCCGACGGATCACAACTTTTATGCCACCTGCCGTGACAAGCTGGGATGGGCAAGCAAGATAGCAGCGAGTTGAATATGGTGAGAGCCCAAGCAGTTGCAAGCCGAGGTTACGATATTATTGGCGATATACACGGTTGCGCGAACACCCTTGAGCAATTGCTGGAGCAAATGGGGTACCGCAAACGGAACGGGGTTTATCAGCATCCGCGCCGCCAAGCTATTTTTATTGGTGACATTATTGACCGTGGCCCCAGAATCCGTGAATCGCTGCACCTGGTCAGGGATATGGTTGAGCGTGGCGCTGCCCGGATTGTTATGGGTAACCATGAATACAATGCGCTTGGATACTGTACCCGAGCCCGCCCTGGCAGTGGCAAGCAATTCCTGAGGGAACATAACCCGCGTCATGACCGGCTGATCAAGGAAACCCTGGAGCAGTTTGAGGCCTACCCTTACGAGTGGAACGAATTTCTTGAGTGGTTTTACTCCATTCCACTGTTTATTGAAGAAGAGAACTTTCGGGCGGTGCATGCATGCTGGGATCAGGGCTTGATTGACCAGTTCCGAGAGAGCCAGGGCGGAGCGTGCATTGACGAAGATTTTCTTCATGCGTCTGCGGCGATTGAATCGTTTGCGGGGCAGGTTATGGATACATTACTCAGGGGGACAGACCTGCGTTTGCCTGAAGGCGTCAAGATTACCGGGCGTGATGGCTATACCCGAGAGTTCTTTCGCACCAAATTTTGGGCTGACAATCCTCAGACCTATGCAGATGTAGTCTTTCAGCCGGATCCGCTGCCGCCAGAGGTGGCGAGGATGACGTTAACTGAGGACGAACGAGCTCAGCTGATTACTTACCCATTGGATGCACCTCCGGTATTCGTCGGGCACTACTGGATGGATAGTGAACCTGCGCCCTTGAAACAGAATGTAGCCTGCATTGATTACAGTGCGGTGAAGTACGGCAGGATGGTGGCGTATCGAATGGATGACGAAAAAGTGCTGTCCAAAGATAAATTTGTCTGGGTAGATGTCAGTCGACCGGATCTTTCGGACTACCCTGTCAGTGAAGACAGCGTGGCGCGATAACCCACAGTGAGGTGAGTTTGGATAACCCGATATCTTCTCCAATTACCCCGGATGGCCGTTGGCAACCCGGGCCCCGGCACGCGCCTTTCGTAATAGCTGTCATTGCTTTGGCGTTAATCATGGTTTGGCTGACGGGAATGGGGAAAAATGCCCTGACCGTGCAGATGATGGCTGTAGATCCCAGGCTATTCCCCTGGGAAGCCTTCGAGACCCTTCAGGGGCGAGTGGAAGCGCTGGCCTCAACCTTGGCCGCCGGGCAAGTCTGGCGCATGATTACACCAGACTTCCTGCACTTTAGTTGGACTCATATCATTTTTAATTCCGTGATGCTCTGGTTTCTCGGAAGTCAGGTTGAATGGATGGACGGGCGCGCCCGTTTGATCGCCCTATTTGTCGCCAGCAGTCTGGTTTCAAATGTGCTTCAGTACCTTGTGTCAGGGCCCTTGTTTGGCGGTTTGTCGGGTGTTGTTTACGGTATTTTGGGATACTGCTGGTTGAGTCAGCAGCGGCGCCCGAGATTTCAGTTTCCGCCGGCTTTGGTTACCTTTGCATTGGTGTGGATGGTCGTGGGCTTTACACCTATTCCTGAGTGGATAGGGCTGGGGAGCATTGCGAACGAGGCGCACCTTGGAGGTTTCCTTGCAGGGCTGGTTGTAGCGTTGGTGATGCCGCCTAATAAAAAAAGCCCCACCGAAAGGTGAGGCTGAAAAGAGCGTATAGCTCCTGATGAGAGAGACCAAATGATACGACCGGTGTCACTTGGTGATAGAATAGTAATCGTTATCATTTGCATTTGTCAAACGGATTTGCCGAATTTCCAATGAACATATTTTCATGAGGTGGGTTATGACCTATGACGAGCTGATTGAGCGGCTGGATCCGGCTGTTTACCGCAATCTCAGGCAAGCCATTGAATTGGGTAAGTGGCCAGACGGTCGGGCCATTTCCCAAGAGCAGCGGGCAATCTGCCTGGAAGCCGTTATTTTTTACGAAAACAAGCACAATATCCCGGAACAGGAACGGGTTGGGTATTTGGATCGTGGCGAAAAGGCCGGGACGGCCTGTGATCCGTCGGTGCAATTCCGGAAAGACCGCGAGAATAAAGAGGCAGATCCCGACCAGTTTGTTGAGGTCAAGGTTTGAGTGAGTTGATCGATGTAACCGGGCGCCTGCGTAAAATGCCGGCAGAAGCTGGTGACCCGGTCATATACGCCCTGGCGGTTGGTGACGCCCGAATTCCATTGAATGACTTGGTCGGCAAAAAGATCCGTCTGGATTTTGATGGTGTGATCCGCTGCATTAATTGTGACCGCACTACTAAAAAGAGCTTCAATCAGGGCTTTTGTTATCCGTGCTTCCGTAAACTGGCCGCTTGCGATGGCTGCATAATGAGTCCGGAGAAGTGCCACTTTCATCTGGGCACATGTCGGGAGCCAGAGTGGGGCGAAGCCAATTGCATGGTGGAGCATGTTGTTTATCTGGCAAACTCCAGTGGTTTGAAAGTCGGTATTACGCGGGGCACCCAGGTGCCCACTCGCTGGATTGATCAGGGGGCGGTGGACGCCATTCCTATGCTTCGCGTGTCTACCCGCTATTTGGCGGGACTGGCGGAGGTCGTTTGCAAGAGTCATGTAGCAGACCGCACTAATTGGCGGGCTATGCTCAAAGGCGATGTGCCAGAGTTGAATCTGGTCGAAGAACGTGAGCGGATACTGGCGCTGATCGAGGCGGATCTCTCCGAGTTGAAGCGGCAGCACGGTGAAGACAGTCTGCGCATTGTCGTTGAGCCCTCACTTGAGTTGGGTTATCCGGTGCAGGTCTGGCCGTCAAAAGTGAAAACTCATAATCTGGATAAAGTTCCGGAAGTGGAAGGGCTGCTCGAAGGTATTAAGGGCCAGTACTTGATGCTCGATACCGGTGTTATCAATATCCGAAAGTATACCGGCTACGAGATCCGGTTCCGGGTTCTTGACTGAGCCCGCCATGTCATTTGTTTGGAGAGTATGAATGCGAACCAGCCAGCCACAAACCATATACCTGAACGAATACAAGGTTCCCGCATATCTGGTTGATCACGTGGATTTACGCTTCGAATTGTTTGAAAACGGAGCCCGGGTGCATAGCACTATGACCGTGCGTCGAAATCCTGAGTGCGTGCAGAGTAAGGCTCCGTTAGAGCTTGATGGCGACAGCTTAAAGCTTGAATCGGTCTCTCTGGACGGCTTGCCTCTGGACGCTGAGGCCTACGATGATCAGGGCGACAAATTGGTTGTTCCCAATGTGCCTGCGCAGTTTGAATTGAATGTTGTTACCTGGATAGAGCCTCAGAACAATACGCGTCTGGAAGGTTTGTACAAGTCCTCCGGGATGTTCTGTACTCAATGCGAGGCAGAGGGCTTTCGCAGTATCACCTATTATCCGGATCGCCCGGATGTGATGGCAATGTTCCGTACTCGAATTGAGGCTGATAAAGCTGCCTACCCCATCCTTCTCTCTAACGGTAACCCGGTTGAGCAGGGTGAGCTCGCGGGTGATCGTCACTTTGTTACCTGGGAAGACCCGTTCCCCAAACCTGCTTATCTGTTTGCTTTGGTTGCAGGTGATCTGGTGGAAAAAAAGGATACCTTCACCACTTGCTCGGGGCGCGCCATTGATCTGCGCATGTACGTAGAGCCCCGCAACGCCGAGAAGTGTGATTTTGCGATGGATTCGCTCAAACGCGCCATGCGTTGGGATGAAGAGGTATACGGCCGGGAATACGATCTGGATATATTCATGATTGTGGCTGTGGACGACTTCAATATGGGGGCCATGGAAAATAAGGGGCTGAATATTTTTAATTCGTCCTGCGTTCTGGCGAGTCAGAACACTGCGACCGATGCTTCGTTTCAGCGCATCGAAGCCATTGTTGCGCATGAATACTTTCACAACTGGTCCGGCAACCGGGTTACCTGTCGGGACTGGTTTCAGCTGAGTCTGAAAGAAGGCTTTACGGTGTTCCGCGATGCGCAGTTCTCTGCGGACATGGGTTCTCCGACAGTTAAACGCATTGAGGATGTCACGCTGCTGCGTACGGCTCAGTTTGCTGAGGACGCCGGGCCAATGGCTCATCCGGTGCGGCCGGCCTCCTACATGGAAATCTCCAACTTTTACACCCTGACCATCTATGAGAAAGGTGCTGAAGTGGTACGGATGATTAACCATCTGCTGGGAGATGATCTGTTCCGCAAAGGCAGTGATTTGTATTTTGAGCGTCACGATGGTCAGGCCGTGACCACCGATGACTTTGTGCGGGCTATGGAGGACGCCTCTGGTCGTGATCTGAGCCAGTTCCGTCTCTGGTATGAGCAGGCAGGAACACCTGTAGTTACGGTAGCTGATCACTATGACGAAGATCGTGGCGTGTATCGCCTGGATATCTGTCAGAGTGTTCCGGATACTCCGGGTCAGACTGGCAAAAAACCGCAGCATATTCCATTTGCGCTGGGATTGCTCAGCCGTGCAGGGGAGCCGTTACCTCTTAACTTGAGCGCTGCTGAGCAGGATGGGCCGCAAGAGCGAGTGCTGGAGTTGACTGAATCTGAGCAAAGTTTTGAGTTCCACGGTTTGTCTGAGCGGCCAGTACCCTCCCTGCTCCGGAATTTCTCAGCACCGGTTCGTGTGCAGTATCCATGGAGTCGTGACCAGTTATTGTTCCTGATGAGTCATGATCCTGATGGCTTCAATCGCTGGGATGCTGGTCAGCGGTTGGCGGTGGATGTCATTCAGTCATTGATCGGAGCACCTGAAGGGGCCGAAGTAGAGCCTCGCCTGGTAGGTGCCTATCGCAACCTTCTGAGCGATGTCTCTCTGGATCAGGCTCTGGTGGCGAAGATGCTGCTGTTGCCATCTGAAGCATATCTTGTAGAACTGTCTGAGCAGGCTGATGTGCCGGCCATTTACGCAGCGCGTCAGAAAGTACTCACTCATCTCGCAGAATCCCTTCGGGATGATCTGGTGGGTTGTTATCAGCGCAGTCGTGCGGAAGGTGAGTATCAGCTGACGCCTCAAGCCATCGCGCTGCGCAGTCTGCGCAACACAGCCCTGGCTTGGTTACTGCACATTAAGGATGAGCAAGGGCTCGCCTTTGCTCTTGAACAGTACCGTAGCGCCGACAACATGACTGATCGGTTGGGGGCTTTGAGGGCGCTGGTAAACTCTGATTTCGCAGATGAGCGCGAACAGGCGTTAAGAGCATTCTATGAACAGTACTCTGATGACCCTCAAGTAGTGGAGTTGTGGTTTTCGGTGCAGGCGTCCAGCTATCAGGCGGGCCAATTGCCACAAATTCAGACGTTACTGGATCATCCGGCATTCGACTGGAAGAACCCAAATAAAGTGCGCTCAGTTGTTGGAGCGTTTGCAGGGCAAAATCTGGCGGCCTTTCACAAGGCGGATGGCAGTGGCTATCAGTTCCTGGCCGACCAGGTATGCCGCTTGGACGACAGCAACCCGCAGATTGCCGCTCGTCTGATATCACCGTTGACCCGCTGGAAGAAGTTTGCACCCCATTATGGTCAGCAGATGAAGGCGGCGCTTGAGTGTGTTCGGGGCAAGAGTGAACTTTCTCCGGATGTGTACGAGGTTGTGCTCAAGAGTCTGTCTGATTAATCGATAGTGCAGGAACCGCCAGCGATCGTGTTTGAAACGCAGGGTCATTGGCGGTTGTTGGAGTTCCATAGCTCGGGAGTAGTGTCACTGACAGATACAAAATCGCACTTTTGATCGATAGACTTTATTGTTCAATCGGCTAACCTGATGGAAAGTCTGTGCAGTATCAGACAATAACAACAAAGCCCTGTAGAGGCTTTCAGACGCATTTAAGGTTACATAATGAGATACAAAAAAAACGTATTCCTGGGTGGGCTTCTGGCTTTGTCATTTGCTGCGTCACCCGTTTCCGCTGCGGTTTCATCCTGGGAGGCTGCGCGCTTAGGTAAAGATTTAACGCCATTTGGTTCAGAGAAAGCCGGTAACGAAGCAGGTACTATCCCTGCATGGACTGGAGGACTCACAGAGGCGCCAGCCGGTTATCAGGGCTCCGGGCAGCATCATATCAATCCGTTCCCGGACGATAAGGTACTGTTCACTATCAATGCTTCTAACATGGAGCAATACAGTGAATATCTCACGGATGGCGTCAAAGCCCTGCTTGAAACCTACCCAACGACTTTCCGTGTCCCGGTTTACCAGTCACGCCGTACTCATGCGATACCAGACTGGGTGGCTGAAAACACCAAAAAGAACGCTGTAAAGGCCGAAATTGTCGGTGAATCAGAAGGTATAAAGGGCGCTTTTGGCGGTTATCCCTTCCCAATTCTTCACGGAACTAATGAAGAGAAAGCCTGGCAAGTGATCTGGAATCACCTGACCCGTTGGCGCGGGATCAGTGCTACTCGCCGTAGTAGTGAGGTGGCGGTTCAGAGCAATGGCGATTACGGTTTGGTGACATCTCAGCAGGAAGTGTTCTTTAACTTCTATAACCCGGAAGGCAGTGAGAAAGACCTGGATAACATTATTTTTTACTACCTTTCTTTTACCCAGTCACCCCCACGTCTGGCTGGTGGGGCGATTCTGATTCACGAAACTCTGAACCAGATCATTAACCCACGTAACGGCTGGGGATATAACGCTGGCCAGCGCCGCGTTCGTCGTGCCCCTAACCTTGGATATGACTCGCCGATTGCGGCTGCAGACAACCTGCGCACTGCTGATGATACCGATATCTTTAACGGTGCTATGGATCGCTACACCTGGAACTATGAAGGTGTGAAAGAAATCTATATTCCGTACAACAACTATCGGATTGGTGAAAAAGGCACACCGTACTCTGACATTCTGGGCGTGTCTCACATAAATCCGGATATGACCCGCTGGGAGCTGCACCGGGTGCATGTTGTGGAAGCGAATCTCAAAAAGGGTGAGCGCCACATTTACGGCAAGCGTCGTTTCTACGTGGATGTTGATAGCTGGAATACCGTGCTGCTGGATCAATACGACGGTCGTGGCGACCTGTGGCGTGTAACCATGGGGCTCCCCAAAAACTATTATGAACTGCCGGGTGTCTGGACGGTTCTGGATGTCTATCACGACCTTCAGGCTCGCCGTTACCACGTATTAGGGCTGGACACCGAAGAACCGAACACACGTGTGTTCACTGACGAAGTTCCGAATAAACGATACTTCTCACCAGCTTCTCTTCGCAGACGTAGTGTGCGCTGATCTGTGCGCGCTGGGGTTCAAAAACCTGGCGCCCTGGGGGGTATTGAGTAGACCGGCGGCCAGAGGGCTGCCGGTTCATTTACAAAAGCTGCGGTTATCTGCGGCAGGCACTTCACGATTTAATCAACGTAAAGGCAATCTGAATGGCTAATAGGTTCATGTGCGAGACACTGGGTTCCGCCTGTTTAGGCCTCTCCATGGCATTGGCGGCACCTGCAGCGTTTGCGCTGACAGATATCATCGACGTTCCGGCCAGAGCTACAGAGCTGGCTACGGAATCGTTGCTAAATGACGTGACCCGGGCAGGAGACCGCATTGTGGCGGTTGGCGAGCGGGGACACATCATTTATTCCGATGATGAAGGCGCAACTTGGAGCCAGGCGGAAGTACCTGTGTCCGTTACCCTGAACGCGGTGGATTTTGGTAGCGACAGTCATGGTTGGGCTGTGGGGCATAGCGGTGTTCTTCTGCACTCTTCAGATGCCGGGGCCAGCTGGGAGCTGCAATTTGATGGTCTCAAGGCCGCAGCCCTGAGCATTGAGAGTAAGGAAGAGCAAGTTGCTGAGCTGGAAGAGCAGATTGATCAGGCTCCAGAGGATCAGAAAGATGATCTGGAGTGGGCGCTGGATGACCTTCTTTTTGCACTTCAAAATGCTGAATCTGATCTTGAAATCGGTCCGGTAAACCCGCTGCTTGATGTATGGTTTGAAAACGATAAGCACGGGTTCGCGGTGGGTGCTTACGGCATGATTCTGCGAACCGAGGACGGTGGTGATTCCTGGCAGGACTGGTCTCCTAACATTGAGAACCCACAAAACTTCCATTACAACAGCATTGCTCAGGTAACAGGCGGAGCTTTGGTGATCGTGGGTGAAGCGGGTCAGATTCACGTGTCTGTAGACAACGGGGCTACCTGGGAAATGCGCGAAAGCCCGTACCCTGGTTCTTTGTTCGGGGTGAGCGGTACCGGACGTGTCAATGAGATACTGGCCTTTGGGTTGCGTGGCACAACCATCAGCTCAAATGATCTGGGGCGTAGCTGGAAAGTAGTTCCAAATGAAGGTAATGCCACATTGAATAATGCTGTTGTGGCAGACGATGGCCGAATCATTCTGGTAGGAAACGGTGGTGCTGTATTGATGAGCGCCAACGGTGGAGAGAGCTTTCGCGCATACTTCCGAAACGATCGGGAGAGTGTCATGGGGGTGGTTCCGTTGTCAGGAACCAATCTTTTGCTGGTGGGTGAGGGTGGTGTGAAGTTCACCGATTCTCGCGGCCGGAATCTTAAATAACGCCCTGGTGTGGCATCAACGGATTAATGGATAGAGGGCTTATTAATGTCTGACCCGATGCATGACAGGGGTGAACATTACCTGGCAACGCCAAAAGCGGAGCCGTTTCTTGAGCGTTTGCTTTTTAATAACCGGGCGCTGATTCTTCTCGCGTTCGTAGTGCTGACACTGTTTCTTGGCTATAACGCCATAAAAATTCAGCCGGATGCCAGCTTTGAGCGGATGATACCTCTGGAGCATCCGTACATTGTTAATATGCTCGACCACCGGGATGATCTGGAAAATCTGGGCAACTTTGTACGTATTGCGGTTGCTGTTGAAGAGGGTGACATCTTTACCCCCGAATATATGGAGACCCTGAAACAGATCACCGACGAGATGTTTTATCTTAACGGTGTGGATCGTTCTGGCCTGAAATCTCTCTGGACATCAAATGTCCGTTGGGTAGAGGTAACGGAACAAGGTTTCCAAGGCGGTACCGTTATTCCTGATGGTTATGATGGGTCGCGGGACAGTTTGGAACAGTTGCGACAGAACGTACTTCGTTCGAATGAAGTCGGTCGTCTGATTTCTGATAATTTCCGTTCCACTATCGTTTATGCACCGCTGTACGAGAAAAATCCTGAAACCGGCGAGGCACTGGATTACGCAGAGTTCTCTCGTCAGTTGGAAGAAAAAATCCGCAGTAAATACCAAGAGCAAAATCCGGACATCAGTATCCACGTTGTTGGCTTTGCCAAAAAAGTGGGTGACCTGATTGAAGGGATTGGTTCTATCGCGTGGTTTGCGGGAATTACCATTCTTTTGACCACGCTTCTGTTGTTCTGGTACTCCCGCTGTATCGCTGGAACCCTGGTGCCGGTATTTACCTCCATTATTGCGGTGTTCTGGCAATTGGGTACGCTGAAACTACTGGGTTACGGCCTGGACCCATACTCCGTGCTGGTTCCGTTTCTGGTATTCGCTATTGGCATCAGTCACGGTGTACAGATTGTCAACGCAATGGCTGTTGAGGCTGCCAAGGGTTTTGACGCAGTTACCTCTGCACGTCTTGCGTTCCGGGCGCTGTATATTCCGGGCATGCTGGCGCTGATTTCTGACGCTATGGGGTTCCTTACGCTGGTGTTCATCGAGATCGACGTTATCCGTGACCTTGCGGTTGCCGCCGGTCTGGGTGTCGCATTCGTTATCATCACCAATCTGGTACTGCACGTACTCATCATGTCTTACGTGGGTATTTCCAAAGGCGGTGTGCGCCATGTTCAGAATCATGGCGAGAAACAGGACCGGAAATGGCGTGTTCTGTCGTATTTCTCTCATCCTGGTGTCGCGCCTATCTCCTTGCTGATTGCGGTGATAGGGCTTGGCCTGGGCATGTATTACAAGCAGGACCTAAAAGTAGGCGATCTTGATCAGGGCGCGCCTGAGCTTCGAGCGGACTCCCGGTACAACAAAGATAACGCTTACATCATCAATAACTACTCCACCAGTGCGGACGTTCTGGTTGTTATGGTGAAAACGGCTGAAGAGCAGTGTACCCAGTATAACGTGCTTCGGGCGATGGATACCTTGCAGTGGGAACTTCAGAATACGCCGGGTGTTCAAGGTTCCGCCTCTCTTGCCGATGTGTCCAAACTGGTTACCAAGGCGCTTAACGAAGGTAACTGGAAGTGGTTTGAGATTTCCCGAAACCAGACAATTATCAATGCCTCTATTCGTGATGCACCTGCCGGCCTGATCAATACCAGTTGTGACCTGACTCCTGTATTGGTGTTTCTGGAAGACCACAAAGCGGAGACTCTGCAGACAGTTATTGATCGTGTAGAGGTGTTTGCCGGTGCCAATAGCAATGAGGAGCACACTTTCTTGCTGGCAGCGGGTAATGCAGGTATTGAGGCTGCTACCAACGAAGTTATTTCCGGCGCCAAGGATATTATGTTGTTGCTGGTTTACGGTGTGGTTAGTTTACTTTGCTTCCTGACCTTCCGGTCGTTGCGTGCGGTAGCATGTATTGTCATTCCTCTGGGGCTGACCTCTGTCCTTTGTGAGGCCATTATGGCGGTGTCTGGGATTGGCATTAAGGTGGCGACTCTGCCGGTTATTGCTCTGGGTGTCGGTATTGGTGTGGATTATGGCATCTATATCTATAGCAAGCTTGAGCAGTTCCTGTTGGAAGGCAAAACGCTGCAGGATGCGTACTACGAAACTCTGCGCTCTACTGGTAAGGCTGTTATCTTTACCGGTGTAACGCTTGGGCTTGGTGTAGTGACCTGGATTTTCTCACCGATTAAGTTCCAGGCTGATATGGGCTTCTTGCTGTTCTTCATGTTCCTGTGGAATATGGTGGGCGCAATCTGGTTGTTGCCAGCCTTGGCTCGATTCCTGTTGAGGCCGGATAAGATGTTGGCCAAAGCAAGGGCTGCCAAGTCTTGATTACAGCCTGAAACCCTTTAAGAGCCCGCATTTGCGGGCTTTTTTGTTTTCTGTTCAGTTGGTTAGCGTGCTAACCCTTGCTTTATTTATGGCTCGAAGTGTTCTATGTTCTGATGTGTGTGAGAGATTTGCCATGCATAAATGCATGGGCTATTCCCCATAATGACCAAGAAAAGGAAACACTCATGACACTGAAACTCAAAGCGTCCGCAATGGCCGTAGCCGCCGTTGTTAGCCTGGGAGCGGCATCTACTTCTGTTTCAGCCCAAGATCAGCGTTTCGTCACGATCGGTACGGGTGGCGTGACCGGCGTTTATTACCCGGCTGGTGGCGCTATTTGCCGTCTGGTTAATATGGACCGTAAAGAGCACGGTATTCGTTGCTCTGTTGAGAGTACGGGTGGTTCAGTTTATAACCTGAACGCCATTCGGGCTGGAGAGCTTGATCTGGCCGTTGCTCAATCTGACTGGCAGTATCATGCCTACAATGGCACTAGCCAGTTCGAAGAAGCTGGTAAAAACGAGAAGCTGCGAGCTGTTTTCTCCCTGCACCCAGAACCATTCACCGTGATCGCCAGTAAAGGCTCCGGTATTAAAAACTTTGAAGACCTTGAAGGTAAGCGCGTCTCAGTTGGTAACCCTGGTTCAGGTCAACGTGCTACCGCTGAAGTTTTGATGAAGGAGATGGGCTGGGGGCTGGATAAGTTCGCCCTGGCTGCGGAAATCAAAGCTGCTGAGCAATCTCAGGCTCTGTGTGATGGTAATATCGACGCTTTCTTCTACACAGTTGGTCACCCTTCCGGTGCGATTAAAGAAGCGACCACTTCCTGCGACAGTGTGGTCGTTAACGTAGATAACAAAGCTAGCCAAAAGCTGATTTCAGATAACCCATACTACCGAAAAGCCGTTATCCCTGGTGGCATGTACCGTGGAACAGATGAAGATGTCACTACATTCGGTGTGGCAGCAACGTTTGTTTCATCAACTGACGTACCCGATGATGTGGTATATGCAGTCGTTAAGGCGGTATTTGAAAACTTCGATAGCTTCAAACGCCTGCATCCTGCCTTTGCTAACCTGAAGAAAGAAGAAATGGTTTCCGATGCGCTGAGTGCGCCTTTGCACCCAGGTGCAGCCAAGTACTATCGCGAAGCTGGTCTGATCGAGTAATCAGCAAAGCACGCAAGTAATGGGGCAGGCATAAGCCTGCCCCATTGATTCCATCAGGTTATCTTCACATCACAGGTACATTCCATGGCAAAGAATGACTCCGGTACCGGTGCGAGTGTGGATGCTGCCAAGATTGAGCAGGTATTGCAGACGGAAACCGGAGGCAGGGCGCTTGTCGGGCCTGCGGCTGCAATCCTCTTTATTATTCCGGTTTGCTGGTCTTTGTTTCAGCTCTGGATTGCATCACCACTGCCGTTTGTTCTGAATTTCGGTATATTTAACTCTACAGAAGCACGCTCAATCCATTTGGCGTTTGCTGTGTTTCTGGCCTTTTCAGCCTTCCCTATGTTTAAAGGCGTGCACTCCACGAAGGTGCCCGTTTACGACTGGGTTCTAGCGGCTGCTGCGGCTGCTGCGGCGTCGTATCTATATGTCTTCTATGATCAGCTTTCTCAACGTCCCGGTGCCCCGATTACTCAGGATCTTTGGGTGGCGCTAGGCGGTTTGGTGTTGTTGCTTGAGGCAACGCGCAGGGCTCTTGGTTTACCTTTAACCGTTGTGGCGGCTGTGTTTATCGGGTATTCCCTTGCAGGCCCTTATATGCCGGATGTCATCTCCCACAAAGGCGTTAGCCTGAATAAGCTTTCTTCCCATCAGTGGTTGGGGACGGAGGGCGTGTTTGGTGTCGCTTTGGGAGTATCCACAAGTTTTGTATTTTTGTTTGTACTGTTTGGTGCGCTGCTGGAGCGTGCCGGGGCGGGTAACTACTTTATAAAAGTGGCTTACGCCATGCTTGGGCATATGAAGGGGGGGCCAGCCAAAGCGGCGGTTGTGTCTAGCGGACTGAGCGGCGTGATCTCTGGTTCTTCTATTGCCAACGTGGTAACCACAGGTACGTTTACTATCCCTCTGATGAAACGGGTGGGTTTTCCTGCCACCAAAGCGGGTGCTGTTGAAGTCGCTGCGTCTACAAATGGCCAGCTGACACCTCCGATTATGGGGGCCGCAGCCTTCCTGATGGTGGAATATGTTGGTATTTCATATCTGGAAGTCATAAAGCATGCCATTCTGCCGGCTCTCATTTCTTATGTGGCGCTGGTCTATATTGTTCATCTTGAAGCCTGCAAGCTGAAGATGGAGGGTATTGAGCGATTGAATCGCCCAAGTCTTGCTCAGCGGATGCTGAATTGGGTGGTGGTTATCCTTGGATTGTTCATCCTGACGGTTGTTGTTTATTACGGCATTGGCTGGACGAAAGGCTATTTTGGTTCGGCGGCTACCTGGATTCTGGGGGCAGCTCTGCTGATCATCTATGGTGGCTTGGTGGGTTATGCCACAAAGTTTCCTGAATTAGAGGTGGATGACCCTGAAAAGGCGATGGGCGAGCTCCCCGAGGTGGCGCCAACCGTAAAGACGGGGTTGTATTACTTGCTTCCGGTTGTTGTGTTGGTTTGGTGCCTCACAGTTGAGCGTTTTTCTCCCCAGTTGTCAGCTTTCTGGGCAACTTTGTTCATGGTCTTTATTGTCATCACTCAGCGGCCTTTAAAGGCGTTCTTCCGCAGTCACGGGGGGCTGACGGGTGAGTTTGTTGGCGGTGTATCTGATCTGTTCCACTCGCTCGCTACAGGTGGGCGGAATATGGTTGGGATCGGTGTGGCAACAGCTACAGCGGGCATTGTTGTCGGTACGGTTACCTTGACAGGTATCGGGTTGGTAATGACTCAGTTTGTGGAGTTTTTATCAGGCGGCAATTTGCTTCTGATGCTTCTGTTTACGGCGGTCATCAGTCTGGTTTTGGGGATGGGGTTGCCAACCACCGCAAACTACATCGTTGTCTCGACGTTGATGGCCCCTGTTATTGTGACGCTGGGGGCTGAAAACGGCTTGTTGGTTCCGTTGATAGCGGTTCACTTGTTCGTGTTCTATTTCGGGATTCTGGCGGATGATACGCCGCCCGTTGGTCTGGCCGCCTATGCGGCGGCCGCCATTTCCGGTGCGGATCCTATACGAACCGGTATTCAAGGCTTCACCTACGACATTCGAACGGCCATTTTGCCTTTCATGTTTATCTTCAATACCCAGTTGTTGCTGATAGGTCTGACGGGGTGGCTGGATCTGCTTGTTACCGTGGCAAGTGCGGTGACGGCTATGTTGGTATTCTCAGCGGCCACACAGGGTTATTGGTTTACCAAAACTCGCTGGTGGGAAACTCTGGCCTTGTTGCTGATCACATTTGCCCTGTTCCGCCCCGGGTACTTCTGGGACATGGTTTACCCGCCTCATGAGGAGCGCCACGGCGCCGCAATCATGGAGTATGTGGAAACGGTGCCGGTTGATCAGTCGGTCGTGTTCAGGGTGTCTGGAATGTCGATTGATGGCAGCGATGTAACAACTTACGTTCAGCTTGAAATGCCTGCAGGTGATACCGGGGCAGAGCGTTTGGCTGCCGCCGGGCTTGAGGTGTCGGAATTTGACGGAACTCTGGCCGTAGATTTCGTCAACTTTGGTAGCGCGGCAGAGAAAGCTGGTATTGAGTTTGGATGGGGCATTGAAGCGGTTCAGGCGCAACTTGATCGGCCGCCCAGAGAATTGGTGTTCATCCCGGCGCTTCTTCTTCTGGGGTTTGTGGCCTTTGGCCAGTTAAAACGCAAAGCAAGGGAGGATGCGCAACCCCAGCTTGCATAGCTGCGATAGCAGGATGTTAGTAAAAGCCCGGCATTGTTGCCGGGCTTTTTTCTGTTAAACTCCCTCCCTGAATCAGCCCGCGGTTTGTGTCGCGGATGCTGGCAACCATGTGATCTTTGGTATAGATCACCGCTGAGAACCCCCAGGAGAGTCCCATGCCCGTCATTACACTGCCTGATGGCAGTCACCGCAGTTTTGCAGAACCCGTTACTGTTCACGATGTAGCCGCCGATATTGGTGCAGGCCTGGCAAAGGCTGCTCTGGCGGGCAAAGTGGACGGCCGGCTTGTAGATACCAGTTACCTGATTGAAAACGATGCTGAACTTGCCATTGTGACGGAGCGTGATGAAGACGGCGTAGATGTCGTTCGTCACTCCACAGCGCACCTTTTGGCGATGGCGGTGAAAGAATTATTTCCCGAAGCTCAGGTAACGATTGGGCCGGTTGTGGATAACGGCTTTTACTACGATTTTAAGTACGACCGCCCCTTCACCAATGAAGATCTGGCACGTATTGAAAAGCGGATGGAAGAGCTGGCAAAGCAAGATATTCCTGTTTCCCGTTCTGTTATGTCTCGCGCTGACGCGATCAAGCTGTTCGAAGACATGGGTGAGGAATATAAAGTTCAGATCATCGAGGATATTCCTGGTGATGAAGACTTATCATTCTATCGTCAGGGTGATTTTGTTGATTTGTGTCGCGGCCCTCACGTACCAAGCACTGGCAAACTCAAAGCGTTTAAGCTGACCAAGGTAGCCGGGGCTTTCTGGCGTGGTGATCATAACAATGAGCAGTTACAGCGTGTTTACGGCACCGCGTGGGGCAACAAGAAAGACCTCAAGGCGTACCTGAATCGCCTGGAAGAGGCTGAAAAGCGTGATCACCGAAAGATTGGTAAGAAACTGAAGCTGTTCCATATGCAGGAAGAGTCACCAGGCATGGTTTTTTGGCATCCGGATGGCTGGTCTCTGTATCAGGAAATCGAACAGTACATGCGTGGTAAGCTCCACGATCATGGTTACAAAGAAATCAGAACACCTCAGGTGGTTGCCCGTACGCTTTGGGAAAAGTCCGGGCACTGGGATAAATTCCAGGATGCCATGTTTACCACCGAGTCCGAAAAGCACGATTACGCAATTAAGCCAATGAACTGCCCTTGCCATGTGCAAGTGTTCAATCAGGGCCTGAAAAGTTATAAGGATCTTCCTTTACGACTGGCGGAGTTTGGCTCCTGCCACCGTAACGAGGCTTCTGGTGCGTTGCATGGCCTGATGCGCGTGCGTGGGTTTACACAGGACGACGCTCATATTTTCTGTGAGGAAGATGCAATTCAGGATGAGGTGTCTTCCTTCATTCATTTGTTGCATGAGGTTTATGCAGACTTCGGGTTCAGCGAGATTCTTTATAAACTATCGACCCGCCCAGAGAAGCGCGTAGGTTCAGACGAAGTTTGGGATAAGTCTGAAGCGGCTCTTGAAGAAGCGTTGAATCGCGCAGGTGTTGACTGGGAGTTGTTGCCGGGCGAGGGTGCTTTCTATGGTCCGAAAATTGAATTTTCGCTGAAGGACTGTATCGGCCGAGTATGGCAGTGCGGTACTATTCAGGTAGATTTTTCAATGCCTGGACGCTTAGGCGCCCAGTATGTGGCTGATAATTCCGAACGGAAGACTCCAGTTATGCTGCATCGTGCAGTTCTCGGGTCTTTTGAGCGGTTTATCGGTATACTGATTGAAGAATACGAAGGTGCATTTCCCGCTTGGCTGGCGCCAACGCAGGTTGCGGTGCTGAATATTACCGATAATCAGCGTGACTACTGTCAGAAATTGGCCAAAAAATGGGATTCTTTGGGATATCGGGTTAATGCTGACTTGAGAAACGAGAAGATCGGCTTTAAAATCCGCGAGCATACTCTTAACAAGGTTCCCTATCTTGTCGTCGTTGGCGATAAAGAAATCGAAAACAATGCGGTTGCAGTACGCACCCGTAAAGGTGAAGATTTAGGGACTCTATCGCTTGAAGCGTTTGAACAGCTATTGGCTGATGACATTCAACGCAAAGGCAAAACCAAAACGGAGATCTGATTATTAAACAGCGAACGAATCGGGGTGGGCGCACTCCAAAAGCGCCTATCAATGAGAATATTGACGCAACTGAAGTCCGCTTGATCGATGCCGAAGGCAATCAGGTTGGTGTTGTTCCAATTGAGGATGCTATTCGCATGGCGGAAGAGGCTACCCTTGATCTGGTACAGGTTACGGATTCCGATCCGATCGTCTGTAAAATAATGGATTACGGCAAGAAGATCTTCGAAGAGAAGAAAGCCAAGGCGGCTGCCAAGAAGAAGCAAAAGCAGACGCAGGTCAAAGAGCTTAAGTTCCGTCCAGGAACTGAAGAAGGGGATTATCAGGTAAAACTACGCAACCTGATACGTTTCCTTGAAGCCGGGGACCGAGGCAAGATTACGATTCGTTTCCGTGGCCGTGAGATGGCACACCAGGAAATTGGTATGAAGCTCATGAATCGGATCGAAACGGATCTTGAAGAGATCGCAACGGTTGAGATGCGGCCTAAAATGGAAGGCCGGCAGATGACCATGATTGTGGCTCCCCGCAAAAAGAAGTGACCTGATCCTCTGATGGGTCCCCCGCAGTAGCGGGGGATTTGTCGTTCAGGGACACAATTGTTTTATTAAAAAATAGAATGCGGAGTTTTAAAAATGCCTAAGATGAAAACTAAGAGTGGAGCTACCAAGCGGTTCAAGAAAACCGCTACCGGCTTCAAGCACAAGCAGTCCTTCACCAGTCATATCCTGACCAAGAAGAGCCCGAAGCGTAAGCGTCAGCTGCGTGGCACCAAGCTGATTGCCAAGTCCGATGTGGCTTCAATCAAGCGTATGACGGCGTGCTGATTCAGCCGCTAACTTCCTGATCAGGTATATAAGGTAGAAGGATTAAAATAT
This sequence comes from Marinobacter sp., assembly GCF_041595835.1. Taxonomy (GTDB): domain Bacteria; phylum Pseudomonadota; class Gammaproteobacteria; order Pseudomonadales; family Oleiphilaceae; genus Marinobacter. The sequence continues at coordinate 17,352 of NZ_JBFHJO010000014.1, read as the reverse complement.
GGCTCGTGTAAAACGTGGCGTGGTAGCACGTCGTCGTCACAAGAAGATTCTCAAGCAGGCCAAGGGTTATTACGGCGCTCGTAGTCGTGTATTCCGCGTTGCCAAGCAAGCGGTTATCAAGGCCGGTCAATACGCTTACCGTGACCGTCGCAACCGTAAACGTGCTTTCCGCGCTTTGTGGATTGTTCGTATCAACGCTGGTGCGCGTGCAAACGGTCTGTCATACAGCCGTCTGATCGCTGGCCTGAAAAAAGCGAATGTTGAAATCGATCGTAAGGTTCTGGCTGATCTGGCCATGAACGAGCAGCAAGCTTTTGCTGCAGTGGTTGAGAAGGCCAAAGCATCCCTGTGATCGCTTAAGCTCTTTCATCGGTTACTGATCGATCACGGTGCCTCATGATTTCATGACGGCACCTCCTGAATAGGGGAAGGGCACGCTCTTCCCCTATTTTTGTTTTAACCTACCCCATTTCTGGTTTGGAGCAGGGTCAATGGAAAACCTGGAACAATTGGTTCAGGACGGGTTGCACGCAGTAGAACTTGCGGACAATCTTCAGGCGCTTGATCAAATTCGCGTGGAATACCTCGGTAAAAAAGGGGTGATTACCCAGCAAGCAAAAACTCTGGGTAAGCTTTCAGCGGAAGAACGACCTGCCGCAGGCCAGAAAATCAATGAAGCCAAGGGGCAGGTTGAGCAGGCGATCAATGCTCGTCGTGCGGACCTGGAAAAGTCCGCCATTGAGGCGAAGCTTGCCAGCGAGTCTATTGATGTAACCTTGCCAGGCCGAGGCCAGGATCTGGGTGGTTTGCACCCGGTTACTCGTACCCTGCAGCGTATTGAAGAGATTTTTTCCCGCGCCGGTTACAGCGTGGAGCAGGGGCCGGAAATCGAAGATGACTATCATAACTTCGAGGCCCTTAATATTCCAGGGCATCACCCGGCGCGTGCTATGCACGATACTTTCTATTTCAATCCGGGTACGTTGTTACGCACTCACACTTCACCTGTTCAGATCCGGACAATGGAAGCGGGTAAGCCGCCTTTCCGGATGATCTGTCCTGGCCGGGTATACCGGTGTGACTCCGATATAACGCATACCCCGATGTTTCATCAGGTTGAAGGCCTGCTGATTGAGAAGAATGTCAGCTTTGCGGATCTTAAGAGCACTGTAGAAGAGTTTCTCCGGGTTTTCTTCGAGCGGGACCTGAAAGTACGTTTCCGTCCCTCCTATTTCCCGTTCACTGAGCCGTCTGCAGAGGTGGATATTGAGTGGGGGCGTGAGCCCGATGGCAGTATTAAATGGTTGGAAGTAATGGGGTGTGGAATGGTGCACCCTAAAGTGTTCGAGCATTGCGGTATCGATGCCGAAGAATATCGTGGCTTTGCGTTTGGGCTGGGTGTTGAACGCCTGGCCATGCTGCGCTATGGCGTAAAAGATTTACGCATGTTCTTCGAAAACGACCTGCGTTTTTTACGCCAATTCCGTTAAGCCTCCGGGCTGTGTGACGTAAGCAGGACTCCGAATCAACCGCATAAATGGCATCAGGACAAGGCTAGAACAATGAAATTCAGTGAACAGTGGCTGCGTGAGTGGGTTAATCCAAGCATTGATTCTCAGGCATTGATGGATCAGATCACAATGGCCGGCCTGGAAGTAGACGGCTTTGAGCCGGTGGCTGGCGAATTTACTGGTGTGGTTGTCGGTGAGGTTCTCGCCGTTGAGCCGCATCCGGATGCGGACAAACTGAGGGTTTGCCAGGTCAGCGATGGCTCCCAGACCGTTCAGGTGGTTTGTGGTGCCCCCAATGTACGTGAGGGCCTGAAAGTACCTTTCGCTGTTTTGGGTGCTGTGCTGCCAGGAAACTTCAAGATCAAGAAGGCCAAGCTGCGTGGCCAGCCTTCTGAAGGTATGCTTTGTTCTGAATCCGAGCTTGCCATCTCAGAGAATCATGATGGTCTGATGGAATTGCCGGCCGATGCTCCTGTTGGTCAGAGCATGGTGGACTACCTGAAGCTTAATGATATTGCGATTGATGTGGACCTCACGCCGAACCGCGCCGACTGTCTTTCTATTAAAGGGTTAGCTCGAGAAGTGGGGGTGCTGAACAGTTTGCTGGTGAATGCCCCGGAAATTGAACCGGTTGAGGCGGTTCATTCTGAGGTTCCTGCTATTCGGGTTGAGGCTCCAGAAGGCTGTCCCCGTTACCTTGGCCGCATCTTGCGCAATGTAAACCTGAAAGCTGAAACACCATTGTGGATGCAGGAAAAACTTCGCCGCTCTGGTATTCGTTCTATTGACGCTGCCGTTGATGTAACCAATTACGTAATGCTGGAGCTTGGCCAGCCGATGCATGCCTTTGACCGGGAAGAAATTGCCGGCGGTATTGTGGTTCGCAATGCGAAAGCGGGTGAAAAACTGGTGCTTCTGGATGGCCAGGAAGTAGAACTGACGGCTGAAACCCTGGTGATTGCTGATCACGACAAGCCGATTGCTATCGCCGGTGTTATGGGGGGTGAGCATTCCGGTGTGAGTGAAAAAACGCGAGACCTGGTATTGGAGTCAGCGTACTTCGATCCGATCACTCTGGCTGGAAAGGCTCGTCACTATGGTTTGCATACCGATGCCTCGCACCGTTTTGAGCGTGGTGTTGATTATGAGCTGGCTCGCGACGCCATGGAGCGGGCTACTCGCTTGCTCATGGATATCGTTGGGGGTGAGCCTGGCGAGATTGTTGAAGTTGTTAGCTGGGAAGACTTGCCTGAAGCCAGGATGGTGGATCTGCGTGAAAAACGCTTGGCGGACGTGCTTGGTCTGACGATTGATCGTACGACGGTCGAAGAAATCCTTTCCCGTCTTGGTTTGCGCGTTGAAAAGCTTTTGAAAGACGGCTGGCGCATCAGTGTGCCTAGCTTCCGCCCGGATATCTCGATTGAAGAAGACCTGATTGAAGAAGTGGGGCGTATATTCGGCTATAACAATCTTCCCGTGACAGCGCCTACGGGGTCGTTGGGGTTGAGTGTTCGTGAAGAAGCTGTTCGACCGTTATCGGCTGTTCGTAATTTCTTTGTGGCTCAAGGTTATCACGAAGCAATTACCTATAGCTTTGTCGACCCTAAGGTTCAGCAACTGATTAATCCGGAGCGTGAAGGTATCGCCTTGGCGAATCCGATTTCTGCCGATTTGTCGGTTATGCGTACGACATTGTGGAGCGGCTTGTTGAAAACCGTGCTTCATAACCAGAACCGCCAACAATCGCGTATCCGCCTGTTTGAAACTGGTCTTCGTTTTGTGAAACAAGGCGATGAAATCGACCAGCAGCCGATGCTTGCGGGTGTGGTGGTAGGTAACCAGACCGCTGAAAACTGGGTAAACGGTCGCAGAACAGCTGATTTCTTTGATGTAAAAGGAGAGTTGCAGAGCCTGTTCCAGTTGCTGGGTATTGAGATCCAGTTCCGGGCGAGCCAGCACCCGGCTTTACACCCAGGCCAGACAGCAGAGCTCTTGCGGGATGGCGAAAGTGTGGGCTGGTTGGGAACCTTGCATCCACAAGTTCAGAAAAATCTTGAACTTAATGGCACGATTCTGATGTTTGAGCTATTCTTGAATTCGATCGTTACCGGATATGTGCCTAATTTCAAAGATGTTTCAAAATTTCCGGAAGTTCGACGGGATTTGGCTATCATTATTGGAAACGAGGTGGCGTTCGCTCAGGTTGAGCAAGTGGCTCGTAAACATGCGGGCGAGCACCTGACAGACTTGCGTGTGTTTGATGTTTATGAAGGAGAAAGCCTGGGTGAAGGCAATCGCAGCCTGGCGCTCAGTCTGTTCTGGCAGCATCCTGAACGCACGTTGAATGAAGACGAAGTGCATTCGCTCTTTAACGGGGTTATCGAGTCCCTGAAAGAAGAGCTGGGGGCAACACTGAGGAGTTGACGAATGGCAGCTTTGACGAAAGCGGATATGGCAGAGCGCTTGTACGAAGAGTTAGGTCTGAACAAGCGGGAAGCCAAGGAAATGGTAGAAGCTTTCTTCGATGAAATCAGAGGTGCTCTGAGCCATAACGAGCAAGTGAAGTTGTCGGGGTTCGGCAACTTCGATCTCCGGGATAAGAAACAACGGCCGGGGCGCAACCCTAAAACGGGTGAAGAGATCCCTATCAGTGCACGACGCGTAGTTACGTTTCGACCGGGTCAAAAATTGAAACAGAAAGTAGAAGCGTATGCTGGAACCGAGTCATAACAACGAACTTCCTGTAATCCCCGGGAAGCGCTATTTCACAATCGGTGAGGTAGCTGAGCTGTGTGCTGTTAAGGCACATGTTTTAAGGTATTGGGAGCAGGAATTTCCGCAACTTTCGCCAGTGAAACGTCGGGGTAACCGTCGTTATTACCAGCGCGCGGATGTTATCACCATTCGCCAGATTCGCAGCTTGTTATATGATCAGGGCTACACCATTGGTGGCGCTAAGCAGAAGCTAAGCAGTACTGAGGCCAAAGACGATACATCGCAATACAAGCAGTTGATTCGGCAGATGATTACCGAGCTGGAAGAAGTTCTGGACGTACTGAATACGCCCGCTCGCTAACTAACAGCGACATTTCAGGCAGGCAGATCCAAAGAAAGGCCGGAGTGTTGAAACACTCCGGCCTTTCTGTATTCAGAAAACCTGATTACCGGTTACTTGGTTTTGCAGGTTTTGATGCCAAACAACGAGTAGGCAGGACAGTTTCCAATCAGTGCGGTTGCCAGAGGCACAATGCCAATCCAGCCCCAGGGTGTCTGAGGGCCAACAAAGACCAGGGCCAGCAGGACAATACCCACGACGGCACGAATAATACGATCAGCGGAACCCATATTTACTGTCATTTTGCTTCTCCTGTGAAACCTTTGATGATGATCAGACTATAGGCCTGCGACTGACCACGTTCAGTGATAAAGTCACACAGGCAAATAACTTTCCATACAAGGCACTGCTGGATGGCCAGGCACAGTATTCTCGACACGCTTACCGATTCTCTGCGTAAAGACGCCCTGAAGGGGCTTCAGACTATGCGTTTCCCACCCGGGCAGGTGTTGTTCAGTGCAGGTGAACATTGCCGGGGACTGCCTCTGGTGTTGGCTGGCAGCATCAAGGTACAGATGACGGGAGTCTCTGGCCATAGTATCGTGCTCTACCGCATGGGGGCTGACGATATCTGTACTCTGTCCATTGGTTGCTTGATGACGGGCCGAGGATACCGGGCAGAGGCCATTGTTGAAAATGAGGCCGAAGCCGCCATTATCCCCCGCGGATTGTTTGATCGGCTGATGGATCAGTCTGCAGAATTCCGGCTGGGGATTATGGAATCCTACGGTCGTCGTCTTGATGATCTGATGCTGCTGGTAGAAGAAGTGGCGTTTCACCGGATGGATGCGCGGCTGGAGGAGTGGCTTCAGGCCAGAGCTGTCGATGGCCAGAAAGTACTGAGCATTACCCACCAGGAGCTGGCTGTAGAATTGGGAACGGCTCGGGAAGTCGTCAGTCGTTTGCTGAAGGAGCTTGAGCGCCGGGGCCAGGTTCGCCTGGCCCGAGGCAGGGTTGAGCTCACCGGGTTGCTGAATACTGTGTCACTGGTGTGAGAAACTATGTATCAGGTGGGCTAGCTGCTCTGCGGAATGCTCCAGGTTGGCGTCTGCCTGGGCATAGGCTTCAGAAAGCGTGATGGGGGCGGGGGTGATCGAAAAAGCCGCTGTTAACCCGGCATCATGGAGCGGAGCCAGCTCAGCCCCTAATTTTCCGCACAGCCCAATGACCGGGACACCGCAGGATTGTGCAAGCCGGGAAACTCCGGCTGGGGTTTTACCAAAGGCACTTTGGGCATCAATCGCCCCCTCAGCAGTAATCACCAGATCAGCGTTGCGGATATGTTGCGCCAGTTTTACCGCTTCCATGATCAGTTCTATGCCGGGCTGAAGCTGGGCACCAAGAATGCCCTTGACCATACCGCCAATGCCGCCGGCGGCGCCACTGCCGGGAAAGCTGGCAATATCCAGCCCCTGCTTTTGAGCCAATTCTGCAAAATGCGCCAGGTTGGTGTCCAGTTGGCGAACTTCTGCGCTATTGGCGCCTTTCTGTGGTCCAAAAACCGCTGCTGCTCCTTCCGGGCCCAGCAATGGATTGGTGACGTCACAGGCAACTATCAACTCAATGCCGTTAAGTCGATGGATAGCAGGTTCAAGGTCGGCTTTAGCAAGCTGTGCCAGGCCGGCACCTCCAGGCCCGATATCATGCCCCTGACCATCCAGTAATCTGGCTCCAAGGGCTTGCAATATGCCAGCTCCGCCGTCTGTCGTGGCACTTCCTCCCAGCCCCATAATCAGTTTTTTCGGCCGATGTTCCAGAGCAGCCAGAATCAATTCTCCGGTTCCCCGGCTGGATGCCTGGAGCGCATTCCGGGCTTCGGCGGGCACACAATGCAGGCCGCTGGCTTCTGCTACTTCGATGATTGCGGTTTCGCCGTTATTGACCAGGCCAAAACGGGCTTCAATCAGTTCGCCCAAAGGGCCAGCAACTGACACGGTATGTAGCTGCCCGCCCAAAGCATCTGTCAGTGTTGCCGTGGTGCCTTCGCCTCCATCAGCAAGGGGTATTTCCATGATGTCATCCCCGGGGGCAGCTTTGCGCCATCCACGAGCGATTGCCGATGCGACTTCTTTCGCAGACAGGCACTCCTTGAAGGAGTCTGGCGTAATTACAATTCGCATCTTATTGCCCTCGGTCTTTGACGTTTTCCATCACTACAAAGGTGCTGGTCTGCAGCACATGGGGCAGGCTGGATATCTGCTCTCCCAGCACTTGGCGGTACTCTGCCATATTCCGGGTACGGATTTTAAGCAGGTAATCAAAATTCGCTGCCATCATGTGGCACTGCTCGATCGCTGATATTTGCTTCACCGCTTCATTGAACGCCGCCAGTGACTTACTGGAGGTATCGTTCAATGTTACCTGTGCAAACGCCACATGGGAGTGCCCCAGCTTGGTCTGGTTGACCATGGCGGAATAACCCGTGATATAGCCCTGTACCTCCAGTCTGCGCATGCGTACCTGACACGGTGTTTTTGATAAACCGACTCTGGAAGCCAGGTCAGTCACGGTTATCCGCCCGTTTTTCTGAAGTTCACGGATGATGGCGTGGTCAATTCTGTCCAGGTCCGACATGACTGCTATCCTTAAGGGAAGGTGCCTGCTTGGGCGAAAAAAGAGATTTTCACTAAGTTTACGAGAAATGTAGTCGTCTGGGTAATTTATGAGCTGAAAATAAAGGCGATCAGAGATGCATTCAAGGCTTGAATAGGAAAATAGCATTCATCGCCTTCGCTACAATGCGGTCAGTATTCCAATAATCAGGAGGCATCCCCATGAGTCTGCAGCAATCCGAGGTACTAGAGCTCCACGACATTCGTCAGGCTATTCGTACTAACTATCTGGCGGATGAGTATGAAGTGATTCACCGGCTGATTGAGCAGGCTCAGTTGTCTGAAGATACCCGCAAGGCGATTTCAGCGCGAGCGGCGGAGCTGGTTCGCAGTGTCCGAGAAAATGCCAGGCCCACCGTTATGGAAAAGTTCCTGGCTGAATATGGTTTGACCACCAAAGAAGGCGTGGCGTTGATGTGTCTTGCTGAGGCGCTGCTTCGCGTGCCTGACAACCTCACCATTCAGGATCTGATTGAAGACAAAATCACCTCTGGTAATTGGGGGGCCCACGTAGGCAAAGCTAAATCCGGGTTGATTAACTCGGCTACCCTGGCCCTGCTGATGACAAGCAATTTGCTCAAGGATTCAGAGCGCGAGAGTGTTGGTGTCACCCTGAAAGGTATGGTCAAGCGTCTTGGTGAGCCCGTTGTTCGAGTCGCTGCAGGCCAGGCCATGAAGGAAATGGGGCGGCAGTTCGTCTTGGGCCGAAATATTGAAGAAGCTCAGAAGAATGGTCAGGATCAGGAAGCGCAGGGATACACCTATTCCTATGACATGTTGGGTGAAGCTGCCCGAACGGATGCGGATGCCGAACGTTATTTCCAGGCGTATCTGAGTGCTATCGAAAGCATCAGCAAACGTTGTGAAGGGGATGTACGGACCAACCCCGGTATTTCAGTGAAGCTGTCAGCATTGCTTGCCCGGTATGAGTACGGCCAGAAAGATCGAGTCATGAACGAGTTGGTGCCCCGGGCACTGGAACTGGCGAAAAAGGCTGCCGCGGCTAACATGGGTTTTAACATTGATGCTGAAGAACAAGATCGGCTGGACCTGTCGCTGGATGTGATTGAAGCTATCTTTTCAGACCCGGCTCTGGATGGCTGGGATGGCTTTGGTGTAGTGGTCCAGGCCTTTGCGAAGCGAGCATCCTATGCTTTGGACTGGTTGTATGCATTATCGGCAAAACATAATCGTCGTATTATGGTGCGTCTTGTAAAAGGCGCCTACTGGGATGCTGAGATTAAACGGGCCCAGGTGATGGGGCTTGAAGGCTTCCCTGTCTTTACCCGCAAGGCCTGTAGTGACGTTTCCTATTTGTCCTGCGCCCACCAGTTGCTGGGTATGACCGACCGAATTTACCCTCAGTTTGCAACCCATAACGCGCACTCTGTTTCTGCCGTGTTGGAAATGGCAAAAGATCTGGGCCGTGATCAGTTTGAGTTTCAGCGTCTGCACGGAATGGGCGAGTCCTTGCACGATCAGGTTCTGCGAGACAGTAAAGTGCCTTGTCGTATATATGCTCCCGTTGGTGCCCATAAAGATTTGCTGGCTTATCTGGTTCGTCGCTTGTTGGAAAACGGTGCCAATAGCTCATTTGTAAACCAGATTGTCGATACCAGTATCACCCCAGAAGAAATCGCCAGAGATCCGATTGAAGTCGTCAATGCTTTGGGGCAAGACCTGTCCAGCAAAGTCATTGTGCCACCTGGCAAAATTTTCGGTGATCAGCGCCGTAACTCGAAAGGTTGGGATCTGACCGATCCCGTAACGGTGGCAGAACTCAACGAAGGCCGTGGCCGTTATAGAAAACACCAGTGGCAGGGAGGGCCGGTTATGTCAGTTCCTGCCGCCGAAGGCGAAACCATAGATGTTCGTAATCCGGCTGACCCGGACGATCTGGTTGGTCAGATTACTTTCGCTTCGAAAGCGGATGTGAGCGCGGCCCTGGATGCAGCAAAGAACGGTTTCAACCATTGGTCTGCCATGCCTGCTGAACAGCGTGCAGAATTAATTCGTAAGGTCGGTGACCTGTACGAAGCGAATGTCGATGAGTTGTTTGCTCTGACAACACGGGAAGCAGGGAAATCTCTGCTGGATGCGGTAGCAGAAGTGCGCGAGGCAGTCGATTTTGCCATGTTCTATGCCAATGAAGGCATTCGCTACAAGGATGCAGGGCAGGCCCGTGGCGTGATTTGCTGTATCTCGCCCTGGAACTTCCCACTGGCCATTTTTACTGGCCAGGTTCTGGCAAACCTGGCTGCCGGTAATGCGGTCGTAGCAAAACCAGCGGAGCAGACGTCATTGCTTGCGGTTCGGGCTGTTGAGTTAATGCATGAGGCGGGTATTCCGAAAGAAGTGATTCAGCTGCTACCGGGTGACGGTGGTACTGTCGGAGCTGCGTTAACGTCAGATTCCAGAGTCGATGGCGTATGTTTCACTGGTGGTACTGATACCGCCAGGCTGATTAATAAAGCAATGACTGAAAACCTGGCCCCGGATGCGCCTCTGGTTGCAGAAACCGGCGGACTGAATGCCATGATTGTGGATTCCACCGCGTTGCCGGAACAGGTAGTGCGGGATGTTCTGGCCTCCTCGTTCCAGAGTGCCGGTCAGCGTTGTTCGGCTTTGCGTATGCTGTATGTGCAGGAAGATATTGCCGACAACCTGTTGGAAATGCTCTTTGGAGCGATGGAAGAACTGGGCATTGGTGACCCCTGGAATTTGTCTACTGATGTAGGGCCAGTGATTGATGAAGAGTCCCGCAAGAAGATTAACGATCACTGCGCTAAGTTTGAAAAGCAGGGTAAGTTGCTCAAGAAATTGCCCGTGCCGAAAAAAGGTCTGTTCGTCTCTCCTGTGGTTTTGAAGGTGAGCGGTATTGAGGAAATGGAAGAAGAAATCTTTGGCCCGGTGTTGCATGTAGCAACCTTCGAAGCTAAGGATATCGACAAGGTAGTGGACGCCATTAATGCCAAGGGGTATGGCCTGACCTTTGGTATCCATAGTCGTGTAGATCGTCGTATTGAGCACATTTCGAGCCGGATCAAAGTTGGTAACACATATGTTAACCGTAACCAGATTGGTGCAATTGTAGGCTCCCAGCCGTTCGGGGGTGAAGGGCTGTCCGGGACCGGCCCGAAAGCCGGTGGTCCGCAGTATGTGCGGCGTTTCCTTAAGGGAAATGTAACGGAGGTGCCTGCAGGCGACGGTAAAGCGGTCACCGCACAAAAGGTGCAGAAGCTCATTGATCAGTTGGCCCGGCTTGATGTGCCGGCACCAGAAGGGCGGCAGCAGGTTCTGAAACCGTTCTTTGGTGATGTTCCGGCTCCGCTGGATGCCGGGTATGCGGAAATGCCCGGGCCGACAGGGGAGCAGAATCACTTGTCCTGCCATGCTCGTGGAGTTGTGTTGTGCCTGGGGCCGGACACTGAATCAGCAGTGGAGCAGGCAGGAGTGGCATTATCCCAGGGCAATAAGGTTGTTGTTGTTGCTCCGGGTGTGGAAAAAGCCATGGCGCAAGCCGTCAGGGCTGGCCTTCCTGTGGCCGCCTGTGACGGCTTACTGGAGCCTGAGGCTTTGATCCAGCTGGACGGTTATGCCGCGGTCGTCAGTGTGGCGGAGAAGTCCTTACTGAAACGTTACCGCCAAGCTCTGGCTGTCCGTGATGGTGCCCTGTTGCCCATCATCGATGAGCATAAGCTGGATCAGCGTTATGTGATTGAGCGACACCTGTGCATTGACACCACTGCTGCCGGTGGTAACGCTAGCCTTATTGCCTCGGCTGAGTAAGAGGTAACCCCGGGGCCAGGCCCCGGGGATTGCCCCCTGCTAGCCATCGCAGAGGGGCAAAGCTGCTGGCTGACCATCAGTAAAGAGTTGAAGCGCTGGTTAGTCGCTAATCGGCCCTTCCTTGAGTGCAGACCTCATGCGACGTCTCAGGAGAGGGCCAACGATAACCGGCAACGCCAGGCCCAATCCTGCAACTGCCCAGAGCCCCAGAGCCAGCGGGCTGCCCCATAGAGTGCTCCAGTCACCATCTGACAGAATCAGAGCATGTCCCAGATTTTTCTCCATCTCCGGCCCTAACAGTAAGCCGAGAATGATCGGAACGAGGGGGATCTCCAGTTTGCGCAGGAAATACCCCGCTACCCCGAATGCCACCATGAAATAGAGGTCGAAAGTGCTGTTGCTAATAGAATAGATACCCACAAACGCAACCATCGTGACAATCGGAAGCAGGAACATCGGAGGTATGGACAGCAGCTTTACAAACACCCCAATCATGGGAATGTTCAACAACAGAAGCAGTACGTTACCGATCAACAATGCGGCAATAACACCCCAAACGATGTCTGCATTCTGGGTGAACATCAATGGGCCTGGAGTAATGTTCAGCGAGATCAGCATAGCCAGCAGGACGGCAGTGGTGCCGCTGCCAGGAACGCCCAGGGTCAGCATTGGTACTAATGCGCCGGACGCAGCCCCATTGTTTCCGGCTTCCGGAGCAACGACCCCACGGATGTCGCCTTCACCAAAGGAACCTCGTTTACCAATAACCCGTTTTTCCAGTGTGTAGCTGATAAAACTGCCCAAAGAGGCGCCAGCACCGGGAAGAACACCTGCAATAAACCCCAGAATACCGCCGCGTAGTTGCGTTGGAATAGTGCTTATCAACTCTTTGAAGGTCAGTGTTAATTTACCAACATTTACTTTTTTGTGGCCGCTGCCGATGCGGGATTCTACAAAAAAGAGCAGCTCAGAAATGGCAAACAGACCAACTATCGCAAGAATGAAATCAATGCCTTCATACAGCTCCAGAACACCAAAAGTGTAACGCTGTGTGCCGGTTGAGATATCGATGCCTACCGTTGAAATCATGATGCCAAGTGATGCTGCAATCACGGTTTTCATTGGGTTTTTGCCGGTAATGCCACCCAAGGTGGCAAACGCCAGAATGAACAGAGCAAAATATTCCGCAGGTCCGAACGTCAGAGCAAACTTTGCCAATACGGGTGCCAGCATGATCAGCCCAATGGTACCGATCAAACCTCCTGAAAATGACGCAATTGCAGAGATTGCCAGGGCATCTGCCGCCCGGCCTTTTTGTGCCATGGGGTAACCATCCAGGCAGGTCATCATGGCCGGTTCGTCGCCAGGTATGTTGAGCAAGATTGAAGAAATCCGGCCACCATACATGGCGCCCGCGTACACGGAGGTAAGCAGGATCATTGAGGTTTCTGGCGGTAAACCCAGACTGAACGCCAGTGGAATCAGAATTGCCACGCCATTGGCGGGCCCCAAACCCGGCAAGCAGCCAATAAGCGTGCCGATAAATGCGCCGAAAAGGGCAAACATCAGGTTGTACGGAGTTAAGGCCACGGCAAAGCCGTCTATTAAAAAGCCGAGTGTTTCCATCAGTTGATCTCCAGCAGGCCGGCCGGCAGGCTCAATGACAGGCCATAGTTAAATAACCCGAACACCACCACAGCGCTGATCAATCCGGTAAGAAACGCTTTCCCCGGTGAGGCTCCCATACGCCAGCTCAAAGTGCCCACAACCAAAGTGGTAGAAATCACGAAGCCCAGGGGCTCCAGTATGACGGCATAGATCACCAGTACGATGACCGCAACCAGAAGCTCAATGGCTGTTTTTCCCCAGGGCCACTGAGCGTCGGGGTCTGGCTTTACCATCAGATAGAGGCTGCCGATAATTAAGACCACCGACAAGATGGTCGGGAATGTCTCAGGCCCCAGGCCTTCAGTACCCCCGAATGGCTCAGGCCATTGCTGCGCGACCCAACCGTAGGCTACAGCCAGGACCAACAGGCCCAGGCCGAGAATGCGATCGTTTAATCCGCTCATTTCATCAAACCAATTTCACGAGACAGGTCAGTGATCTCCTGTACTTGTTGATGAACAAAACTCTCAAACTTATCGGCATCCGGATGGAATGGGATCAGGCCATTGCTCTTCATGACCTGCTTCCATTCATCACTGGCGTAAAGTGTGTCGACAGCCCGAACCCAGTATTCTTTGGCTTCGTCGCTGGCACCTTTAGGCATGTAGAAACCACGCCAGTTTGGCCCCAAAGCTTCAATGCCTTGTTCTCTGGCCGTAGGAATATGGTGGTATTTGCCTGGCAGACGTTCTTCCGAAAGAACTGCCAGCACACGCAAATCGCCGGATTCCATAAAACCAGTAGCTTCGGAAATATCACCGGTAAAAGCATCCACTTGGCCACCGACCACCTGGGTCATGGCTTCGCCGCCGTTGTTGTACGACAGGTAGGGAATAGATGGTAGTTTATCTACGCCAGCTGCTTTGGCCGCGATTAGTACTTTCAAGTGATCCCAGCCGCCTCGCGCACTACCACCGGAAAACTTCACCGCCCGTGGGTTTTGTTTGCTGGCTTCAAACAGTTCATTCAGATTTTGATATTTGGAGTTTTTACCAACGGCGATAATTCCATAATCCGCGCCCAGTGCACCGACCCATTTCACCATGTCTGCATCAAGGCCGGGGAATTGCTTTTGTGCCAAACGAGTGGTGGTCGCGGTAGAAGCGGCCACCAGAAGTTTGTCATCCTTATTCCGTTTGCTGACGGTGTGAGCGTACGCCACACCGCCACCCGCACCCGCCATATTGACTGTTTGGACTGAGCCCTCAACCAGCTTCAGTGTTTGCATGACGTTGCCAACACTGCGACAGGTAAAGTCCCAGCCGCCTCCTGGGTCAGCAGGAGCCAGGCACTCAACCTTACCGGATGGTTGCCACGCCATGGCTGACATGCTGAAAGCTGCTGCAGCGGCAAAACTCAGAGTTCGTTTGATAAACATGAATAGTCACCCTTCCATTGTTGTTGTGTGTACCCCGGGGGAGCCGGTCAGGTAGATTAAAAGGAGGTTATCTTGCTAAAAAGCTTGTGCGCGTATTGCCTTTAAAAAAACTAAAGTCCATTTAGTGCATAAAGTTCACGGGTAAAACGGCAGCTTGTGCATTAATCTGACCGCCTGAATGACAACAAAATCTGAATAGACCGTGGCGAGAAAAACCAGACTTAAAACCCGAATGATCCTTACGCTGGGATTTGTTAGTGCCTTTCAAACTGCATTGATTGGAGGGTTTGCTGGCTATTACCTTAGCGAATCCCTATACAACGAGATTGGCCAGCGGGCATTAATGGTGTCGAAAACGATTGCCGCGACGCCGGCCGTTGTGGAAGGCATACAGCAGCGAGATACCGTGGCGTTGAACCGACTTGCCCAAAAGCTGGCGGCGACCAATGAAGCTCTCTTTATTGTGATCGGTGATCATCAGGCTATCCGGCTTGCCCATCCATCGCCTGAGCTCGTTGGGTTGTCGATGGCAGATGATGATGGCGATGACGGTCGCCAGGCATTGGTTGGTGGCCGGGGGTATGTGGCAAGGGCTGTCGGAAACCTGGGTGAAACCATGCGGGGTAAGGCGCCTGTGGTGTTGCCGGAAACCGGAGAAATCATTGGTATTGTCTCAGTGGGTTATAGTGTGTCGCAGGTTAGCACCACCGTTCAGCGCTACAATTTTGTTCTCTACGGGGTGGTTGGCCTGATGCTGTTGATCAGCATGCTGGTGGCCGTGGTGATTGCGGGGCGTTTTAAACGCGAAATCTTTGGACTGGAGCCCGAGGAAATTGCTCGATTATTCGAGGAGCGAAATGCCACGCTTCAATCGGTACGCGAGGGCATTATTGCCATAAACCGCGATGGAATTATCACCACAGTTAACCGGGCAGCTCTTGAAACTCTAGGTTTGGATGAGGGAGCCACGGTTGCCGGCCGACCAATTCTGGAGGTTTTACCCGATAGTGATTTGCTCTCGGTGCTGGAGTCTGGAATTCCGGATTTTGACCGTGAAGTGTGGCTCAGAAACCGGCAAATGGTGGTTAACCGGCTGCCAGTTCGCCAAGGTGATGAAACCATTGGTGTTGTAGCCAGTTTCCGGCGGCGAGATGAGTTAGATCATGTCAGTCAACAACTGACACGCATTCAACAGTATGCCGATACTCTGCGAAGTCAGACCCACGAATATTCAAATAAGCTGCACACCATCGCTGGTCTGATTCAGATTGGCGCCCACGCGGATGCTCTGAGCCTGATTGGCCGGGAGGTGAGTGACCATCAGACACTTATTCACTTACTATTGGCTGCCGTGCCAGACCCTGTGATTGCCGGCTGTTTATTGGGTAAATACAATCGCGCTAAAGAAATGGGCCTGCACCTGGATATTGACCCGGATAGCCAGATGACTGATATCCCTGATAATTTGCCCAGAGACCAGCTCGTCAGCGTCTTGGGGAATTTGATTGATAATGCTCTTGAGGCAACCCGCCGGCACACAGGTGAAGGTGGTCATGTTGCACTCTCGATGACAGATCTTGGTCACGAACTGATTTTTGAGGTGGATGATCAGGGGCCGGGAATCAATCAAGACGAACGAGACAGGATCTTTGAGAAAGGTGTGACCAGTAAACTCGCAGGAGAGAAAAAACACGGGTATGGATTGTATCTGGTACGCCAGTTTCTGAATCGGTGGGGCGGATCCATTACAGTGGAGAACCTGGCCGGCAGCGGTAGTCGTTTCACTTTATACTTACCCAAGATTCCCGATGCCAGGAGTACGCCTTGAGCACAATTCGTCTGCTGATCGCTGAAGACGACCGCCAGATTGCGGAAATCCAGAGAAGGTTTGTCGAAAGACTTGACCAGGTTGAACTCTGCGGTATCGCGCACTCCCTTGCAGATGCCCGTGATCTGGCTGAAGTGATGGCGCCGGACTTGATTCTGTTGGATGTGTATTTCCCTGATGGCAGTGGCCTGGACTTATTGCGAGAGCTCCGTGCTCGGGATAGCAGCAGTGATGTCATTCTGATTACCGCGGCCAAAGAGGTTGATACCTTGCGTAGTGCCCTTCGAGGAGGTGTATTTGATTACATTCTCAAGCCATTGGTATTCGAGCGGCTGGAAGAGGCTGTAAACCGCTTTCGCAGCCGGCTTGAGCACCTGTCCGGCCTGGATCAGCTTGTTCAGAATGAAGTGGATGCGTTAATTCCCAGAAGCTCGGAAGATGACGTCTTGACAGCAAACAGCCGTCTTCCCAAGGGTATTGACGCGCTGACGCTTGAAAAAATACAGGATGTAATCGGTAACGGTGAACACTGGAGTGCGGAACAAGTTGGCAACGCCATCGGTGCCTCGCGTACGACAGCAAGGCGCTACCTCGAATATATGGTGGGTGCAGGCAGGCTCACTGCAGAAGTCGCTTATGGTAGTGTTGGCCGGCCAGAACGCCGCTATCAGATTACTCTGTAAATGCCAGAAACAACAAAGCCCGGATCTTTCGATCCAGGCTTTGAGTAGGGAATTCTGGTCGGGACGGTAGGATTTGAACCTACGACCCCTTGCACCCCATGCAAGTGCGCTACCAAGCTGCGCTACGCCCCGTAAACTGCTCGCCGCCAAGAAAAGAGGTTTATCTCAGTGGCTTAGCGGGAGCGAAGTCTACACCAGCCCCCGAGAAAAATAAACAGGTGGCTGGTGATTTTCTTCGGGGAATCAACGCAACTTGGTTTCTCGCAGTCTCAGAATGAACTCCGGCGGCTCGAAGGTGTTCGGCTGCGCGCCTTCCCAATATTTGTCGAAGACCGTCAGGCCGGTTTTGCCTTCCAGCAAGGAGCCTGGTTCCAGAAATGGGAATAGGTCGAGATAAGAGTGTACTTCGGTTTTGGATACCCTGCGCACAATGTGTTCGGGCCCCAGTTCAGAAGGATGATTCAGCCCGGAGGCTTCAAGCAGATTTTGCAAGGCGTCCAGAGTATTTCTGTGGAAGTTGTACACCCGCTCGCTTTTCAGCGGAACGTCCAGCTTGTCGCCACGGCGAGGATCCTGGGTGGCAACTCCTGATGGGCAACGTCCGGTGTGGCAGTTAAGAGCCTGAATGCAGCCAAGAGCGAACATGTAACCTCGGGCAGAGTTACACCAGTCGGCCCCAAGCGCCAGAGTTCGTGCAATATTGAAGGCTGAGGTTATCTTTCCCGCAGCGCCAATGGCGATATCGTCCCGCAGGTTGGTGCCAACCAG
>NZ_JBFHJO010000013.1:0-74739 GCF_041595835.1 Marinobacter sp. | reverse complement strand
TATACGATGACTTCCGTCATGGCGACACAGGCTTGGCACCGGAACAGTCAGCACCGGAAGAGCAGTGGCTGGCGGAAGACCCGCGGGTTGCCTGGCTTCAGAAAAAACTGGCCAGTCTGCGTCCCGCCAAAGTGGTGGTAATTTGTGCCCGGGCTGACACAGCAATGGCGCTGGAAAGCTATCTGCAGTTGCGTGCCGGCATTCGCAGCGCGGCTTTTCATGAGCATCTGAGCCTGATAGAACGCGATCGTGCAGCTGCCTATTTTGCCGATACTGAGCAGGGGGCTCAGGCGTTGATCTGCTCGGAAATCGGCAGTGAAGGCCGTAACTTCCAGTTTGCTCATCATCTTGTGTTGTTTGACCTGCCGGCCAATGCTGACTTGCTGGAGCAACGAATCGGCCGCCTGGATCGTATTGGCCAGACAGAAGCTATCCGCATTCATATTCCTTATCTTCAGGGCACCAGTCAGGAGGTTCAGTACCGCTGGTTCCACGAAGGGCTGAACGCTTTTGCGGAAAGTTGTGCCGTAGGTGTGGCTGTGCATGAGCATGTCAGTGCTGAATGGCAGACCGTGTTGGATGGTGATTGGTCTGCATTGGAGCCTTTGTTGGCTGCCAGCGCAGAGGAAACCCGCCGATTGAAAACGCTGCTGCATAACGGCCGGGATGCGCTGATCGAACTGAACTCTTGCCGCCGGGATGAAGCGGAGGCTTTGATCAGCGAAATAGAGAAAGAAGAAGGCTCTGCTCTGGTCCGTGATTACATGATTCAGGCCTTCGATATTCTGGGTGTTGATCTTGAAGACCATAGCGAGCATGCCGATATCCTCAAGCCCGGAGAACAATATCAATCCGGTCATGTAGCTGAGTTGCCGGAAGATGGCCTGACCGTTACCTGGGAGCGTGAACAGGCTCTGAAACGTGAGGATATGGCGTTTATGAGCTGGGAGCACCCGATGGTGACCGGAGTTATGGATTCTGTAACCAGTTCGGGGCTGGGCAAAGCCGCGCTGGCGAGCCTGTCGGTAAAAGCTCTGCCACCGGGGACTTTATTGCTGGAGGCCGTGTTTGCCGTTCATTGCCCTGCACCGGAAAGTCTGCAGTTGACCCGCTACCTGCCAGTGTCACCGCTGCGCCTGGTGGTTGATGTGGATGGTCGTAACCTGTCAAAAGCGTTGCCCCATGACCGGTTGAATGAGTTGTGTTCCAACATTCGCCGTCGTACTGCCCAGGCTATCGTGCCGAAAGTCCGGACCGAGGTAGAAGCTATGGTCAATCACGTTGAACAGCTCGCGGAGCCGCACCTTTCGCCCATGAAAGAACAGGCGTTGGCTCGGGTTGAGGCTGGTTTCGAACCGGAGATCCGTCGGCTGGAGGCTTTGCAAAGAGTGAATCCGGCCATCCGAGATGAAGAGGTAGAGTTTCTGCGTCATCAGCTGGAGGCTGCCCGTGAAGCTATTCGCCATGCGAGTCTGGCTCTGGAAGGTATCCGGGTGATCGTGACGGCCTGAGACCAGCCAGCGCTTGAGGGGGCTGCATAATTTGGCACCCGGCATCTGTTAAGGTAAGTTGAACACCGATTATTTGTAAAAGCCTTTGGTGAATACATCAAAGGCTCTGATCCATGGAAAACAGAGGGAACCTGTAATGACATTGATTCTGTTTCTGGCGGCGCTGGCAGGCTTGTTGTTTGTTATGCGCCGGGAGTCTGGAGCCAAGCATGCCATCGGCGTGATGTTGGTGGTTGGGGTGCTATCCCTGTCGAGCTCTGTCTGGTTAAGTTTGTTGTTGTTTGTCGGTGCTGCTGTGACAGCGGCTGCAGGCCTGCCGCAATTCCGGATGAACTGGCTGACCCCCCGGGCCTTTGCCATGTTCAAAAAAGTGGCACCAAAAGTGTCAGACACCGAGAGGGTTGCTCTGGAAGCCGGTACTGTAGGCTGGGATGGAGAACTGTTCACCGGACGCCCGGACTGGCACAACCTGCTGATTAACCGTCACACCGGATTGAGTGCGGAAGAACAGTCATTTTTGGACAACCAGTGTACTCAGGCGATGGCTATGTGCAATTCCTGGGACCTGGCTGTTGAGCGTGCGGACCTGCCTAAAGAGCTTTGGGATTTCCTGAAAAAAGAAAAATTCTTCGGAATGATTATCCCGAAGGAATTTGGTGGTCTTGGATTCTCTGCCAAAGCCCAGACAGCGGTACTGCAAAAGTTGGCCGCCAATGAAATGTTAATGGTAACCGTAGGGGTGCCAAATTCTCTCGGGCCAGGCGAACTGCTGCTTAAATACGGTACTGACGAACAGAAGGCACACTATCTGCCCCGGTTGGCGGATGGTCGTGAAATCCCCTGCTTTGGTTTGACCGGGCCCCGTGCCGGGTCAGATGCTACTTCGCTGCCAGACACAGGTATCGTCTGTAAGCAGGAAGTGGATGGCAAAGAAGTGCTGGGTATTCGCCTGAATTTTGAGAAACGCTGGATAACTCTTGCCCCTGTAGCAACCGTTGTTGGTTTGGCGTTCCGGATGTTTGACCCGGATGGGCTGCTGGGCGAGACCGAAGATCATGGCATTACCTGTGCCCTGATTCCCCGGAACACCGATGGCATGGAAATCGGCCGTCGTCATTGCCCGATTGGCTCGCCGTTTATGAACGGTCCCATCAAGGGTAAGGACGTGTTCATCCCGCTGGATTACATTATCGGTGGTCAGGAAATGGCAGGCGAAGGCTGGCGCATGCTTGTTGAATGCCTGTCGGTTGGCCGTTGCATTACGTTGCCTTCCGGGGCAGCAGGTGCCGCAGCATACGCGGTGGGCACAGCTGGTGGCTTCACTCGTGTTCGTCGTCAGTTCAACACCCCGGTGGCGGAGATGGAAGGTGTGCAGGCGCCTTTGGCTCGCATTGCTGGCAAGACCTACATTGCGCAAGCAGCCGTTAATCATACCGCCAATATGATCGATAAGGGCGAAAAGCCGGCAGTGCCGTCGGCCATTCTCAAATATCACCTGACCGAGTTCCAACGTGACATCCTGACTGATGCAATGGATGTTCACGGTGGTAAAGCGGTTACGCTCGGGCCTCGTAACTATCTGGGTATTGGTTATAGCAGTACTCCCGTATCGATTACGGTTGAGGGTGCGAACATTATGACCCGTAGCCTTATGATCTTCGGTCAGGGAGCGATCCGTTGCCATCCTTATGTGCTGAAAGAGCTGGCTGCCAAAGACAATGATGACATCAAAGCCTTTGATGAAGCCTTCTTTGGCCATGCTGGCCTGGTCTTTGGTAATGCGGCCCGTGCTTTCACTCAGGCATTGTCCATTGGTAAGGCTGACGTGCCATTTGACAGCGCTTCCAGAAAGTTTGCTCAGGCTCTGGCTCGTTTCAGTTCTGCATTTGGCCTTTGTGCGGATGCGGCCATGACGACCCTGGGTGGTGAGCTGAAGATGCGTGAACTGCTTTCGGCCCGTCTGGGTGATATGTTGGCTAATCTGTATCTGGGTTCCATGGTGCTGAAAAACTGGCACGAAGCGCAGCCGGTGGAAGGTGAAAAAGAGCTGATGGAGTACAGCATGACCCTGCTGCTGCATCGCACGGAACAAGCGTTGGATGAATTCCTCAAAAACCTGCCCAGCCGCCCTGTGGCTATAGCTTTGCGGGTGATTACTCTGCCGATTGGCCGTTGCTGGGCTGAGCCGAGTGATAAGTTGACCAGCAAGCTGGCCCGCGCGATCTCGACAGATACACCGCTGCGTAGCAAGTTGATGGCAGGTGCCTGGACCACTGAAGGTGAAGGGGATGTGCCGAACCCTGTGGCGCAATACAACAGCCTGCTCAAGGATTACAACAAAGCAGAGCAGTTGTATCGTAAAGCGAACAAGGCCTACGCCAAAGGCGAACTGCCAATGACGGCGTTGCATCCTGAAGAGCGTTTTGAAGCAGCTCTTGAAGCGGAAGTCTTCAGTCAGGAAGAAGCAGACTTCATGCGCCAGTATGAAGCACTGGTTCTGGAAATGCTGACCGTGGATGACTTCCCGTTTGATGAGTTTGCCCGTAATAAGGGCACACTTATCGCTCATAATCCGGCTTAAGGGATTAGGCTGAAATGTGGTTATCTGCACTTGCAGTGAGTGTTGGCGCCGTTATCGGCGCCAACCTTCGCTGGTTTCTGGGGCTCTGGTTGAACGCCTCATATCATGTATTACCCTGGGGTACCCTGGTGGCTAACCTGGCTGGTGGCTGGCTGGCCGGGCTGTTAATCGGCGTCTTTACTCATAGTAGTACGCTGGCGCCGGAGTGGCGGCTGTTTGCGATTACCGGTTTGTGTGGAGCCCTTACAACCTTCTCAACCTTTTCTTTGGAAATGTTCGGGGCTCTTCAGGAGGGTAAGTGGTCGGTGGCTATAGCCGGCATTCTGGTGCACGTAGTCGGATCTGTCCTGATGACCGCTTTAGGCTTCTGGACCTATGCGCTGGTCAGGGGCTGATCTCTGGAGATATAGCCGGTCAGGTGTTGGGTATCTTTACCTACACAAATTCTTACAAAGACCCTTGGCAAGCCGAAGTTTCCAGAGTAGAGTGTTTGCTGAAGGAAAGATTAGCACAGCAGTTCATGAATAAGACGTACCTCCGCATTTAGTAGTGCCGTCCTGTTTTTGATCCCGCGAGTTCAGTTTTTCCGAATACACGCTGACCAGCACCAATGAGGTGTGTGGCAGCAGATAAAATGATTGATTTCAGGAAGTTTACGTATGTCTACTGTTACCGGTACTGTTAAGTTCTTCAACGAAGCTAAAGGTTTTGGTTTTATCACTCGTGAAGGCGGCCCGGACGTATTTGTTCACTACAGCGCCATCCAGGGTTCTGGTTTTAAGACTCTGGCTGAAGGCCAGCAGGTTGAGTTCACCGTAACTCAGGGCCAGAAAGGTCCTCAGGCGGAGAACGTTGTTCCTCTGTAATCTGTAAAGATTCAGGAACATCAGAAAAGGCAGCTTCGGCTGCCTTTTTGCGTATTGGTGGAAAGTGCAGTGTAGATTTCAGTCAGGCTGTTCGTCGCGTTCGTCAGAGTATCCAGAACTAAATGGTCTGACAGTTACCGGCTATGAATAAAATCGAATCAAACGACCCTGTCGCGATGGTCATTCTTGACTATAGTTAAGTGTATGAACGGTTGTAAGCCTGAAGTAGTTCAGGTGCCGTGTCCCGACACTAACAACAGCAATAATGCGGGGTCGTCTATGTTACTGTCTCATGCGTTTGGTCTTTTTACCCACCCTGGCCAGGAATGGGCATCGATCCGGAATGAACACGAAAATCCTACGAAACTTTATGTAGCTTATGTACTGGTGCTTGCCGCTATTGCGCCGGTCTGTGCGTATATCTCTACGGCTCATTTTGGCTGGTCTGTTGGTAATGAACGGTTAATAAAACTAACTGAAATCAGTGCGGTTCAACTGAGTGTGCTGACATACATCGCGATGCTGGTGGGTGTCTTTGCCCTTGGCTACGCCATTAACTGGATGGCCAAAACCTATGGTGCCAAGGAAGAGCATGTGCCTTCTAATGGCATTGCACTTGCGGCCTATTCTTGCACACCAATGTTTCTGGCGGGGTTCGCGTTGTTATATCCGGTTCCCTGGTTTAACGCTCTGATTTTTCTCGGGGCGGCGTGTTATGGCGCCAAGCTTATGTTCGATGGTTTGCCCATTGTTATGGGTATTGAGAAAGGCAGGGCGGTGATGTATGGCGGTGCATTGCTGACCGTTGCTTTGGTTGTTCTGGTATCGACCCGTGTCGGTTCGGTGATCTTGTGGAATCTGGGTGTTGGCCCGGTGTTCATCAGTGGCTGACCGCGCCTTGAGTGTTGTTGCAGATATAGTATAAACGGGCAATTAACCCGCAACCTGTCTAGGACAGGTTGCGGGTTATTATTGAGGGGTCCCCCCGGCCTTCCACGGCGGCCAGTTCAGCGCTCGACAACCATTCTCCGGGTGGTTTTTCCAGAACTGCAGCGCAAGCGGCCACGGTATGGGCCCAGGAGCATCTGTTGGCAAACAGCATTCCGCTGGCATTCAGTGTGCCACCTCGGTTGATGTAGCCTAGCACCCGTGAGTGCGCCGGGTGAGGGAAAAGCGTGTGCAAGTGACCACGGAAAACTTCTGGCCGCATGTGGGTTAACGCTACTCGCCGCTGCATGCGGTGTGGGAACAACCGTTCCTGCTCAAATTCATTCAGGCAAACCTCCGCTTCCATCCGATCCCTGGGCTGGCGAAACCGGCCAGGCTCTTGTAAATAGACCAGTCGGAACGGAGTACCGGTTTCCCTTATTCGTTCACAGGCACGAATGGCCTCGGATAACTGGTAGGAGCCACTGGCAATCAACAGTAATGGTTCTTCGCCGGCCGAGGTGTCTTCATCGATAACCAATGCACCATGGCTGGCCAGGCTTTGGGCCTCGTTGGCGTTGAATATGCAGGGTCTTTCACGTTTCGGAATTACCATGCAGCTGATTTTCCCCCGCCCGCTGAAGACCGACGGCAAAACGGCCATTACGCTGTTGTAATCTGCCGGGAACAGCACGCGTGATACATCGCTCATTTCGCCAAGCATGGCTTCGCAGAAGGTGGTGTCTTGGTGGGACTGTTCGTTCTTGCCATTCTCCCAGGTATGAGACGTAGCAATCACCGGAAGCCCGAGCCAACGGGCAGGGCGACCGATTTCCTTTTGGTGTCGCGCAAAAATGAGTTCCTGCCGGATGGCTCCCAGCATTTTTACACAAAAGGCTTCATAACTGGCGACCAGGTTCAGGCCGGCTTTGTTGGCCAGGCAGGCCGACACCACGGCTTCTTCATTAAGGGCGGTGATTATATTGCCGTGCACCGATTCCTCTTCACTTTCCGGGTCATTCACCCGGTGTTTCAGGTCTTTTAGTATCCCGTTAAGACGGTTGCTGGCCAGTTCATCCGGGTTCCCGACACGGGCTCTCAGGTCCGGATTTTCGGTCACTAATTTGCGGAAGAAATCATCAACCGCGGCCATTGGTATGGCTTTGTACTGCTCCCACGGCAAGGTTGGAAATCTGGGCTCGACCGGATTTCGGGTGGCCAGGGGGTGATCCCTTTCAAGTGGTCGATTCTGTTGGTCGTGCTGATTGAGCTCGGCAACGGCTTGCTGGAGCTCAGTTGGGGCAACCCACAGAGGTTTTGCGTATTCATGGAACAGCGCCCGGACTCGTGAGTCCAAACGGGGGTTGCCCGGTAATGGCAGGTTGTGGGCGGCATTCATACCTGCGCCATAAAAGCCATAACCTTTAACGGTCTGCGCAATTCCAAAGGGAATCCGGGCCGGATAGGGGGTCTCGCCACTCAATGCAGCTCTGCTATCGGCTGCCAACTCCTGTTCCATATCATACAGCGCGCAAACAAACGCGGCCGGATCTTTGCCATCAAAGCGAACAGGGTTAAAACCATAGGTTTTCAGGCGCTCTTCATAGCGTTCCAGTCCTTCGCGGGTGCCGAGTTCGGTTCGTTGCTCTATCCGGCGACCATTGGCAATCATGACGGGCAAGACTTGCCCGCAATCTTCGGCCCGCCACCAGCGGGGAACCCAATCGCTGCCTCGCTGCTCTTCAGCGGCCCCATCAGACAGAAACGCTACCAGAGATTCTCCGGGCAATGGCATGTGTGCGTATTGCAACTCGGCAAACCCCAGATAACCTCCTTCAATAATGCCGCCAGCTGTATAAGGATTTACGTGGCTTCCCAGTGGCGAGGCTGTGGTGCCATCCTGATTTTGTCGGTAACTGTAAAAATCAGACGCGAGCCGGGATAGGCCATCGGTGGAATGGTATCGGTCGCGTTGCTCCGGATGGAGGTTTCCGGTCAGCACGTTCAGGGCATCAATAGCAGCCACACAGTGGCCTTGCCCCATCAGCCAGCTTCGGGTTTCACCCGTAAGGTTGTTTAACGCAAGGTAGGCAGCATAGGCGGTCACCATGTTAAGTGCTCCACCAGTATGGCCTTCCGGAGACGCTTTAAAGTCCTGAGGAGTAAGCTCTGCTCCGGAAGTATCAACCCGGTTGCAATAGGTCATGTGTACGACCAGCCAGAGCCCTGCGCTGGCTAGTTTGTCCAGGGCAATCAGTTTCCGGAAGACGGTGTCAGTATCAGGTTGGAGGCCAGCATTAACAAGCTTAATGGCAAGAGCCTGAACTTTTTTGACAGTTTGATCGGAGTGGCTGAATACTCCATACCCTTTCCGCCAACGCTCGAATTCAGAGCTAACCGTTGCCATATTGTGCTCATCGGATTGCTCAATAGGCGAAGACATAATCAGCCTCCATGGCTTTAATGATAATTCGGATAGTCTAATAGCTGAGGGCTCAGAGGCCATTGATGCAGGTCAGTAGTATCTGCATCATTTAGATAGCTTGGTATATTGCGAACTGCAGGAATGCAGGCTTGGGTTAGGCGGAAATTCGTTATAGGATGGCGTCCTTAACTCATCTTTGAAAGGAATCAGACAATGAGTAAGGCTATTGTGCTATTGGGTGATCTTGGTATGGATCATGCGGGTTTCCCTCCTACTCCGGTTATTGCGGGCTCACCGGATGTGTTGGTTGACGGCAAGCCTGTTGCCCGGCTTGGCGACCCTTTGGCGCCGCACTCCAAACCAAAACACCCCCCGCATCCCCGGGCGATAGCTGGAGGCTCCGCAACGGTAACCATTAATGGTGTGCCAGCCGCAATAACGGGCAGTGCAGTTTCCTGCGGTGGGGTCACCATTGGCAGTGGCACAGTGATTATTGGCGGATGACGGTAGCTGTCCTGTGTTGTGAACCGGGAATTGCTTAAGCAGGAGTGCAGATAGTCGCATGAGAGTATTGTTTGATTGGTGCCGCTCAGGGTGTTCATGGTTGGTTTTATGCCTCCTGTGGTCTTCAGCAAGCTACGCAGTCAGTTCCGGCGCTCCCAACCTGGCTTCAGTGAGTGCTGCTGCAGCCGTAGTGGGTGAAGATGCCCTGCTGTTTGGTAAGCATGCCGATCGTCCGGTCCCGGTGGCCTCCATCACCAAGCTGATGACGGCGCTGGTGGTTATGGAATCTGGCCTGGATATGAACGAATGGCTGACCTTCGAAGATCGCCATTTACCGGCAGCTGCAAATGCCTGGACCCGCATTCGCATTGGCTCCCGATTACGTAGGAAAGATGTGCTGCGAATAGCCCTGATGTCGTCAGAGAATTTTGCCGCCTACACCTTAGCGCGCTCCTTTCCCAGCGGCTTCGATGATTTTGTTAAAACCATGAACGAAAAAGCCAGATCACTGGGCATGGTAAACACCCGGTTCGTTGATCCCACCGGTCTGTCTGCAGATAATGTATCTTCAGCTGCCGACCTGGTTTTGTTGGCTCAGGCTGCGTTGCGTCATCCGGAGATTCGCGAATACTCCACGACAGGCTATTTTCGTGCTGAGTTCCGAAAGCCTCGTTACAGTTTGTCTTATGGCAATACAAATTCTTTGGTTCATAGCGAGCGTTGGGGTGTAACCCTGAGTAAAACCGGTTATCTCAAAGAGGCCGGCCGTTGTTTGGTGATGGTGTCAAAGATGGACGAGAAGGATGTCATTACTGTACTGCTAGACTCTTTGGGTACCCGCTCCCCGATGGGAGATGCTGGGCGAATTAAGCGGTGGCTGGTGACAGGGGAATCTGGTTCAGTTGCTAAAGCAGCAAAACGCTATGAGCAGGAAAAGAACGCAGAGCTACGTCAGTCCAGTCTGGCTGTTCCCAATAATCATTGAACCGAGTAAACCATGATTCAGATACTAACCACTGGCGGTACCATCGATAAGGTGTATTTTGATGCCAACAGCCAGTTTGAGGTTGGCGACAGTCTGCTGCCTGAGTTACTGGCTGAGTCCAATATTCACGAGGGTTACGACCTGCGTGAGGTGGTGCGTAAAGACAGCCTGGAACTGACGGATGAAGACCGTGCCGCCATTTTTGATGCCGTTACTGAAACAGCCAGCGAGCGTATCCTGATTACCCACGGTACCGATACTATGGCCGAGACGGCCCAGGTTCTGAAGTCGGTGCCCGACAAAACAATTGTGCTTACTGGTGCGATGCAGCCAGCCAGAATGCGGCATACCGATGCCATATTTAATATTGGCTTTGCCTGGTCGGCGGTACAGTTGTTGCCAGCGGGCGTGTACATTGCCATGAACGGGGAAGTGTTTGAGGCTGGAGCTGTGCGGAAAAACCTTGAAGCACAGAAGTTTGAACGTACAGACAGCGCTGGTTAAACCGGGTTAAGGATAGACCGGACTTCTTCCTCTGTCAGTTCCCGGTACTGGCCAGGTTCCAGTATCGGGTCCAAAGTTATAGCCCCGACTCGCACCCGGTGCAGGCCTTCCACATGATTACCGACCGCCGCCAGCATGCGTTTTACCTGATGGTAGCGGCCTTCGTGTATCGTCAGTTCAATCTTTGTTTCTGAACAGTTGACGACTATCGCCGGCCGTGTTGGCTTATTTTCGCCTTTCAGCAGCACGCCGTTTTCAAGTTGTTTCCGGGCATCGCTTGATAGTGGCTCTGCCAATTGAACCTGATAGGTTTTCGGGCAATCACGCCGGGGTGACGTGACTTGGTGTGACCACTTCCCATCGCTGGTGAGCAGTAATAATCCTGTCGTGTCTTTATCCAGTCGGCCGGCAATATGAACCTTTGAGGCCATATCTGTGGGCAGCAAATCAACTGCTGTGGGTTGATTGCTATCGGTCGTGGCGCTAATCACTCCTTCCGGCTTGTTCATCATCAGGTAAATCTCATTGGGAAGCGACAGCACTGAGCCATCAAGCTCCACCAGAGTGGCTTCGGCCACCGGGGTGTTTGCTGACCGGCAGAGCTCCCCGGAAACCTGAACTCTTCGTCCGATAATTGCTTTTTTGGCTTCTTTTCTTGAAAGCCCGGTGCAGGTGGCAAGGTATTGGTCGAGTCGCATTCCCAAGAGCCTCTGGTTTTGCTGCTAGCTCTCAATGATGATGTTGAGCTGCTTCAGTAGCTGCGAGGAGGGGAAACCATCAGCGATCATGCCTTGAGCTTTCTGGAAGGCTCGAATGGCTTTGCGAGTATTGGACCCGAGAATGCCATCGGGTTTTCCGCTTGGATAGCCTTTATCTCCCAGCATTTTCTGTAGCAGCATGACCTGATCCCGGGACAATGTTGGCTGGTCTTCGGGCGGAGGATTCTTCAGTCCGCCGGCTCCGGCAATGCGATCAGCCAGATGGCCAACGGCGATGGCATAAAATTCTGAGCGGTTCCAGCCCATGATTACGCGGAAGTTATTGTAAGCCAGAAAGGCAGGGCCTTGGTGGCCACTAGGAACAACGAGTGATGCGTGAATGGGCTCGTCTGCCAGGGCATTGCCGTAAATATCGGTAATGCCCAGTTTGTTCCACTCATCAAGAGACAGGCGGCGCCCGTCTGCAAGGTTGAAGTCGAAGTTGCGGGGTATCAGTACCTCCCGGCCCCAGCGATAGTCTCCGTCCCAGCCCATTGATTGCAGGAATCGGCCGGCAGACATCATCGCATCTGGCAGGCTGTTCCAGAGGTCTCTCCGACCGTCGCCATCCGCATCAACGGCGTGCTTCAGGAACACCGTAGGCATGAACTGGACATGCCCCATAGCTCCGGCCCAGGAGCCTTCCATCTGCTCAACGGGAATGGCCCCCTCGTCAATAATCTGTAAGGCAGCGATGAACTGCTCCGTAAAAAACGTGCTACGGCGTGGATCACAGGCCAGGGTGGCTAATGCACTGGGTACCTGCATTTTTCCGAAGTAGCTGCCGTAGTTGGTTTCCAGACCCCAGAAAGACACCAGATAGGGGGCGGGTACGCCGGTTTCGGCCGTTACCTGTGCCAGCAACTTACTATGGCTGGCGAGCAATTCACGGCCTTTGCTAATGCGGGCGTCATTAACCCGACGATTCAGGTAGTCTGCAAAGGTGGTGGTGAATTCCGGCTGGCGACGATCTAATTCGATCACCCGTTCAAGATAACTGGTTTGTGCGATTACGGAGCTGGCGGTGCTTTCGCTAACGCCGGCTTTAATGGCTTTGCTGTGCAAAGTCTGCTTGCATTCGGCGAAGGCGTTTTCTGTCATGGTTGGCTCTGCCGTCGTTTCCGCCTGCACTGAACAGGTCAGGGAAAAAAATGACAGAGTGATGAATGTGCGTAGGAATGTCGTCCGTGCCATTAGCTGAACCACAGGAAACCTCTTAATCCGTATCAGGGTATTTGTTGGGGTCATGGTAGCGCGTTTTTCGTTCAAGGAAATGGTGCAGCATAGCCAGGCAGGTGACAATTGTTTAATGGCATTGTCGCGTTTGTTGTCTTTTTGTGGCGGGTAGGTCACGAGATGGGGCGAATGTTCTATAGTTGAAGCATTCTACAAACCCGGAGTGATCGTTTATATGGCTACCCTGAAGGCACTGGTGGTGGACGATGCCAGTTTTGTGCGGGATCTGATCAAACGAACCGTGCGACAGCGTTTCCCCGTTATTGAAATGACTGATGCCCAGAATGGGCGCCGTGCACAGTCGCTGATGTCGAGAACGACCTTTGACCTGGTGCTGTGTGACTGGGAAATGCCTGAAATGTCGGGCCTGGAACTGTTGCAGTGGATGCGCCAACAACCTCAGTATCAAAATGTACCGTTCATTATGATCACCAGTCGGGGTGATAAAAATCATGTGGTTGAGGCGGTTAAAGAGGGAGTGTCAGAGTATCTGGGCAAACCTTTCAGTCCGGAAGGGCTCAGTAAAAAGGTCTCCAAGGTGATGGGGCGGCGTTTACAAGAGGCCGTGGCTCAGGGTGGGAGCCCTCTTGGCGGCCAGTCGGAGGTGTTTAAAGAGTCTGCTGCACTGCTCACGCAAAAGCGGGAAGAGCCAGAAGTAAAAAAAGAACCGGCTGCAAAAGTACAACCCGACATCTCCCCTCTCATGCAGGGGGCGGATTCTTCTGCCAAAGCGAGAAAACCGGCCACCCGTGGCGTCATGAATATTGCCTCGGTGAGGTTTTCTGATAGCACTCTTAAATCGGTGGTTAAAGATATTAATCTTACGGAAGTCCGGGTAATTGCGAAACGGGATCAGGTTTTCCCGGGAATTCTTGATCAGGCCGTGGTGGATATAGATGTGGGAGAGGGGAGCATGGCTCGCCTGAATGGTTATGTGCACCAGTTGCAGGCAGTTGATAAACGACAGGACACGGATTTTGTCAGTGTCACGATTCGCTTTGTGGATGAGGATCCCCAGAAACTGGAGGACCTTTCAAAGTTTATTGCCCGCTTCCGGGCGGGAAATCGCTAAACAGCCGAGTGCCCGGCTTCGGCCTCAACCAGGCGCTCACAGGGGAAATGGCAGATGAAATCGCTGCCAGCGCCAATATTGCTGTGAATCTCCAGGTTTCCATCGTGATTGATCAAGACGTGCTTGACGATGGCAAGCCCCAGGCCTGTGCCGCCAGTTTCTTTGTGTCTGCTTGGGTCCGCTCGGTAGAAACGTTCTGTTAGCCTTGGGATATGCACCGGATCTATCCCGATGCCAGTGTCCCGGACCGATAAATGTGCACCATACTGATTGGCTGTCCAGGTGACGGATACCTCGCCACCCGCCGGCGTATATTTGACCGCATTAAAAATAAGGTTGGAAAAGGCGCTTCTTAATTGTCGGCTGTCACCCCGCAGTGGTCGGTGATCAGTGATGTTAATGCTGATTTGATGCTTTTTATCGCTGCTCAGAACCCTGGCATCCTGACAAATCTGGTTTAGTAGCAGCCCGACATCGATAGGAGTCTCATCCACCGTGTGCTCCCCGGTTTCAATTTTCGACAGCAGAATCAGGTCTGTAATCAGTGCCTCCATCCGGGAAGATTGGGCCGCCATCGTATTAACAGCCCTGCGCCATTTTGGTGGAAGCTCGTCGCCATGATCAACCAGCGTCTCAAGATAACCGCTGATGACCGTCAATGGTGTTCTCATTTCATGGGATACGTTGCCGATGAAATCGCGGCGCATTTGTTCCAGTTGGAACAGGCGGGTTACGTCTTTAGCAACAATCAAACGGTCGTTATCACCGAAGAGGCTGATTTGAAGTTGCAGGTGAATGTGTGGTTTGGCGGGCGAGTTGATTTCGAGGGGTTCCTGGTAGTCCCGGGCCTTAAAGTAGGCCTTGAACGCCGGAGAACGAATCAGATTGTGTATATCCTGGCCTCGGTCAGTGTGGCGCCTGAAGCCGAGCAAGTGCTCGGCGGAACCATTCCACCATTCCATCACGCCTTTGGCATCGGTCATGATGACGCCATCTCGCATGGAGTTAGTAGACTCCTGAACCCGGCTGATGCGGGAGCGCAGTTTTTCTTGTTTCTTCAGGTGGTTCTGATTGAGTTTGTTCAGGCTGTCGAAGATACCTCCCCACATGCCGATACTTTGCGGGGCTTCGTCAGGGGTATCTGGGTTGGCTAGCCATTGGTACAGTCGGCGAGCCTGAATCAGTGTCCACCAAAGATAGGCAATCAGGCCGACAAGTAACCCGTATAAAGGCTCGCCAAAGTAAAAGCCGATTAACGTTGTTGCACCGATGCCCGCGAGAACCAGGCGCAGGTATCTGGACCAGTTATGCTGCATTCTTCGAAAACCTGTAACCTGCTCCCCGAACCGTTTGAATCAGGTAGTCATAATCATCACCCAGCACTTTGCGCAGGCGCCGGATGTGCACGTCTACCGTGCGTTCTTCGACATAAACGTTGCCGCCCCATACCTGGTCCAGTAACTGTGCGCGAGAATAAACCCGCTCTTGATGGGTCATGAAGAATTGCAGTAATCGGTATTCCGTTGGGCCTATGCTGACGGCTCCACCGGGAGTTGTGACCCTGTGGCTGACTGGGTCCAGAATCAGGCCGTTTACTTCAATCGGGCTGTCGACGCCTGCCGGGGTTGCTCTGCGCAGTACGGCTTTGAGACGGGCCACTAACTCTCTTGGACTAAAGGGTTTGGTGATGTAATCATCAGCTCCAACCTCCAACCCCTGAATCTTATTATCTTCCTCGGCTTTGGCGGTCAGCATAATGATAGGGATGTCTGCGGTAGACTCGTCTTTTTTCAGGCGTCGGGCTAACTCCACGCCGGTGACTCCCGGTAACATCCAGTCCAGAAGAATCAGGTCAGGTTGCTTGTCGACAATCAACGTGTGGGCTTCACGGGCATCTGCGGCTTCCAGACAGTCGTAATCAGCCATTTCGAGTGCTACTGCGATCATTTCACGGATCGCTGCTTCATCGTCAACGATCAGGACAGTTTTTCCAGTCATGAGGTTTAACCTGTGTCAGACTCCGGGAGCTCGTCAGTGGCTCCCTGTTTGTTACCGGCCCATTACAACGCGTCTTTGTTACAAGTTTATGACATCGGTGCCGGTTACAGCGTCAGGTCGAGAATCAATCCGGCAAATACGGCGAGCCCTGCCCAGTTATTGTTCAGGAACGCTTTGAAACAGCCTTCTCTGGCCCGTTCCCGTGCCAGAAACTGTTGGTAAACAAACAGCGCCGCCATCACCGTCAGGCCCAGATAATAGAAACTTCCGAGATCAGCCTGCCGGCCAACCAGAATCAGGATGAAAACGACCAGTGCCTGCAGCATCGCAATAATGGCCCGGTCTGCCTCACCAAACAGAACAGCCGTCGATTTGATGCCAACTTTAATGTCGTCATCCCGATCAACCATGGCATAAAAAGTATCGTAGGCAACGGTCCATAGTACGTTGGCAGTGAATAATAGCCAGGTCATCTGGCTCAATTCATTTGCTTCCGCTGCCCAGGCCATGGGAATGGCCCAGGAAAAGGCAGCTCCCAGAAATAGTTGTGGCAAGTGAGTGTGGCGCTTCATGAATGGGTAGATAAACGCCAGCAAAGCTCCGCCGAAAGATAAATACAGTGTCAGAGTGTTCGTGAACAGGATGACGATAAGGAGGGATATCAAACATAGGGCGCAAAACAGGCCAACGGCCTCCCAGGCGTGAATGCGACCGGTGGTCAGCGGGCGGTCCTGTGTTCGTTCTACGTGGCGATCCCACTCCCGGTCAGCAAAGTCATTGATAGCGCAACCGGCTGCCCGCATTAAGAACACACCAAGGGTGAAAATGACAATGTTGGCCAGGGAAGGACTGCCATTGCCTGCGAGCCACAGTGCCCAATAGGTTGGCCAGAGCAGCAGCAGGGTGCCAATAGGCCTGTCGATACGAAGAAGCTTTGCGTAGTCGGCTAAGCGTGCCCGGGCCTGCTCGGGCAGAGCGTTCTGCAACATGGCGATTATCATCCGTTTGTCGGGCGCTGGTGTGGAGTCCTGATTATAGCCACCAGTAAGGTGCTGGTTAAACCCGCGCGTCAGATTGGTACAGTGTCGGCAAGAGGTATTCGCAGACCATGAGAGAGCTTCCTCTCCTATGGAACAGCGAGCGGCGAGCCAGCAGCGGTTGCGTTGAGTCGTGGGGTTGGCAAAGGCCCGTTTCCAAAGGGCCGCGGGTCCATTCCTGATTGCTGAACAAGTAGGCTCCAAGGGGCTTGTTGCCCAGATTGAGAAGGCGTCGACCGCGGCCTTCTAGGCAGCTGAGGGGGATGATTGTGCGAGCCAGTACCCACGGTTGGCCATCTCCGCACAATCGAACTTCCCGGATCCAGGCTAATTGTCTGGGAGGAATGGACAGGCGACGGGCTTCTTCGGAAGATGGTTCAGAAAAGCCTTCCTGAATCACCTCTACATGAAAGCTGAAACGGCATTTTTTCTGCAAGGCTTTGGTGAATGAACCTTCGACTCTCAGCCATGGGCGGGCAGGCCCATGCACTTCAGGGTTGCCGAGCCCGGCTGCGGTCAATGAGCGGTACCAACGGGTTGCTGGGATGATCCGCTCTGACTCCCTGTTAAAGCCCTTTGACAGCATAAATGCCGGGAGCGTTTCGCCAGTAACCTTTGTAGTCCATGCCGTAGCCGAACAGAAAGCGATCTTCGACAGAAAGGCCGGTGAAATCCGCCTTGAGGCCTGGTTTTGCTTTGCGATTATGGTCTTTATCGACCAGAACTGCGGTCAGGACTTCGCTGGCACCGTGGGCCAGACAATAATCAGCAATAGCGCAGAGTGTGGTGCCTTCGTCCAGAATGTCGTCAACAATCAGAACGGTGCGGCCTTTCATATCGGCTTCAGGCTGAAGTTTCCACTCCAGGATGCCGCCCGTGGTTTCCTGCCGATAACGGGTAGCATGCAGGTATTCGGATTGCACCGGGAATTTAAGTCTTGGCAGCAGCTGGCCTGTCAGGATAAGGCCGCCATTCATGACGCAAAGCAGCAGAGGATTGCTGTCTTTCAGACGGTCAGTGATGTCTTTCGCCATGCTGTCGATGGCGGCGTCTACCTGCTGTTCATTGACCAAACAGTCGGCTTCAGCCATGACTTGGTTCATTTCAGCGACGGTGTCGGTCATAACGGTCGGTCCTGTCGTAAAAGTCGCCGATTATACAGAACCGGTGTGTGTGAAGGGAGGGTGCATGGCCTGATCGGCATCTGTAATTACGGCTATTGGCACAAAACTCGTGTTCATGGTGTCGGTTCTGGCATTGGTCTACCCGGGTACGGCAGGTATTATGGCGACTGTTTGCAGCGTTGTGCCGAGTCACATGTTGAGCATCCTCTGTAATTTATGCTTGATTGAAGTATTGTAGGACAATATTATTCGGCCAATTAATTATTACCGGAGAGTTTTTATGAAGAAGTGGCAGTGTGTGGTTTGTGGCCTGATTTATGATGAAGCTGAAGGTTGGCCGGAAGATGGTATTGAGCCTGGGACCCTGTGGGATGATGTGCCTGAGGATTGGGTGTGCCCGGATTGTGGTGTTGGTAAGGAAGACTTCGAGATGATCGAAATCAGCTGATAAGTGGAGCAGAACCATGACGCACCAAGCGCCCATTGTCATTGTCGGTACAGGGTTGTCCGGTTATTCGCTCGTTAAAGAGCTGCGCAAGCTCGATAAAGAAACTCCTGTTGTTATGGTGACTGCTGATGACGGAGTTAGTTACTCCAAGCCGATGCTGTCTACGGGGTTCACCAAAGGTAAAGATGCTGAAGGGTTGGCTCAGGCTGGAACTGACGTGATGGCAGAGCAGCTTGGAGTGGAAGTTCGTACGTTTAGCACCGTAACGGGAATTGATACCGTTGCTCATGAACTGATTTTGGGCGATGAGAGGCTTGCTTACAGTAAGCTGGTGCTGGCGTGGGGTGCGGATGTTATTCGCTTGGGTATTGCTGGTGATGGCCAGGACCATATCCACTCCATTAATGACCTGATGGATTACCGGGCCTTTCGTAAAGCTCTGGATGGTGGTAAGCGGGTAGCTATCATGGGCGCAGGCCTTATTGGCTGTGAGTTTGCCAATGACCTGCGAAATGGTGATTACGAAGTCGACGTGATCGCTCCCGATCCTTATGTAATGCCAAGCCTGCTTCCGGTTGCTGCAGCGAAGGCTGTCCAGCATGAACTCACCAAGCTGGGCGTGAGTTTCCATTTAGGTACGGTGGTTGAGCGTGTAGATCGCAGTGAGAAAGGTGGTGTCAGGCTGATTCTTGGCAATGGTGAAACGCTTGAGGCCGACCTTGTGGTCTCTGCGGTGGGATTACGCCCGCGCATTGAGCTGGCGAAAGCCGCAGGCCTGGACGTTGGCCGGGGTATCAAGGTAAATCGGGCGCTTGAAACGTCTGCGCCGGATGTTTATGCCTTGGGCGATTGTGCAGAAGTCGACGGTCAGGTTCTGCTTTATGTGTTGCCCTTAATGGCGAGCGCCAGGGCGTTGGCAAAAAATCTGGTGGGAGAGCATACGCAAGTGCGTTATGGCACCATGCCGATCATGGTTAAAACGCCTTGTTGCCCGACAGCTGTATGCCCACCACCGGCAGGTGCGGATGGTGAGTGGCATACTGAACAGGAAGGTTCTGATGTAAAGGCGTTGTTCAAGGCACCCTCCGGTGCAGTGCTTGGCTTCGCCGTCACCGGTCGCTTTGCGGTTGAAAAACAGTCTCTCGCGAAAGAAGTGCCTCCCATTCATCAGGATTGAGTCTACGCCTCCGGGGTTATACCGCCCTGGTGGCTCCTTTCTTTTTTATTTAGCATTGCGAAATTCCTACGCCTGGGGTAGAAAACTAATTCGTAAGCTAAGAAGCTGATTTAACGCTCTCAGATGATGTAACAGGAGCCGGCATGCTAGAAGTAACTCGAAAACTGGTGGAATTACTGGATTTGTCACCTATTGGTGACGACCACTTCCAGGGTGATAGTGAAGACTTGGGCTTCCCCCATGTTTTTGGTGGACAAGTGCTGGGGCAGGCGTTGATGGCCGCAAGCCGTACCGTAGAAGACCGGTTGTGCCACTCTCTGCACGCCTATTTTCTGCGTCCCGGCAACCACAGTATGCCGATTGATTACGAAGTGCAGCGGGTCCGTGATGGCAGCTCTTTTGCGGTACGCCGGGTAATTGCACGTCAGGATGGCAGAGAAATTCTGACCGGGTCGATGTCTTTTCAGAATGCTGAAGAAGGGTTGAGCCATCAGTTTGATATGCCAGAAGCGCCAGCGCCGGATACGCTGCGTTCCGAGCAGGAATGGGGCAAGCTGATAGCAGATCAGGTGCCGGAAAAGCTGAGGGATGTGCTTACCCGTGACCGGCCTATTGAGATTCGCCCGGTGAATCCAGTGAACCCGTTCAAGCCGAAAAAGGGGCCTCCCCATCGCCAGAACTGGTTTCGGGCGGCCGGGACTTTACCCGATGATCCCGTTTTGCACCGCTGCTTGCTGACCTATGCTTCAGATTTTAGCTTTTTGGGGACATCAATGAATCCCCATGGCCGAACGTTCATGAGTAAAAACATGCAGGTGGCCAGCCTGGATCATGCGATTTGGTTTCACCGGGATTTCCGGATGGATGACTGGTTGCTGTATGACAAGGACAGCCCTAGTGCATCTGGAGGGAGAGGGTTCAACAGAGGCAACTTCTATACTCAGGGCGGTGTGCTGGTGGCCTCAACCACTCAGGAAGCACTGATTCGAGAGAGGCGGGTCTGATCGGGCAGCCATTTAATCAGCTCGTCAAACGGTAGCGGCCGGGTCAGGAAATAACCCTGGATTTGGTCGCAGCCCATTTTAGCCAGCAAATTGAGGGTCTCTTCATTCTCAACCCCTTCTGCCACAACGGTATAACCAAGGCTGTGGCACATATCGATGGTGGTTTGCACAATTACCCTGTCTTGTTCCCGGTCGGCCAATTCGGTGATGAGTGATTGGTCAATTTTTATTTCGCTGGCGGGCAGTTGTTTTATGTAGGACAGTGATGAATACCCGGAACCAAAATCATCGATCGACAGTGGTATGCCTGCCTCGTTAAGGGAGTTCAGTGCGTTAAGGGAGTTTACGGGATCCTGCATCATTGATGTTTCTGTAACTTCGAAACTGATGGCGCCAACATGCGACTGGTAGCTTTTTAGCAGGTGTCGTACAAAGACGGCGAAATCGGGTTCTCGCAAATTGTTAGGCGAGATGTTAACTGCAATGCCTGTAACGCAGCCAAGCTCCAGAAGACGGCTTCGTATCTCCAGAGCTTCTTTCAGAACCCACCGGGTGAGAGGCTTAATAAGCCCACTTTGCTCTGCCACGGTAATGATTTCGTCGGCGCGAATGGGTTGTTCACGGTTTGGCCAGCGAATGAGTGCTTCGAATCCGGCGATTTCCCATGTTTTCAGAAAAAGTTTTGGTTGTAAGTACAGGGTAAGTTCGTTGTTGTCGATAGCGTGGCGAAGCTCTGAAACCAGAGTGAGCCTGTCTGCACTGTAGGAATCCCTCGATGGCTTGTAGTAAGCCATGCCCCGCTCCTGGGCCCGCTCTGAACCTTCCGCTATGACTGCGCGTCGAATCAGAGTGCTGGTATCCGTTCCGTGGTCGGGATACATGGCAACCCCTAGCTGGGGCTGCAAAGGCACTTGCATGCCCAGAAAATCGATGGGGCATTTGACCTCTTCAAGGCATCGTACCACTTTCCGTCGAGAAGCCTCTGTTAGCGCTGCATCAACCACGAAGGCGAATGTCTGCGGGTCGAAGTGGGCCATGTAGTAATTGTGTTGACTGTTCTGTTCAAGAGGCAGAATGCCGGGTACATCCCGCATGACGGCATTGTAGTGTTTGGCTGCCCGGTCCAGAATTTGATCGGTATTGCGATGACCCAACGTTTTAGTAACCGGGGCCAGATTGTTGAGGTGCAGTACGATGATGCCATAACGCTTGTCTGGATTTTTCTGTATCAGCTCATTGAGCTGCATTTCGAAGCTGCTACGGTTTGGCAGGCCGGTTAGTGGGTGGTGGAGGGCCTGTTTCATCAGTTGAAGTTCTGCAGTTCGCCGGGCCTCAAGGGCTCTGATTTCAGCCTCGCGGGCGGTTAATTTTTCCTGCCGCTCATGGTACAGCCGGGTGACCAACGCCAGGCTAAGCAGACAGGCTTCCAGCACCGAACCCATCTGCATGCCATAGGTGGTGATAAAGCTGTTTGGAATCAGCCCCATTTTGTTGGCGCCTGTGACCGCACTGCCAAGGGTCAGAGCGCCCCAGGCTACCGTATAATAGGCCGCCTGAGGGTTGCCTTTGAGCCACTGCAAGGGGCCGATAATGGTTAGAAGCAGGCAGCTCGGTATTGCCACCGCAACAGATAACCGGCTTGCTGTGCTGTAATCTGTGAGAAAAGCAAAAAGCACCAGGCCCCAGTTCAGGGCAATGGTAAAAAGCATGAAACGGTCGAGTATGGGGCTGGTTGTTTTTAACCGCAGGAAGGCCCGGGAAAACATGGATGAAAAGGCCACGGCCATAGGGACGACAGCTGCTATTGCTATGCTCTGGATGCTTGGACTGTTGGGCCAGAGCAGTTGGTAAGTGCTGCCATTCAAGCTGCCGACCAGTAGCAAGTAGCCCAGGGTGGAAAGTGTGTACAGTAAGTAAACGGATTCCCTCAGCGCCACAAACACGAAGAGGTTGAAGCAGATGACTGTCAGCAAAATGCCGTAGTAGCCCGCATGCAGCTGAGTCTCTATAGAGGCTTTTTCGAAGTACTTCTGGCTGTTCCAGAGTTTTACAGGCACTTGCATGGCGCCCTCAGTTTGCACCCGAATCAAGACCTGATACCGCCCTTCAGATTCCAGGCTGAGGGGAAATAGAAAGTGAGGGTGTTGGATGGGCCGTTCAGCAAAAATTTTCTGGTCGCCGGTGCTTTCACGCTGGATGATTTTGTCGCCGTCAAAAACATAAAGATCAATAAAATCGAGAGGCGGGTAACTGATTTCGATCAGGTTGCTCAAGTCTGGGTCGGAAATCGGGAAACGAAGCCAGAGATGATCGTGGATGTAGCCGAAATTAGGGGTTTCTTCCGGTACTGCCCGCCATTCCTCCGATTTCATGGCCTGACTGGGCGTGAGTTCATTCCCCGGAGGCAGCCGAATATACTCCATGGCTGGGGTATAGGAGAGCTCTGTTGCAAACGCTGGAACCGAGGTGGCCAGTATCAGCAGTAGAGCCGCCAGGAGTCGGGCTGGTTTCATCAGGTTCACGCGTTACCGTTCTTGTCATTCTTGTCGCTTACACAAGAGTATGGCCTGTCGCCGGAGGTGGCTCAAGCGAGAACTTGAAGAGATTTGAAAATTTGTTTAACCGTTGGTCAAATTTTGTCAATCCACTCTCTGATCCATTCCAGCGCTTTGGTTTCCGGCTCCAGAGTTTCGAGGGCATCAATTTTTAATGTTTCGCCTACCTTGCGGGCAGAGGTTTCATAGAGCGCTTCTTCCATCAGGTCACCTGCTCCGCAATAGGTATCTCCATATGAGCTGTCACCCAGAACGATGATGCCAAATGGGCGCCCTGGCTGCTGAGGGAGCTGATCTTTCAGATCTGTATAGAATGGTAGTAGGTTCGGTGGGAGCTCACCCTGGCCCGTGGTGGACGTGCAGACAAGGATGGCATCGTCGGTGGAGGTGATGTCCTTCAAGGTGGGGGCTTCCAGAACGGTTACCTGGTGACCTTCCGGTTCCAGTTCTTCTTTAATTTTTCGGGCGGTCATTAGTGCGCCGCCGTACACGCTACCGGTCAATATGCGGATTGATGCCATGTTGGTGCCTTTGCCTGATGAGTTGGAGCTTGTTCAGGCGAGTGATCATAACGGCCGGGATAGTCAGGCTCAAGTAGCCGGATGGGGTTCCGGATCGTGGCTGCGAACCCGTGGGGAAATGCGGTTTCTACCGCTTTTCTTTGCGTTATAAAGCTGGATGTCCGCCAGTTTGAGCAGCTCATCGATGGAATCGACGTTTGAAATGGAGCAGACGCCGGCGCTGAGAGTGACCGGTATGACCGTGTTTTTATGATTGAATTCGGTACTCGCTATTTCCGATCTCAGGCGTTCCGCTAGCGCGAGGGCTTGCAGGAGTGTGGTGTCGGGAAGCAGGAGCAGGAATTCTTCGCCGCCCCAGCGTGCCGCTATATCGGTTTGTCGTATGACACCTCGGGTTACTTCAGCAAATTGTTCCAGCACCAGGTCCCCGGCATCGTGACCGTAGTTATCGTTGATCTGTTTGAACAGATCAAGATCAATCAGGACAATAGAAAAGTGGTGCCCGGCTCTCTGGAATCGTGAGAATTCAGCATTTAACCGGTTAAGCATTTCTCGTCGGTTGGCTAAGCCGGTCAGTTCGTCGGTTCGCGCAGCGTGTTCGTGGGCCTGGGCGAAAGCGACAAGTTTATTGCGAGCGCTCTGCCGGGCGGCCTCAAGAACAAAGCAGAAGATGGATTCAAAGATAAGCGTGGCGAAAAAACGAATTTTGAAGTCTGTGCTGTACCTGGCGGTAACGCCAGGCAAATCCGGAAACTGGAATACAACGATGGCTGCCAGGTAGCAGAACAAAAGGATGGCCGTGCCGCCCTTCAGGCTGGTCAGGAAAAATAGCAGGGGTGGCAGTACATAAAACCAAAGGGGGCCTGTACTGGTTTCTCCGCCGGTGGCGATAAGGTAGGAAAACAACAAGGCCACAAAAGTGAGCAGCCCGGCTTTTTGTACTTCCCGCTTTTTAGTTCTGGCAAACCAGAGCATATTTGCAAGAATAGGTATGTTAAACAGCCAAAGAATGATGGCATGGGTGTGATTGCCAGAGTACCAGGCTTTGGCGCCGATGCCGACCAGGCACAACAAAGCCATTCCCGAGACGTTTGTCAGCACGCGAGAAATCTGTTTCTCTTCGTGTTCGGTAGAGAGTATGTAGCTAGGCTCTGAGGTATTAGGCATTTGTGTTGTACTTTTTGACACATTTTTTCCAAGTATGCGCCAAAATAGCTCAGGGTTGGAGGCTAACTTGTCTACAATGTGAAGAGCGACCGAAACAGCGCCTTGTTTCAATTTAAAGGCAAAAATTTTATAGTGCGCGCCCAGTGATTTGTCCAATCTATTCTGTTTAAAGAGAGCGTAGAGCTTATGGCACGTTCCAGTGGTTTTCTGGATACCCTTCTCAGCAGTCCGACCACGGAACGATACAGAGTCGGCTTAAGCGTGCTTTTCCTGCTTGGCGTCTGGTTGGTGGTTGGCTCTTTCAGCCAGGGGTTGCCGAATAGCATGCTTCTGATGGCGGCTGCTGTTATTGGTGGTTATATGGCCATCAATATTGGCGCTAATGATGTCGCTAATAATGTTGGCCCTGCGGTGGGGTCGGGTGCGCTTTCTTTAGGGGCGGCTGTGATTTTGGCGGCTGTTTTTGAGGCAGGTGGTGCGTTGATTGCCGGGGGCGATGTGGTTTCCACGATTAAGGGTGGCATTATTGACCCGACCACACTTGAAGACCCGCGTTCTTTTGTGTGGCTGATGACAGCAGCGCTGTTAGCCGGGGCCTTGTGGTTGAATCTCGCTACCTGGATGGGTGCCCCGGTTTCTACCACACATTCTATCGTTGGTGGTGTTCTGGGCGCAGGTGTTGCGGCCGGTGGCTGGGCCATCGCCGACTGGGCTGTGATGGGTAAAATTGTGGCCAGCTGGGTCGTTTCTCCTGTGCTGGGTGGTGTTCTGGCCGCTTTGTTCTTGTTTGTCATCAAAAAAACCGTTCTTTATCGCCAGAATCTGGTGTCATCTGCCCGTACCTTTGTGCCTTGGCTGGTGTCTATTATGGCGTGGGCTTTCACCACGTACCTGATGATCAAAGGCGTAAAGAAAATCGTAAAAGTGGACATTGTCGAAGCTTCATTGATTGGTCTGGCGGTGGCGGCCATTGTATTTTTCGTGATGCGCAGCCTGGTAAGCCGTCGCGCTGCAACCATGGAAAATAGCACTGAGGGGGTGAATGCCCTGTTTACCTGGCCGCTGGTGGGTGCCGCAGCCCTGCTGAGTTTTGCTCATGGGGCTAATGACGTGGCCAACGCCATCGGCCCTCTGGCTGCCATTAACGATGCCATTCATGCTGGTGGTGGCGTTGTGGTCTCTGCAAGCATTCCTCTGTGGGTGATGATGGTGGGTGCTATCGGGTTAGCTGTTGGTTTGATGCTGTTCGGCCCAAGGTTGATCAAAACCGTGGGCAGTGAAATTACCGAACTGGATAAAACCCGCGCTTTCTGTATTGCACTGTCTGCCGCGCTGACCGTTATTCTGGCGTCCCAGCTGGGTTTGCCGGTCAGCTCGACTCATATCGCTATCGGTGGCGTGTTTGGTGTTGGTTTCCTTCGGGAGTAC
Source organism: Marinobacter sp. (assembly GCF_041595835.1). Classification (GTDB taxonomy): domain Bacteria; phylum Pseudomonadota; class Gammaproteobacteria; order Pseudomonadales; family Oleiphilaceae; genus Marinobacter. The sequence continues at coordinate 48,911 of NZ_JBFHJO010000013.1, read as the reverse complement.
CTGAAGACGAACTATGCAACCCAGCTGCATAAGATTATCGAGAAACATGAGCCCGCTGAGCAGGAGCGCTTGAAACCATTCCTGGATGATTTCCGCAGTGCGACCGTCGAGGAGATGGAGCACTTGCTAAAACAGGCCAAAAAGAAAAAGCAGCAGGTGCCCTTGTCAAAATCTGAGCGTAAGCGCCTGAAGAAAATTTATAAGGAAGAAATGGTCAAGCGATCACACCTGACCCGGATTGCAGCAGCCTGGATCATTACTGTGCCGGCCTCAGCGCTTATGGCAGCGTTCTTATTCTTTGCACTTCGAGGTGTGATGGTTTAATGGTTGGTGGGGCTGGTTAGTGCCTCTTAGTTTGGCCATACTGTAAGCAAGGTTTTACGTGGGGCGTCGATGCTCTGCAGTTATCTAATCTCGGGAGTCAGGAATGAGTTCATCTGTTGAAAGTCATCAGGCCAAGATGATCGGAGAGCTTCGGGTTTTCATCAAGAAAGTTCTGAGTGATCCGACTATTGCGGTCAAATCTGTGGATATTGCCCGCAAGTACAAGGGCCAAACTAATTCTGATGAGTTGATTGCCCGCGAAATCAGTGCGAACACGACTATTCGTATTCCGGAAAACTGGAGTGATGCAGATAAGATGTTTCTGGAGATTCTGCACGAAGTATTGGATGACGAAGACGCGTTGTATTAATTCAGCCGGGAAGCTCTGAGTAAGGTTTCAGGAGAGTGCTTTCGTGACAACCTTTGCCGGGCCATGGATGGCCGGGGCAGAGCCTGATGATGAACGGTATCGGCTTATTTTACTTCTGATTGAGCCTGTTTCAGAACGGCATCTGCCATCTGGTGCAGGATATCTATTTCATCCGCAATACCATCCTCTTTCGACAGTTCTTGCTGTTCCTTGAGAATATCTTCGAGAATCGCCGGCGTTGTTAATGGGTTAGCCAGAACGACCCGGAACACGATGCAGGGGAAGTGGTAATAACAGGCCGGCTCCAGCCGGGTCCGGGAAACAAAAGCTTTACCATGCTCCCGCTGGGTTTTCTGGATGAACTTGGTGATGCGGTTCAGACAGCTGTTCATCTTCTCGGCCTGAAGTTCATCGGCTACAGCCAGCGCCCGCTGGACGTTCTCGGGGCAATATCGGTAGGTCAGGATGTTCAGTTCCGGCCGGGTGATAAGTTCGAAGTCTGGCTGTGCATTGATCATCTCGGAGAACAGCTTGGCCTTCTCGATGCCTTGATCAATCAGGATTTCATAACCTTCCCGGGCCAGGATTTTCAGACCTGAGTGAATCAGCATGGACATGCCCGGGCGAGAGCCTTCGAGGGTGGTGCTGCCAAGGTCTCGTGAGCCCTTTCGGATAATATACTGGGCGTGATGTTCTACCGCACTGGCCAGACCGGGTTCTTTGAAGACCACCAGGCCAACGCCCATGGGTACGTACAGTTGTTTGTGGGCATCGAACGTGACAGAGTCGGCTTGTTCTATGCCTCGCAATAAGCCGCGATAGGTGCGGGAGAACAGTGTGGGACCGCCCCAGGCAGCGTCTACGTGGAAGTGCGCGCCGAATTCCCGGGCGATGTCTGCCATGGCCTCCAGTGGGTCGACGCTGCCGGTTTCCGTAGTGCCGGCAACCCCGCAGATGGCCATTACTTTAATCTTTTGCTTTTGAAGCTCCAGACATTTGTCACGCAGGGCGTCGGTCTGTATCCGGTTGTTATCGTCGGTTTCGACGGACACCAGAGCATCCCGGCCTAAACCCAGCACGTCGGCGGCTTTACGAAGCGAGTAGTGCCCGCGCTTGGAAACGACGATGGCTGTACCTTCGTATCCATAATACTTCAGGGCTCTGAACAGGCCTTCTTCTTGCAATCCCCGGAAACTGCCTTCAGCCGGGAAAGCCCGATTCCGTGCAACCCAGAGTGCGGTCAAGTTGGCAACGGTACCTCCAGAGCACATGGCTCCCAGTGAGTGCCGGGGGCTGTGCATCCATTTCCGGTAAAAAGCGCCGTCTTGCTGGTACACCAGGCGGTGGATCATGCCCAGCACCTGGCGCTCCATAGGGGTAAATGCCTTGGAGGTTTCGGTTTTAACCAGGTTCTGGTTCAGGGCAATCATGATTTTGGACAATGGCAGCATGAAATAAGGCAGCGCTGAGGTCATATGCCCAATGAAGGCCGGGGAGGCGGTGTGTACAGAGTTTGCTACAAGTTTGTCGAGCAGAAATTGAGCTTGCTCAGAAACGAAGACCGGTTTTTCCGGGATGACGGAGTCGGCGAAGTTCTTTTCTACGTCGGACAGGTCTCGCTCGACGGCAACGATGTGCTCTTGAAGAAATCCAGCGAGGTTGCGGGAGATATTTTGCTCTATTCGGCTCAGGGTAGATTCCGGCGCCTCTGGCACCGTAAACACGCGATACATAGCCTCAACTGAGGCGCTGGCGGCTTTTTTCTTTCCGGTCATAGAGCTCTTACACGTTCAGTGGTTGTCCGATGGGTTGGTTCCGGAAACCCTGCGGACGGGGCCAGGCATGGCCTGGCACTTGTAGTGCTGACCTGTCTGGAAGTAGGTCATATGTTCCCTGAGGGGCGCTAGTATAAGGCTTGAACTGAAATGACGCTATGCCTCGGGAGCTCTGGTTGTTTTGGGTTGCTGTGCAGGGTCAGAGGATTTCCCGGTGAATGTCCATAATGGCGGCGTCTATGCGCTCCTGGATGTTTTTTTCGACCTGGTCGAGGCGTTGTGTGATTTGTTGGGCCGAGTCACCGAGGGCGGCGATGGTCCAGGTGGCGCAGTCCAGGGCGTCGTGGTCGGCCGTTTCGTTAACGGCCAGATCAGGTTCTTTGCCCCAGATGGCTTTCATGGCGGTGAAGGCTTTGCGTTTGGCTTTCAGGTCTTCGCAGGCATAAAGCTGGAAGTGCAGGGTTAGCATGCCTACGTGAGGGGTGATGGTATGTTGCTGTTGTTTTGGGGTTTTGCCTTCTTTGAGCAGCTTTCTCAGGGATTCCGACATTTTCCTTCCGGCCTCTGTGCAGGAACCGATGAGGTGTTGCCTTCCAAAAAAACGCTCCTCCGACACATCCATGTGGCGCTTCTGCTCCGCTATCCATGGCTGCGCACATTTTTGGAAGGCAGCAACACCTCGCCGGCTCACCAGGTTCTCAGCTGGATTCCTGTTGCCTGAATCAAGGCTTGATCAGGAGATCCGCATTTTATCCCTAGCCTACTATAGGCGTTGCCCGTTTGATAATGGCTGCTGCGTTGATGCCGGAGGGGAGGTTGCCGTAGTTCATACCGCCGTTGTTTTGTAGACGGGATGCGCAGAAAGCGTCGGCCACGTTTTGGTCTCCGAAGCGCAGCAGCAGAGAGGCCTGCATGATGAGGGCGAGGCGGTCGACAAGGTTTCTGGCGCGGTATTGGACGTCGCTGATCTCAGCAAAGTCAGCTTGCAGCTGGGCCAGGAACTGGTCGAAGCGGCGGTCGGCGCTATTGGCTTCGGCGGCTTCTTTAAAGAAAGCATCGAGGACTTCAGGTTCTTTTTGGATGGCGCGTAGGGTGTCGAGGCATTGAACGTTGCCGCTGCCCTCCCAAATGGCGTTGACGGGTGATTCACGGAACAGCCGGGGCATGATGCAGTCTTCCATCACACCGCTGCCACCGATGCATTCCATGGCTTCGTAAGCGTGGTTGGGGGTGCGTTTGCAGATCCAGTATTTGCCGACGGGGGTGGCTAACCGGGCGAGCAGGCGTTCGTGTTCGTTGTTCTGGTTGTCGAGGGCGCGGGCGATCCGCATGGTGTACGCGAGTGCGGCTTCGTTCTCAATGATCAGGTCGGCGAGGACGTTTTGCATCAAGGGTTGCTCGCTCAGGCGAGCCCCAAAGGCGCTGCGGTTATGGCAATGATGGGTGGCCTGGGCGACGGCCTGGCGCATGCCGGCGGAGCTGCCGATCATACAGTCGAAACGAGTCATGGCTACCATTTGGATAATGGTGGGTACGCCGCGGCCTTCTTCGCCAATCATCCAGGCCAAAGCGCCGCGGATTTCGACTTCACTGGAGGCGTTGGCAACGTTGCCCATTTTGTTTTTCAGTTGCTGGACTTGCCAGGGATTTTTGCTTCCGTCCGGGCGCCATCGTGGCATCAGGAAGCAGGACAGGCCATTGGTGGTTTGGGCCAGCACCAGGAAGGCGTCGCACATGGGGGCAGATACGAACCACTTGTGGCCGACCAGTTCGTAGGCCTGGCCCGGGCCTGTCTGGCCCAGCGGATGGGCTACGGTGGTATTGGCCCGGACGTCGCTGCCACCTTGTTTTTCGGTCATGGCCATACCGATGGTGACGGCGCTTTTTTCGGTATCAGGTATGTTGCGCGGGTCGTATGCGTTAGTGAGGATCTTCTGCTCCCAGAGGGTCGCCAATTCCGGTTGTTTCCGGATGGAAGGTATGGCAGCAAAGGTCATGGTCACCGGACAGCAATGAGCGGCTTCTACCTGGGAGTGCATGTAGTACTTGGCGGCTCGCGCTACATGAGCCCCCGGGCCTGGTTTGGCCCACGGAGCGCTATGCAGGCCGTTTTCAAAAGCCTTCCCCATGAGCTCATGATAGGCCGGGTGGAAGGAAACTTCGTCTACCCGGTGGCCAAAGCGGTCGTGGGTACGAAAGCCGGGCTTGTTTTGGTTGGCCTGGTGACCAAGTTCGATGGTGTCAGCTTTACCGGCCCATGCGCCGAACTTGCACAGTTGTTCATTGGCGTGGCCAGCCCCCTCCCGGAGTACTGCTTCCTGCAGCGCAGTGTCCTGCTCGAAGAGATTGTAATCCGCCAGTGCTTTGGGCTGGTTAATAACTTCGTGAGTAGCAGACAGAAATTTATAGTCCCGGAGTGATTCACCGGCATGATCGGTTTTATTGTGTTGTGGGCTGCTCATAGTTAGCTCCTGGTACCGGTCAACCCCCTCATGCAAAAGTTGATGATGGAGTCGATCAATTCTTTTTGATCGGTGTGTGTTGTCGGTAGCGATGCAGTTTGTGCTGGCGACAGTGGTCCTACTAATGATTCTGAGATTGCGCCTACCAGGCAGGTACTGCTCAGGCGAGCGTTTTGTTCGGGAATGCACCCTTCTGAAATGCCGTCCTGAATCGCTTGCTCCATCAGGCTTGCGTAGGCTTTCCGGTAGATCAGACGCTCTTGTTCTACTTTGGGGTCTACGGGTTCGGCAATCAGGGCCCAGGCTTTTATGGAGCCTTTAAGTGCGCGTTCCGCGAATTTCCTTAAGGAGTTCTCTAGCCGTTCCGTGGCAGTACCTTTTATAGAAAGTGCTTCTTTGACTTTATCGACTTCACGTTGTGTGGCGAGTCGAAATATTTCGGCAAACAAGTCTTCCCGGGATTCGAAATGGCGATAAATGGTACCCGTTGCTACACCTGCTAAACCTGCAATCCTGGTGATTCGGGCGCTACGAAAGCCGCCTTCTTCGACACATTGCCAGGTGCATTCAATAATGTTCTTGCGTGCCTCGGCTTTGCGTTGACGCATCTTTTCAGTTTCGCGGTAGGCCATGGTGGTTTCCTGGAAGTAGTGAATCATTATTCATTCTTTCTGTCAAAGAATCCATCTTTAAGAAGGCTTCTTTTGACGTTCTTTTTGCCATTATAAATCAATAAGTTGTGATTGGTTACAAAACGTTACAAAAAAGTATTTGCTGGGAAATGGCGCTGTCACCAAAACCGGATTATAAAGACGCCAAGACGAGGCCGAAGGTGGCCATTCGTCGAGATAAGGTGCGTCTTTCGCAGGCTTATAAGGCACCTGTGGTAGCGTTTTCGTTGATGGAGAAAAGTGAATGAGTGAATTCGACGAAGGCAATCTGGAGCAGTCCGGTAATTGGGCCAGTGATGGCGACGACAACCATTCCATCGCCAGTCGTGCTCGGGTCAGAGCCCAGCTGCAGGCTGATATGGAAGCGTTTCTGCAGTGTGGTGGAAAAATCGAAGAAGTAGACACTACCTTGAAATCCAGCACGCCCCGCAAGGCCGATGTGGATTTTAATAACCGTTCCATCTGATTCCCTTCTGATACGGGCGGTTTCTGTCTGACCGCCCGGATTTTGTCATCTTGTTGTCATCGGTCAATGGCAGACTCGGCTGCAGGCCTGCAACAGGCTGCCTCTGGAGTGTATGATGTTAGCACTTTCCAAGGTCATCCATGTTCAGGAGGTTACCTGTGTCAAAGCCGCATTTGCCGCTTTCCAGCCGAAGCTATCCCTTCACCAGACTGCGCCGCAATCGGGCCAGTGATTTCTCACGTCGTTTGGTCAGGGAAAACCAGCTCACGCCGGATAATCTGATTTATCCCGTATTTGTGCTGGAGGGTGAAAAACAGCGTGAAGCCGTTCCTTCCATGCCGGGGGTCGAGCGTCTGAGTATCGATCTGCTCGTGCAGGAGGCTGCAGAGCTTGTTGAACTGGGCATTCCTGCAATTGCGTTGTTCCCTGTTGTGCCGGCGGAGTATAAGAACCTGTCCGGTTCGGGCGCATGGGATTCTGACGGTTTGGCTCAACGTGCAGTTCGGGCGCTTAAAAAGGCCTATCCGGAGTTGGGCGTGATTACTGATGTGGCACTTGATCCATTCACCACTCACGGTCAAGACGGCATCATCGATAATGATGGGTATGTTCTGAACGATGTGACCGTTGAAGCTCTGGTGAATCAGGCTCTGTCACATGCTGATGCGGGGGCGGATGTTGTGGCGCCCTCCGACATGATGGATGGGCGAGTTGCAGCCATCCGTGAAGCCCTAGAGTCTGCTGGTTACGTGAATACCCGGATTCTGGCCTATTCTGCCAAATATGCGTCCAGTTATTACGGGCCGTTTCGGGATGCGGTGGGCTCAGCGGGTAACCTGGGCAAAAGTAACAAGTCTACTTATCAGATGGACCCGGCCAACAGCAATGAAGCTATTCATGAAGTAGCAATGGATCTGGCTGAAGGGGCTGATATGGTCATGATCAAACCGGGGATGCCTTACCTCGATATTGTGCATCGGGTGAAAACAGAGCTGCAGGTCCCCACGTTTGTGTACCAGGTGAGTGGAGAATACGCGATGCATATGGCAGCCGCTCAGAATGGCTGGCTGGATGGCGATGCGGTGATGATGGAAAGCCTGATGGCTATGCGTCGGGCTGGTGCCGACGGCATTCTCACTTATTTTGCCGTTCGTGCAGCCAGACTGATGCGGGATCGCCATCGGGCATAAAGGGTGGGTGTGCAACCCGCGACTAAAATGGATGCTGAGAGCGATGACAACTGAAACAACAAAGACAGCAGTAAGCAGTGATCAGAGTGTACCCGCACCGGTGGAGGTTTCTCCACGTGGTGAAGAGGTTAATCTGGATTCCAGTGATAACTGGTTCAACCGAGAACTGAGCCAGCTTCAGTTCAACTACCGGGTTTTGAAGCAGGCTCTGGATCCCGCGCACCCGCTGATTAACCGGCTGATCTTTTGTTGTATTTTCAGTAGTAACCTGGATGAGTTCTTTGAAATCCGGGTTGCGGGCCTGCGCGAACAAATGAAGTACGGCCGGGAAACCGTGGGCCCCGATGGCATGCTGCCAGAGCAAGTGCTGGCAGAAATCAGCAGAGTTGCCCATGAATATATCGACGAGCAATACGACATCCTGAACAACGTCCTCTTTCCGGAGTTGGAAAAACAGGATATTCACTTTGTTCGTCGCAGGGAGTGGACTCCAGCGCAGGCCGAGTGGGTGAGGAACTACTTCGAGGATGAGATTCTTCCGGTGGTCAGTCCGATAGGGCTGGACCCGTCGCATCCGTTCCCAAGGCTGGTTAATAAGAGTCTTAACTTCATTGTTGAACTTGATGGCAAAGATGCATTTGGCCGGGAAACTGGCATGGCAATTTTGCCTGCACCGCGCTCGCTGCCGCGCCTGGTGCGCCTGCCGGATAATGTTTGTGACGGTGGCGAAAACCTGGTGTTTTTGTCCTCGATGATTCACGCCCATGCAGACGAGTTATTTCCAGGAATGGAAGTGAAAGGCTGCTATCAGTTCCGTTTGACCCGTAACGCGGATCTGGAGCTCGAGGATGACCTGGAGGACCTTGCGTCTGCGCTTCGGGGCGAACTGTTAAGCCGGAGATTTGGTGATGCGGTACGCCTGGAAGTTGCGGACAATTGCCCGGAAGAACTGGTGCAATTTCTGCTGCGAGAGTTTGGCTTGACTGAAAGGGATCTCTACCAGGTGAATGGCCCGGTTAATTTGACCCGGCTATTGGCGGTGAGTGGCCTGGTGGATCGCCCGGACCTGACCTATTCCAGTTTTTCACCGACGATCCCACGGCAGATTCGCAGCAAGGAATCGATGTTTGATGCTATCCGCAAACGTCCGATTCTGTTATCGCATCCATTTGAGAGTTTTAGCCCGGTTGTGGACCTGTTGCGCCAAGCCGCAAAAGATCCTCAGGTGTTGGCCATTCGGCAAACACTGTACCGCGCCGGTACCGGATCAGAAATTGTTGAGGCCCTGGCCGACGCCGCTCGCCGGGGCAAAGAAGTAACCGTGGTTATTGAGTTGCGGGCCCGGTTCAGTGAGGCGGAAAACCTGGAACTGGCAAGCCGGCTTCAAGAAGCTGGCGTTATTGTGGTTTACGGTGTGGTGGGCTACAAAACCCACGCCAAAATGATGCTGGTTGTGCGTCGGGAAGAGGGTAAGCTGAGCCGGTATGTGCACCTGGGGACAGGTAACTATCATGCGGGCAATGCCCGGCTGTATACCGATTACAGTTTTATGACCTGTGACGAGTCCATTGGCGATGATGTTAACAAGCTGTTCCAACAGCTGACGGGTATGGGCAAAGCCCTGAAAATCAAAAAGTTGTTTCATGCTCCGTTTTCTATGCATAAGCGTGTCATCAGTTTAATTGAGCGGGAAACCACTTATGGGGAAGACGGGCGGCTTATCTTCAAGTTTAATGCTCTGACGGACCCCCAAATCATAAAAGCTTTATATCGAGCCTCACAGGCGGGTGTAAAAATTGATCTGATCGTCCGGGGCATCTGTTGCCTGCGTCCGGAAATGCCAGGCTTGTCGGAAAACATTCGGGTACGTTCAATCGTTGGGCGTTTTCTGGAACACACCCGGGTTTATTACTTCGGTAATAAGGGCAAGCCAGACGTTTATTGCGCTAGTGCAGACGGCATGGAGCGGAACATGCTTAACCGTATAGAGGTGGCGTTTCCGATTGAGGAGCCATCACTGGTTGCCCGGTTAACTGACGATCTGGATGCCTATCTTGCTGATAACTGTCAGTCCTGGGCATTACAGTCTGATGGAAGTTATGTACAAAATCAGCCTGAAGAAGGCGAAGCCCGGTTGGCGGCTCAGTCGGTGCTTCTGGAGCGGTTGACGGGTAAACCAAGCTAAGCGACGAACAAAATATTTGCTGACAGGACAGAAACTTTGACGCTGAACAAATGGACGATTGCAGGTACAGCAATTTTGCTCGTAGCGGGAGTGGCACCATGGGGTGTCGGGTATGTGACGGAGCAGCAATGGCTTCAGGCCACGGAAGAGATTAACGGTGCGCAGCCTTTTGTCCGAATGGAAACCAACCGCTATCAGCGTGGAATCTTGAGTGCAGAAGCTACGGGAACACTAACGATTTTTGATCCAAAGACGGGGGACAGTCACAGCCTGGATTTTCAGGTTGCTATTTCTCATGGTGTGGTTGGCAGTTTCCTGGATTTCCGCCCGAGCCAAGGCTGGCAGTCAGAGGGAAATACCTGGTTTGAAGGTCCAGACCCGGCGTTGACGCTTGAAACGCGCCTGTGGGGCTCTGCTGCACTGGAATTTCAGGCTCCTCCTGTGGTCATAAACAGTCCGGATAGGGCCGAATCATTCCGGGCAAGTGGGGGGCTTGCGAGGATCGACATTGGTCATCTGGGAGAGCGGGCCGACATATTGCTGGTATGGCCTGAGATGACGATGTCCGGTCCAGACCTGGACATAACCGCTGAGGATTTTCATTTTGAGCAAAGCCTGTCCTGGCTGACGGCTGATATCTGGACAGGTTCAGGCACCATGACGCTGGGAGCGTTAACTCTTGAGAGCCCCGATGAGCCGTCTTTGCTGGTAAAGGGTATTTCCTTCGATACCAGCAGCGTAGCCAGTAATGGTGATCAGACGCTGAGCTCTGAAGCAGTGCTTGAAATCGAAACGGTCCGTTTTGCTGAAAATGCATATGGGCCTCATCGGATAGCCGTGGCTGTCGATGGTGTTGATGTCGCAAGCTGGAATGACTTCAGTTCGGCTATGGCTGACATGCAGACGCTGGCATTGGGAACGGATCTCCGCCCGGGCTATGAGCAGCAAATGGCAGCGATGCAGCGTTTTAATGATGCGATTCGTGGTCTGGCGGGAAAGGGGTTTTCGGTTGGTGTTCGTGAACTGAACCTGAATACACCTGAAGGTAAGGTTCAGGGGAGTCTGGATATTTCCCACCCGGCGTTATCCGAAGAAGACCGGGCGAATATGTTGATGGTTATGCAGCAATTGGTGGGCACGGTAGATTTCAGTATGCCTTTGGCGCTTGCAGAGAATTATCCCGCCGTACGAATGCAGGTGGCACCTTTAATTAAGCAGGGGTTATTGGTGCAAGAAGGTGATCAGCTTGTAATGACGGGGCGCATGAAGGATGTGGCTCTGGATATCAATGGGCTTCAGATTCCTCTGCCGCCCCTTCTGTAGTCTTTACTAAGCACCACCTGATGAGTGTTTCGGTGGTGCTTATTCTCTCTTCTCAGGTTTTGCTGAATTTCTGTTTTAGAGCTTCGGCGACGGCCGGATCTACAAACTCGGAGATATCTCCTCCCAGGGAAGCGATTTCCCTGATCAAGGTGGATGAGATGTAGGACAGATGGTTGGAGGGCGTCAGGAATACGCTTTCTACTTCCGGTGCCAGCCTTCGGTTCATGTCAGCGAGCTGAAATTCGTATTCGAAATCGGATACGGCCCGTAAGCCACGCAGGATGACAGTGGCTTGTTGTTCCCGAACGAACTCTGCCAGTAAGTTGCTGAAGCCGGTTACGGTGACATTCGGAACGTGTGCAGTGGCTTTTCTGACCAGTTCGCAGCGCTCATCCAGGTTGAGTAATGGCTGCTTTTTGGGATTGTAGGCAACGGCGACGACGATTTCGTCAAACATTCGGCCGGCGCGTTCGATGAGATCGGTGTGGCCGTTTGTAATGGGGTCGAAGGTGCCAGGGTAGATAACTTTAGGCATGCACAGCTCCTTGGTTAGATGGGCGGTAGCATAGCAGCATTGGTTTTCTTGCTGTAGCCCCTCCTTTTCTATCAGCTTTTTGCGGTTAGTCTTTGAGCTAACCTGACGCTGTTTCGTGCCGCCAGAGCATAAACCGACAACTGTGGGTTAGCGCCGATGCTGGTTGGAAAAACAGACGCGTCATGGATGCTCAGGTTTGCCACGTGGTGGTGTTCACCAAAGCCGTTGACCACGGATTCTTCCGGATTGCTACCCATGCTGCAGCCGCCCATCTGGTGGGCGGTAAAGAGTCGGGCCCGGTGGGGCTTCATCGGGAGTTCCTGGATCGCGGCTTTGGCTTCGTTCCAGTTACTGTACCAACCCGAATCGAGGTGAACAGCCTGAACGGCTTCGGCACCAGCGGCGAACTGGATTTCAGCCATGTTCAGGTAAGCCTGGCGAATGCCCTTCCACAGGTAGTCTGTTACCGGGTAGTCGAGTATCGGGCTGCCGTCGTCCCGCAGGGTGACTGTGCCTCCGGGGCTTTCGGGGTGAAAGCCATCTCGGAGCAGGGCAATGACGGACTGGGTCCAGGGCAGTTTGCTCAGGTTGTTCAATTGTCCTTTTCCATGCCCCGGTACGACGCCGGCGGCCATGCCGGGGTGGAGGGGCGGCACTTCGAGTTTATAGCCTACCGGTCCATCAATGCCGTGTTTGAAATTGAACTCATCGGAGTAGATGGACTGTGGTGCGCCGTAGAAGGGGTCTACTTTGGATGGCATGCGTGCCACAGTGGCATTGACCGGGTGGATGAAAGATCGCTTCCCGATACGCTGGTACGGGTCAGGCAGCTCAGAACGCAGTAGTAAGCCGGGAGAGCCAATGGCGCTGGCAGCAACGACAAAGTGGTTGGCCTTCAGGGTAATGGTGATGCCTGAAGGGGTCACTCCGTCTGCGCCCATGGCGGAGGCTTGTAAATGGTCGATGCGATCCTGGTTCATAACCAGGCGTTCGGCGCGCAGACCGTGGAACATTTGAGCTTTATTGTCCAGAGCGCCCGGGATGGTGGTCAGAAGGGCTCCCTGCTTGGCATTTGTGGGGCAGCCTACGCCACAGTAACCGGAGTTCCAGCAGCCTTTGACGTTCCGGGGGATGATTTGCCAGGAATAACCCAGAGCATCACACCCCTGGCGAAGGATATCGTTGTTCAGATTCGGGTCGGTTTGCCAGGGTGCCATGGTGTGGCGTTCTTCCCGGCCCTGGAACCAAGGGGCCATGGATTCAGGGGCCAGGCCATCGAGCCCGAATTTCTGGCTCCAGTAGGTCAGGGTTTCGGGTGGTGTGCGAAAGCTGCTAGTCCAGTTAACGGTGGTTGACCCCCCGACACACCGGCCTTGCAAGATGGCAATGGCGCCATCTGCCGTGGTGCGGCTCATGCCTTCCTGATAGAGAGCCGCATAGGACGCTTGTTCGTCCATTTTGAAATCTTTCTGGTAATACAACCCGCCTTCTTCAACCAGAATGACGGACAAACCCTGTTTGGCGAGAATCTCAGCAGTGGTGCCACCACCAGCGCCGGTGCCAATCACCACTACGTCGGCTTCTACGGTCTGGTTTGAGGTGAGTTTTCTGGCATCAATGACGTTCCAGCCGGAAGCCAGGCCCCGGGCAATGGGATCATTCGTGGACATAGTGCTCTCTCCGTTATCCGGGGGGGGGATCAGGCGTTTTGGAACTGTGGCAGAGAATCGACCATCCAGGCTGGCGGCCCGGGGTAACCCGTAAGGTGCCAGTGGCTCTCATGGCCATAGAAGGCCACGTTGGTGATCTTGCTGAGAGCCATGTAACCATTGTTCAGTAAACCGATTCGGCTGCTGCGCCAGCGATTCAGGAAAGCATCGGCTTCCTGGGTGGTAACAGCGGGCCAATCTGACCATACCCGGGCCAGAGTTACCCGGGTGGGTGCGAAATTCAGTAGGTCGAACAGTTTGCGCAGTTCTTTCTGGTTCGGCGCACCGAACTTCACGATGCCCTGGTCAATCCGCTCCAGAGTGTCAGCAATAGCGAACTGTTGTTGGTTGGGCTCTTCCGGTAAAGCGCCAGCAAGCATGGCAGGCAGCAGAGCTTCGAAGAGCGCGATGTCGTCCTTGCTCAGGAACTGGAACTGGTAGCTGGCATTCATGCGGCTGCCAACAGCGCTGACACGACCTGCCGGAGCGGTCGCGCAGCCGGAGAGGCCGGCGCTCACGCTGATGGTGCCAAGAAGCAGAGCACCGCCAAAGCTGGTTTTCAGGAAGCTTCGGCGGCTCTGCCCGGTTTTGTTGTCAGCAGTTTGGTTCTGAGGCTTGTCGAGCATCGGGAACTCTTCTTTAAAGTGGCTTTAACGAATGAACAGCTTATAGATCATTCGATGGGCGGCGGTTCCGTGCGGTGGATAAACAAATTTCCCGCTGTTGAACTTTTGCTTGGCGAAGATAGCCCGCTGGTGAGAGAAGGTCAGGAAGCCTTCTTTGCCGTGGTAGTGTCCCATGCCGGACTCGCCAATGCCGCCAAACGGCAGGTCGTCTTGTGCGACATGCATCAATACGTCATTGATGCACATGCCGCCGGAGTTTGTTGCCTCGATGACATGCTGCTGGAGCGACTTGCCATAGCCAAAGTAATAGAGGGCCAGTGGGTGTGGTCGGTCATTGATGTACTGGATGGCATCATCCAGTTGGTCATAACTGACGACTGGCAGGATGGGCCCAAAGATTTCGTCCTGCATCACTTTCATGTCTGGTGTGGTGTTAAGCACCAGAGTGAGCGGAATTTTTCGGGTTCCGTCTTTCAGATTCTCATTGGCTGGGTTTACCTCAATGATGTCGGCCCCCTTGGCCCGGGCATCGTCCAGGTAGCCCTGAAGCCGGTCGTACTGGCGTTCGTTGATAATAGCGGTGTAGTCGTCGTTATCCCGAAGGCTTGGATACATTTCAGCAAATTTAGCGCGAACCTCTTCTGCAAAGGCCGGCACCCGGTCTGCCGGGCAAAGAACGTAATCCGGAGCGACACAGGTCTGGCCTGCGTTGAGGGCTTTGCCGAACACGATGCGCTGGGCTGCGTCTTCGAGAGGGACGTCTGGTGAAACCAGTGCTGGAGATTTTCCTCCCAGCTCCAGAGTAACCGGCGTCAGGTTTTCGGCCGCAGCTTTCATAACCAGCTTGCCCACAGAGGTAGAGCCGGTGAACAGAAGGTGGTCGAATGGGAGCCGGGAGAAATCGGCAGCAACATCGGCTTCTCCGGTGATCACGGCGACCAGATCTTCCGGAAACATAGACTCAATGATTTCTTTGAACAGTGAAGATGTGTGCGGCGTAAATTCGGACATTTTTATCATGGTGCGGTTGCCCGCCGCCATAGAGGCTATCAGTGGGCCTACTGCGAGGTATAGCGGATAGTTCCAGGGCACAATGACGCCCACAACCCCCTTGGGTTGGTAATATACTTTGTTACTTGCCGGCTGAAATAACACAGAAACATGGCGCTTGGAGGGTTTCACCCAGCTGTCGAGATTTTTCAGTGTGTAATTGATGCCCTGGATAGACGGCATGACTTCTGCAACCAGAGATTCGTCTTTCGAGCGGCAGCTGAAATCCCGGTCAATAGCTTCGAGCAGTCGGTCTTGGTTGGCTAGCAGCACACGCTTCAGGCGCTTGAGGTTTTCTTTTCGCTCGGTCAGGGAGGGCTTAGGGTTATTTCTAAAAGCCTTTTTCTGATTCTCGAATACCCGGTGGGTTTGCTGAATCTGTGAGTTGCTCTCAGTGAGCTGAACGACAGTTGCTACCATGTTGCTATCTCCCTGTGCTGCCAGGGCAAAGGTGCTGGCAGTTGTTATTGTTGGCGCCAATGTCTGGTGATTTGCGCTAGGAGGTATTAGTAGAGTATATACTCTACTCAGTCAAGAAGTGCCGGTTGGCCTAACAGGCCATCCGTTGAGCTGACAACAACAAACTGCGGCGTGAATATGAAAACCAGAGACAAAATTTTGCTGGCGAGCCTCGAACTTTTTAATGAACGGGGTGAGCGCAATATTACGACTAATCATATTGCTGCACATCTGGCGATATCCCCGGGTAATCTGTATTACCATTTCCGGAGTAAGTCCGACATTATTTATGAGATATTCCAGGAATATGAGAAATTGGTGGATTATTACCTGGATATTCCTGAAGACCGGCCCATAACTCTCGAGGACATGACCTTCTATCTCGAGTCTGTATTTGATGGGCTGTGGAGCTATCGATTCTTTCATCGTGATCTGGAGTATCTGCTGGACAGTGATCCCCGGCTCCGAAGTGATTATCGAGACTTCACCAGTCGCTGCCTGGCAGCTATTAGTCAGATTTTTGGAAAACTGGCAGAGGCGGGTATTATTCAGGCGCAGCCGGAAGAGTTGCGTTCAGCGATGTCGCTGAATGTCTGGCTTGTGATTACCAATTGGATGGCGTTTCTGAAAACGGCCCATGCCAGTAATGAGCGCTCCAGTTTGAGTCTGACGGACCTCAAGCAGGGGATCTACCAGATCCTGACCTTTGAAATCCCCTATCTGATGCCGGAGTTCCGTGAGCAGGTATTGGCTCTGCGAGAGAGGTATCGTCCTACTTTGCCAGACAGTCAGGACGCAGTGGCTGCGCAGGATGTTTGTCCGGGTTGAGTGAAATTTGAACTTTATCGGGTACTGCTGTTCAAAGGTAATGATGCGGGAAGTCGGACCTTCCTGCTTCTCCTGAGTGAGTTTCTCAGGCTGGCCCTTTTTTCAGGGCCATTGTACGTCGCAAACCCTGACGTTTTGCCGGCCTGTCTGCGCGATAGGCCGGTTTTTTTGCGTTTAAAAGGGTCAGTCTTCAGACGTGTCGGGAGTTTCCAGCCAGTTGGTCAGAGCGGCCCGGCATTCATCCAGGCCCAGTTTTGACGTGGCCGAAAACATGATCAAGTGTTCTACACACTCGTACTTCTTCAGTTTGCTGGCAATTCCCAGCATGGCGGTTTTTGCCTGCCCATACTTGAATTTATCGGCTTTGGTGGCAAGGATCATCAGTGGTAACTTGTTATGCTCGCACCAATCGACCATCATTTGGTCGAACTCGGTCAGGGGGTGCCGGATGTCCATTACCAGAACCAGTCCGCGAAGGCAGCGACGTTCGTTGAGGTAGCGGCCCAGATGCTTTTGCCAGTCATCTTTCATGTCCCGGGATACTTTTGCGTAACCGTAGCCAGGCAAGTCGACCAGGTGCATGTTTTCTCTGTTCAGGCTGAAAAAGTTAATCAGCCGTGTGCGCCCGGGTGTCTTACTGGTACGAGCAAGCTTTCCGTTGACGGTAATAGCGTTGAGTGCGCTCGATTTTCCGGCATTTGAGCGGCCCGCAAAGGCAACCTCTGCGCCGTAATCGGGTGGGCATTCATCCAGCCGGGAGGCGCTGATCAGAAATCGGGCGCTATTGAAAGAGATGCTTTTTTGAGTCAGATCAGGGTCCACGACGGTTGCTGTTCCTTTGGATTTCAGTTATCGGCGATTAATGTATAATGCTACACCAATTTCCGGCGGTGCGCTGCGCGTTCCGCTGTCAGTCCCGGTATTGAACCTGAGCACTCAGGGCCATCCGGCTGTACAACCAGATTACTTTCAAGATTCTAAGATGAGAGAAGCGGAGCGGGCATGAAAAAACTGATCGCAGGAGTTGTTCTCGGAGTTGGGCTGACAGCTATGGCTCACGGGGCAGGAGATCCGGTAGCGGGTGAACAGAAAACAGCTGTATGTTCCTCCTGTCACGGGCAGGGTGGCAGCAAGCCTATGATGGACATTTATCCGAAACTGACCGGGCTTGGTGAGAAATACACTTATCGCCAACTGGTTGATATTCAATCCGGAGATCGTGTTGTACCTGAGATGACCGGCATTCTGACTGGCCTGAATGATCAGGATCTGCAAAACATTGCGGCCTACTACAACCAGCAAGAACGAGTGGTTAAGCAAGCAAACCCTGATGCGGAGTTGATTGCACAGGGTCAGAATTTATACCGTGGCGGTAATATGGCGTCAGGTGTCCCGGCTTGTGCTGCTTGTCATAACCCTAAAGGTATCGGCAACGAGCCTGCAGGCTATCCTGCACTGAGTGGTCAAAGTGCTGCGTATCTTGTGAAGCAGCTTCAGGCTTATCGTAATGGTTCGCGTGCAACTACAGCGAATGCCAACATTATGGTTGATGTGGCTTCCAAACTGACAGACTCTGAAATCGAAGCAGTAGCCAACTATGTCTCAGGTTTGAACTGATATCCTGTTAGTTCAGCGAGACAAAGAAACCCCGCTTCGGCGGGGTTTTTGTTTTTTTCTGGTGTGCCTCTTAATCTTCCGTAATTATTTCTCTTTGCTCTCAGTGGAACTTCTGCGCATTGCTGGGTCATAATCAAACGTTATATATGGAACGCAAATAAACAATTTATCGCTCGGAGAATGTTCATGATCAGAACTTTAAGTCTGATAGCTACGATGGCTGTGTCGCTGGTTTTCAGTGGGCTTGCAAGTGCGGAGCCTTGGGAGGACGGTGTCCACTACCGTACCTTGTCCAGCCCGGTAAATACGTCCTCGGAAGAGGGTGTCGAAGTGGCCGAAGTGTTCTGGTATGGCTGCCCCCACTGCTACAACTTCAAACCGCTATCTGAAGCCTGGGAAAAGAATGCACCAGAATTTGTAAATTATGTCAGGTTGCCTGCTGTACTGGGCGAGAGCTGGGCTCCTCACGCCGTCGCATTTTATGCACTGGAATCTATGGGGGAGCTGGATAAGGTGCACGATGCCTTGTTTAAGGCTTTGGCCGGTGAGCGTCGTCCTTTGAACTCTGCTGAGGCTCTGGCGGATTTTGTGGCAGACTACGGAGTAGATGCGGAAGCGTTTGTGCAGGCGTACAACAGTTTTTCGGTGCGGTCTCGTGTGCGCCAGGCTCAGGCAAAAATTATGGGCGCGCAAATAACTGGCACCCCGACTATGCTGGTTAATGGCAAATATATTGTGAGTGCAAGCATGGCAAAAAGCCACGAGAATGTGTTGAAAGTGGTTGATTACCTGATCAATAAAGAGCATGGGTTATCAGAGTAAGTGGCGTGAGCCTTGGTGCTGACAGTTTTCAGGGTTAGTCTTGGAATCGCGAGCTATGTATAAACGGATTCGTAGCCAGATTGACAACATACTGAAACCGAAAGGATCTCCGCGAGGAACGTGCTCGGGCAGCGAGCACGTTCCTGACTTTGAGCCTCACCGCCATCTCAGGCTGTTAACGTTTAACATTCAGGTTGGTATTAACACTTCCTCCTACCGTCATTATGTGACCCGCAGTTGGCAGCATTTTCTTCCTAATCGTCGCCGTATTGAAAACCTTGATCGCATTGCCGCCCTTTTAAGCCAGTACGATGTAGTGGCTTTGCAGGAGTGTGATGGTGGCAGTTTGCGTAGTGGATATATTAATCAGGTGCAATATCTGGCAGAGGCTGCAGGGATTCCTTATTGGTATCAGCAGTTGAACCGGAATTTAGGTCAGATTGCCCAGCACAGTAATGGTCTGTTAAGTCGTTTCCGGCCGCTGGATGTCACCGAGCACAAATTGCCCGGGTTGATTCCGGGGCGGGGCGCTATTGTTGCCCGCTACGGTTTGAAGGAAGATCCTTTGGTGCTGGTACTGATGCACCTGTCTCTGAGTAAATCTGCACAGCAGCGTCAGCTGGGTTTTATCCGTGACCTGATCAGCGAATATCGTCATGTCGTGTTGATGGGGGATATGAATGCCCATGCCGAGCAGTTGTTGACCCGTACACCGTTGCGGGAAACAGACCTGGTTCCGTTGCCGGACACGGCGCACAGCTTTCCCAGTTGGCGTCCTGAAAAGGCGTTGGATCACATTCTTGTCAGTCCTTCTCTGGAGGTTCGCCAATCGGGTGTGGTGAGCTACCCTGTCTCCGATCATCTTCCCATCGCTTTGGATATTGCTCTGCCTAAAGGGTATTTAGAGGCTTTTCGATCTGTCGTATGAATTCCATGCAATAAAAAACCCGGCGCGAAGGCCGGGTTTTTTGTGGAGGCAGGATCAATTACTTGATCTTGGCTTCCTTGTACATAACGTGCTTACGAACAACCGGATCGTACTTTTTGATCTCAACTTTTTCCGGAGTGTTACGCTTGTTTTTCATGGTCGTGTAGAAATGACCGGTGTTTGCTGACGATACCAGCTTGATTTTTTCGCGCATGATGCAGCTCCTTAGAATTTCTCGCCGCGGGCACGAAGATCGGCCAGTACAGCGTCAATGCCTTTTTTATCGATGATGCGCATGCCTTTAGTAGATACGCGCAGCTTCACGAAACGCTTCTCGGTTTCAACCCAGAAACGGTGATTCTGCAGATTAGGCAGAAAACGACGACGAGTGTGATTCATCGCGTGGGATACGTTGTTACCGGTAACCGGACGCTTACCGGTAACCTGACAAACTCTGGACATACATGCCTCCGACCTGAGCACTGGTCTATCAATGCGAATTCGTTATTTAATGCGTCTCTGGTTGCTCCGGAGCTAACTCTGCTACCGGTTCGCGCCTGTAAACTGGGCGCAATACGCCAGATACCGCCAGAAAGGGACGCTTTTATACCAGAACCGGCGACCCAACGCAAAAAATTGTTGGGATTTTGGCCAGTTTTTCGGTGGCGGTTACATCAGTCCTCTTTCAGCGAGGGATATTACCTCACCGTGACCAATAACCATATGGTCAAGAACCCTGATATCCACCAAGCCCAGAGCTTCTTTCAGGCGGCGAGTTAATGAAATATCGGCCTGACTGGGTTCGGCAACCCCTGACGGGTGATTGTGGGCGAAGATAACCGCTGCGGCGTTGTCTTCCAAGGCTTGCCGAACAACTTCGCGAGGATAAACTGCCGCGCCATCAATGGTGCCTCTGAACAGTTCCCGGTATTGGATTACCCGGTGCCGGTTGTCCAGAAATAGCCCGGCGAAGACTTCGTGAGGGTAGGTCGCAAGGCGGCTGGTCAGGAACCGCCGGGTGTCTGCCGGGGAACGTAGCGGGTCGCCTTGGCGCAGCGGTTCGTCCATCACTCGTCTGGCCATTTCCATCGCCGCCTGAACCTGGGCATATTTCGCGGTGCCCAGACCTTTAACCTGGCAAAACTGTCGGCGAGAAGCGGTCATCAGGCCGCGCAGGCCGGAAAATTCTTCGATGAGATATCGTGCCATGGCCATCACCGGCATTCCGGTGGTTCCGGTGCGCAGAAAGATGGCGAGGAGTTCTGCGTCTGACAAGGATTCTGCGCCATGGGCGAGCAGTCGCTCGCGTGGGCGCTCGTCGCTGGGCCAGCTGGAGTCGGTCATAATAGCTTCCTTGCGGGGGTGTTGATCGTTGATGCGTCCTGCATCGCGTTCTCAAAGTTACAAAGGGTACTCGAAAAGGTAACATTTGGTAAACGAACGTTGGTGCGCGCGGGCTGTCTGTCAGCGCCGGGCGTGCTATCTTATAAGCCTTTCTTTTTACGGGATTACGGAGCCCTCATGGCCGCCAGACGAATACTGCTGGGAATCACCGGTGGCATTGCCGCCTACAAGAGCGCTGAGCTGGTTCGATTGCTGAAAAAAGCCGGGCTCGAAGTCCGTGTGGTCATGACTCGCGGTGCTGAAGCCTTTGTAACGCCCCTGACGTTCCAGGCCTTAAGCGGAGAGCCGGTGCGTACTTCACTGCTGGACCCGGAAGCAGAAGCTGGCATGGGGCATATTGAACTGGCGAAATGGGCGGATCAGGTTGTTGTTGCGCCTGCCTCGGCTGATTTTTTAGCTCGTCTTGCTCAAGGTATGGCCGATGATCTGCTGACTACGGTTTGTTGTGCGACAGAAGCACCAATCGCAGTGGCTCCGGCGATGAATCAGGCTATGTGGAAAAATAACCGGACCCAGAGAAACCTCCGGTTGCTGTCGGAAGATTCGCAGATTACTGTCTGGGGGCCTGATCAGGGCGAGCAGGCTTGTGGTGACACCGGGCCAGGTAGAATGCTGGAACCACACGTCCTGGCAACGCTGATTCTGACGGAGCAGGTTCCCGGAGTGGCAGGCCCGCTCGCGGGTAAGCGCCTGGTGATTACGGCGGGGCCGACACGGGAGCCAATCGACCCGGTGCGTTATATCTCCAATCACAGTTCCGGGAAAATGGGTTATGCCATCGCCGAAGCCGCCGTTGCGAGCGGTGCCCACGTGGTTTTGGTGAGCGGGCCCGTTAACCTGGCTGCGCCGGAGGGGGTTAACGTCAGGTCGGCGATGACCGCGGAGGATATGCTGCGGGAGTCTGAGCAGGCTGTCAGCGAGGGGTGCGATATATTTATTGCTACAGCCGCTGTAGCGGACTATCGGCCTGAATCGTGCGCTGACAACAAAATCAAGAAAACCAGTGACGTCATGGGGCTCTCACTGGTGCGTAATCCGGATACTCTTGCAACCATTGCGGCCAGAGCCGATGCGCCTTTTACCGTAGGCTTTGCGGCAGAAACAACCGATGTTGCCCGTTACGCTATGGATAAAATGCAACGCAAACAGCTTAAGATGATTGTCGCTAACGATGTGTCTGCCCCCGGGCTGGGATTCAATAGCGATCATAATGCGGTAACCGTCTTCTGGGCGGATGGACAGGAATCTATAGGGCCGGAGAGTAAGCAATTTATCGCTGCCCGGCTGGTGACGTTAATCGCAGAACACAGCAACAGGGCTGGAAATCAATGAGTCGAAAAAAACTACAGGTAAGAATTCTGGATGATCGCATCGGTGCTGAGATTCCCTTCCCTGAATATGCAACCGAGGGATCTGCGGGCCTTGATCTGCGAGCCTGCCTTAAACAGCCACTTACTCTGGCTCCCGGCGAAACGCATTTGATACCTACTGGATTGTCTGTACACATTGCAGACCCCTCCCTGGCAGCGATGATTCTGCCCCGGAGCGGCCTGGGGCATAAGCACGGTATTGTGTTGGGTAATCTGGTGGGTTTGATTGATTCGGATTATCAGGGTGAACTGATGGTGTCATGCTGGAACCGGGGTCAGGCTGCGTTCACCGTTGAAATCGGTGAACGGATTGCACAGATGGTGCTGGTGCCAGTCGTTCAGGCAGATTTTGAAGTGGTGTCTGAGTTCGATGCCAGCAGCCGTGGTGAAGGTGGTTTCGGCTCAACCGGCAGTCATTAATGTTTGTGCAGGCTGCCTGACTGACGGCGCTGAAGATGACGGGCGTCTATACTTTGTGGAATAAGAGTTTGTCCAGAACAAATAATAACGACGGGATGCGCTATGAAATTCGGTAAGAGCAAGGTTAAGGGCCCTGATGTGGAAGGCCAGCCGGAAGTGGTATCTGGTGCGAAAGAAAAGCGGGCAGCGCGTTCAGCGGGGGCCCGTCTCAAAAAACTGAATTCTGTTGCGGCAACTCAGGCTTTGGTTGTCGTTCTGGCCGGAGTTATTTCAGCGGGGCTATTGCACTTTTTGGTGGCATTGCCTGCGGCTCAAGGCAGCTATGACAGGGCTGTAACTGTAGAAACAGAAAACGCCCAAAAACGCCTGAATCATTATCTGACCGCACTGCAGGGGCAGGTGCAGGCGGTAGCGAACCAGCGGTTTGTGGTTGAAACTCTGGCCAGTGAAGCCGACCTCAGAGCACTCGCTCAGCAGCTCCGTACTGCCGTGAATGGGGCCTCTGCCGTGTTCGTTTTTCCTCACCGGGGTGTTCCCAGAACCGGCAATGGTGAGAGCTTGCTCGGATTTGCGGGGCTGGAGTTAGCCCGGCGCGCGGAAAATGGGCAGCCTATGCTGCCGGATGCGTTTCCCAGGGAAAATCAATGGTACCTGCAATTTGCTGCCCCGATCAGAAGTGCTGTCAGTAAGGCTGTAGTGGGTACGGTACTGGTTGTGTTCAAAGCGGATCATATCGCACCCCTGCTGAGTGTCGGCGACAAAGCCCTGGGCGGGCGCCTGGCTTTGGTTCAGGCGGTTAATGGTAGTACGCGGACGGTAGTCAGCTCGGGAACTGGCAGCGGCCCGGAAATGTCCCGCACATTGATCAACCCGGACTGGTCCGTAGTTTTTCAGGCCGCGGCCGGGCCGGTTGCCCCGATAAGCACTGTTCTGCTGGCACTTTTGGTGGGGGTGCCGGTGCTGTTGGCAGCCGTTGTAGTGTGGGTGTTACTCGGTGGCGCGCAGCGGGGTATACGCGAAGACCTTGCCTCCATGATTCAGTGGGCCCACAAAGTGTTTAGCGGTGAGCGGATGAAGCTACCGGATTCCCACTGGGATATTGTTGCCTCCACCGGAGAAGTGTTGGCCCGATTGTCTCAGGTAGTGGAAAAACGAGTTGCCAAATCGAATGAGGCAGCGGTGCAGAATCCTCCCACATCGGGAGTGGCCAAAGCTGCGAGCCAGGACGAGGCCTTGTTCAAGGATAAAGATATGCTGGGCATTGATATGCTCGATGGCGATGAAGATGTATTGGGTTTTGGCAGTTCGGATACACCGTTGTTTGATGAAGGTATCCCCGAAGTTGAGGAAAACACGTTGCCTGAGGTCGAAGTCGCCTCAGAAATCTTCCGTGCTTATGATATTCGCGGCATTGTGGGGGAAAACCTGTCTGCCGGTGTGGTTGAGGTAATCGGCCGGGCCATCGGTTCTGAGGCCTCCAGTCGCGGTGTGACATCGTTGTGCATCGGTTACGACGGTCGCCATTCCAGCCCTGAACTGGCCGGGGCTTTGGCCAGGGGAGTGATGTCTACAGGTTGCAGCGTAATCCATGTGGGTGCAGTGCCTACTCCGGTGCTCTACTTCGCCACACATCATCTGGAGACCGGCTCTGGAGTTATGGTGACAGGGAGTCACAACCCGGCAAACTATAACGGTCTGAAAATCATGTTGGGTGGTGAGACCCTCTCAGGGGAAGCTATCCAAAAACTGTATCAGAGGATACAGGTGGGTGACTTTATCTCTGGCCAGGGAACTGAATCCAACGAAGATGTCCGCCGGGCTTACCTGGACCGTATCGTTGGTGATATTGCGGTTGCGGCTCCTCTTAAAGTTGTGGTGGATGCAGGTAACGGCATTGCCGGTGAACTGGCCCCGATACTCGTTGAAGAACTTGGTTGCGAAGTGGTTCCACTCTTTTGTGATATTGACGGAGACTTCCCCAATCACCATCCTGACCCGGGCAAGCCGGAAAACCTTCAGGACCTGATCGCCAAGGTTAAGGAAACCGGCGCGGATATCGGTCTGGCTTTTGACGGGGACGGGGATCGCCTTGGGGTTGTAACGAATAGTGGCAAGATCATCTGGCCGGATCGTCTGTTAATGTTGTTTGCCCGCGATGTGGTGTCCAGAAACCCCGGGGCAGATGTGCTTTACGATGTGAAGTGCAGCCGGCGTCTGGCGGGTGTTATTTCCGAGGCCGGCGGACGCCCTGTTATGTGGAAAAGCGGCCACTCTCTGATGAAGGCCAAAATGAAAGAAACCGGTGCGCTTCTGGCTGGTGAACTGAGTGGTCATGTGTTTTTTGGTGAGCGTTGGTACGGCTTTGATGATGGACTTTATTCAGCTGCGCGCTTATTGGAAATTCTGGGTATTGAAGACCGTGATAGTGACGAGGTATTTGCGGATTTCCCTGAAGATATCAGTACTCCTGAGCTGAATGTCGCGGTGACGGAAAGCGATAAATTCGCAATCATCAAACGCCTCAGTGAGCTGGGTGACTTTGGTGACGGTAACGTCAGCAACATTGATGGCGTCCGGGTAGATTACTCTGACGGCTGGGGACTTTGCCGGGCCTCCAATACCACGCCGGTTCTTGTTCTGAGGTTTGAAGCAGAAACCGAAAATGCCCTGGAACGGATCAAAACCGTGTTCCGGGAACAGTTACAGAAAGCTGCACCAGATCTGGTTGCAGATTTCTGATCAATCATTCTCTTACAGTAAGGATCAACACATCACCATGGCGCTGGATCGTGAAACAGCAATGCAGGTGGCCTCGGTTTTAAGCCGGGGCTTGCCTTATATTCAACGGTTTACTGGCAAGACAGTCGTGATCAAGTACGGCGGCAATGCCATGGAAAATGAAGATCTGAAAAGCAGCTTCGCCCGTGATGTTGTACTGATGAAACTGGTGGGCATCAATCCCATCGTGGTTCATGGTGGCGGCCCGCAAATTGGCGACTTGCTGGCACGGCTGCATATTAAGTCCCGTTTTGTGAATGGTATGCGCGTTACCGACGCTGAAACCATGGATGTAGTGGAAATGGTGCTTGGCGGGCAAGTCAACAAGGAAATCGTATCGCTGATCAACGCTCAGGGCGGTACTGCCGTTGGCCTGACCGGTAAAGATGCGAACCTGATTCGTGCCCGCAAGCTGGAAGTGGTTGACCGTTCGCCAGAACATGAAGGTGCGGAAATAATTGATATCGGCCATGTTGGCGAAGTCGCCAGCGTGAATGTAGATGTTATCGATATGCTGACCCGTAGCAACGTGATTCCGGTTATTGCTCCTATCGGTGTCGGGTCTGACGGCACTTCGTACAACATCAATGCAGATCTGGTTGCCGGCAAGGTGGCTGAAGCTATGAAAGCTGAAAAGCTGATCCTGCTGACCAACGTATCGGGGCTGAAAAACAAGGACGATCAAGTGCTCACGGGGCTTACAGCTCAGCAAGTAAATGAATTGATTGAAGACGGCACTATTCATGGCGGTATGCTGCCGAAGATCCGCTGTGCTTTGAGCGCAGTAGAAAATGGTGTTCGTACCTCTCATATCATCGATGGCCGAGTGGCCAACGCCTGTTTACTGGAAATGTTTACTGACGAGGGTGTTGGCACCCTGATTTCCCGTAACTGATAAGCCTGACCGGGAGTAATCGGATGAAGCGCCTGCTGTCCTTTCTGATTGTGCTGAGTTTAGTCGCGTTTGCCGGCTACAAAGCCGCTGTCTGGTGGCTGGTGGATCAGCGCCTGGCAGAGGCTCGGACCGAATTGTCTGAGTTTGGTGTGTTGGAACGGGGCAGCATTGGTTCGTCACTGGACGGTCGAGTGCTATTGAGCGGAGCCCGCTGGCTTGATTTCAAGCTCACTCAGCCTCTGGCGTTAGGGGTAGTTGAACTGGACGCAGGTTCCCCCATAGCCCTGTTGACCGCCCTTGCCAACCCGGAGTCTTTGGGTGGTCGCTGGCAACTGGCTATTGAACAGGCCAGCATGACGCTGGAGCCCACCATGTTCCGAAACTGGGTTACTGAAGGTGCGGATGAGGAGTCTGCCAGCACACCCCTGGTTGCTCTTGCATGTGCGCCAGACCCCCGACAGCATTTGGGCAGTGGTGATCTGAAACGAATGGGGATTGATGCGGTTGCTGGCGACTTTCTGCTGGTCCAGTCCCCGGATGGTTTTCGTGCAGAGCTGTACACCGTGGAAACCGGCAGCCTGGAAGTGAACTGGCCGGGTGTCCGGGTAAGGCCTGGCCGTACTGACATCCGGTTGGATAACAACGGTTCATCGATTGCCAATGTAACACTCCGTGATGCCGGCCTGATGCGCAGACTATCGGCTTATTGCTCCCGGGAAACCGGCCTCACGTTAAACGAATGGAGTGTGGCTGCGGCCAAAGCTTTGGCCCGGGGGCTTGAGGATCGGGGCTATAAGGGGAGTAGTCAGCTCCTGGCGCTTTACCGGCAATGGTTAACAGAGGGTGGCGAACTTTCGTTTACCCTGGACCCTGATTCAGACACTTTGGGCATTCCAGTGCGAACTGATGAGGAATCGGATACCGCCTGGCAGGTAATCTATAACGGTGCAAAGGTGCCAGATGTTTACCTGACTGAAGTATTGCCTGTCGTGCCGGATGTTGCCACTGAAGCGCCTGAACTGCCCGTTCAGCCGGAAAACCCCAATGTCGCTCAGTGGTATGCTGAGCCTGTTGAAAATGCAAACCTTTGGCTGGGTCGAAAGGTACGGGTGACGCTTTCTAACGATAATCAGGTCGAAGGTAAGTTGGTAAGCGTGGGTGATCGGGAACTGGAAGTGTCCCGAATGCTGGCCGGCGGTGAAATGGCCTACCCGATGCTTATTCGTGCGGTTGCCCAGTTTGAAGTCTGGCGGCGGGGCCGGACAGACTGACTCACGGCCGGGAGGCTCCTATGGTGCAAGGTACTGATACGAAAACTGCGGTGCCGGGCGTCCGGGACATGCTGGCCCGGCTGATTTCCCTGCCGTCCATCAGTAGCGCATCGCCAGACTGGGACCACAGCAACGAAGCGGTTGTCCGTTTGTTAGCCGAGTGGCTGGGGGCAATGGGGTTTTCGATCGAAATTATTGATGTGCCCGGCATGCCCGGTAAATACAACCTGATTGCCACCTTAGGCCGCGGCCCCGGGGGACTGGTGCTTTCGGGGCATACCGATACCGTACCTTTTGATGATCAGCGCTGGCAGACCGACCCTTTCACCCTGACGGAAAGAGATGGCCGTTTTTACGGGCTAGGCACCTGTGATATGAAGGGTTTTTTTGCGCTGGCGATCGAAGCGGCGAAAGCCTTCGTGGACCAACCGTTACGGCATCCGTTGATTATTCTGGCAACGGCCGACGAAGAAACCTCCATGAATGGCGCACGCGCATTGGCAGAATCCGGCAAGCCCAAAGCACGCTATGCGGTCATTGGTGAGCCTACCGGCCTCACACCGGTTCGGATGCACAAAGGTATTATGATGGAGCGGCTTGGTTTTGAAGGGCAGTCCGGGCATTCCTCTGACCCCGAACTCGGCCGTAATGCCCTTGAAGGGATGCATGAAGCGATGACCGAGTTATTGGCTTTGCGGGCTGAGTGGCAAGATAAATATCAGAATCCGAGCTTCGCGGTGCAAGTGCCCACATTGAACCTGGGCTGTATTCATGGCGGTGATAATCCGAACCGTATTTGTGCCAGGTGCGAGTTGCATTTTGATCTGCGCCCGTTGCCGGGGATGAATATGGATACCTTACGGCAAGCCATTTTGAGCCGCGTTCAGCCTCTGGCTGAACGTCGGCAGCTGAAGCTGACCTTCGAGCCTCTGTTTGATGGTGTACCTCCGTTTGAAACTCCGGCAGATGCAGCGCTGGTCAAAGCCTGTGAAAAGCTTACTGGCCATACGGCTCATTCCGTGGCTTTTGCCACGGAGGCACCCTGGCTGCAAAAGCTTGGTATGGAAACTTTGGTGATGGGCCCCGGATCCATTGATCAGGCGCACCAACCTGATGAATTTCTGGCGTTGTCTCAGCTACAGCCAACCGTGAATATTCTGCGCGGATTAATAAAAGAGTTTTGTCTTTGATGAAAAGGGAGACTGGATTGAAATCAAACGAATGGCTGCATGGGTTTCGTCACTCATCCCCTTACATCAACGCCCATCGCGGGCGTACGGTGGTTTTGACCATGCCCGGGGACGCCATAGAACACCGGAACTTTATCAACATCATTCACGATATTGCCTTACTTGGAAGCCTGGGTGTCCGTCTTGTTGTGGCTTTTGGTGGCCGTCCCCAAATTCAGTCCCGTTTGGATGAAGCTGGCCTGGAATCCTCCTTTGCCCAAGGTCTGCGCATTACCCCGGATGACCATTTGCCGCTGGTGATGGAAGCCATTGGGGGTTTAAGAGCCTATATGGAAAGCCAGCTGTCTATGGGGCTGATCAACTCGCCGATGCACAATGCCCGAATTCGGGTGAGTAGTGGTAACTATGTTACCGCCAAGCCTGTCGGGGTTCTGGACGGCGTTGATTTTGGCTATACCGGCCGGGTGCGCCGGATTGATACTTCGGGTATTGAACGGCTGTTAGAGCTGGGGCATATCATTCTGCTTCCCCCTATGGGCTATTCTCCGACCGGTGACGCATTCAATCTTTCTTATGAAGACGTCGGGAGTCAGGTGGCCGCGGCACTGAAAGCTGAAAAGCTGATTGTCTTCATCGATGATGAAGGTGTTCTGGATGAGGATGGCTCTCTGATTCGGGAGCTGGGCGCTCGTCAGGCATCCGAACGCCTTACCGACAATACCGTTACCGGCCAGGACGTTGCCTTGCTCAAAGCTGCCTGTGACGCCTGTATGAAGGGCGTGCGCCGGGCACACATTATCAGTTACTCCGAAGATGGTGCTTTGCTCAAAGAAATGTTCACCCGCGATGGTTCGGGAACTCTGGTCAGTGGCGATGATTATGAACAGATCCGGCAAGCTAAAGCAGAAGATATCGGGGGCATTCTGGAGTTGATTCAGCCACTGGAAGAGCAAGGCGTTTTGGTGCGTCGTTCCCGGGAAATGCTGGAGACCGAAATCGACCGCTTTGTGGTAGCCGAGCGGGATGGCACGATCGTTGGTTGTGCAGCGCTATACTATTACCCTGAAGAGCAGGCAGGGGAGTTGTCCTGCTTTGCAGTAGACCCCGCCTATCGTCGAGCCGGTCGTGGTGATGACATTCTGATGATGATTGAAAAGCAGGCGCGGCGGCTGGGTATCCATCAATTGTTTGTACTGACGACCCAGACGGAACACTGGTTCCGGGAACGGGGGTTCCTGCCAACGACAGTGCAGGATCTGCCTGGTCCCAAATTGGCTACATATAATCCTTTGCGAAATTCAAAAGTGTTCTACAAACCGTTGTGACAGAGCGTCCAGCGTTCGCTGGCGCTCGGCTACGGGTTGCTCAGACAGCTGGCTGACGGCTTTATAAAACTCTTTAAAGTCCGAGTCGGACTCTCGCAATAACTGCCTGAACGCCGGGACATACTGGTTGTATTGCTGGAAAATGGCCAGATTGGCATTGTTCAGTTTTACCGGTGGAGGACCGAAAGGCCCCGGCTCCGGGTAATGGCGTGACAAGGCCTCATATTGCATAGACAGTTCACTTAGAGCTTGTTTTTTGCCAAGCCTGAGTTGTTCCGGGCTTAGCTGACTCTTTGACTGGTATAGCTGATTAAGCTTTTCACTGGTTGCCTGAACCAATTCAAGGGTTCTGTTTCGGTGCTCCAGTCGTTTCAGTGCCTGGTCAAAACTCTCAGGTGTGCCTCGGCTTTCGAGCCACAAGCGCAGCCCTTCAAGCTCTACAGCTGTGGCAAAGCTTTCATTAAATGCGGTGTCGCCGTTCAGATAGACCACCCGGTGGGCGAGCTCGTGGAACATCAGAGAAACCATCCGGTCTTCCGGAAGGCTGGTGAACCCCGTGTGCAGAGGGTCATCAAACCACCCGAGGGTTGAATAAGCGGTCACTGCGCCAATCAGGGTATCGTATCCTTGCTGGAGGAAGTGCTGACGCTCTTGTTTTGCCTGCTCCAGGTCAAAGTAACCCCGGTATGCCTGACAGCCCGCCACCGGGTAGCACCATTGGTGCGGATTCAGGGAGAACTCGGGCACCGCCACCAGGTTCACAACAACCCACGGGTGCTCCAGCTCTACATAACCTGAAAATGCTCCGCCAACTGGCAACTGAAGCGTTTTGTCTGCGAAGGTACTGGCGGTTTGTGCGGTTAAGAGTGATTGTCGCAGCTCCGGGGCGATGTCGGGGCGTTGAACAACCTCGTCAATGGGCTGGTTGCGCATCATCAGTGATACATGGCCGCCGATGGCTTGACTATAATAGCTGAGGCTCGAACAGCCCTGCAGGCTGGTAAACAGTAGCAAAACAAGATAGATCTGATTAAGCTGTTTCATGAATCCGAATGTTCTGGTGAAGTGTGAGCCTGGTCACTGTATTGCTTGTTTATCCGGGTAACGCCGAGGGGTAACCCCTGGCCACTGTAACTCATATCATAGCAGGTGGTGTGTACCACCTGATCAGGGACGTTCGCTGGGTATTTTCTTCCCGGTGGCAGAGCCGGCTTTATAACTGGTCAATTATTCATGGATCCGAGAGAACGTCGCAGTAGTCCCAGGCAGCCTATCAAACTTGCTGCACAAATCGATATTGGCCAGGGCGAGGCTTGGCCATGCCAGATTGCGGATTTCTGTGCGGAAGGCCTGTACATCCGTTATTCCGGTCAAACTTCCGCCAAACTTGACCAGGCTTTCAAGCAGTCTCAGCCGAAAGAGCTGGTTGTGCGTTTCCGAGGGCTGGAAAACAGCATTCGTCACGAACTCCATGTCAGCCCCGCCCGCCGAATTGACCGTGCCATGGGTGTTGCTTTTGCCCGCCCCAACCCAGAGGCGGTGAGTGCGCTTTTGCAGATGTGTGGCAGCACAAACGACCAAGACCGCTCATCGCTGCAGGCACCGAGTGACCGCGTGCAGTTTGTACTGCATCAGTGCGCTAAAACGATTACCCGGTTTATTGAGCCTCTGATGGATGCGTGGTTTGTGAATGTCACAGAAGCGCTCAGTCAGGCCGCTCAGAAAGCCTCCAATGACCAGCTTTCCAATCAGTATCTGGATGCGTCAGGGCAGATTCAGGGGCGACGGCGTGTGCTCTGGCACCATATGGCCCGCAGCCTGGAATCGCCGCTGAAGCCAGAGCCCAAAGGTGCTGCAGGCGCAATACTGTCAGTAGTCGATAAAAATGAATTTGAAGACTGGTTAGCGGTCAGGGTGATGGTTACCCGTGCTGACACCTTGTACCGGGGTGATCTGCTGCAGCTCAAATTGCGACTGGATAAGTTGGGCATTACCAATCGAACGGGCCACCACAATCCCCTGGGGCCAGCCTTGGTGTGTGAAGCCTTTCACCATGCTTTGGTTCAGTTGAAGGCCAGTCGTGAGGTTGAGAAGGTTTGCCTTAAGGTATTTGAGCAATCTGTGATCCGGCAGTTGGGACCGCTGTATCGCGAGCTGAATAGCATACTGATCCGGCATGGCGTCTTGCCGGACCTGGATTTGACGAAGTACCTCAGTGACAGACCTGCCGGAAAGGCCCGGTCTGTGCGCGAACAGGCCAGAAAAACTGAGGAAACGCCTCGGCCTGTTATGGCTAAAGCCGGGTCGGCACCCTCACAGGATGACGTACCAGCCACTGAAAAAGGGCGTTCGTTCCGCTCAAGGATATCCGGCGAGTTCCGGGGGCATTTCAACGATGCTCAAACGGCATTTGCGACGGTTCGTAATCTTCTGGATACCCTGAAGGTTAATCGTCAGGCGCGGGAAGGTGTTGCTGCGGAGCCGTTTGAGCCTGATGCTATTCCATTGTCTACGGGGGAATTGAGCCAGGAGTTGCAGGAGCTTCAGCTACGGGCAGCAGGGCCTGATGAGCCTGAGCTTCCGCTTAAGGACAGGGTTGTGGCAAAGGTGAAAGAAATCGCTGGCAGCGCACGCCTGACAGAGGACCATCAGGGAACGCTGGATGTTGTTGACCGGTTCTTCCGCAGTGTTGTTGAAAGCCCCAAGCTCAGTCACTACGCCCAAAACAGGATGCGCCAATTGGAAGTACCCGTCCTTAAGGTCGTGATGAGAAATCCTGCTTTTTTTGAAGATCAGAGCAGCCCGGTGCGGGGTGTGATGAATCGTTTGGCACAGCTGGGTGTTAAAGGGGCACGCATGAACCCCATGGTGCAGCGCAGAGTGGACGAGCTGATTCAGCGGATTGCCACCGAATTTGAACAAGACACCGGTGTGTTTGAGCACACTGTAGCTGAGCTGGACTCACTGATAGAACGTCAGAACTTGTTGTACAGACGAAATGTGGAACGGGTGACAGCCGCTGCAGAAGGCGCTCAGAAAGTATCTGAATCCAAGGCAGCCGTTGCGGCTGAACTCGACCGCAGGTTAGCTGGCCGAAAGGTGCCGAAAGCCCTGGTGAGCCTGCTGGATGGAGGCTGGCGTGATCTGCTCTCTCTGACCTGGATTCGACAGGGTGAAGATAGTTCGCTTTGGCGGGATTATCTGGCGGTTATCGATTCGCTGTTGGCGTTTTCAGATGATCCTGACAGCAACACGAACCTCCCTGAATTGCTCAGATTGATTCAGGACGGGCTGGCCTCTATTTCCAGTAATCACATGCCATCCTCTCAGATACGGGATGAGTTGAAGCAGTTTGTGGTTCGAAGCCCGAATGCGGCTATTGAGCTGGTTGAAATGCCGCCTGCATCTGTGAAACCAGATGACCAGATCAGGGATGAACGCGAGAAACAAAGTCTTCAGCGCTGGATCAGCCGGGCTCAGCAATTACGCACCGGTGACTGGATGAAAGATCAAAGCCGGTCGTCTGAGCCGCAATATATCCGGCTGGTTTGGGTGGCTCGTAACTTCACTCGTTTTGTATTTGTAAATCATCAGGGAATGCGGGTTGTTGAGCTTGAGCTGGAAGCACTGGCGGGAAAAATGCGTGAGGGTGTCATTATTCCGGATTCCCAGTATGAAAAACCCCTGGTGGATGAAAGCATTGATCGCATGGTGCGTAACGTCTATGACCAGTTGTCCTGGGTATCGACTCATGATGATCTGACCCATTTGCTTAACCGCCGCGAGTTCGAACGTCAGTTAGAACAGCAACTGGTTCGGCGCGAAAGCAA
Source organism: Marinobacter sp. (assembly GCF_041595835.1). GTDB lineage: Bacteria > Pseudomonadota > Gammaproteobacteria > Pseudomonadales > Oleiphilaceae > Marinobacter. Next base: position 15,088 of record NZ_JBFHJO010000013.1, on the reverse strand, counting down.
CCGGACCTTGCTGCACCTGGATTTACGCGGTTTTCGTTTGCTGAGTGACATTGCGGGTTCCCAGGCCGCAGACGAGGTGTTGAAACAAATTGCCGACATGCTGTGTCAGAAAGCCAGTGAGGGAACACCAGTGTCCCGGATCGAAGGGTCAGAGTTTGCGATGCTGGTGGCTGCGGAGAGCGCCGGAGAAGTGGCACAGGCGTTCGTGAACACGATTGAAAACGGTGACTATGTTTTCGACGGCAAGGCCTACGAGTTATCAGCTAACGTCGGGATCGCGCCGGCACTGCCAACCTTAACCAGTGCAGCGCGCTGGTTGAGGGCCTCGGAACAGGCACTCTCTGCCGCGCGTCACAAAGGTCCGGGGAAGATTGCCGAATACAGTCTGGGGGCCGATGCCCAGGCCCGTCAGGAGCAAATTGCTGCCAGGGTTGCCAGCCTGAGCGATCCTGCGGAAGAACGAATGTTGTTGCGCTGCCAGAAAATCATACCGTTGCACAGCGATGCCCGCATGGCTGCGCAATACGAAGTGCTGATCAGCATGTATGACGACAGTGGCGAACTCATCACCGGGCGTGACCTGGTGCGTATGGCTGAACGCTATGATCGGATGCAGGCGGTTGACCGCTGGGTGGTTGGGCACATGCTGGATTGGCTGCGAGACAAATCACCGGACGCCCGCGATGTTGGCGGAGTGTGCGTAAACCTGTCAGGGCACTCGCTGAACGATCAGTCTCTGCTTGAATTTATCTATGAAAAACTCAGCGAGAAAGACGCTCCCATCGAAAGGCTGTGGTTTGAGCTGACTGAGGCTTCTGCTATTCATGATGTCCAGGCCGTGGCAGGTTTCATGCGGGAGATGAAAGAGCTTGGCTGTCGTTTCTGTCTGGGTAATTTCGGCAGTGGCCCGAACTCCTATCAGTTCATGCGTTCGTTACCGGTGGATCTGATTAAGATTGACAACGCGTTCACCAGTCAGCTGGCTTCAAGCCCGACCGATCAGGCTATGGTGAAATCGATGGTCGATATGGCGCACTACATGAATCGTGAAGTGATTGCATCTCAGGTTGAATCCCGCGAGGTTCTGGATAAGCTGAGACAACTGGGCGTGGATTATGCCCAGGGCTTTATGGTTGAAAAGCCTAAGCTACTGAACAGTTTGATCTGAACCTCAGGAATTCTGCGACTTATGTCCAAACGCCACCCTATCATTGCGGTTACCGGGTCATCCGGTGCTGGCACCAGTACAACGGGGCAGATTTTTGCCCGGCTATTCGCGCGCGAGGAAATCCGTGCAGCGATGGTCAGTGGTGACAGCTTTCACCGTTATACACGAGAGCAGATGGCCCGGCTGGCGGCTAAAGGGCAGTTTGGCGAACGGAACCACTTTGCGCTGGCAGCCAACCATATCGATCGTCTTGAAGCTCTGCTTTATGACTACAGCCATACAGGTAATGGCCGGTGCCGTCAGTATGTCCATGATGAAGACCAGGACCTGGTCGCCGCCGGGCATAAGCCTGGCACCTTCACTCCCTGGAGCTCCCTGCCTGCAGATACCGATCTGCTATTTTATGAAGGTTTGCACGGCGGGGTGGTCAGCGAGAATTACAACATCGCCCAATACGTAGATCTGTTGATTGGGGTGGTGCCCATTGTCAATCTGGAATGGATTCAAAAAATCCACAGGGATACCAATAAGCGGGGGTACAGTCAGGAAGCGGTGGTAGAAACCATCATCAACCGTATGGATGACTATGTGCACGATATCGTGCCCCAGTTTTCACGTACTCATATCAACTTTCAGCGTATTCCGCTGGTTGATACTTCCAATCCTTTCATTGCCCGGGATGTGCCGAGTGAAGATGAAAGCCTGTTGGTGATTCACTTCCGGGAAGCCACCGATGTGGATTTTGGCTGGTTGCTTCAGGCAATTCCCAACAGCAGTTTGTCTCGCCACGATACCTTAGTGGTGCCCGGGACTAAAATGCCTCTGGCCATGGACCTCATAGTGCGTCCGATGGTACAGAGGCTGATGGCAGGAAAAGCCTTCGCCTGAGCAGCCGTTATAGAACACTGCTGCTCAGTGTATTTACTCCACGTTTCTGGAATAGAAAATTTCCAGCATTTCCCGGCGTAACCGGTCTTCGATGGATTTGGCTTCAGCCTGGTTGAGTTCGCTGGCATTCACTCCGAACACATAGTTGTTGAGGTTGAAATCCTTCAACATCATTTTGGTGTGGAACAGGTTCTCCTGATACACGTTCACATCGATCATCTGATAGGCATTCTGGGTGTCTTCAGTCAGATAGTTCTGGATCGAATTGATGTCGTGATCAATGTAATGCTTGGTGCCATCTATATCGCGGGTAAAGCCGCGAACACGGTAGTCCACTGTGACCACGTCTGAGTCAAAGCTGTGGATCAGGTAGTTCAATACCTTCAGCGGTGAGATCAGGCCGCAGGTTGATACGTCGATGTCTGCACGGAAGGTACTTACGCCATCGTGAGGGTGGCTTTCCGGGTAGGTGTGCACGGTGACGTGACTCTTGTCCAGGTGCGCCACAATGGTGTCTGGCAGCGGCCCGGGGGATTCGTCGTAGTTTTCTTCACAGTCGGTCACGTCATGCTCGGCAATCAACATGGTGACAGAAGCGCCGTGTGGCTCGTAATCCTGGCGGGCAATGTTGAGTATGTTGGCGCCGATAATCTTGACCACATCAGACAGAATCTGGGTCAGGCGTTCGGCGTTGTACATCTCGTCGATGTAGTCAATGTAGGCTTCACGTTGCTCTTTGGTCTGCGCGTAACAGATGTCGTAGATGTTGAAGCTCAGGGATTTGGTCAGGTTGTTGAAACCGTGCAGCTGGAGTTTGGTTTCCATGCTCAGCCCCTCCGTTTATTGGAGATGAATGATTGTAGGGTGAGGTGAGTCACCCTACCGAGGCCGCTACCGACTAGTGACCAGGTGAACGAATTGTTCACCTTTTGCGCAGACCGGCAGAGAAAGGTGCGTATTATGCATACCGCCTATGTCGTTGGATAGTGTTTGCACGGACATTTTTGAACGCAGTAATTTCCCTCCGGGCCGCAGCCTTTCCGGGGGGATGGATGCGTTATTCGGCTTCCCGGATTTCAAAGCTGTGAGTGATCTCTACACCGGCCTTGCCTAGCATAATAGAGGCAGAACAGTATTTATCTGCAGACAGGCTCACAGCTCGCTCAACCTGCTTTTCTTTCAGATTATGGCCCGTCACCACAAAGTGCAGGTGTATTTTGGTGAAAACGGACGGCACTGCGTCGGCCCTCTCTGCTTCCAGTTCAGCGTGGCAGGCCGTGACGTCTTGTCGGCTTTTTTGCAGGATGGACATCACGTCAAACGATGAGCAGCCTCCGACACCCATGAGCAGCATTTCCATGGGGCGTGGCCCCAGGTTTTCTCCGCCCAGGTCGGGTGGGCCATCCAGCTGAATGCTGTGGCCGGTGCCGCTGGTGGCTTTGAAACTGGCTTTGCCCGTCCAGTCTATGGATGCTTTCATCGGGGTCTCCCTAAGTTCAATAAGTCGTGAAAGTGGATGCTAGCACACAGTTCCTGAAAGGCCCGCCTTTGCATTCGATTTGCCCAAATGGGGCCATCTTGTTATAAGTTGCTCGGTATATTAGTAAAACCCGTAACCTGCAGGGACAAAGCAGGGATATAACAAAGATCAGGATTGGCATTACGCTGAGGAGGCATGTCTCGCATTATGGCTACTATCATTAAGCCGGTTGAGCAGAAGACCAAACATCTGGATTATTTTCTTTCCCAATGCCATCGCCGGCGTTATCCGGCTAAAAGCACCATTATTTATGCTGGTGATAAAAGCGATTCCCTCTTCTACATCGTTAAGGGGTCGGTCACCGTTATTATTGAGGACGATGACGGCCGCGAGATGATTATGGCCTACCTGAACACCGGAGATTTCTTCGGTGAGATGGGCTTGTTCGATAACATGGATTCACGTAGCGCATGGGTTAAAGCCAAGACCGAGTGTGAAGTGGCGGAAATCAGTTACACAAAATTCCGTGAAATCGCCCAGCAGGACCCTCGTGTTCTGTATTTCATTGGTGAACAGATGGCGTCCCGTTTGCGCCAAACTACCCGGAAAGTGGGTGATCTGGCTTTCCTGGACGTGACTGGCCGGGTTGCCCGTACCTTGCTGGACTTGTGCAAAGAGCCTGATGCCATGACACATCCGGACGGTATGCAAATTAAAATCACACGTCAGGAAATCGGTCGTATCGTCGGTTGTTCCCGGGAGATGGTTGGCAGGGTGCTGAAAACTCTGGAAGACCAGGGCCTGGTGCAGGTCAAAGGTAAAACTATGGTGGTTTACGGCACACGATAACTTCCGTTGCGCCATGCTTATGACAAAAAAGGCCGCTGAATTCCAGCGGCCTTTTTTGTTGGCGTCAGTCTGCCAGAGCCACAGATTTGATTTGCAGCCAGACGCGCAGCCCGGGATAAAGTTGAAGTTGATGCACCGAGCGGGAGGTCACTCGTGAGAGGAAGGCTGTGTTGCCGGCCCGGAGCCGAACCAGGCTGGTGCCGGGGGTCACTTCCCCGGCAATTTGATCAACGGTGGCCGGCAGTAGGTTTTGAACGCTCTGGTCCTGGTGTTCCTGAAGGGCAATACTGATGTCTCTGGCCAGTACCTGTATTCGTACAGCCATACCTGTCGTCAGGTGCTTGTGATGACGTAGCCAGAGGGCGCCGTCATTGAATTCAACCTTGCACAGTTGCCACTGAGCATCTACTTCAGTCACTTTCCCATCCAGAATCACGCCAGCATCGCTTTCCAGAAGGAACGGATGGTCGGTACGGGCCAGGGTTTCCTGCAACGGCCCTTGGGCGACTACCTGCCCGCGATCCATCATCACAATATGATCAGCCAGCCGCGCCACTTCGCCGGTCGAGTGGGATACATACAGTACCGGCATGGCCAGAGTATCTCTCAGGCGCTCCAGGTACGGCAGGATGTCCTGTTTGCTTTGCTGATCCAGGGCCGATAGCGGCTCGTCCATTAGCAACAGACTTGGGCTGGTCAATAGTGCACGGCCGATGGCCACTCGTTGGCGTTCACCGCCGGAGAGACGGGCGGGCATCCGGTCCAGCAGGGGAGCCAGGCCCAGCCAGTCATATACTTGTTCCGGGTGAATGCGCCGCTGTTCTGCGGGTATCCGCCTGTAGCCGTAGAGCAGGTTTTTGCGCGCTGACAGATGCGGGAACAGGGTAGTGTCCTGAAAAACATAAGCCAGCGGGCGCTGATGTACCGCCCGGCTGTGACTGCCGGTTTGCCAGGGTTGCCCCAGCACGATGAGCTGGCCTTGGGCGGCCTGTAAGCCTGCAATGCAGCGCAGTAAGGTCGTTTTACCGCAGCCAGAGTGACCGAAAATCGCGGTAATGCCAGAGCCAGGCAGGTTGAGGTCAACGTCTAGAGTGAAGTTTTCGTAGTGGCATCTGAAGCGGGCCTGAATGCCGTCCGGATGGGTCATTTCACCACTCCCGGCTGAAAACGTCCGTTCAATGTGTATAGAGTGACCAGTACGATAAAGGCGAATGCCAGCATGCCTCCGGACAACCAGTGCGCCTGGGCGTATTCCAGCGCTTCCACATGATCGAAAATCGCTACCGAAAGCACTTTGGTTTCGCCGGGAATGTTACCGCCGATCATCAAAATTACGCCAAACTCGCCGATGGTGTGAGCAAAACTCAGGACTCCGGCGGTCAGAAACCCTGGGCGGGCCATCGGAATGACAATGGAAAAAAAGCGATCCCAGGGTGAAGCCCGAAGTGTGGCGGCGGCTTCAAGCAAGTTGTCGTTGATGGTCAGAAAGGCATTTTGCAGGGGCTGAACGGTAAACGGCAGTGAATAGATAACCGAAGCCACCACCAGGCCTTCAAAGGTGAACGGCAACAGGCCTAAACCCAGGCTTTGTGTTAGCTGACCAACCACGCCGTCTGGCCCCATCAGAATGAGCAAATAGAAACCCAGAACTGTGGGAGGCAGAACCAGAGGCAACGCGACCACCGCCGCAACAGGCTGGCGTAGCCAGTGTTGGGTCCGGGCCAGCCACCAGGCGATAGGCGTGCCGACAAACATCAGTATCAGTGTCGTTAGACTTGCCAGCTTCAAGGTCAGCCAGACAGCCTGCCATTCCGGGCTCATGAAGTCTCCGCCAGTTCAGTCGTTGGGCTAATGCGGAATATCGTACCCGTCTTCACGAATGATCGCCTGTGCTTTTGTGCTTTGCAGAAACTCCATCCACGCCAGAGTGGCCGGATTGCTGCTGCCCCGGTTAAGTAAAATGACATGCTGGCTGATCGGTTGATGCAGTTGCCTGGGTATGAGCCAGAGTGAACCCGCAGAACCCTGCCAGGCCCAAACCTGTGACAGCGCAACAAACCCAGCTTCTGCATTGCCGGTTGCGACGAACTGGAAAGTTTGGGCGATAGAGTCACCGCTGACCAGTTTAGGTTTAAGAATCTCGGTCAGGTGCAGGTTATCCAGAAATTCCATGGCAGCGATGCCGTAGGGAGCGGTTTTGGGGTTTCCGATAGCCAGACGCGAGGGGTCGCTCTGCAGGTAACTCATGCCATCGCTGAACAAGCCCTCTGTGCGGCTCCACAGTGCCAGCCGGCCTTCAGCATAGGGGAGTTGGGTGCCGGGTACGGCTAAGCCGTCCTGCACAAGCAGGTGAGGGCGCTTATGGTCAGCCGCCATGAAGGCATCAAATGGCGCGCCCTGGCGAATCTGAGCATAGAGCTTTCCGGTGGAGCCATAACTGGCTCGAACGTGATGTCCGGTTTGCTGTTCAAAAACCGGAATCAGCTTTGCCATGGTGCCGGTGAAATTCGCAGCTATGGCCAGTGTGGTCTGTCCGGCCCAGGCTGAACAGTGGCCCAGGATCAGGCCTGCTGTCATCAGGCAGGCAAGGGTTTGGCGTATACGGTGTCGTGTACAGGAATACACTGTAGCAGGTGTTGCCATACATCCTCGGCATTGAGTTCGTTCAGTATTTCGTGGCGGCCACGCTCATAAAGCCGGAACGTGACCTTATGAATGCCGGCTTCACGAATTGCCTGAAAATGCTGGCGGATGCCTTTGCCCATTTCGCCAACAGGATCCTCAGCCCCTGAAAGCAGATGCACGGGAAGATCTTTGCGCCACTGACGGGGATGAATTGACAGCATACCGCTTAAGAAGTCATGCCACAGCCCAGCAGAGCACTCGAATCCGCATAAGGTATCTGCAATGTAGCGGTCTACCTGTTGTTCGTCCCGGCTCAGCCAGTCGCAGTCTGTCCGGTTGGGACGGAACATGCGGTTGAATTTTCCAAATGTCAGGTTGGTAATCAGTCGGCTTTTATGGCGTTTCCCGCGTAACAGACGTATCAGGCCGACAAGAAACCGAGAGGCCAGAAGTTCCGGCCGGTGAATGCGATTGGTGGCGCTCAGGATCAGAGTGTCCAGAGTGTTGCCGTGCTGCTGGGCGTAACTCTGAGCAATAAACGAACCCATGCTGTGCCCTAGCAAACTGACGGGAAGGCCGGGGAAAGCCTCATGGGCATAGTGGATGACCAGACCAAGGTCGCCAACTACCTTTTGCCAGCCCTGAGTGTCTGCGTAGTGCCCAAGGTCTGCTTCCGGGCAATCCGGGCCGTGGCCTCGGTGGTGGCAGGCGATCACGGCGATGTTGTGGCCGCAAAGCCATTGCGCCAGCTCAGAATAGCGATTGCCGTGCTCGGCCATGCCGTGGCTGATAACCAGACAGGCCGCCGGAACGTCTGGCTGGAACAGAGTGCCGGTAATCCGGTGTCCATCATCGGTGGTCAGGTTCAGGGGGTGTTGGTTCACAATGGGCCACCGGCTCCTTTGAGGCCGGGCGTTGCCACTCCGGCGGTTTCCATAAATGCTTGAGGCGGGATGTTAGTCTGCCCGGTTTGCTCATGTCACGGAACATATCCACATATTCGTGAGTCCATAGCACCAGCAGGTTGTTTGAGTGGATCTGACGGGTAATTCCGTATTCCGGAGGAACCTCATCGCTTTCCGGCACAAAGGTCCCGAATAACCTGTCCCATATGATCAGGACCCCTCCATAGTTACGGTCGATATACTGCGGGTTCCGGCCATGGTGTGCCCGGTGGTGGCTGGGGGTATTGAGTACCCATTCCAGGCTGTCAGGGAGCCTTCCGATCAGAGTGGTGTGAATGAAGAACTGGTATACCAGTGACAGCGCATAAGCCACGCCAATCCAGACGGGGTTAAAACCCAGCAGTGCCATAGGCAGATAGAACACCCACGCGCCGTTGAAGATATTGGTAGCGTTCTGGCGCATGGCGGTTGAGAAGTTCATGCGCTCGGATGAGTGGTGCACCACATGGGCTGCCCAGAACCAGCGCATGCGGTGGCTGGAGCGGTGCATCCAATAAAAACAGAAGTCCACGCCCAGAAAGGTCAGAAAGGCCGTGAACAGGTTCAGTTCAATCCCGAACAGCCGATAGTGATAACACAGCGCATAAACCGGGAACGCAATAATGCCGGCGAACAGCAGTTCGGTGATTTGGTAGCCCGCACCCAGAGCAAAGTTGCGAATAGCTTCAGGCAGGTTCATTAATCTGGGATTGTGGCGGATTTTAAGATATTCCCAAACCGTAACCCCGATGAAAACCGGGGTGGCAACCATAAAAATAAGCTGCCTTTCGTCCAGAGCCAGCCAGGGCGCAAGGGTTTTCCAGAGAGCAAGTAGTCCGCTGTTTTCCAATACAGCCTGCGTCATGTCGAGCAGTGCCATCATAAAATCCGTTGTGGTTATTGTTCGGACTTAATCATGGCACAAGGCTGACATTATTCGATGTCCTATTCCGTCATTGCGGCTGGCACTTTACGACAGGCTGACCGCCTCAGCGGTTGTTGCGATACATTTCTGCGATTGGGCCCAGGCTGGGCTGCCATTCGGCCAGCATGGCCTGCACGGGTTTGGGGATTTTGGCGGGTTTTGGCCAAGGCACCGGGTACTGGGGTGGCTGGAACAAAGGCGCGAGCAGCGCACCGGCGGTCAGGTCTGCCCGGGAAAACTGATCACCTGCCAGGTAGGGTTGTTGTCGATAAACGTCTGCCAGTTCTGAAAGCAGTGTTTCCAGATTTTGCTGAGCCGCATCAGCCGTGGCCTGATTGATCTTCATCCACTTGCGCATTATTTCATCCACGCGGCTAAAGGCCAGGCTGAGCATGATCTTGTTATAAAAGGGTGTGCCTGCCGCCAGGAGGGGGATAACCACTTTCGGGCGCTGCAAAAAATAATGGTAGATCCAGGTACGAATGGCCGGACCGGCCAGGTCATCCAGTTTTTTCTCCCAGGCCAGAGCCAGCTCACAGGCTTCCGGGGATTCTGGCGTTAACGACGGTTCGGGAAAGGCCTGTTCAAGGTAGTCCAGAATTTGTGACGAACCCTGAATGACCTTGCCATCATGTTCCAGAACCGGCACGGAGGATTCCGCCCGGGTCAGTTTTTTAATAGTTTTTACGTGCTGGCCCGGCAGTAAATTGACCGGTTGATAGTTGATGCCTTTGTAATCCAGAGCCCAGCGGACTTTCTCAGCATAGTGAGAGATACAGAACTGATAGAGTTTTATGCTCATGTGCAGCCTTCCGGAAAGTGTTTGGCACAAGGTTAACGCGGATGCCGGCTAATTCCCATGGCAATGCTGAAAAGCGGATGGCCATGGTTAAACGGGTTGGGAATCACTAAACTAGCAGCCTATAGCTTGTAACCATTGAGGATGCATATATGTTTTTGCGCCGAGCCCTTTCTCTTTCGGCCGTGGTGGCGGTTGGTCTGGCTGTGACCGCTTGTGCCTCTCAGCCCAAAACCAGTAGTTTGTCAGATTATGGCGTGTACCGCTGTGGCCAGCTGGACCTGACATTGACCGACATTCAGGAAAATGGCTTGCTGGGCATTGAATATCTGAATAAACGGGTTCTGCTGAAACCGTCGGCAATTGATGAAGGCGCACTGTATGTTGCACCGGGTGATGCCGAAACGCGATTCTGGGCGAAAGGGGAACGGGCAACCTTAACGCTCAAGGGCGACATTCTGCCGGAATGCCTGGAACCCGGAGCAATCGAATCCTCTTTCCGGGCAATGGGGACAGAGCCCGACTGGACCGCCCATATTGAGAATGGCCAGGCGAGCCTGACCCTTCCATACGATGGCGAGGTTCTGGAAGGGGTTTGGCTGCAGGAAACCGTGAGCAATCGTCATGGCAGAGCATACGAGGCCAAAGTAGACGAGCGCCGGATTGAAATAACCGTCGCCAGGCAGTTATGTGAAGATGCTATGGCGGGTTCTCAGTACCCGGCTCAGGTTCGCCTGACTATTGATGGTGAGACCTTTCAAGGCTGTGGCGGTGACCGTGAACGCCTGCTTCGGGGTGCCGAATGGGTGGTGGAAGACCTGGCCGGGGAGGGTATTATTGACCGTTCTATGATGACCCTTCGCTTTTTCGGTGACAACCGTATTAGCGGTCGTGCTTCCTGTAACCGCTACATGGGCTCATACGCACTGAGTGGCGAAGGTCTGACCTTCGGCGCTCTGGGCAGTACTATGATGGCTTGCCATGAGCCGCTGATGAATCAGGAGCAGAAATTCCTGAAACTGATGTCTGACGTGGTCACCGGCCGTATCGGCAAAAACGGAGAGCTATTACTGGAAACATCTGCTGGCGACATCATTAAAGCCGTCAAGTCTGATATCGAAAACCCATAACGCGAAGGCAACAACAATATGAAAATCTTCGAAACAAAAAGTGCTCCTAATCCCCGCCGTGTAAGGATGTTCATGGCTGAAAAAGGGTTGCTGGATAAAGCAGAGTTTGTGCAGGTAGACATCGCAAAAGGTGAGAACCTGACTGCTGAGTTTATCGCCCGGAACCCGATGAAAAAAGTGCCTGTTCTGGAGTTGGATGACGGCACATGCATCGCTGAAACCATGGCAATTTGTCGGTTTTTCGAAGAAAGCTACCCGGATGCCCCCAGGCTCCTGGGTGAGAGTGCTCTGGAAAAAGCCCTGGTGGAACAATGGCTTCGGTGGATTGAGCTCTACTTCTTCATGCCCACCGGCATGTGCTTCCAACACACGACCGGCTACTTTAAAGACCGAATGAACCCGATCAAAGAATGGGGTGAGGATTGCGGTCAAGGCGTAGAGAAATTCATGCACTTCTTGAATAAGCACCTCGAAGGCAAAGAATTTATCTGCTGTGATCAGTTTACCGCAGCGGATATTAATGCCTTCACTACCATCGCGTTTGCACGAGTGGTTGATATCCGGATCAAGCCCGAGCATACACACCTGCAAGCATGGTACGACCGAATCAAGGAACGGCCATCTGCGCAGGTTTAAGGAAAGAACATGACGCAAAACACACGGCTGGCGCAAACCCTTGAGGCTATCGACCAGGCTAACCTGGCCGACCCGAACACCGAACAGGTGAATGGAGAAACTCTGCCCCGGGAGCATGCATACAGCTTGCACATGACACGCTGGTTATTTGCCCTGGAGGCGGAGCCTTCAGAGCGAATGCAAATTGCCTGCCGGGCTCAGCACATTGAGCGTTGGACCATGCCGAGAAGCGATTTCGGTGAAGGCAGGCAGAACTATTACCAGTGGCGTCAGGCCTGTGGCCGCATGCATGGCCGCCGGGCAGCGGAAATCATGGCTGAATGTGGTTATCCGCAGGAAGAGTGTGAGCGAGTAGAAACCATTCTGACCAAACGTGAGTTGCGGAAGGATCCGGACACGCAGTTGCTGGAAGATGTGGCTTGCATGGTGTTTCTGGAGCGCTATTTCGCCCGGTTTTACGATGACAATCCGGACTACGACCGGGAGAAGTGGCTGACCATTGTGCGTCGTACCTGGGCGAAGATGTCGCCCCGTGGTCATGACGCCGCGCTGCAGTTGGCGGGCAATCTGCCGCCTCACCTGCTGGCGTTGCTGCAGGAAGCCTTGGCGGAACCTGAAGCCTGACGTTTAAAACCTGAGCCGGCGGGAAGGCATCCCCGCCGGCCTTCAGGACGCTTTTTAGAAGAACAACTCTTGCAACTTCTCGCCGGGATCCGGCGCACGCATGAAGGACTCCCCGATCAGGAAGCCGTAAATACCCCGGGCAATCATGGCTTCCACGTCCGCTTTGGTCATTATCCCGCTTTCGGTAATGGTCAGCCTGTCATCAGAAATTCGCTTGTGCAGATCGAAGGTGGTATCCAGCGACACTTCAAAGTTATGCAGGTTGCGGTTGTTGATGCCAACCAAGGGCGTGCTGAGGGTTAACGCATCGTCCAGTTCCTCGCCGCTGTGCACTTCCACCAACACATCCAAACCGATCTCGTGAGCAATGCCTTCCAGTTCCTGCATCTGGTCTTTTGTCAGGCAAGCTGCAATCAGCAGAATGCAGTCGGCACCAATGGCGCGGCTTTCGTACACCTGATACGGCGCTACCATGAAATCTTTGCGAATCACTGGCAGGCTGCAGGCCGCCCGGGCCGCTTTCAGGTAGTCTTCGTGGCCTTGAAAAAAGTCTTTGTCAGTCAGTACGGATAAGCACGCAGCACCGGCTTGTTCGTAGCTTTCTGCAATCATTTCAGGCTCAAACGGATCCCGCAGAATACCTTTGCTCGGTGAAGCCTTTTTGATCTCGGCAATGATCGCGGGTTTCTGCTGCTCAATGCGGGTTCGCAGCGAATTGGCAAAGCCCCTGGCGGGAGGTTGATCGCCCGCCTGCGCTTTGAGGTCTGCGATGGAAGTCCTGGGCTGGCGTCCAGCGATTTCTTCCCATTTGCGGTCAACAATTTTGCGCAGAATGGTTGGGGTACGGTCATTGTGCCTGTTGGTCATTACGGCCTCAGAAGCAGTGGGAGAAATCGGCTAGTTCAGACATTTTGCCAGCAGCCAGGCCGGAGCCCATGGCGTCCAGAGCCATTTCCACGCCCATTTTTGGAGTGTTGGCCAAACCTGCAATGTAAATGGCTGCACCGGCGTTCAGTGCAATCATATCGCGAGCTTTTTCCGTTACTTCATCGTGCTTGCGGCCAAACGCGGACCGGATCATTTTGAGCGATTCCTCAGAGGAATCGACGGACAGCCCTACCAGTGTCTGACTTTTGATGCCCAGGTCTTCCGGAGTGATGCTGTATTCGGTGATGGCGCCGTCTTTCAGTTCGGCTACATACGTTTCGGTGGCCAGGCTGATCTCATCCAGCCCATCTTTCGAGTGCACCACCATGATGTGCTCGGCACCCAGGCGTTGCAGAACCTCCGCCATAGGGCGGCACAGTGTTTGGGTAAATACACCGATTAACTGGCGCTTAACACCGGCCGGGTTGGTCATGGGGCCCAGGATGTTGAAGATCGTTCGGCAGCCTAACTCTTTGCGGGGGCCGATGGCGTGCTTCATGGCGCCGTGGTGTGCTGGCGCAAACATGAACCCAACGCCGATTTGCTCTACGCAGCGGGCGACCTGTTCTGGTGTCATGTTGAGGTTAACACCGGCCTTTTCGATCAGGTCTGCACTGCCACTATTGGATGATACGCCCCGGTTACCGTGCTTGGCCACGAAGCCGCCTGCTGCGGCCACCACAAAGGAAGCGGCAGAAGAAACGTTAAACAGGTTAGCGCCATCGCCGCCTGTGCCCACGATATCTACCAGCGGCTCTGCCTTGATGTCGACCTTGGTGGCCAGCTCACGCATGACCTCGGTTGCGCCGGTAATTTCATCAATGGTTTCACTTTTTAGCCGCAGGCCCATGAGAAAAGCGCCAACCTGGGCATCGGTGGCTTCACCGTTCATGACGATACGCATCACATCCTTCATTTCCTCCTGAGATAAATCCAGATTGGAGGCAATGCGGTTGAGTGCTTGTTTCATATCCATGGCGGGATGGTTCCTTATCAGGTTCTGAGGAAGTTGCGCAGCAGTTCGTGGCCTTGTTCGGTCATGATCGATTCCGGATGGAACTGCACGCCTTCAATAGGCAGGGTTTTGTGGCGAACCCCCATGATCTCTTCAATAGAGCCGTCTTCGTTACGGGTCCAGGCCGTGACTTCCAGGCAATCCGGCAGAGTATTCTGATCAATCACCAGGCTGTGGTAACGAGTGGCCTGCAGCGGGTTATTCAAGCCCCGGAATACGCCCGTGTCTTTGTGATAAACGGGAGACACCTTGCCATGCATAACCTTGCCAGCACGAATAATATCGCCACCGAAGACTTGCCCAATGGACTGGTGGCCCAGGCAAATACCCAGAATCGGAAGCTTGCCAGCAAAGTGGCGAATGGCTTCCATGGAGATGCCCGCTTCGTTGGGTGTGCAGGGGCCAGGAGAAATCACCAGCCGTTCCGGATTCAGCGCCTCGATTTTCTCAATAGTGATCTCATCGTTCCGGTGCACCTGAACCTCGGTACCCAGCTCGGCCAGATACTGAACAATGTTGTAGGTGAAGGAATCGTAGTTATCAATCATCAGCAGCATAGCGATCAGGACCGTATGTTCTAGCAGTGGATGTGTTCGCCATGCGGGCGGCACTGTTTATAACGATTATACACAGCACACTTTGCCTGAGGTTTGGCGCAAACAGACAGTGGATTATTGCAGCCCACCGCCCTGGGTACAATATCGGGCCGGCGGGGAAGCCGGTATTAAGCCTCACCCGGAAGCGGACGAGCGAACCGGAGAAGGCGTGGCCATTCGCAGTGTGATGCTGTGGGGCATTGAATGCCTTACGGAATTGAACCCAGAATTTAATAAATGATGGCTATAGAGTATAGCGGGTTTAGAGGGCGTTCTGCATGGGCTTGGTGGTGAATGAGGAAAGTGGCTAACGGTGTTGATTGGGAGACGGTTCTCGGAATTTTGTGGAAAAAAACGTAACTGTTAGTAAGCTTTTGATAGGCTTGATAGGGTGGTGTGTGCTGGAGAAAGCGAATGGATTTTTGGGGCAGGGCGTATAACTTCAGGGGATGTTGGTTTAAGGCCGCGCGTTTGGCTGATTT
>NZ_JBFHJO010000012.1:0-77874 GCF_041595835.1 Marinobacter sp. | reverse complement strand
TGGGGCAGGGTGAACACTGTGCTTCGACCTCTAACCGTAACTTTGAAGGTCGTCAGGGCTTTGGTGGGCGCACCCATTTGGTTAGCCCGGCAATGGCAGCCGCCGCTGCAGTCACAGGACATTTTGTTGATGTCCGTGAGTTGATGAACTGATCCACAGGAGAGATACCATGCGAGCATTTACGCAACACCGGGGTATTGTTGCCCCCATGGACCGATCCAATGTGGATACGGACATGATTATCCCTAAGCAGTTCCTGAAGTCCATTAAACGTACGGGCTTTGGTCCGAACTTGTTTGATGAGCTGCGTTATCTGGACGAGGGTAAGCCTGATCAGGATTGTGCAGGCAGGCCCTTGAATCCTGATTTCGTGCTGAATCAGGAGCGCTATAAGAATGCCAGTGTATTATTGGCCCGCGCCAATTTTGGTTGCGGTTCAAGCCGGGAGCACGCTCCCTGGGCTCTGGATGATTACGGATTTCGTGTAATTATTGCGCCAAGTTTTGCGGATATATTTTATAACAATTGCTTTAAGAATGGATTATTACCCATTGTTCTTGAAGAAAAAATTGTAGACAAGCTTTTTGCCGATGCTGAGGCTGTTGAAGGTTACCAGTTAACCGTGGATCTTGAGGCGCAAACGGTGACTACACCTTCCGGTGAGTCGTTCAGCTTTGAAGTGGATAATTTTCGTCGTCACTGCCTGCTGAATGGGCTGGATGACATCGGTGTGACACTCGAAGATGCTGATGCCATTCGCACCTATGAAAATGCACGTCGTCAAACGGCGCCCTGGCTGTTTAACGCTGGAAACTGATTAACAAGGATCTTGATATGTCTCGTAATGTTTTGCTGTTGCCGGGTGATGGCATTGGTCCGGAGATTGTGGCTGAAGCCGAGAAGGTTCTGCATAAGGTGAATGAGAAGTTTAACCTTGGCCTTACGTTTGAGTCGGCATTGGTGGGCGGTTCGGCTATCGACGCAACAGATGTGCCCCTGCCAGACGAAACACTGGAAAAGGCTCGTAAAGCTGACGCTATTCTGCTCGGCGCTGTAGGTGGTCCGAAGTGGGATAGCCTGCCAATGGCTAATCGTCCCGAGAAAGGTTTGCTCGGCCTGCGTTCTAACCTGGAGCTGTTTGCGAACCTTCGCCCGGCTATTCTTTACCCACAACTGGCGTCTGCATCGTCCCTTAAGCCGGAAGTTGTATCTGGTCTGGATGTTCTGATTGTACGGGAGCTCACAGGGGGCATTTATTTTGGTCAGCCCCGCGGTGTGCGCGTACTGGAAAGTGGAGAGCGCCAAGGCTACAACACATACCAATATACGGAATCTGAAATTCGCCGAATTGGTCGTGTGGCTTTTGAAGCTGCTCAGCAACGTGGCAAGAAACTATGCTCCGTCGATAAGGCCAACGTCCTGGAAGTGACGGTGTTGTGGCGCGAAATCATGGAAGATCTCAAGCGCGACTATCCCGATGTGGAACTGTCCCACATGTACGTGGATAACGCTGCAATGCAACTTGTTCGGGCGCCCAAGCAGTTTGACGTGATTGTGACTGGTAACATGTTTGGTGATATTCTTTCCGACGAAGCAGCAATGCTTACCGGTTCTATCGGCATGTTGCCATCCGCATCGCTGAACGCCCGGAAGCAAGGCATGTACGAGCCTTGCCATGGTTCAGCGCCGGATATCGCTGGTCAGGGTATTGCTAATCCGCTGGCCACTATTATCAGTGCAGCCATGATGCTGCGATACAGTCTGAATGAAGACGAGGCCGCAGCGGCGATTGAAGCGGCGGTCAGTAAGGTGCTGGATCAAGGATTGCGTACTGCTGACATTATGTCTGAAGGTGGTCAGAAGGTTTCTACCCGCGAAATGGGTGAAGCTGTTCTTAACGCGCTTTAAGTGATCTTATCCAAAAGCCAAGACCCGACAGCGGCGCGATGCAGTCGCTGCGGGATCATCCATCCTGTCCCTGTCAGCGATACCGGCAGCGGGTGGGCATAATATGAGGTTCAAAAGTCGCACATGAAGCGAGTTGGACTTGTAGGTTGGCGTGGCATGGTGGGCTCAGTCCTTATGCAGCGCATGCGTGAAGAAAATGATTTTGCTGACATCGATCCGGTGTTTTTTACCACCTCCCAGGCTGGTAAGCCCGCACCTGATGTTGGTAAAGAAGGTGTCCCGCCACTTCAGGATGCGTTTGATATCGACGTCCTGAAAACCATGGATGTGATTTTGACCTGTCAGGGGGGTGACTACACCTCTGCAGTCTATGAGAAATTACGAGATGCCGGCTGGAGTGGCTACTGGATTGATGCTGCGTCAACTTTACGGATGGTTGATCATTCTGTGATCGTGCTGGATCCGGTTAACCGCAACGTTATTGATGCAGCGCTTGATAAGGGTGTTAAAGATTACGTTGGCGGTAACTGTACAGTTAGCCTGATGATGCTGGCTTTGGGTGGCTTGCTGGAGCAGGATCTGATCGAATGGGTTTCTCCGATGACCTATCAGGCCGCTTCCGGCTCCGGTGCGCAGAATATGCGGGAACTGCTGAGTCAGATGGGTGTTCTGAATGAGAGCGTTAAAGCTGAGCTTGCAGATCCGTCTTCGGCCATTCTGGAAATTGACCGTAAGGTTACCGAAACCATGCGTTCCGGGGATTTTCCAACAGAGCACTTTGGTGTTCCCCTGGCGGGTAGTTTGATTCCGTTTATCGATAAACAGCTTGATAACGGCATGAGCAAGGAAGAGTGGAAAGCTGGCGTTGAGACCAATAAAATTTTGGGTCGTACCGGTAATCCGATTCCTATTGATGGTATCTGCGTACGTATCGGGGCCATGAGATCCCACAGTCAGGCGCTGACCATTAAACTGAAAAAAGATCTGTCGGTATCAGAAATCGAACGTATTCTGGCTAAGGGTAACGACTGGGTGAAGGTGATTCCGAATGACCGGGATGCCACCATGCAGGAGCTAACCCCCACGAAAGTAACGGGTACTCTGAGCGTTCCTATTGGGCGTATACGGAAGCTGGCGATGGGTCCTGAGTACATTTCTGCGTTTACCGTTGGCGATCAGTTGCTGTGGGGTGCGGCAGAGCCGCTTCGCAGAATGCTGAGAATCCTGCAGGAACGTTAAAAAATGTTACAGGTTGGTCATTAATGCCAACTGCGTCCGGTTTTTTACAAGCCGGTTTGGGGCGGGTGCTGATTTCAGCGTCCGCCCCTGTTATTTTCAAGGACACTAACGGGTTCCGTCGGATTGATGAAAAAACGGCGCAAGGATTGCAGCTGATTGATTGATAAAAGAGGTTTTATCAACAATACTCCCAAAATGTACGGCGTAATCTCCGGGTCAAAGCCGGAAATACACTGATAAAAAAGACGAAAGTCATCCAACCTCGTCCGATTCTGTTGAAATTCAGCAGTCAAAGAATAACGGAGACTGGAAAGGAAAAAGCATGAAGGTACGCAAGCTTGCGGTTGCCCTGGCGCTGGCGGGAGGGCTCGGCTCGGGTATGGCTCAGGCCTTGGGGCTGGGCGAAATAGAGATGCAGTCGTGGCTTAACCAGCCATTGGATGCTGAAATTACTTTACGACAAAGTCGCGGGGTTGACCCTGGTGACGTCTTCGTTAATGTTGCTCCCGAGGCCGCTTATCAAAGGGTGGGTCTGGAGCGTCATCACTTTCTCAGTAAGCTCAAATTTGAGGTGGTTACAGAGGCTGATGGCAATCTTGTTATCAACGTGTCATCAAGCGAGGCATTCCGCGAGCCGTACCTGAATTTTCTGCTGGAACTGACCTGGCCTAACGGCAGGCTGATGCGGGAATACGCTGTGCTTGTTGATCCACCTGTGTACGCGGAAGAGTCCGGTATACAGCAGCAGGTGAGCGTTCCTTCTTCGTCAACACGTCAACGCACTTCGGCTGCTGAAACCACTCGCAGCGCTGAGTCTGTCCGTAGGCAGGCCGCCGTCGAAGGGTCGCGTTCCGGCGGTTACAGTGCAGAGAGTTACGGTCCAACTGGACCATCCGATACCTTGTGGACGATAGCGCAACGGATGCGCCCGGATAATTCGGTATCCATGCAGCAGGTTATGCTGGCCATTCAGGATCAAAACCCCGACGCGTTTATCGGCGGTAATATTAATCGCCTGAAGCGCGGTCAGGTATTGCGTGCACCCACTATCGAACAAATCCAAAGGCGCAGTCGGGCGGAAGCATCTCGCGTAGTTGCCAGCCAGAACGAAGCTCTGAAAACTCCCCGGCCCGTTGATGCGACCCGGTCGGCCGAATCAACTGCTAAACAAACCGATCAGCTGCAAAGTGCATCAGCTGGCGATGAGCTTCGCCTTATCGCTGCAGAAGACGCTGAAGCAAAATCGGCCGAGCAGGGTGGGTCTGCCGGTGGTGACGGTGACACTCCTGGCGGAGTTGATGCTGGTGCGGCGGTCGCACTTGAAGAGCTTGAGGCAGCTCGTCGTGAAAATGAAGAGCTGAACTCCCGGCTGGAAGATATGCAGTCTCAAGTAGAGACTCTGCAACGATTGCTTGAGCTGAAGAGCAGTCAGTTGGCTGATATGCAAGGTCTGACAGCGGATGATGTGGGCCCGGAAGGTGCTGTCCCGGCTGAATCTATGGCGCAGGCGCAGGAAGATCCTGGCGTTGAGGGTGAGCTGGGGCAGGAGTTGGCCAGTCAGGCAGGTGAGTCTGTAATGGATGAATCTGTTGCATCGGGTGCCGAAGCGGAAGAGCCTGCAGAGGGAGCTTTGGTTGATGTCGCCGGTGAAGATGGCGCAATGATGGCAGGGGATGTTGCTGAAGGCTCTGAGGCATCTGTGGGTGTGGAGTCCGGCGATCACTCAGGTGATGACGTAGCTCTGGCCGCAGGGCCTGATCAGGCTGCTCAGGATGACCCTGCTGCGGCTGATGCAGGCGTTCCGGCAGGCAGCAGCACCGACGGTGCAGCCAAAGTTGAAGATGTGGAGGAGCGTAAACCGCAACAGCCGGCCGCCGGCCCGGAAAAAGGGCTGCTGGGTCAGGCTATGGATGCCATCGTGAACAATCCGATCTATCAGATGGCATTAGGTGGCGGGCTTTTGATTCTGTTGCTGCTTCTGCTTCTGGTTGCCCGGAGAAATGCGAACCGGGAGAAAGCATTTTATGACCAACTGAATGCGGATGACGATAACACCGAAGATAACTTTGATCTGGCTCTGGATGAAGAGCCAGAGCAAAAGTCCGCTGTTGGTGAAGATGTGTTGGCTGAAGCAGAAACGTACATTGCGTACGGTCGTCATGATCAAGCTGCTCAGGTACTGGAAACAGCTATTTCGCGTGAGCCGAGTCGTGTTGATCTTCGTCTGAAGCTGCTTGAGACCTACGCCGATAACCAGGATCGTGAGTCATTCGAAAAACAGTATGGCGAGATTGAGGCACTTGGTGATGAGGCTGCCATTCAGAAGGCAGGGCTCCTCAAAGCGCAACTGGAAGAAGCGGAGTCCATGCCGAGCATTGATGACCTGGAAAATCAGCTTCGTTCAGATTCCTTCTCCGGTTTCACTGCCGCCTCGTCGGACAGTGTAGGTGAGGAGCATGTGTCTGATGAGCCCCAGGAAGAGGAATTTGAAGCCTCGAAGGGTGATGTTAAGGAAAATGAGTTTGGTGAACTTGAGTCAGATGTCGCTGAAGAAACGGATTTGTCTGATGATCTGATTGAGTACGATCTCTCGGACATTGCCAAGACCGATGATGTGGTTACCGAGGAAACCGCTGAAGGTTCATTCGAAGAGAATGATTTCTCTTCGTTTGAGATGGATCTTGAGTCTGAATCTGACGCAGGCAATCCGGATGATGTTCTTGGTGAGGATGAGTTCACCCTGGACTTCGAGCTTGATGAGCCGGGCGACAATACCTCCGAAGCCGATGCTTCAGAAGATGATCTTGAGCTCGACCTGGGTGAAAGTCTTGACTTGGAAGAGGCCGCGAAGCCCGAAACAGATCCGGACTCTGAAGCCATGCAAAGCATCGAGGCTGACCTTGAGCAGTCAGTAGAAACTGCGGAGGAAAATCCTGATCTGGAATCGGAGGCTGAGCCAGAGTTGGGGCTTGAGGGTCTTGATGAGTCGTTCCTCGATGAGCTTGATGCGGAGCTTGAGAAGGTTGATGAAGACAGTGATACCGCTGAGCTGGATCTGAGTGAGTCGAATCTCGATGATCTTGAGCTTGATGTCTCTGATGAAGACCTGGCGCTGATGGGTGAGTTCTCTGACTCAGAGAAGTCCTCCGGATCTGAAGAACTCGATGCTCCGCTCGAAGAAGCATTGGGTCTGGAAGATGCTCTTAACGAACTGGAGCAAGACGGTTCCTTGGTGGATGAGGGTGCCGGTGTGCCTTTGCTGGATGAAGAGCCTTCGTCTGCACCATCTGAAGATGCCGGGCTTTCGTCAGCTTTAGATATCGACGACGCTGATTTGGGCGACGACGATGACTTCGACTTCCTTGATGGAACTGATGAGGCTGCCACTAAACTCGATCTGGCGCGGGCCTATATCGAGATGGGTGACGGCGACGGTGCCAGAGACATTCTCGAAGAGGTTGCTCTGGAAGGAGACGATAGCCAGAAGGCAGAAGCGCAGGAGCTTCTTAAAAATCTTTCCTGATCCGTTATAATTACCTTGTAACGGCAACAGCGCCGGCCATTGTGCCGGCGCTTTGTTTTTCAGAACCCAGAAAAACCGGACGATCACTTGTTTCTAAAGCCGACCCCCTTAACTACAGATAATCCGATTGGCGACGGCCGGGTTGTGATCATTTTCGAGTATGATGGTCAGGCCTTCCACGGCTGGCAGCAGCAAAAAAGCGGTGTTCGATCCGTTCAGGCGGAGCTTACGAAGGCGGTTGCAAAGGTGGCCGATCATTCGGTAGAACTGGTTTGTGCTGGTCGTACAGATGCTGGCGTACACGCGAGTTTCCAGATAGCCCACTTCGATACAACAGCAGTGAGAACCTTGCGCTCCTGGGTGATGGGGGTCAATACTGCATTGCCAGATGATATAGCCGTGCACTGGGCTGGTAACGGAGTTGGTGATTTTCACGCCCGGTTTTCGGCCACCTATCGCCGTTATCGCTATGTCATACTCAATCATCCCGTGCGTCCGGGGATTCAGCGGGGGCAGGTGAGCTGGAATTTTCGCCCTCTGGACACAGAGATGATGCACAAGGCGGCCCAGGTGCTCAAAGGTGAACATGATTTTTCGTCATTTCGAGCCGCAGGATGTCAGTCCCGAACCCCGGTACGGTTTTTGGAAAAAATTTCAGTAACTCGTTGCGGGAGCTATGTCGTAATTGATGTTCAGGCAAATGCGTTTTTGCATCATATGGTTCGAAATATCGCGGGTGCATTAATGGCGGTGGGTTCGGGCATTCATCCTGTAGAATGGGTGGGAGAGGTTCTTGCTGCTCGTGACAGGAAGTTGGCAGGAGTGACTGCGCCGCCATACGGGCTTTACCTTGTGGATGTGGGGTATCCTGAGCGTTTTGGGGTTCCTCAGGCGCTTTGCGGTCCTGCCTTCGTGACTCCCTGGTTTTCAAGGCAGGAAAACCTTCCGCTAACACCGACTCATATTCACCCTAAGCAACCGGTGATGCCGTCATGATTACTCGCGTAAAAATATGTGGCCTGACCCGGGTGGAGGATGTTCAGGCTGCGGTTGCCTGCGGTGCGGATTCAGTGGGTTTTGTTTTTTATGAGCCAAGCCCGCGATCGGTTTCGATTGAGCGGGCTAAGGTGCTCGCGGCAGCTGTGCCAGCCTTCGTCACTGTAACAGGCTTGTTCGTCAATGCTTCTTCAGAATTTGTGAAAGCTGTACTTGAAGCTGTTCCTCTGGACTTATTGCAGTTCCACGGGGACGAGCCCCCTGAGTTTTGCGATTCTTTCGGCCGACGCTGGATAAAAGCAATCAGGGTTCGCGAGGCCGCGCAGATAACAGAGGCCTTTTCGCGCTATAGCAATGCGGCGGGATTGCTCGTTGATGCCTGGGATCCGGACCGTTATGGCGGAACCGGGCAATCGTTCAATTGGCAGGTAATCCCACAGGAACGACCGATTCCTTTGATATTGGCGGGTGGCTTGTCATCTGATAACGTAGCTCGCGCCATCGAAGAAGTGCGCCCTTGGGCTGTTGATGTCAGCGGCGGGGTAGAACTGAGTAAGGGTAAGAAAGACGCCACCAAATTATCTGATTTTTTCAAAGAGGTGCACAGTGTCTGTAAAACTGACTGATGAAATGTTAAAGGCGCTTCCGGATTCCAGGGGGCACTTTGGGGCCTTCGGTGGCCGGTTTGTCTCGGAAACGCTGATGGATTCGTTGATGACTCTGGAGAAAGAGTATCTCCGGTTGAAGGATGACGCTGATTTTCAGGCCGAGTTTGATAAAGATCTGGCCGATTATGTGGGTCGTCCAAGCCCGTTATATTTTGCTGAGCGGCTAACTCGTGAAACCGGTGGAGCGCAGATATGGTTGAAGCGGGAAGACCTGAATCATACCGGTGCTCATAAGGTAAACAACACCATTGGCCAGGCACTCCTTGCCAGGTTTCTGGGTAAAAAACGAATCATTGCAGAAACGGGCGCTGGGCAGCATGGCGTAGCCACCGCGACCGTCTGCGCACGGCTTGGCCTGGAGTGTCATGTTTTTATGGGGGCGGAAGACATTCAGCGTCAATCTCTGAACGTATATCGCATGAAACTGCTGGGCGCGACCGTTCATTCTGTTGAAAGTGGTACTAAAACACTTAAAGACGCAATGAATGAGGCTATGCGCGACTGGGTGGCTAATGTTGATGATACTTTCTACATTATAGGCACGGTAGCTGGCCCGCACCCATATCCACTTTTGGTTCGTGATTTTCAGTCGGTAATCGGGCGGGAGCTGCGTCAGCAATCCATGGATAAAGTCGGTAAGCTTCCGGATGCGCTGGTGGCATGTGTTGGTGGCGGTTCTAATGCTATTGGTATGTTCTACCCATTCCTGACCGACGAATCGGTTGAGTTATACGGTGTCGAAGCTGGTGGCCTGGGGATCTCAACGGGTCAACACGCAGCGCCACTTTGTGCGGGGCGGCCGGGTGTTCTGCACGGTAATCGGACTTACCTGATGGAAGATGATAACGGGCAGATTGCTGGTACTCATTCAGTGAGTGCCGGGCTGGATTACCCGGGCGTAGGTCCTGAGCATGCATGGCTAAAAGATATTGGTCGGGCCCACTATGTATCGGTTACTGATGAAGAGGCGCTGGCTGGGTTCCGTACACTGACTCAGGTGGAAGGTATTATGCCGGCCCTCGAGTCCTCGCATGCCGTGGCATACGGGTTGAAGCTTGCGGCGACTATGGATAAAGACAAAATGTTGGTCATTAACGTATCCGGCCGCGGTGACAAAGATATTCACACCATTGCCCAGTTAGATGGCATTGAGATCTGAGCGTATCAGGAGCAGGCATGAGCCGTATTGAAGGTGTATTAAAGTCCCTGAAAGACCAGGGCCGTAAGGCGTTGATTCCTTATATTACTGCTGGTGATCCTCATCCGGATCAGACGGTTAACCTGATGCACACCCTGGTAAAAGCAGGTGCTGACATAATTGAGTTGGGTGTGCCATTTTCCGATCCGATGGCGGATGGTCCGGTTATTCAGCTGGCTTGTGAGCGAGCCTTGAAACATAACACCTCGCTGCGTCAGGTTGTTGAAATGGTTCGGGCCTTCCGCAACAGTGACACAACCACCCCAGTTGTTTTGATGGGCTACCTGAATCCGATGGAGGCCATGGGGTATGAAGCGTTTGCTGATGCTGCAGCTGAGGCAGGAGTTGATGGCGTTCTGACGGTAGATTTGCCACCGGAAGAGGCCGGGGAGGTGGCTCCGCTATTTTCTCAGCGGGGCATGGATCCCATTTTTCTGCTCGCGCCAACCACGACTGATGACCGTATAAAAGCAATTAGCGAGCACTCTTCCGGCTATGTGTACTATGTTTCAATAAAGGGCGTGACCGGCTCGGCTACGATCAATGTCGAGGAGGTGGCTGAGAAAGTGGCTCACATTCACGAATTGACGGCGCTTCCCGTAGGCGTAGGTTTTGGTATTCGGAATGCGGAAACAGCAGGCGCTATTGGCAAAGTATCCGATGGTGTAATTGTTGGTAGTGTATTGGTGGATACAATAGCCCGACACCAAGCAGATCCAGAGGCGCTCAACAAAGCGTTATTCGATCTGTTGCACCCGATGCGCGAAGCTCTGGATAGCCTTGCCCGCTGAGTAACCGCTATCCAGGCATCAAAGGACAGGACAAAAGCATGAGTAACTGGCTGGACAAAATTATGCCGAGCAAAATTCGCTCGGAATCAAGGCAGCGTACCGGCGTGCCGGAAGGGTTGTGGAAGAAATGCCCTAAATGCGGCGCATTTTTGTATAAGCCGGAACTTGAGAAAAATCTTGATGTTTGCCCTAAGTGTAACCACCACCTGCGTGTGTCTGCTCGTCGGCGTCTGGATATATTCCTGGATAAGGATGGGAGGGTAGAGATTGCCGCAGATCTGGAACCCGCTGACCGCCTTAAATTTAAAGACAGCAAGCGTTATAAAGACCGCCTGGTTGCTGCACAGAAGGCCACCGGCGAAAAAGATGCACTCATAGCGATGAGTGGAACTGCGCTGGGAGTGCCGCTGGTAGCCTGTGCCTTTGAGTTCAACTTCCTGGGCGGTTCAATGGGCCAGGTGGTGGGTGAGAAGTTTGTACAAGCGGCTAATGTGGCTCTTGAGCGCAGAATTCCGTTGGTGTGCTTTTCTGCCAGTGGTGGTGCCCGGATGCAAGAGGCCATCCTGTCACTCATGCAGATGGCAAAAACAGCCGCGGTTCTTGAGCGCATGAAGGAAGAAGGTATTCCTTATATTTCGGTAATGACTGACCCTGTCTTCGGTGGTGTTTCTGCCAGCTTGGCGATGTTGGGCGACCTGAACATTGCTGAGCCATTTGCGCTTATCGGTTTTGCCGGCCCGAGGGTTATTGAACAGACAGTAAGGGAGAAGCTGCCTGAAGGTTTCCAACGCAGTGAATTTCTGCTTGAGCACGGCGCCATTGATATGATTTTGCACCGTCACCAGATGCGCGAAAGAATTACCCATGTGCTTGCGAAGCTTACTGGCCAGGAAAAGCCCGGAACTGACGCACCTATCGAGTTTGAAATTACTGAAAAACCCGATGCAGATGCAGGCGGTGAGTAAGGGTTTGTCTGTCCCCGGAAGTCCGGAGCAGGGCGCTTCTGTTGATGAATGGCTTCAGTGGCTTGAGGTCATTCACCCTACAGAGATTGATTTAGGTCTTGACCGTGTACTGGTGGTTCTTCGGAGGTTGTTCCCGCAAAAGCCCAAAGCACGAATTATCACTGTCGCAGGTACCAATGGTAAAGGCACTACCGTTGCGACTCTTGAACGATTGTTGATCGCCGGAGGCCGAACGACAGGTGCCTACACTTCCCCCCATTTGCAGTGTTATAACGAACGGGTCCGTTTAAACGGCGAGGATATTTCGGATTCGGCTTTGGTTTCTGCTTTTGAGGCCGTTGAGGCCGCAAGAGGCAGTGTATCGCTGACGTATTTTGAATTCGGCACTCTTGCTGCTTTTGTTGCGCTTGAAAACGCTGGTGTTCAGGACTGGATTCTCGAAGTAGGCCTGGGTGGCCGCCTTGATGCGGTCAACGTACTGGATGCAGATTTCGCTGTTATCACGTCAATTGATATAGACCATGTCGGGTTCCTTGGCGACAACCGTGAAGTCATTGGGTTTGAAAAAGCCGGGATCTTGAGGCGAAGAATGACGGCTGTGTGTGCTGACCCGAATCCGCCCGCCTCTGTTTTGCAGCAGGCCGCCGCCCAGAAAGTGGATTTGCGCTTGACGGGGCGTGATTATCAGCTTGAAAACAGTGCCGGCAGGGCAGGTGCCGTTGATTTAATATTACCTAAGGGGCGAATCTCCTTGCCTGCCGGGCCGTTACCGATTGAGAGTGTTGCAGCCGCGGTGGTATTGGCTACAGAATTATTACCTCATGCTACGTTTGACGCTCTCGGCAACGCTGCTCACGCAGTTCGTGTTCCGGGTCGTTTCGAGCAATTATCCAACGATCCGGCTGTCATCGTAGATGTAGGCCACAACCCTCATGCCGCTCTTTGGCTGGCTGAAAAGCTCAATGGCTTGAAGTGTGCGGGGGGGCGGCGTGTTATAGCGGTCTATGCGGCTCTTGCAGACAAAGATGTTGAAGGGGTAGTGGCAGCCATGAAACCTGTGGTGGATAGCTGGTACCTTGCAGGGCTCGATGTCCCGAGAGGCCTGGCTGTGGATGCGCTGGAAGCGCGTGCGGCCGTGCTTTCTGATGTTCATGGTTGCGCCTCGATCGCTGAGGCGCTGGATGCAGCCAAGAAAATTGCAGAGCCTGCAGACACTATTATCGTGTTCGGTTCGTTTTTTACTGTAGCTGAGGCCCGGGACCTATTGATAGCAAAGGTGCCTTAAACTTTGTCCATAGCGTTACGGAAGGCTTCAGTTATGAAACCGCCACGGTTACTATCGGTGTGAAACAGATTGGCATAGGGAGTTCTTTCTGGTGGATGGATTGAAGCAACGGATTATTGGTGCACTGGTTCTGATCTCCCTGGCGGTTATTTTTGTGCCAATGGTCTTTGATGAGCCGCATTCTCAACGGCAGTCGACTCCGATAACCATTCCTGAAGAGCCGCCATTCCCTGAAGTTGATATGCCTGCGGAGCCCTCCGGTGAGCCTGTGGGTTATGGGTTACCCTCAGCCTCGGAGAGTGGGACAGCGGTTGAACAGGCAACTGCTCCCGGATTCCGTATGATTGAAGGCGATGGCTCCAAGGAAACGGAATCTGTTGTTCCGCCGCTAACCGTTGATGAAGCCCCGGCGAAACCCGTAAAATCCCCGGAGCCAAAAGCTAACGACGTTGCCCCGGCCGTTGCCAGGCCTAATACTCAAGAGGCTCGTGATCCTGTTGAAAAAGCTGAATTTACCCGTTCGCTTGAAGGTGCCTGGGTCGTGCAGTTGGGTAGTTTTGGCAATGAGGATAACGCGCGCAGGCTTCGGGACAACGTGATCAGCATGGGCTTTGGCGCCCATCTGCAGAAATTCTCGCGTGGTGACAGTACGTTGACCCGCGTTTTCAGTGGGCCGTTCGTTAACCGGGCCGACGCTGATAAGGCCAAAGCTGCTCTTGATAAAGAGTTTAGTCTGAATAGCCTGGTCACTCAGGGTAGTAAATAATCTGCCGGGCAAAGAATTATCTGCAGACGACAGTTTGGTGTGCTCCCGTTTCCTGTTAGAATTCGCCTCTCGTTTTCTCCATCGGGTTGTACATGGAATCGCTGATCTGGATTGACTGGGTCATCATTGCCCTTATTTCTGTATCCACGCTCATCAGTCTTAAGCGGGGTTTCGTTCGCGAGGCCCTGTCATTGGTGACATGGATCGGTGCATTTATTATTGCCCGAACGTTTCACCCTCAGATGCAATCGCTGCTTGAATCGACGGTAGAAACGCCGCTTGTTCGCCTTATCGCTGCTTTTGCGATTCTGTTTTTCGGTACCTTGATCGTTGGTGCCATTGTTAACAACCTTATTGGCCATCTGGTCAGGGCAACGGGCCTTTCCGCCACTGATCGTGTGCTTGGGATGGGTTTCGGATTGCTTCGTGGTGTGGTTGTCGTGATTGTTGCCATTGCCTTCACCCGTTACACCCCTCTGGCACAAGACACCTGGTGGCAGTCATCTATCATGATTGAGCGCCTTGCGGTGGTCGAGGACTGGTCTCGCAGAACCTTCGGTGATGAGTTTGCCCGCTTCCTGGGGCCGGCAGACAATCAGGAAGGTGAAAAAGAAATACCCAATGAACCGGAAGGCGTGGAAGCCACGTCTGCATCCCGCTAACATTCAGTTTTAACACTCGGAGATTTTTTCAGCCATGTGTGGCATTGTCGGTATTGTCAGTACATCTAACGTCAATCAGCTGCTTTACGACGCGCTGACCGTTCTACAACACCGTGGCCAGGATGCGGCGGGTATTGTCACCTTCCAGGACGACCGTTTTTTCTTGCGTAAAGACAATGGCTTGGTGCGCGATGTTTTTCACACCCGTCATATGCACCGCTTGGTTGGTAATGTAGGCATTGGGCATGTGCGTTACCCGACTGCCGGCAGTTCCAGCTCTGCTGAGGCTCAGCCGTTCTACGTGAATAGTCCTTACGGTATAACGCTCGCTCATAACGGTAATCTGACCAACGCGGATGACCTCAGTAGTGATCTGTTTCGTACCGACTTGAGGCACATCAATACCAATTCTGATTCGGAAGTTCTGCTGAACGTATTTGCTCATGAGTTACAAAAGCTGGGTAAACTGAACCCGACGAAAGACGAAATTTTCTCCGCGGTTCGCGCAGTGCATCAGCGCTGCCGTGGTGCCTATGCTGTGATCGCCATGATCACTGGTTATGGCATTGTGGGTTTTCGTGACCCTAATGGTATTCGCCCGGCATGCTATGGCGTTCGTGAGAGTGAGAGTGGTCAGAAGGAGTATATGATCGCCTCGGAAAGCGTCGCGTTGAATGCTGCAGGTTTCACTCTGGTGCGTGATATTTTACCCGGTGAAGCCGTTTATATTGAAACAGATGGCACGCTCTACACTGAACAGTGTGCAGAGTCTCCAAAGCTTTACCCTTGCATTTTTGAACATGTTTACTTTGCTCGCCCGGACTCTATTATTGATGGCGTCTCGGTGTATAAAGCACGGTTGAGAATGGGCGAGGTTCTGGCTGATAAAGTTCTTCGTGAACGCCCTGATCATGATATCGATGTGGTTATGCCTATTCCGGATACGAGCCGTACTTCTGCTATGCAGATGGCCGTTCAGCTGGGTGTAAAGTATCGCGAAGGTTTCATTAAAAACCGTTACATCGGCCGTACCTTTATCATGCCCGGCCAGAAAATGCGTAAGAAATCAGTTCGCCAGAAGCTCAACCCTATCGACCTGGAGTTTCGTGGTAAGAATGTCATGCTGGTCGATGACTCCATTGTTCGAGGCACTACGTGTAAAGAAATCGTTCAGATGGCCCGGGATGCCGGAGCTCGCAACGTTTACTTTGCCTCGGCTGCGCCCCCAGTCCGTTATCCAAATGTGTACGGTATTGATATGCCCTCGGCTAACGAACTGATTGCCCACGGCCGGACGGTTGAACAAGTGGGCGAACTGATCGGAGCCGATTGGCTGGTGTATCAGGATCTGGAAGATCTGACGGCTTGCGTTAGCGATGTAAATAGCGATATCGATGGCTGGGAGTGTTCAGTGTTTACCGGCGACTATGTCACTGGTGATGTCGATAGTGCCTACTTGTCCCGGCTTGAGGACAAGCGCAAGGATGGTGGTGATTTGAGTGACAATATGTCCAACTCGGATAATGCAATTATTGACCTTCATAATGACGAAGACTGAAGGGTTGCTGATTAATCACAGGAGAATGCCATGACCCACGGGCGCGAAGAACACCTCTGGATTCCTGAGTCTGATCTTGAGGGAATGTCCGTTGATACTCTGGCCGTGAGGGCAGGGCAGATTCGCACCGGTCAGCTGGAACATAGCGACGCTATCTTCCCAACCTCCAGCTTTGTTTATGGTAGTGCTGCACAGGCGGCTGCCCGCTTTGGTGGGGAAGAACCCGGCAATATATATTCCCGTTTTACCAACCCCACAGTACAGGCGTTTGAAGCCCGTATTGCTGCGATGGAAGGCGGGGAAAGAGCCGTTGCTACAGCATCGGGTATGGCCGCGATTCTCAGTACCTGTATGGCGTTGCTGAAATCGGGTGATCATGTTATTTGTTCCCGGGGAGTTTTCGGAACCACTAATGTGTTGTTCCAGAAATACATGGCCCGGTTTGGCGTGCAAACAACGTTCGTCAGTCTGACAAATGCTGACGAGTGGCGCTCAGCCGTTCGCCCTGAAACAACGATGCTGTTTATCGAAACGCCGTCGAATCCGCTGTGTGAAGTGGCCGATGTTGCCGCGTTGTCCGCCATGGCTCATGAGAATGAAGCCTTGCTGGTTGTCGATAACTGCTTCTGCACCCCGATTCTTCAGCGCCCGCTGGAGCTAGGTGCCGATCTGGTTATTCATTCAGCCACAAAATATCTGGACGGCCAGGGCCGCTGCGTTGGAGGTGTGGTCGTAGGGCCTGAAAAGTATCTTAATGAGATTTACGGTTTTATTCGGTCGGCTGGACCAAGCATGAGCCCGTTCAATGCGTGGGTATTCCAGAAAGGTCTCGAAACCTTACCGATTCGTATGCGTGCCCACTGTGACAATGCGTTAGAGTTAGCTAAGTGGTTGGAATCACAGCCTTCGGTCGAAACAGTTTACTATGCGGGTCTGGAAAGTCATCCTCAGCATGAGTTGGCGAAGACGCAGCAAAGTGGCTTTGGTGGCATGGTCTCGTTTGCCCTGAAGGGTGGCAGAGAGCAAGCCTGGCGCTTCATCGACAGCACAAGGATGATATCCATTACTGCAAACCTGGGTGATGTAAAAACAACCATCACCCATCCGGCAACGACCACGCACGGTCGACTGTCTCCGGAAGACAAGGCGCGAGCGGGTATTACTGAAAACCTGATCCGGCTTTCCGTGGGCATAGAAGCCATCGATGACCTGAAAACTGATCTCGAAAGGGGTTTTCAGGCACTGAAAGACTAAACTTACTGACGGTTTGAGCATTCATGGCGGCACCCGCTAAAGCGAAGAAATCTGTACCTACGGAACTGACAGACAAACAAAAGCGCTTTCGCCGTCTGATGGCCCAGGGGGCCAGAGAGGGTGCTGTCCTTGGCCTGATTGTGTTGTGCATTTACCTGGCCATGGCGTTGTTTACATTCACCCCATCTGATCCCGGTTGGGCCAGTATTGGCCACGAAACCGATGTCCAGAACCATGCTGGCCGAACGGGTGCGTGGCTCGCCAGTCTGTTAATGGACTTTTTTGGCCATGTTTCGTGGCTTTTCCCCGTAATGGTGGCCGGTTATGCGTTAATGCTGATCCGCTTGCGTCACCAGCCTCTCGACCTGCATTGGCCGTTGTTTGCGGTGCGTTCGGGTGGCTTTCTGCTGATTTTACTATCGGCAACCAGCCTGTTGTCTTTATATTCCCTGTTCGGTTTGGGGATGTCTTCCGGGGGTGTATTAGGTAAAGCTGTGTCGGAAGCTATGGTGCGCTTCTTTAACCTTCCTGCGACAACGCTGTTGTTGATTGCCATCTTCCTGTTTGCGTTGACTGTCACCACTGGCCTTTCCTGGTTCCGTCTGATGGATCAGGTTGGTAATGTCACCCTGAAGGCTGGCTTGGCGATCAGCGCATTTGTGCGACGTAAATTCAAGAAATCAGACCGTCCGGCACAATTAAAACACGAACCTGAACCTCCCGTTATTCATGCAGACACGCAAAAATCCGAGCCGGATACCAGGCCCTCTATGGATGGCAGAGTATCCTGGTGGCGTCGTTTGTTTCGAAAGAAAATTCCAGCTGCAAAGCCTGGACGAAACAGTGAATCCCGTATTGAGCGCAAGGAGCCGGCTCTCGAAGGACAGCCTGCGGTAGAGACTGAACCTGCGCGGATTGAAAGTTTTAGTTCCCGGGATGCCGAGCCCGTAACGCCAAAGGTTTCTGCCAGGAAAACGGAAAAGTCAGCAGGCCGCTCTCTGAAAATTGCCCCTTTCATAAAAGAAGACCAGGGCGGTTCAAGTAAAAAGGCAGATACCAGACAAGGTTCTCTGCTTGAGGATATCGAAAGCCCAATTCCACCGATTACGCTGCTTGATCCGCCAGAGGAGCACAAAGAGAGCGGTTATTCGGAAGAGTCGCTGGAGCACATGTCACGCCTGCTGGAAGAAAAGCTGGCTGATTTCGGGGTTACCGTTGAAGTCGTTGAAGTTAATCCCGGTCCTGTTATTACCCGTTTTGAAATCAAACCGGCGGCGGGTGTCAAAGTCAGCAAGATTTCTAACCTTGCAAAGGACCTTGCCCGCTCGTTAGCGGTATTAAGTGTCCGGGTAGTCGAGGTGATTCCGGGTAAATCGGTGGTAGGCATTGAGATACCGAACGAAACACGTGAAATTGTGCGTTTGAGTGAAGTCCTGGGGGCCAGGGTATTTATTGACTCTGCGTCGCCTCTGACACTAGCCCTGGGTAATGACATTGGCGGTAACCCGATGGTTGCCAACCTCGCGAAGATGCCTCATCTGCTGGTGGCCGGTACTACGGGTTCCGGTAAGTCGGTGGGCGTGAACGCTATGATTCTGAGCATGCTGCTGAAGGCTGGTCCGGAAGATGTCCGCTTTATCATGGTGGACCCCAAGATGCTTGAACTCAGCATCTACGACGGCATACCCCATCTTCTGGCTCCGGTTGTTACCGACATGAAAGAAGCTGCCAATGCCTTACGCTGGTGTGTTGCTGAAATGGAACGTCGGTACCGGCTAATGGCAAGCCTGGGGGTCCGGAACCTGGCGGGTTACAACAAAAAAATTAAAGACGCTCATGCCGATGGTGAACCTCTGCTTGACCCACTGTGGAAGCCGGACGAATTCCTCGCCAACGATGAACAGGATCGCCCGGAACTGGAAACCCTGCCTTTCATCGTTGTGGTGATTGACGAGTTTGCCGACATGATGATGATTGTCGGGAAAAAAGTTGAAGAGCTTATTGCGCGTATCGCGCAGAAAGCGCGGGCGGCGGGTATTCACTTGATTCTAGCAACTCAGCGCCCGTCCGTTGACGTTATTACAGGTCTGATTAAAGCGAATATTCCTACTCGTATCTCGTTCCAGGTTTCTTCCAAGATAGACTCCCGGACAGTGCTCGACCAAGGTGGAGCAGAGCAGCTTCTCGGCCATGGGGATATGTTGTACTTGCCACCGGGCTCCGGCTTGCCGGTTCGGGTTCATGGCGCCTTTGTGGATGATGATGAAGTGCACCGCGTTGTGAGCGCCTGGAAAGCCAGGGGGGAGCCTGAGTATGTCGACGATGTACTAAGTGGTGCTGAAGGCGAATACCTTCCGGGTGTCCCCACCTTGAGTGAAGGTGGTGGCGGGGATGAGGGTGATGCCCTTTTTGACGAAGCTGTAGCCTTTGTGACGGAAGGTCGCAGGGTGTCGATTTCTTCGGTGCAGCGCAAATTTAAAATTGGCTACAACCGTGCGGCCAATCTGGTGGATGCCATGGAAGCGGCGGGCGTCGTCAGCTCAGCGGGCCATAATGGCGCCAGAGAAGTTCTGGCACCCCCACCCCCAAGAGACTAGGAGATTTATCAATGGCCAGACAACTGTTAACCAGTATTTTGTTTGTGCTCTTGTCTGTGTCTTCCGGCATAGCAACAGGGCAGGAGTCGTCACAAGGCGCGGCCGAAGAGTTATCTTCCATTCTGCGCAGTTATGAGACCTATCAGGCTGACTTTATTCAGATTGTGGTTGGAGAAAATGGTAGCCGGGTTCAGGAAACCCGTGGTTCACTGAAGGCCAAGCGTCCTGGCTTATTTTATTGGGAAACCGATGCACCTCTGTCGCAATTTATTGTCAGTGATGGGGAGAAGGTAGAGGTTTATGATCCAGATCTTGAACAGGTCACGATTCATAAGCTCGATGACCGTGTGCAGACCACACCGGCACTCTTGCTCAGTGGCGAGGTTGACAATCTGGATGAAACCTACGAGGTCAGTCATCGTATGTTGGCTGAAGCGGCTCAAGAATTCACGTTGGTGCCACGGGGTGCGGATTCACTGTTTGTCTCATTACGCCTCAGTTTCTATCAGGGCGAACTGCAAGAAATGAGAATGGAAGATTCCTTGTCTCAAATCAGCATTCTCAGCTTTGAAAACGTTGCGTTGAACAAGGCAATTGATAAAAACGCCTTCCGGTTGGAATATCCCGAGGAGGTTGACGTTATTCGGGATGGCGTCTGATGCAGAACAACCTGTTTCAACAAGAAACCGGTTTTCAGCCTCTTGCGGCCAGAATGCGGCCTGCAACACTTGATGAATATGTTGGTCAACAGCATCTGGTTGGGGCTGGAAAGCCGCTCAGGCGAGCTGTGGAGCAGGGGCAGCTACATTCTATGATCCTATGGGGGCCACCGGGCGTAGGTAAAACTACTTTTGCCCGGTTGCTCGCCAACGTGGGCGAACTGACTTTTGAAACTCTCTCGGCCGTGCTTAGTGGTGTGAAGGAAATTCGAGAGGTTGTTGAGCGGGCAAAGAATCGCAAGCAGTCACAGGGGCGTGACACACTGTTGTTTGTGGATGAGGTGCATCGTTTCAATAAAAGTCAGCAGGATGCTTTTCTGCCCCATATTGAAGATGGCACCTTCATTTTTGTCGGCGCAACTACGGAAAATCCTTCCTTTGAACTGAACAGTGCTTTGTTATCCCGTACGCGCGTTTACGTTTTGAAAAACCTTGAGCCCGATGACATTCTGACGCTGCTCGACCGGGCCCTGAAAAGTAACGAAGGCTTTGGGGGTGATCTCCAGGTTGATCAATCTGTTCTTGGCGCCATGGCGGCGGCCTCTGGTGGTGATGCGCGGCGGGCACTGAATATTCTTGAAGTGGCTGCAGATCTGGCAGAGGTGGATGAACAAGGCTACAACAGGGTCGCCTCCGAAACTCTTGAGCAGGTCCTGCAAACGAGCCTTCGCCGCTTTGATAAAGGCGGGGACGTATTTTATGACCAGATTTCCGCGTTACATAAATCAGTCCGAGGCTCCAATGCTGATGGTGCTTTGTATTGGCTATGCCGGATGTTAGACGGCGGTTGCGACCCGCTTTATATAGCTCGCCGGTTGGTCCGGATTGCCAGCGAAGACATCGGTAATGCGGATCCCAGGGCGTTACAGATCACTTTGCAGTCGTGGGATGCCCAAGAGCGACTGGGGTCTCCTGAAGGTGAGCTGGCTTTGGCTCAAGCCGTTACCTACCTGGCGATGGCCCCCAAGAGTAATGCGGTTTATACCGCCTTTAATCAGTGCATGGCAGATATTCGCAAAGACCCGGATTATGAAGTTCCTGTTCACTTACGGAATGCGCCCACCAAACTGCTCAAAAGCATGGGGCACGGGAAAGAGTACCGTTATGCCCATGATGAGCCCGACGCTTATGCTGCTGGCGAGAATTATCTGCCAGAGGCCATACATCAACGCCGATACTACGAACCCGTAATGCGGGGCCTCGAAATCAAGTTGGCTGAAAAGCGGAAACGGCTTGAAGCACTTGATGCTCAAAGCCCAACAAAACGATATTAATCCGCACCAATGACTGATTTGTTAATGCTGCGCTGGCCGATGGTGGTCAGCAGGTTTCCGGCGGGTATAATGTCGAGTTATTCACCCATTCGTTAACTGGATAATTCAGGAACACCATGCTCGATCCCAAACGTGTCCGTTCACAGACTGAAGAGATCGCCCGTCGGCTGGCTATCAAAAACTTTGAGTTTGACGTTGCCACCTTCGAAGAGTTGGAGGCGCGTCGCAGAGCCATTCAGGTTCGTACCGAGGCTCTGCAGGGCGAGCAGAACAAACGGTCTAAAATGATCGGTAAAGCGAAGGCCTCTGGTGAAGACATCAAGCCGTTGTTGGATGAAGTGGATAATCTCAAGCAACAGCGGGGCGAAGCAGAAGATGAGC
Source organism: Marinobacter sp. (assembly GCF_041595835.1). Taxonomy (GTDB): domain Bacteria; phylum Pseudomonadota; class Gammaproteobacteria; order Pseudomonadales; family Oleiphilaceae; genus Marinobacter. Next base: position 56,090 of record NZ_JBFHJO010000012.1, on the reverse strand, counting down.
TGAGGTCTGTTCAGGAGTCTCTGAATGCGTTCCTGGCGGGTATTCCTAACTTGCCAGATGAAGATGTTCCGCCGGGTAAAAGTGAAGACGATAACGTTGAAACCCGGGTCTGGGGTACGCCGCGGACGTTTGATTTTGAGCCGAAGGATCATGTTGCCTTGGGTGAAGCGATTAAAGGGCTGGATTTTGAAAAAGCGACGAATCTTGCTCATTCCCGTTTTGCCGTCATGCGCGGCCAGCTGGCCAGGTTGCACCGTTCCCTGGCTCAGTTCATGCTGGATCTGCATACGAGCGAACACGGTTACACTGAAACCTACGTTCCGTATCTGGTTAATGGCAACGCTTTGTTTGGTACTGGTCAGCTCCCAAAGTTTGAGGAGGACCTGTTCCGTACGGTTGGCGATAATCCCCTGTACCTGATTCCTACCGCGGAAGTGCCTGTAACTAACCTGGTGGCAGACACAATTCTGGAAGATTCCGAGTTACCATTGCGGATGGTTTGTCATACACCTTGCTTCCGCAGCGAAGCCGGCTCATATGGACGGGATGTTCGTGGCATGATTCGCCAGCACCAGTTCGATAAGGTTGAGTTGGTACAAGTGGTTCGCCCAAGCGAGTCTGCGGAGGCATTGGAACAACTCACCAGCCATGCAGAGAAAGTATTGCAGTTGCTGGAGCTGCCGTACCGGGTTGTCACGCTGTGTGGTGGTGATATGGGGTTCTCAGCGGTTAAAACTTACGACCTTGAAGTGTGGTTGCCCGGGCAGGGTAAATACCGGGAGATTTCTTCTTGTTCAAACACCCGGGACTTCCAGGCACGCCGGATGCAGGCACGCTGGCGCAACCCGGAAACCGGAAAGCCTGAACCTGTTCATACATTGAACGGGTCTGGTCTGGCGGTTGGTCGTGCCATGATTGCTGTCATGGAAAACTACCAGCAGGCGGATGGCAGCATCCTCGTTCCTGAGGTGCTCAAACCGTACATGGGCGGCGTTGAGCGGATCCAATGAGCCATCAGAATGATGTACCGGGCAAAGGTGTAAAGCCCGGAACTGCCCCGGTTCGGTTCAAAGTGAATCCCATCACTGATAATCCGAATAATTCTGCAGGGGAGGTCGCTCTTGTCGGAGCAGGGCCTGGTGATCCGGAATTACTGACACTGAAAGCCTGGAGACTCATCCAGGCTGCTCAAGTGGTGCTTTACGATAGCCTGGTGTCACCCGAAATTATGGCTTTGATACCCGAACAGGCTGAGAAGATTCACGTTGGCAAACAACGTTCAAACCATACCTTACCTCAAGATGAGATCAATCAGCGGTTGGTAGATCTGGCCCGGGAAGGTTTCAGAGTGGTTCGGCTTAAAGGGGGGGACCCCTTTATATTTGGCCGTGGTGGTGAGGAAATCGAAACACTTGCGGCTGCGGGGGTCCGTTTTCAGGTCGTGCCAGGCATAACTGCGGCTTCCGGGTGTGCAGCGTATTCTGGTATCCCGCTAACGCACCGTGATCACGCTCAATCGGTTCGGTTTATAACCGGGCACTTGAAAAATGACACCTGTAACTTGCCGTGGTCTGATTTTGTTCAATCCAATCAGACGCTCGTGTTCTATATGGGGCTTGTGGGTCTGCCGATCATTTGCCGAGAGCTCATTGCACATGGGATGGACTCAGGCATGCCTGTGGCTTTAGTCTCGAAGGGGACAACGCCGGAACAGCGAGTTGTGACAGGGACTCTTGAAACGATTACAGGCGTTGTGGAGAAAAGTGGTGTCCAGGCGCCGACGATTGTGATTATTGGTCAGGTTGTCAGCTTGAGGCGTAAGTTGGACTGGCTTGGTGCTCAGCCCGTCAATTGATGCACTGAATGTGGGTCCGCATCATTCATTGATCCGGACCCCTTTGATCAGTTTCCGCGTTTTGGCAGAACGTCTTTCAGCTTCTCGCGCATATCACGGATAGCTTTCTCTGTTGTTTCCCAATCAATACAGGCGTCAGTCACCGATACACCATATTTAAGGTCAGCCAGGTTTTCTGGAATAGGCTGATTTCCCCAGTTGATGTTGCTTTCAACCATCAGGCTTTGAATGGAATCATTACCTTCCATAATTTGGCGGGTAACGTCCTGCATAACCAATGGTTGAATGGCGGGGTCTTTGTTGGAGTTTGCATGGCTGCAATCAATCATGATGGATTTACGCAGCCCGGCTTTTTCCAGCGCTCGCTCGCACAGCGCTACGTTGACGGAATCGTAATTTGGCTTTCCACCGCCCCCCCGCAGAACCACGTGGCCATAGTTGTTGCCCTTGGTACGGGTGATCGCGCCACGGCCTTGCTGGTCAATGCCAAGGAAGCTGTGAGGGTGGGAGACGGAGTTCATTGCATTGACAGCAACATCCAGATTGCCATCTGTGCCGTTTTTGAAACCAATGGCCATTGATAAGCCACTGCTCATCTCACGGTGTGTCTGTGACTCAGTGGTGCGTGCACCAATGGCTGACCACGCAATGGCATCTTGCAGGTATTGAGGAGATATTGGGTCTAATGCTTCGGTGGCTACCGGAAGCCCCATCTCATTGATGTCCAATAAGAGACGACGCCCAATGTGAAGGCCCTGTTCTATATCAAAAGAATCGTTCAGGTGTGGATCGTTGATCAGGCCTTTCCAGCCTACCGTCGTGCGTGGTTTTTCGAAGTAAACGCGCATAACCAGTAGCAGAGTGTCGCTGACTTCATCGGCCAGTTTTTTCAGGCGGGACGCATAGTCAAGGGCAGCATCTACATCGTGTATCGAGCAAGGACCCACAACAATAAATAAACGCTTATCTTTGCCGTCCATGATGTCGTAAATGGCCTGACGGCCCGCAGCTACAGTGTCTGCAGCCTTGTCAGAGAGTGGCAGTTCTTTTTTCAGAGCTTCAGGAGTAATCAGTGGTTCCTGGCTGGCCACGTTCAGGTTTTCCAGTTTCTTGCCCGACATCTTGTTGTGCTTCCCCGAATCAGATCGTTGCATCACCGGGGCAACTCCGTGTTTACTTGCCCGGTGATTGAAGATTAACGCGAATGGTGCCGGTACACGGTTGCAGCAAACCCCGGCGAGTTGGTTATACTGCGTTATTTGAAGGTCCATTTCAACGCTTCCAGATAACAGGTAACGGATGTATCCCAAGCCCCAGAGGCCACAGGCAGTCTTCTCACCAAGAAAAGTGGTGTCCGACAGGATCGACCAGGTTCTTGCTGGCATCCGAGTGCCCGATTTACCTTATCCGACAGCCAAGGCCGCGCCAGAAGCCACCCCTGACTGGCGTCCGTTACTCTTGTCTTGCTGGTCTGAGCAACGAGATGAGCGTGTTACCAAGGTGCTCCGATCGGTCCAGATTCAATGGAGTGTCCGCCAGGTGAATGCGGCCTATTTATCAGATCGCATCATGGATGTTTTCCTGAAAACCAGTGGTCTTCATACCTCATTGGTCAGTCGTGTTGCCCGGCTGCGGTTCTGGCTGGCCTGGCGCCTGGATGACGCCGGTAATACCGCATTAAGCGATGTGATTCTGCAATGGCTTGATCACTTGCAGGAATGGCGCGGCTGGAGCGATAACGGTGGACGCTCTTCGCGGATTCTGCTCGAACAGCTCGATAGTTTAATCATCGCTGTGGCTGGAAGTTTCGAGAGTCAGACCATCGAACCCCTGGAGAATTACTGTCGGCAATCGCTTGATGACATGTTTAGGCGAGGCGCTCAGGTAACCAGACTTCGTGAACGGTTATACGAAACTGAGCTGGGAGCTTCACGACAGCGCCTTGCTGAACAGGTTGCCAGAGCGCTGGTGGGTAGAGCCTTGTCAGGACGAAACCTACCACCGGTCATCTCTCAATTCATCATGGATGACTGGTTCAGAGTACTTAAGCAGAGCGTGCTTGGCGATGGTGTTGATAGTGAACTGTATCGGCATGCAAATAAAATTCTCGAATGGCTGGTCTGGGTTGGTGACCCGGAGTTGTCTGATAAAGACCGTAACAAGTTGTACCAGGTTGGTGAACAGCTGGGGGATAGAATACAGGACGTCTGGCGTAGGGCCTTGGGACAGGATATGCCTGCGACCTCAGGTGAGGGTATCCACGCGGTTATTGTTGATCGGATCCGGGGGGAGGTTCCGGAGTTGGCCTTGGCCTTGCCGCCGGAAATCAATTTCATGTGGGATAATCGCTGGCTGGGAATGGAACCGGTTCAGGCTTCTGATTATGAGCCTTATATCGGGCATTGGTTCGTAGAAGGTGAGGGAGCACAGGAGCAGCGGCGGTTTTTCTTCACACTGCTTGAAGAAAGCCAGGAAGTTGTCTGGACCAACGGGGCCGGAGTAAAGCTAGGCCTGCAAAGTTGGTCAGAGTTCAGGATGAAGCGTGAGGCCCAGATTCTGAGGGAAATGCCCGACTCTAAGCCATTTGGAGAGGTTTTAAACGAAACAGTTGGGGTGCTTGTAAACGTGTGTGACAAGCAACAACAACAACGGGAGCTTGCAGCTAAAGAAGCCAGAGCCAGAGCAGAAGCTCTGCGCCGCGAGAAAGAAGAGGCTCTGCGTATCCAGGCAGAACAAGAAGCTGCTCATAAAGCGGAATTGGCCAGGCAGAAAGCGATTGCAGAAGAACGAAGGCTGGCTGATGAACAACTGGAGCTTGAGCGGTTGCGGAAGGAGGCAGAAGCTGCGGCAACCAAACTTGTTGAAGGTATCGGGCTGGAGGGGTGGATTTCTCTTCAGGGCGAATCTCAGGAAAATGAGCCATTGCGTTTAAAATTGGCCGTAAAAATAGCGGCTTCGAGAAAGTTTATATTTGTCGACCGTTTGGGGTTGAACCGTCATCAGTTCATGCATGACGAGTTGGTGGCCGGCATAGTTGAAGGGAGGATACGGATCCTGGGTGGTGGGGCTGAGTTTGATGACACGCTGAGTCGGGTGGTTGGACGTATTCGTGTGGGCCGGAATTAAGGATTGAATATGGAAGACAAAGATTACAGCTTCGGCGCAGATCAGGTGGCACCCGACGGTCAGGATATGCGGGAAGACTACCGGCTAACGGCGCGTGCAATTGCAAAAATACAGATTGAGTCGTTAGAGCCCCATGAGGGGGATGACGGCTCGGCAAGTTTCAATACGGTTAGCTGCGAGATAAGAGACATTTCAGTCCGGGGTATGAGCCTTGTTTCACAGCAGGCCTTGAATGTTGATTCGATTTTAAGCGCTCATGTTCGCCTCGATTCTTTGTCAGAACCGTTTCATTTAATGATTGAAGTGATTTGGTGTCGAGAGGATGGGCGAGGGTACTTGATGGGCGTTCGTGTTCTGGACTCTGATGAAACCGATTACCTTGCCTGGCTGGATGCGGTGGCTCAAGCTTTTACTGACAGCTAAAAACAAACAAAGCTGGCCTTTGCCAGCTTTGTTTGTTGAGAAAACAGGAAATGTTTAGTCTTCCAGTTCACCCATTCCGGTGATGTTAAAACCAGCATCAACATAAAGAATTTCGCCGGTAATACCAGAAGCCATATCTGAGCACATGAACGCAGAAGCGTTACCAACTTCCTGAATTGTAACATTACGACGTAAAGGCGCGCGTTTTGCATTTTCTGCGAGCATGCGGCGGAAGCTCTTGATGCCAGATGCGGCCAGAGTTTTAATTGGGCCGGCAGAGATTCCGTTTACCCGAATTCCTTCTTTACCCAGGCTGGCGGCCATATAGCGCACGTTGGCTTCGAGTGACGCCTTTGCAAGACCCATTACGTTGTAGTTCTGCAGTACCTTTTCAGCGCCCAGGTAGCTGAGCGTCATCAGGCTGCTGCCCTCATGCAACATCTTGCGAGCACCTTTGGCCAAGGCTACAAAGCTGTACGAACTGATGTCGTGAGCTATACGGAAGCCATCACGGGTGGTTACGTCTACATAATTTCCGTTCAATTCATGGCTTGGAGCGAAGCCAACCGCATGAATGATGATGTCGACGTTGTCCCAGTGCTTGGCCAGTTCGGTAAAGACGCCCTCAATTTCCTCATCGCTAGCAACGTCGCAGGGAATGGTGATGTTGCTTCCCCATTGTTCTGCAAACTTTTCAACGCGCGATTGAAGCTTTTCGTTTTGATAGGTGAAGGCTAATTCAGCGCCTTCACGGGCAAAGGCTTCGGCAATGCCGTAAGCAATGGAATGTTTGCTGGCAACGCCAACAATCAGTGCTTTCTTACCACTGAGGATTCCCATGGGTATCTGCTCCCTATGTTCCTTGATTTTGGCGCATTATCCCCGACAAGGGTCGGGGAAGGTAACGTCAATTGGTCGTAGTGAATTAGGTTGTACTATAAAAAAATGCTGCTTTAAGCAGTTCTTGTGTATAGGCCTTTTCGGGTTTACGGAAGATATCCTCCGCATCTCCGTACTCGACAATATTACCGTGCTGGAGCACTAACAGTTTATGGCTTAATGCCCGAACGACGTTGAGATCATGGCTGATGAAAATATAGCTTAGCCCATACTGCACCTGAAGCTCTTGCAGTAACTCAATTACTTGCTTTTGAACTGTTCGATCAAGAGCTGAGGTTGGTTCATCAAGAATAATTAATTCAGGTTGTAATACCAAAGCGCGGGCGATAGCAATGCGCTGTCGCTGACCTCCGGAAAATTCATGCGGGTACCGGTACCGGGCATCAGAATCGAGCCCGACATCTTTCAGGGCCTGAATTACTTTGTTTTCATGTTGGTCAGCATTGGCCTGATCATGAATCTCAAGACCCTCTTTTATGATTTCATTAATCGACATGCGAGGGCTAAGGCTACCAAACGGATCCTGGAACACAATCTGAATTCGCCGCCGCCAGGGGCGGAACTGTTTTTGGGACAGGTCGGATAATTCCGTACCATCGAGCTTGATTGATCCCGTACTGCCCGTCAGCTTCAATAACGCGTGACCAATGGTGGTTTTACCACTACCACTTTCTCCCACAATGCCAAGTGTTTCTCCCTGACCTAAGTTAAAGCTGACATCTTTTACTGCGTGGAAGGACTCTGTGACCTTTCCAAACATGTTTTTCTTAATCGTGAATGCCACGTTCAGGCCGGATACGTCCAGTAACGGAGCGATATTACCCGCCGGAGGACGAGGGTGTTCAGGGGGCTCTGCGTCGATCAATGTCCGGGTATAGGCGTGCTCAGGACAGGAAAACAACCGGTTGGTATTGCCTTCCTCTACTTTGATGCCTCGCTCCATTACCAATACCCGGTCGGCATAGCGCCTGACTAAGGTCAGGTCATGGGTGATCAGAAGCATGGCCATGCCAAGCTTTTTCTGGAGAGTTTTCAGAAGTTCTAAGACCTGCTTCTGGACAGTTACATCTAGTGCAGTGGTAGGTTCATCAGCTATCAAAAGCTCCGGTTCATTTGCCAGCGCCATGGCAATCATGACCCGTTGTTTTTGACCACCTGAAAGTTGATGAGGGTAGCTTTTCAGGCGCTGCCCGGGGTTTTGAATACCAACTAGATCCAGCAATTCGATACATCGTTCACGAGCTTGAGGCCCCCGCATGCCTAAGTGCAACTGTAAGGTTTCGGATATTTGTTTTTCAACGGTATGCAGAGGGTTAAGAGATGTCATGGGTTCCTGGAAAATCATGCTGATTTTCCTTCCACGAATTTTCTGCATCTGCTTTTGGGAAGCTTTTAACACGTCTTGATCGTGAAAAAGGATACGGCCAGACGGGTATTTCACATGACGTTCGTCGAGCAAGCGAAGCACGGAAAGTGCCGTAACCGATTTCCCTGAGCCACTTTCACCCACAACCGCCAAGGTTTCCCCTGGTTTTACAGTCAAGGACAGGTTGTTAACAACCAGGGGACCATTATCAAATTGGATGGAAAGGTCTGAAATTGATATCAGGTCACTCATGTCAGTTCTTTCTCGGGTCAAAAGCATCACGCACCGCTTCACCAGTAAACACCAGAAGCGTAAGCATGAGTGACAAGGATACAAACGCGGAAATACCCAGCCAGGGTGCATGCAGATTAGCTTTACCCTGAGCAATTAACTCACCGAGTGAGGGTGAACCCGAAGGTAGGCCGAATCCAAGGAAATCGAGTGAGGTCAGGCTTGTAATCGCGCCCGCCAGAATAAACGGCATGAAGGTCAGTGTGGCTACCATTGCGTTTGGCAGAACATGCCGGAACATAATGTGCAGGTTATCGAGGCCCAGGGCTCTTGCTGCGCGCACATATTCGAAATTTCTGGCTCGAAGGAATTCGGCCCGAACCACGTCTACCAGCCCCATCCAGCTAAATAAGAGCATGATGCCCAGGAGCCACCAAAAGTTGGGCTGCACAATGGCCGAAAGAATAATGAGTAAATACAGCATCGGCAGTCCGGACCAGATTTCCAGAAAGCGCTGCCCCAGAAGATCGACCTTGCCGCCGTAATAGCCTTGAATGGCTCCAACAGCAACACCAACAATACAACTGGTAATGGTTAGTGTCAGACCAAAGGCTACCGAGATTCTGAAGCCGTAAATTACCCGGGCTGCGACATCTCGCCCCTGATCATCTGTTCCAAGCCAGTTAACCGAACTGGGCGGTGCCGGTGAGGGGACGTCCAGGTTGTAGTTAATCGTGTCGTAGCTGAATGGAATTGGCGGCCACACCATCCAGCCATTGGCGTTGATTTCTTCTGTAATGAAGCTATCCCGATAATCCGTTTCGGTGGGCAGGAAGCCTCCGAAGGTTTCTTCGGGAATGCTTTGTACGACAGGGAAATACCAGTCTCCGTTGTATGAGACAAACAGCGGTTTATCGTTGGCAATCAGTTCGGCGCAGAGGCTTAGTCCGAAGATGAACAGGAACAGCCAGAGTGACCAGAACCCACGGCGGTTATTACGGAAGTTGCTTAACCGCCGGCGCTGAATAGGGGACAGTTTAACCACGATCAGGCCCCCTCCCGGCTTTCAAAATCGATCCGTGGATCTACCAGAACGTAGGTTATATCGCTGATGAGTTTCAGCAGCAGCCCCATAAGGGTAAAGATGTAAAGTGTGCCAAAGATAACCGGGTAGTCACGGTTGAGGGCGGCTTCAAAACCTAGCAACCCCAATCCATCCAGAGAGAAAATGACTTCAATCAGTAATGAGCCGGTAAAAAATAAAGACACTAACACTCCAGGAAGGCTTGCAATAACAATCAGCATTGCGTTGCGGAAAACGTGCCCGTATAGCACCTGCTTTTCTTCCAGGCCTTTGGCTCTTGCTGTGACTACATATTGTTTTCCAATCTCATCGAGAAAAGAATTTTTGGTCAGCAGGGTCAGGGTGGCAAACCCTCCGATCACGTTCGCGGTGACTGGCAAAACCAGGTGCCAGAAATAGTCGGCGACTTTCTGGTACCAGGTCATGGTGTCGAAGTCCGGCGAGGTCAGTCCCCTTAATGGAAACCAGTCGAAATAACTGCCGCCGGCAAAAAGAACGATCAGCAGAATGGCAAACAGAAAACCCGGTATGGCATAGCCCACAACAATAGCGGAGCTACTCCAGACATCAAAACGGGAACCGTCGGAGACAGCCTTCCGAATACCCAGAGGAATGGATATCAGATAGATAATCAAGGTTGACCAAAGGCCGAGAGAAATGGAGACGGGCATTTTGTCGATGATCAGTCCGACAACAGAGCGGTCGCGAAAGAAAGAATTACCGAAGTCAAAGGTAGCGTAATCCTTCAGCATCTTCAGGAAGCGTTCATGTGCAGGTTTATCGAACCCGTACCGAGCCTCCATTTGCTCAAGCAATTCTGGTGGCAGGCCTCGTGACCCACGGCTTTCGCCGGAGGCCGAAGACACTTCTCCCCGCATATCGCCACCACCAGCGCGAGCCAGGGCATTCCCGCCTAAGCCTTCCATTTCTGCTATCAGCTGTTCAATGGGGCCACCGGGAGCTGCCTGAACGATGACGAAGTTGAGTAGCATGATCCCAATCAGTGTAGGGATAATCAGTGCTAATCGCCGGAGTATGTATGTACTCATCTAGAGGAGGAGTCCTTCCTTTACAGCCTGGTTCAAGTTCGATCAGTCAGGGGGTTATCCACCAGTTGTTCAGATCGACTCCGCTTTTTGGGGTGACGCCTGGTCGTTCAAGCTGATTCCAGTAGGCAACCCGGTCTTTGCTCACATGCCAATGTGGAATGACATAGTGACCGTGCAGCAACACGTAATCGAGAGCACGCACCCTATGCAACAATTCTTCGCGATCAGGTGCCTGGATGACCATCTCCACCAGTTGGTCAATGACCGGGTCGTTAACGCCTGCGATATTACCGGAGCCTTCCTTATTTACGTTCGAGGAATGCCAATAGTCCCTCTGTTCATTACCAGGTGAATCTGACTGCCTGAAGCTATGAGTGATCATGTCGAAGTCAAAACTGCGTACACGCCGGATATACTGATTACTGTCAACGAGGCGAACGGTGACATCAATACCCAGTTTTTTCAGATTTTGAGTGAATGGCAGTACTACACGCTCAAAGCTTTTTTGTGCGAGCAAAATCTCAAAGGCCAGTGGCGCACCCGTTTCATTTTCCACCATTTTGCCATCACGAATGCTATAACCCGCTTCGGATAACAGTTTCAGTGCCTGCCTGAGATTGTCGCGAAGGCTTTGCGATTTACCGGTGTCAGGGGGCGTGTATTCAGTGTTGAATACGGCAGGGCTCAGCTGGTCGCGGAAAGGTTCAAGGATTTCCAGTGTGCGCCCGGCGGGCAAGCCGTCAGACGCCAGCTCGCTGTTTTCGAAGAAGCTGTCGGTACGTGTGTATTGGTCAAAGAAAAGGTTGCGGTTGGCCCACTCAAAATCGAAAGCGTAGGCTAAAGCCTCGCGAACTTTTGGGTGTTTAAACATATCTTTGCGAGTATTGAAAACGAAACCCTGCATACCCGTTGGGCTGTGATGCTCGATAGCAATCTTAGTGATAGACCCGTTTTCGAACGGGGTGCCGGTGTATGCGGTGGCCCAGTTTTTGGCCGAGAATTCCTGACGGAAGTCAAAATTACCTGCTTTGAACGCTTCCAGCGCTACTGTGTCGTCGCTGTAGTATTCGTAGGTGATTTTGTCGAAGTTAAACCGGCCTTTTCGCACCGCAATATCTTTTGCCCAGTAATCAGGCACGCGCTCAAAGGTGATGGACCGACCAGCGTCAAACGATTCAATGCGATATGGACCACTGCCAACGGGTATCGCCAATCCATTACCTTCAAACTCCCGACCTTCCCAGTAGTGAGCGGGAAGAATCGGCATCTGGCCGATAATTAGCGGGAGTTCCAGATTTTTTGCCTCACCAAAATCAAAACGGACACGGTGGGGATTTTCAACGGAGACACTTTTTATATTTGCATAATAACTGCGGTAAAAGAGATGTCCCTCGGTAGTCAGTATGCGAAATGAAAATTCGACATCTTTCGCGGTAATCGGCGTTCCATCCTGGAAGCGGGCTTCATCCCGAAGGTTGAAAATAACGTAGCTTCGATCTTCCGGGACTTCGATGCTTTCAGCAATCAGGCCATATTCCGAAAAAGGCTCGTCATCAGATGACACCAGTAGTGTGTCATACACATAGGTGCTGATGCCTGCAGCTGCGACGCCCCGGACAGCGAAAGGATTAAAGCTGTCAAAGCCATTGGCCACTACGCTGAGCTTCAGGTGGCCTCCTTTCGGCGCCTCCGGATTTACATAGTCAAAATGGCTGAAGTTTGGGGGGTATTTAACGTCGCCGTGCATAGCTATGCCGTGCATGGGTTTGAGCGTTTCGACGGCTTGGCTATCTGCGTGAGTAACAAGGCTGGTGGCCATCAGGGCCAGCAAAGTTATCAGTCCTGTGAGGCTTGATGCTTTCCGTGTTTTTGTCATGGTTCTCGCACGTTATGGGCTGTTTCTTATATCAACGTAGAGTACCAGACTTTGGCCGGGTTGAAGATAACGCTTGGTATTAAGATCGTTCCATGATGCGATATCCCGCACATTCACAGAGAATCGTGAGGCAATAGCCGAAAGCGAGTCACCACTGCGAACGCGATAACCGACCTTGCGGACCATGGCTTTGCTTCGTGTATTGCTGGCGGTTGTTGCTGGTGGCCTGGTTTTGCTCCAAATCACCAGTTCTTTGCCGGGGTGTAGCGGGTCGCCCGGTGCCATACCGTTCCACGCAGCAACTTCCCGCACACTTACCCGGTGCTCGCGTGCGATGTCCCAGAAGGTATCACCACTTTGGACTTTATAGCGCACCTTATTACCTGAGCGTTTGCGCTCTTGTTTACGTTCAAGGCGCTGGGGTTGGCTTAAAGCGTATGCTTCAGAACCTTTGGTTGATGACGGAATCAGTAGTTGCTGGCCTATGCGAATCAGGTCGGTATCGAGCTTGTTGACCTGTCGGATCACAGCCGCTGTGGTCGAGAACCGGCGAGCGATACTGTTCAGGCTGTCCCCGCTCGATACTTTATAGTTCTGCCAGGAAACCCTCTGCTTAGCCGGGAAATTTGCCAACGCTTTCCGGAAGGTCTCAGCATTTTGAGTAGGTATCAGAAGCCGGTGCGGACCATCCGGGTTAGTTGCCCAGCGGTTATAGGAAGGGTTTAGCAGATAGATTTCGTCGATATCAACCGAGGCAAGTTTTGCAGCCTGGGCAAGATCCAGTTGTGAACCGGTTTCTACGATCTCAAAGTAAGGCTCATTTTTAAGTTCTGGTAACTCGATGCCATAGGCGTCGGGGTTGTCAATCACCTTCGCCAGCGCAATCAGTTTCGGAACGTAATGTTGAGTTTCTTTTGGAAGACCCAGCGACCAGTAATCGGTGGGTTTGCCTGCTTTTCTGTTGCGGCGCATTGCACTGGATACCGTTCCGCCGCCAGAGTTGTAGGCAGCCAGGGCCAGGGTGTAATCGCCATCGAACCGATTCGCCAGACGCTCAAGATACGTTAGGGCAGCGTCTGTCGCGGACAGTACATCCCTGCGGTCATCGTGCCACCAACTTTGGGTCAGGCCAAAGTATTTTCCGGTTGAGGGGATGAATTGCCAAAGACCTGCGGCACGTCCGTGAGAATACGCAAACGGATCAAAGGCGCTCTCTATAACGGGTAACAGAGCAAACTCGGTAGGCAGGCCCCGAGCTTCAGTCTCACTAACGATATGATGAAGGTACCGGGAACCTCGTTCGACCACACGCTGAATATAACGAGGATTGCGGGTATACCAATCGAGTTGTGACTGAACCCTTTGATTTTCTACTGAATGATCCAGAGCGAAACCGGCACGTAAACGGTTCCACATATCGCTCTCTGTGTGGGGGCTTGTTGTTGTCTCCGGAGGCGCGTCCAGCGTCTTCCGTGCGTGCTTTGCTTCAGACTTTAATTCTGGCGAGATGGCGTTATCGAGTAGCGCGTTAGCCGCATTTACTTGCCCGAATTCAATGTCAGCTATTAACTCTTCGTCTCCTTGGGCAACAACAATATTTTCGGATTCCAGTGGGTTGCCGTCTTCATTTTGAGATGAATCGGTGAACCAGGCCGATGGTGCACGTAAATTTTCGATGATCTGGGTGTTGCTGCATCCTGCGGTCATCGAGGTGGCGAGCAGAATAAGAGAAATTCGCTTAACCGGCATAAGTTGGATTCCGGATGTTTTTGCCGGGTTCATGTATAAAATTCCGGCATATTTAAGGAGTTACAAGTAGTATTAACTGAGGATTCTATGGGACGATTTTTAAAGCGGTCAAGGCCAGTGATGTTACCGCTTTGAGATATCTTGTTAACGCGGCCCCTGAATACCTGGTGTCAGAAGTGGTCCTTGCCATGCCGGACAGCAGCAAACACTTCAGACGGTTTGGTTACCTGTAGCCCTTTAGCCTGGCCATAGGCTTGCGCAGCTTGTACAACAACCGGGTCGTCCCAGCGCAGAAAGAGGTTCAAGGCTTTTTCAGCTTTAAGGGAACCAGGTACTGTTGGTTGCCCGGCTTCTCTTAATCGCTGGCAGTGTTGTTCAAATTCCGCCAGAGCCAGGTCTTCCGGCAGCCAGTGGCGAGCAAACCGGAGATTGGCGAGTGTGTATTCGTGGGCACAATAAACGGCTGTATTGTCTGGTAGCGCCCTGAGGGTATTTAACGAATTAAACATTTGCTCTGCTGTGCCTTCAAACAACCTTCCACAGCCACCGACAAAAAGCGTGTCGCCACAAAACAGAGCGGGCTCGCCATTAATTTCAGTGGAGGTAAAGTACACGATATGGTCCAGAGTGTGGCCAGGAGTGGCAGTAACCTTGAACCGGATCGTTTGCCAGTTAACTATGTCGCCGTTTTTAACACTTTCGGTCAGGTTCTTGAACCGTGAGTCAGCAGGACCAATGATTCGCACATCCGGGTACAACTCCTGAAGTTCTGAAATACCACCCGTGTGGTCTGAGTGATGGTGAGTAACCAGAATGGTGTCCAGTGTCAGACTCTGGCTTTTTAAGTAATCAGCAACGGGCTGAGCTTGCCCGGGATCTACCACCAAAGCTTTGCCTGCCTCAACGTCTGAGAGGCACCAGATATAGTTGTCAGAAAACGCCGGGATAGGATTAATGCTGAACATCATCACCACATGTGCTTGAGGAATGTGCCTGATATGATAAAGCAACAGAGCGTCCACCCCAAGGAGCCAGGCTTTTAAGGCTACCTGTATAGAGGAATACAATGTGGGATCTTCAGGGCCAATTGATTTTGCCGCACGGCACGAAAGTTTTGAACGCTGGTTTCAGACGCCGCTAGGGCGTGGTTTGCTGGCGAGTCAGCGGGGTGTTCTTGATCGTGAACTGGAAGAACTGTCTGGCGCACGGCAGCTGCAGGTTGGCTTGAGCCATCGGTTACCGCTGGCGAGCGGTACGGATTTTATCCAGAAAATTATTACTTCGCCCGGGTGGCACCCCCACATGCCCGACGGCGTAGCAGTTTGTGACTCCGAAGAGTTGCCGTTTCCGGGAGACTCTATGGATCTCGTTATTTTGCATCATGCAGCGGACTTTTCCCGCGACCCCCACCAGGTACTCCGGGAATCTGCCAGAGTGCTAAGAGGCGAGGGTGTGATGGCATTGATCGGGTTTAACCCCATTAGCCTGTGGGGCGTACGAAAAATGATTTCGCGGCACCGGCAGGGCCCCTGGGGAGGGCGTTTTTTGCTGCGCTCGCGTATGGAAGACTGGCTCAGGCTGCTGGGGTTTGCTCTGGAGTCTTCGTCAACGTATTTTTGCACCGCGCCCGTGCAGCGCAGAGACGGGTATGGCAAGGCCCCTTTGGGGTCTTTGTCTGGCCATCCCAACATTATTCCTGTCGGGGCGTATTACTGTATCCTTGCGCGCAAAAGGGTGCAGGCGCCTATCCGAAGGGGCGTCAGCTGGCGTAAGAGTAAAGTGATGTCTCTTCCAGGTGCCGTTGGTGCTTCCAGAGGGTGCGCAAATAACACCACCAGCAAAACTGAAATCAGAAGGAATCCCCGGGAGTATTGATGACGGACAAAGTAGTGATATACACCGATGGTGCGTGTAAAGGTAACCCCGGGCCGGGTGGTTGGGGCGTGGTATTACGTTATGGTGGCGCGGAAAAAAAAATGCACGGCGGCGAAAGCCTGACCACCAACAACCGAATGGAACTGATAGCCGCCATTCAGGGCCTTAGAGCGCTCAATCGTAATTGTAAGGTTGATCTATATACGGATTCTCAGTATGTGCGGAAAGGGATTACTGAGTGGATGGCAGGCTGGAAACGAAACGGCTGGAAAACTGCTGCCCGAAAACCAGTAAAAAACGCTGACTTATGGCAGGAACTTGATGCTGAATCTGCGCGGCACCAAGTTACCTGGCACTGGGTAAAAGGCCACGCGGGTCACCCTGGTAATGAGTTGGCTGACGAGCTTGCCAATCTCGGTGTCGCCGGGATTAAGGGCGCCTAGCATGCGTATTTTTAAACTTTGAAGCTCTTCTGAAGGTTTTTAATGAGACAAATCGTACTGGATACAGAAACCACGGGTATTGACCCGAGTGCCGGCCACCGGATTATTGAAATTGGCTGCGTTGAGGTGGTGGAACGCCAGTTAACTGGCCGGAATTATCACGTCTATATTAATCCGGATAGAGAAGTTGAGGCCGAGGCAATTACCGTCCACGGCATCACTAACGAATTCCTTAAAGATAAGCCTAAATTTTCAGAAGTAGCTGACGAATTTTTTGCGTTTATTGAAGGGGCAGAGCTGGTTATCCATAACGCAGCGTTTGACGTTGGCTTTATGGATGCCGAATTCGCAAGGCTAAATCCGGTCAGAAAAACCGCCGATCACTGCGGTATTGTCGATACCCTGGCCATTGCCCGAGCCAAGCACCCGGGGCAAAAAAACAACCTGGATGCTCTTTGCAAGCGCTATGGAGTAGATAACTCTAATCGTGAACTCCACGGCGCTTTGCTTGACGCCGAGATTCTGGCCGACGTGTATTTGCTGATGACCGGCGGTCAGACCGCGCTGTCTCTGGATGTCGGGTCTGGCGAAGGGGAAGGGGCAAGCGGCTTGCGCCGTGTTCCGAAGGACAGGCCCCGATTGGCCGTTATCAAGGCTACAGATGATGAAGTCAAAGCACATGATTCGCTGATGGCGAGCATAGAAAAGCAGGCTGGCCAGACGTTATGGAGCAAACTGGATGCTTCAGAGTGAGATCTGTGTCTATCTGTACCATTTGTTACATTCTGGCTTTCTTGAGCTACTTGAGTTTTGTGTTATAAGTAATGATAAGTTCGCTATTTTTTCAGCGAATCGATAGCGTTCACAGAGCGGTGCAGACGATGCTGAAATAGCTGTGTTGCCCTGTGAATTTATCGTTCACATATGGGCAGCGGTAGTCTCCGCGAAGTAACAGGAAGTGTTTATGGTTCAATCGTCTCTGGCGACGAAATCGCAGTCGTTTGATCTGGTTAAAAGCGAAATAGAACAGACCATCAAACAGGCAGAATCCAGCCTTGAGCGCTTTCAGGAAAATCGAGAAAGTGGTGAAGACCTGCAGAACTGTGTTGACTACCTGAACCAGTTACGAGGAATTTTCCTCCTCGTTGAGCTTCGTGGTGGCACACTGATTTGTCAGGAAGCGGTGAATCTGGCCAATGATGTACCTGTGGGCGCAAACGACGATAAAAACATACTGCTTACTACGCTTAACAGTGCGTTGTTCACTCTTCGTCGCTATGTTGAGTACTACCACCAGCAGCGTGCAGATCACCCGGAGTTATTACTTCCGATTATTAACGAATTGCGGGAAGCCCGGAAAGAAAAACCCTATCCGGAATCCTGCTTCTTTGACATAGACGTTCGTGAGCGGCCAGACTTTTGCTGTGACCTGTCGCTTCACTCCGTTGTGGAAGATGAAAGCGAGTACGAAATTTTTGCGCGCCGCATGAGGTTAACCTTCCAGGTTGCGCTGCTTGGGATACTGCGTGAACGTAACGAGACCGTCAGCAAGAAGCTGATGGCTCGTTCTGCCCGTGGGTTTGCACGGCTTTGTCAGGGCGCTCCAATGGGCCAGATGTGGTGTCTTCTGGCAATTACATCTGATGCCATGCTCGACAGAGCGATGGGGTTTAATAAGGCTCGTAAGCGTTTGCTGATGCGTCTGGAAAAATACGCTCGCGAAATGGTTTATGTGGGGAAGGTCGCTACAACGAAAGATGCGCCGGATTCGATAGTTAAAGATCTCATCTATTTGCTTTATCGCAGCGGCTCGGCAAATCCCGAAGTTACCAGAGTGCTTGGCGCATATAACCTCACACCGTCAGATTTCCCAGACTCTATGCTTGAGGCGCATTCCCGGAGGCTTTACGGCCCCGGTAGTGATGTTCTCAAGTCTTTGTCAGAAGCGCTTCTTGAAGAACTCAACCAACTTAAAGACAAACTGGATATTATTGAAAGAGGCATTGAGCCTGACCTGGCGGAGCTGTCATCAATAGCGGATGCTCTCGAAAGACTTGGGAATACACTGGTGATGCTGGACTTAAACCGTCTGGCAGCCATTACTCGTGATGAGGCCATCAGGTTGCGCAAGTGGGAGGCGGAGAATCGCTTACCGGCAGAAGATGAACTTTATCAGCTGGCTGACTCGGTTCTGGGTGTAGAAGATGCCGTGATGCAGATTGTCACCCGTGGAATTACCTCTGAAACCGATGCTCTTGCAGGTATTGGTGCGAAAAACGATGAATCTGTGTATTTGCAGGAGGCTATCTGGGTGGTCGCTGAAGAAGCTCGCGGCGCTTTAACTTTGGCTAAGCGTGCGATTACAGCGTTTATTGAATCTGACTACGACAAGTTGCACCTGGCTAATCTGCCGGGAACCTTACATAGCATTTGGGGTGGGCTTGTCATGGTTAACGATGCTAAAGCTGCAGGTGTGATTGCCAGGGTCGCCGGCTCGATTCAGGAGCGCCTTCTGGACGAGAGAGACGCGCCGGCAACTCAGGTGCTGGAAGCTTTGGCGGATGCATTGACGTCACTGGAATATTACATTGAGAGTGTTGGTCGGCGTGAAGAAAGTAATGCAGATTTGCTGAACCTGGCCGAGTCCTCGTTGGCAGATGTGGGGCTTTAAACGGGATTACCAAACGGAATCCCGGACACAAAAAAACCTGCGTAAATTCGCAGGTTTTTTTGTGGAACATTCAGCAGGGATTAACCCATGTTGAACAGTTCACCCAGCTTGGTAGCCAGCATCATGTCGCCTTCAGCGCGCAGCTGACCAGCCATGAATGCCTGCATGCCGTCGGTTTCGCCGGACACAATGCCCTGGAGGGTTTCAGTGTTCATGATCAGGGTAACAGAAGGATCGTCGTGAGCGCCTTCATTCATTTTGCAGGAACCGTCTTTGATTTCCAGGTTGTATGGTTTGTCATCTTCGATGTCAAACTGAAACACCAGGTCCAAGCCCTGTGCTGCGTCTGCGTTGAAATTCTGTTCTAGTTTTTCAAAAATCTGAGCTACAGACATTAGTTTACCCTTTTTGGTGGTTTGTCTTGTCATGGTTGCGGCTCAACATCCCTAGCATAAGATGGCTACATTTCAGGCTGGGTAGCGCCGACCTCGCAATCCGACTTTATGGTTAGCGTAGGTTCATGTCAAGCTCGATCGAACGCTTGTTTTAATTTATTCCGGGCTTATCACTCCAGGCGCGACAGAGTACACTCTGATGTCTGAATTTAGCGCACTGGAGACTGCATTTTGGAATTCATTAGTAATTACGGATTATTCCTTGCCAAGGTGGCTACCTTTGTTGTGGCTGCGATTATTCTCGCAACTTTGGTACTTACAGCAGGCCAGCGTGGCCGGGATGATCACGAAGACGAAGGCGAGCTGAAAATACGAAAACTCAATGATCAATACCGAAAGCTGAAAGAATCCATTCAAGCCAAGCTGATGTCTGATGACGAATACAAGGCTTGGGCGAAAAGAAAGAAAAAAGAAGAAAAGGCTGAAAAAAAAGCGGCCAAGTCAGCTAAAGCAAATACCGACGATACCGAAGACTCCAAAAAACGCATTTATGTCATCGATTTTGACGGTGATATTAAAGCCAGCGATACCGATACACTCCGCCGTGCAGTAACAGCTGTGCTCAGTGTGGCTAACCCGGAAAAAGACGAAGTGGTTATTCGTCTGGAAAGCGGCGGGGGGTTAGTGCATGCCTATGGCCTGGCATCGGCCCAGCTTGACCGTATTCGGAGCAAAGGCGTACCCCTGACGGCGTGTGTAGATAAAGTGGCAGCCAGCGGTGGTTACATGATGGCTTGTGTCGCAGATAAAATCGTAGCGTCACCATTTGCTGTATTAGGGTCTATCGGGGTGGTGGCTCAACTACCGAACTTCCATCGCCTGCTCAAGAAAAATGATGTCGACTTTGAGGTACTGACCGCGGGTGAGTACAAGCGTACTTTGACGGTTTTTGGTGAAAATACAGAAAAGGGCCGGAAGAAGTTTCTTGAAGATCTTGAGGATACTCACGTTCTGTTTAAGGACTATGTGAGTCAGCGCAGGCCGGGTCTGGATATCCAGGCAGTAGCCACTGGTGACATCTGGTTTGGCCAGCGGGCACTTGAGGTTAATCTGATCGACGAGATCAAAACCTCCGACGAATATCTGATTGAAGCCTGTGAGCGTGGAGAGGTTGTTTCGGTGTCATTCCAGCACAAACGCACGCTGGCCGAAAAAATAGGCATTGCAACCAGCACCGCTTTAGAACGCTCTGTGTGGAAAGTCTTGAGTGCTTTCAGGAACCAAAAGATTCAATAGTATTGCTCAAGGTGAACGTGAGCAGGCGTTAGCACCTGCTCACGTTGAACTGGATTAAGAGGCCCGGCGCCGGAACAGGGGCTCGGTGTTATCTACAGCGGCCTGATAGGTTTCAGAGAAGAAGTTTAAACACCGGGCTGCTTTAGAGATATCTTTGTCTGCCCGAAGCACGTACGAGTCAAATCCACAGCGCTTCATAAACTGAAGCTGATCCAGCAAAACATCACCCACGGCCCGAAGCTCGCCGGTATACCCGAATCTCTGCCGGAGCAAACGTCCGATACTGTAACCGCGACCATCCACAAAACGGGGAAAGTTCACGGCAATCAACGGTAGCTCATTAACTTTCCCCTCAAGTAATTCAGGTTCATCATGGCTGTCGAACCAGGCTCCGATATCGGCACGGCCGACGTATTGCTCATAGCCAGCAAGCCACAGGTCTGCAGGAATCAAGGCGGGCTGGCCCTCTGGAAGTTCCAGGGAATCACCATCCGCTGGGCGGGCAACCACTACCCAATCATCGTTATGAACAGTGCCGTCAACGGCGATAACATCAGGCATAAACCCGCTCCTTGAATGGATCCAGACCAACCCGGCGATAAGTATCCAGGAAAGTCTCTTCCTCAGTTCGGTTTTCAACAAACACGTCAATAATCTTAGAAATTACCCGAGGCATATCCTCCCGGGCAAAAGACGGCCCGAGAATCTTACCGATATTGGCATCATGGTGAGAGGAGCCGCCAAGGCTCACCTGATAAAACTCAGCGCCTTTTTTATCAACACCCAGCACACCAATATGACCTACGTGGTGGTGGCCACAGGCATTCATGCAGCCTGAAATATTCAGGTCTATCGGGCCAAGGTCATAGAGGTAATCAAGATCGTCAAATTGACGCTGAATAGCATCGGCAACAGGAATTGATTTGGCGTTTGCTAAAGCACAGTAATCCCCGCCAGGGCAGCAGATGATGTCGGTCAGCATATTAAGATTAGCGGTAGCAAAGCCCATCCCGCTAATAGCCTGCCAAAGTTCAAACAGCCGATCCTGACGCACATCGGCCAGTACAACGTTTTGCTCATGCGTTGCACGGGCCTCGCCAAAACTGTACTCGTCTGCAAGATCTGCGATCTGTTCAAGCTGGCGGTCTGTTAAATCTCCCGGGGGCGTGCCAGTGCGTTTCAACGTCAGTGTCACTATGGCGTAACCGGACTTCTTGTGTTCATGTACGTTATGGGTCAGCCAGTTGTCGAACTTCTTGTTCTCAAACCGGAGCTGGCTCAGTGCCTCAGTTGCATCATCAAGAGTCTCATAGGCAGGCTCTGTGAAGTAACTTTGTACTCGTTCGATTTCTTTGCGTGTCAGGCGGGTAGGGGAGTTTTTTATTTGCTCCCACTCGGCTTCTACTTTTTCAGCAAAAGCTTCCGGGCCCAGGGCTTTAACAAGAATTTTGATGCGAGCCTTAAACTTGTTGTCACGCCGGCCATAACGGTTGTATACCCGGACAACAGCCTCCAGGTATGTCAGAAGATCGAGCTCGTGCAGGAATTCGCGGATGACAGGGCCAACCATAGGCGTGCGGCCCAGGCCGCCGCCTACGTGAACGCGGAAGCCTAGCTCTCCCTCGTCGTTTTTGATGATCTGTAGCCCAATGTCGTGAACTTGAATTGCGGCACGGTCTGTGTTCTTTGATGCGTTCACTGCAATCTTGAATTTGCGTGGCAGGAAGGCAAATTCCGGGTGGAATGTAGACCATTGCCGAATGATTTCACAATAAGGGCGAGGGTCTGCAAGTTCATCTTTCTGAACTCCGGAATACTGATCGGTGGTGGTGTTCCGGATGCAATTGCCGCTGGTCTGGTTTGCATGCATTTCCACTTCGGCCAATTCAGCAAGGATGTCGGGGACGTCCTCAATGCGAGGCCAGTTAAGCTGAATATTGGTCCGTGTCGTGATATGGGCGTAGCCTTTGTCGTAATCACGGGTAATTCTGGCCAAACGGCGCAGCTGCTCTGAGCGGAGCATGCCGTAAGGCACACAAATACGCAGCATGGGCGCAAGACGCTGGACATAAAGACCGTTTTGCAAACGAAGGGGAAGAAATTCTTCTTCTGATAGTTCACCCGCAAGGGCACGCTCAGTCTGGTCCCGGAATTGGGCAACGCGCTCTGTGGCTATCTGCCGGTCGTGTTCATCGTAAACGTACATAGTGGAACGTCCTGCCTGCTAACATCAAAAATCGCATAAGTTTGGCATAAGTCGTATTGATTGCGCCTTATTCCTGAGATGAAGGATACCAGTGGGTTTTTATTCTCAAAACGATTATTTCAAAATATCATTATCGATTTAAGTGATAAGTAGGCGCGGCGGGAACTGGACGGATGTCAATTCTCTGCTTTAATTTCATGAGTACACCGGTAACTCAATGAAACCTGATCAGGAAGGTGTTTTATGAAACAAGCGGATCATTCAGATAGTGTTGTGGATTCGATGGCGGCAGTAGTGCTGGTATTTCTGGTGGTGGCATTTGCGGTGTTATGGGTGTCCGGCCAGTAATGATACTACTGACCGGGCAATACCAGATTGACCACGATTATCAGCCCTCCCACAAAGGCTGCAGTGAATAGCAACCCCGCGATAATGTAGGGGGCGGGGCTGTGGCTTGCGAAATCTTCCTGCCGACGTTTGTCTGACTGAACGCCTAGAGCGCCTGCCAGAATACTTTGCATTATTTTCAGAACGCCCGGTGAGCCGGGCGTTTTTTGTTCGTTGTCTTTATTCTTGTTTTGAGCAACGTCTTTCATGTTGTAAGTCCTGGTCTATTCGGCAGGATCGTACGCCAGGCTGGGCATTAGCCAGCGTTCTGCTTCAGTTTTAGATATGCCTTTACGTTCAGCATAGTCTTCAACCTGGTCCACGCCAATTTTGCCGACCGCAAAATATTTGGATTCCGGGTGAGCGAAGTACCAGCCAGACACTGCCGCAGTCGGGAACATGGCAAAATGTTCAGTCAGTACAAGGTCAATGTTGGCAGTGGCATCCAGCATTTTGAACAGAGTCGCCTTTTCCGTGTGGTCCGGGCAGGCCGGGTAACCCGGAGCTGGCCGTATGCCACGATAACGCTCTTTGACCAGGTCTTCGTTCTGAAGTTCTTCTTCGGAGGCATAACCCCAGAACTCTTTCCGAACGCGTTCGTGCATGCGCTCGGCCAGTGCTTCGGCGAGGCGGTCGGCTAAGGCTTTGACCATGATGGCGTTGTAGTCATCATGTTTATCTTTGAACTCCTGGGAAAACTCTTCCGCACCAATGCCCGTGGTAACAGCGAAACCGCCTACGTAATCCCGCTTGTGTGACTCTTCCGGAGCAACGAAATCTGACAGCGCCATCATGGCCTTGCCCGGAGCTTTCTCATCTTGCTGGCGCAGGTGATGCAGGGTGGTCAGCTCTTCAGTCCGGGAATCATCAGTAAAGACAACGATATCATCACCCCTGCGATTCGCCGGCCAGAATCCAATGACCGCACGAGCAGTAATCCGTTTTTCATTGATCATCCGGTTGAGAATTACCTGGGCATCGTCAAACAGATTTCGTGCAGCTTCACCCCGTTTGGGGTCGTCGAAAATCGCCGGATATTTGCCAGAGATGTCCCAGGAGATAAAAAACGGTGTCCAGTCAATGTAATCGATTAATTCGCTCAGGTCGTAGTTGTCGAACACGCGAACACCGGTAAAGGATGGCCGAGGAGGTTCGTAATCCTCAAAGCTTATGTCTGGCGCACGATCTCGCGCTTCGCTGAGCGATACAAGCTTGGTGCGGTCGCCACGATTCTTGCGACGTTCACGAATTTCTTCGTATTCTTTGCGGGCGGCCTCCACATGTGCCTGCTTGGCCGTTTTGCTCAGCAATTGCGAAGCAACGTTTACGCAGCGTGAAGCGTCAGACACATACAACGCAATGTCATTCTTGTAGTGGGGTTCGATTTTGACCGCTGTGTGGGCTTTAGAAGTGGTTGCGCCACCAATCATCAACGGTATATGAAAGTCCAGACGCTGCATTTCACGAGCCACATGGACCATTTCATCCAGCGAAGGGGTAATCAGGCCGCTCAGGCCAATAATGTCAACATTGTGCTCTTTAGCAGCTGCAAGGATTTTGTCACAAGGCACCATCACACCCAGGTCGATGACTTCGTAGTTATTGCATTGCAACACCACGCCAACAATGTTCTTGCCAATATCGTGAACATCGCCTTTAACGGTGGCCATCAGGATTTTACCCTTGGCCTGCTGGTCTTCAGACTTTTCTGCTTCGATGTACGGAATTAAGTGGGCTACCGCCTGCTTCATGACGCGGGCGCTTTTAACGACCTGAGGCAGGAACATTTTGCCGTCACCGAACAGGTCACCAACCACGTTCATGCCTTCCATCAGAGGGCCTTCAATCACGTGAATAGGGCGCTCTGCTTGCTGACGGCACTCTTCGGTATCTTCAATGATGAAGTTTGTAATACCTTTAACCAGGGAGTGCTCAAGCCTTTTGTTCACTGGCCATTCGCGCCATGCAAGATCTTCTTCCTGGGTTTTTCCGCCTTTTCCCTTAAAGCGCTCCGCAATGTCCAATAGGCGATCGGTGGCATCTTCATGGCGGTTGAGTACAACATCCTCAACCAGTTCTTTCAGTTCCGGTTCTATCTCATCGTAAATCACCAACTGACCGGGATTCACGATACCCATGTTCATACCGGCTTTGATGGCGTGATACAGGAATACTGAATGAATGGCTTCACGCACGGCGTCGTTGCCGCGGAAGGAGAACGACACATTACTTACGCCGCCGGAGATAGATGCATGGGGCAGATGTTCACGAATCCAGCGTGTGGCATTTATAAAGTCCACAGCGTAGTTGTTGTGTTCTTCAATGCCTGTAGCAATGGCAAAAATGTTTGGGTCAAAAATAATGTCGCCCGGGTTGAAGCCAATGCTCATCAGTACATCATAGGAGCGTTTACAAATCTGTGTTTTACGTTCGAAAGTGTCAGCCTGGCCGTCTTCATCAAACGCCATCACCACAACTGCTGCACCATAGCGCATGCAGTCACGGGCCCGTTTAATGAAGGCTTCTTCACCTTCTTTCAGGCTGATGGAGTTCACTACAGCTTTGCCTTGAATGCAGCGCAAGCCGGCTTCGATAACGTCCCACTTCGAAGAGTCGATCATTAAAGGGACGCGTGAAATATCTGGCTCGGACGCCACCAGATTCAGGAAGGTAATCATGACCTCCCTGGAGTCCAGCATGCCCTCATCCATATTGATATCGATGATCTGAGCACCGTTCTCAACTTGTTCGCGGGCAACGCTCAGGGCTTCTTCGTACTGTTCTTCTTTAATCAGGCGCAGAAAACGCTTTGAGCCGGTAACGTTGGTACGCTCACCGACATTGATGAACAGGGTGTTCTCGTCACCAGTAAACGGTTCAAGGCCCGCCAGGCGCAGGGCCACAGGGCGAACCGGGATTTTTCGAGCCGGATATTTGGCAACGGCTCTGGCGATGGCTTCAATATGTTCCGGGCGGGAACCGCAGCAGCCACCGATAATATTCAGGAAACCATCACGGGCAAAACCTTCAATTATCTCAGCCATCTCTTCCGGTGTCTGGTCATACTCGCCAAACTCATTGGGCAGACCAGCATTAGGGTGGGCAGAAACATAGGTTTCTGCTTTATTGGACAACTCTTCCACATATGGGCGCAAGGCGTCAGCGCCCAAAGCACAGTTCAGGCCGATGGAAATAGGTTTGGCGTGGGCGACCGAATTGTAGAAGGCCTCGGTGGTTTGTCCGGACAGTGTCCGGCCAGAAGCATCGGTTATGGTGCCAGAGATCATGATTGGCAATTCAATTCCGCTGTCTTCAAAGAACTGCTGGGTAGCGTAGATTGCGGCCTTGGCGTTAAGGGTATCGAAAATAGTTTCGATCAGGATGATGTCTGCCCCACCTTCTACAAGACCGGAGACGGCTTCGTAATAGTTGTCTACCAGTGTCTGGAAGTCTACATTCCGGAATCCCGGGTTGTTTACATCCGGCGATAGTGAGGCTGTGCGTGAAGTAGGGCCTACGGCACCTGCAACGAAACGGGGTTTATCTGGGTTTTTTGCGGTATATTCGTCGGCAACCTGTCGTGCCAGCTGTGCCGAGGCGACATTAAGTTCCCGGGCCAGCGATTCCATGCCGTAGTCTGCCTGAGACAGCTGGGTTGAGTTGAATGTGTTAGTTTCAATAATGTCCGCGCCGGCATCCAGATATTCTGCATGGATATTGCGTAGCAGGGCAGGCTGAGTCAGGTTAAGCAGGTCGTTGTTACCCTGAACTTCTCGATCAAAATCCCTGAACCGATCACCTCGGAAAGCGGCTTCGTCCAGTTTTTGGTTCTGGATCATGGTGCCCATCGCGCCGTCAAGAATAAGTATGCGTTGCTTGAGGGCGAGGTGAAGCTGTTCCAGACGGCTGTTGCGATCGGTCATAGGGAAATCTTCCGGAAGTCGTGAATAACGTCGTAATACAGTCAATGGCGCGGGATCATAACAAAATTGCAGCAGTACGTCTTAGTACAGATGATCATTATCAAGTGACTGAAAATGAGGTGGTTGTAACTGGCATTATACGGGAAATTCATTACCTTCATAATGCCCGACTGTTTTACTTGGTCTTTCAAGTTTCGTCGAAGTCTCTTAAAATAGAAACCACATTTGAAAACAGGTAGGAACCATGGCTCTGGTAACTGTGACTGATTCCGCACGAGACTATCTCGCAAGCCTTATTGAGAAGCAGGATGTCGAGGGTATGGGTGTCCGCATTTTCGTAACCCAGCCCGGCACACGGAATGCGGAGACCTGTCTGGCCTATTGTCCGCCGAATGAAGTGGTACCCACAGACGAAGTGAAAGATCTGGAAAAGTTCATGCTGTATCTGGATCACAACTCGATACCCTTTCTGGAAGATGCCTACGTTGACTATTCCAAAGACCAGATGGGTGGCCAGCTGACGATCAAGGCTCCGAACGCCAAAGTGCCCCAGGTGTCTGACGATGCGCCTCTGCCAGAACGCGTAAAATACGTGTTGGCGTCTGAGATCAACCCTAATCTGGCCACTCATGGTGGTGATGTCTCGCTGGTGGAGATCGTTGAAGAATCTGTTGCCGTGCTACGATTCGGGGGTGGTTGCCAGGGGTGCTCTGCAGTAAGTCTTACATTGAAGCAGGGTGTTGAGAAAACCTTGAAAGAGCGTGTCCCTGAAATCACCGCCGTGCGTGATGTGACTGATCACACTCAGACCGAAAACGCTTACTACCAGTAATTCCTTTCTTTTCCTGAGCAGGAACCGGGGTTACCTCCGGTTGCCTGCCGAAGACACCCGTTTTTTCCGGCAACACGGCCAATGCCTGCTTTTCTCTGTTGCGTCATTATTCCTCTCAAAAAATGGATGTTTTACGTGGCAATTGTGCCGGGTGAAATGATGGGAATCTGCAAGCTCGCGGGTTTATGGTGGGGTAGCACTTGTCTGACATTGCTCTTATATCAGTGCCTGTAGTGGCTGCGCTGGTTGGCTGGTTTACAAACTGGCTGGCCATACACATGTCTTTCTATCCTCTTCAGTTTGTTGGTTTTGGCGTTATTGGCTGGCAGGGAGTGATTCCCCGCAAGACTGAGAAGATGGCGCATATCTGTATAGACCAGACACTGCAACACTTTGGCGATCTCAACTTGGTTTACCAGAAGCTCGAGCCGCAGCTGATTGTGCAGCAGGTGGTGGCTCAGGTTGTTCCCAGAATGGATGAGTACATCGATGAGATAATGTACGAAGTTCAGCCCGTATTGTGGGATAACCTGCCGTTATTTGTGCGAGCCAGAATTTATAAGTGGGCAAGGGAGCAGCTGCCTTCACGGATTGAAGAGTTGGTTGAGGATATCGGGGATGATCTTGACAGTCTGGTTGATCTCAAGGCGCTGTTAAGCCAGGAATTGCAGCATCATCCCGACCTTATGAACCGAATCTTTAAACAAGCCGGTTCAGTAGAATTGCAATCCGTGATTAATCGCGGTGCCGTGATTGGCGGTATTCTTGGGGGCTTATTGGCGCCACTTTGGCTTTGGTATCCAGTGGTTTGGGCCTTGCCGCTGGGTGGATTTCTGGTGGGGTTCCTCACCAACTGGCTGGCTATACATCTGATATTTTCACCGTTAAGACCACGCCGTTTCTTTTTTTGGAAGATTCAGGGGTTGTTTCTTCGTCGTCAGGATGAAATCAGTGAAGTTTGGGCTCGTTTGGTGGCTGATGAATTGATGACTGTTGAAAAGGTAGCCAGTGCCATGATTCACGGTGATCAAGGGGCTCGTACCAGAGCTATTCTCCAGAAACACTTACGACCAATGCTGGATGAGTCTGTTGTTTTGAAGCTGGCGGCACAGGTGAGCGTGGGTGTGACAGGGTATGCCGATTTGAAACGGGCAATGAATGATAAGGCTGTGGGGGCGACTCAGGATGTGTTTGCCGACCCGGATTTCAACAGAGAAAGGGCACCGGTGGTGGCCGCCGTGCTGGCGCAACAGATGAAAGCTCTGCGCCCTGAAGAATTTCAGGACATTCTCCGTCCGGCCTTCCGGGAAGAGGAATTAATGCTAATGATGGTAGGCGGTGCGTTTGGTGCTGTTGCTGGTTTGATGCAATTCGTCGCTGTCAATCATTTTTCCCTGGCGTCTTTCGGGTTGTAGCCATGGAGGCTGGTGTGGGGCTGCTCGTGACGACCGGGCTTATCAGAGGCAGTTTGTTGGCCTTGGCAGGCCGGCAATCTTGCAGGCAGTCTTGGCAGGCGTGCCCGGAAATAATTGCATCAAATAGATACTGTTTCCTTTTTCCTCTCCCAGAGACTCCTTCACGGCTTTTACGAAAAGTCGATTTGAGGGGGGGGACATTTCATGTTCTTTATAAAAACACCTTAAAAACTCTATGATTTCCCAGTGTTTTTCATTTAACTTTATGCCATCTTCATTGGCGATTAATACCGCGACCTTTTGAGACCAGCGGCTAGCATCTTCCAGAAAACCTTCATTATTGCGTTCGGGGATGGCGACGGTATTCATGTTTTACCAACTAATAATCTTTGTGTGTGTTTCAGTCAATTGAACCAGATCTCCATAACCAATCGTCTGAATGCCTTCGCAACTCGCTGTAAGCCCCCTTGCTTTTATATCCGCTGTGAGTGCCAGGCTCTGATCCGGTAGGGGTACGCTGGCACAGGCCAGCACGGCATTTTCGATCAACACTAACGTATCGCTTGGTGAAAGTGCCTCCAGGCAAGCCGCAAATCTTGGATGCTCCGGAGCTTTGTTCAGAATATGCAGGGTGCCAGAATTATGGTGGTTGTTGGTCATGGTATTGGTTCTTTAGCCTGCAAATGCAACGCGGTTGTGGGCATTCAGGATTTTTTGAATATTGCTTGTCAGGGCTACGCCCGGAAGCATGCGCTCTTGAGTCACCCGGTACTGTTCACACGCTGATTGATCCGCAAAAATACTTTCAACCCCAAACAGTGAGGCTGCCGACAGATTTTTCTCAGCGGATTTCTGCCCCAGCTCTGCAGGAGTTTGATGGGTGCGGAGCCAGTTTACGCCTGGACCAATAAAAAGCAGAGCGGAAGGCTGGTCGAAGGCCGCCAGTGAAAAAACCATATCAAGCGCTTCACGTCCGGCCCAGGAACCATAGGGTGGCTGGTCTACAATAATGAGAGTGGTCATCGTCAGCTTGCTCCGTGGAAATAGATAACTCGGTCAGAGCTCAGGTTGCTCTCTACCCATTCACCAAGCCCCGCAATTTCAAAGGGCATCCGGAGATTGTTTGCCGCGAGTTCATATCGTGATTGTTCTGTTTCATCAATTATTCCCCGGCGCAAAGCAGACGCAATGCATACAGTGGCAGGAATCTTGTGCTGGTTGAGAAACTGTGACCACTCTTTTGACCAGTTCACCTCATCGGAGGGAGGGGTGGAAAGGCTGGACGCGAGATGAACCCCCTCTCCATAAAGAAAGACGCGATCAATGTGATGCCCGGCCAGGAGAACTTCTCTGGCAAACATCAATGCTGTCTGGGGAGCCTGGGACACCCAGGGGGCAGCTGTGATGACGAGCGTGTAGACAACAGAGTTCGGCATGTTTCGGTTCTGATCGTAAAGAGGTGCGATTTAAGAGTGTACCTAAAGCAGAAACCCCGGCAAAGGCCGGGGTTTCTCCAGTCTGAGTCAGATAACTGAATCAGTCGTCGCCTGAGAACGCGCCAATCAAGTGCAGCAGGCTTACGAACAGGTTGTAGATGTTCAGATACAGGCCGGTTGTAGCCATGATGTAGTTGGTTTCACCACCGTTAACGATGCGACTGGTATCGTAAAGGATGAAGCCGGACATCAGCAGCACGATTGCAGCGCTCATGGCCAGACTGAACGCTGTCACCTGAACGCCAAACAGACTTGCGACGAGGGCGCCGAGCATGCCAACGATCACAACCATCATTCCGGCGACCAGCATACCTCGCATGAAGCTGAAATCTTTCTTGGTTGTCAGAACGTAGCCAGACAAACCAAAGAAAACGATTGAAGTTCCACCCAGCGCCTGCATGACAATCTGGCTGCCGTTAGCGAACTGCAGGTAGTACATCAGGATTGGGCCAAGTGATAGGCCCAGAAGGCCTGTAAAGGCGAACACGACACCAATACCCGCAGCGCTGTTAGCGGTTCTTGGCAGAACCAGCCACACCAGAGCGAGTGCGCCAAGACTGCACACCAGACTTGCGCCTTGGCCAAGGCCGATGCTCATGGAAACGCCAGCCATGACAGCGCTGAACAGCAGGGTCATTGCCAAAAGAGTGTAGGTGTTACGTAGAACCTTGGTCGCTTCAGGGCTGATAGCGCCTGTTGCGGAACCGCGGGCCACCTGAACGCCGCCCTGGTTCTGAACGTTGTATTGCCTGTTATTCATTCTATTCTCCGGATTTATCAAACGGCGGGGTCATGACGTTGCGGTTGCTTCGTTCACACCCCTCTAAACCTTATGTCCATAATAATGGTGTATACGTAACTTTCAATCATTTACGACAATAAACACCGCGGAGAATTTCATTACACATAGTTTATCTGGCGGTGATTGCTCACAGGATGAGCAAGATCTAAAAAAAATCATCAAATTTTTAATGAATTCCATACAGGCCGTTGACAGAATAGGGGATTCCGGTATCATGCACACCGCTGTCGACATGACGGCGAGAAAAGATGCGGTGGGCTGGCAGAGTGGCCGAATGCAGCGGTCTTGAAAACCGCCGAAGGTTAGTAGCCTTCCCGGGGTTCGAATCCCTGGCCCACCGCCATTTTCTTTTCAAGTCAACACCCTCCAGTATTCCTTCAGTCAATCTGACTAAGCTCTCTTCGAATTACAACGGCATATCCCTTACACTGTACTCTGTTCATGTTGAATTCTGATCATGCGGGATGAGCTATGGCGCAGAATAACGAAATTCCAGAAGACAGCGATCGTAAAGACCGGCGTTTTTCAGTCTCTGCCAATCGAGGGCAGGCAAGTCATCGTGTGCGTTATGTAGAAACGGGCGGTGCTGCGGTTGATACGGAAGAGTGTACGTTTTGTCAGGCTGTGCCTGATGCAGAACATAAGGGAGAAGTAAAAGAAGCCAGAATAACGCCTTGCCACCGCCCCGAAGAGGGGCAGTAACAGGCGGATTCATTATTACCAGACAGATCAGATATCGGAGCGGCCGGGGTAGCTGGCCTGTTTACGGGCCTCGGCCATTCTGGCTCTGGATTCAAGCTGTTCACTATTGTTGACTGGTATCACCCATCCTTTCAGATTTTCTTCTACAAGCTGCACAAGTGCATCGATGTGCCCGGGCGTAGAGTTTAAGCAGGGTATGTACCCGAAGTCTTCCCCACCAGCCTCAATAAAGTAATCGCGATTCTCTTCGTTAATTTCCTCAATGGTTTCCAGACAATCTGCAGAAAAGCCAGGACAAAATACATCGATGGTTTTTACACCCTGACCAGGTAGGGCCTTGAGTGTGTGATCGGTGTATGGTTTTAACCATTCTTCACGCCCGAAGCGAGACTGAAAGGTGGTCATGTACTCATCGGTTCCCAACCCAAGTCGCTCTGCCAGTAACCGTGAAGTCTTGTAGCATTCACAATGGTACGGATCACCTTTCAGCAGATACTTCAAAGGAATGCCGTGGTAGGAAAGAACAAGCTTTTGCTTGCGGCCATTTTCAGCCCAGTAAGTCTCAATGTGCTTCGCCATTGCCTCGATGTACGCCGGGTAATCGTGGTAATGAGTAATGAAGCGAAAATCCGGTAACCAGCGACGGCTTGCAAAGTCTTTTGAAATAGCATCAAACGTCGAAGCAGAAGTAGACGCTGAATATTGCGGGTAGAGGGGAAGTACCAGTAATCTGGTAACGCCCTGTTGCTGCATTTCGTCCAGAACCCGGGTAATCGAGGGGTTGCCATAACGCATGGCAAAGCCTACAACCACGTTGCTTCCGTAGCGGGCCTGCAGTCTCTCACGGATGCCTTCAGCCTGCCTGGCGGTATGCACCAGAAGGGGAGAGCCTTCTGGTTGCCAGACTCCGGCGTAGGCTTTTGCGCTTCTCTTGGGCCGGATGCGCAGAATAATGCCGTGTAACACGAGCCACCAGATGGGGCGAGGAACCTCAACAACCCTGGGGTCCCATAAGAATTCAGCCAGATACC
Source organism: Marinobacter sp. (assembly GCF_041595835.1). GTDB lineage: Bacteria > Pseudomonadota > Gammaproteobacteria > Pseudomonadales > Oleiphilaceae > Marinobacter. Next base: position 22,957 of record NZ_JBFHJO010000012.1, on the reverse strand, counting down.
TGCGCAACGCCGATGGGGTTGGAGCATCCGGAGTGCCGAGGTTGGTGACAAGAACTCCCAGGCGCTCGGCCTGACTGTGGCTGAAGTTTTCAGTCCCTTTGTATGGCATTAAAGCTATCCGGTTGTTGGGTTTTAACTTTGCTTGTGCTGCTGCAACATGCGGCCTATCAATCCGGTGATGTCATAGCCAGCATGGTGAGCTTTGGAAAGTACGTCCTGGGGCTCTTGAACCCGGGCAGAGCTAAGCGCCCATAATATGGTAGAGCGCGTGCCAGAGCGACAAAAAGCGAGTACAGGTTTGTCTGCATCACGGAACATCGCCGCAAACTGATCAACATCATGATCTGTCACATTACCTGAAATAACAGGCTGGTAAATCCACTTTAAACCATGTTCTGTCGCAGCGGCTTTGATCTCGGTCATGGCTGGCTGACCAAGCTCTTCGCCGTCTGGGCGATTGGCAACAAGCGTTTTAAAACCAAGGCGAGCAATTTCGGCCACATCTTCCAGAGCGATTTGTGGCGCTACTGAAATGTCTTCGTCGATTTTTCTGATATCCACTGAAGTTCTCCGAGGGTCGGATGGGGTGAGCAGAGTGGTGTTAATCAGGCTGATCGTGCCCGCTTCCGCTCGATAATTTCAAACAACATCATACCTGCCACCATAGAGGCGACAAAGACTACACCTTTAATTTCGCCTGCACCAAAGGCAACAAGGCCAGGGCCAGGGCAGAAGCCGGCAATTCCCCAGCCAATACCAAACATCATGCTGCCGAAAACGATACGCTTGTCCACCTTCGTTTTAGTCGGCATTTTCATGTCGAAGCCGAGAAAAGAAAGGGTGCGCTTTTTCGCAAAGGTAAAGCTAATAAGACCGACAATGATTGCGCCACCCATTACGAAAGCGAGCGACGGGTCCCAGAGCCCGGCAATATCGAGAAAGCCAAGAACCTTCTCCGGGTTCGCCATGCCGGAAATAATCAGGCCCAGCCCGAATAGAAAGCCCGCGAAAAGAGACGTAAGAGTATATTTCATGACATCAGGCTCCAATAAGATGGCGAATAACAAAAACGGTCAGAAAACCTGTGGCCATAAAGCTCAAAGTGGCGACCAGTGAACGCAATGACAACCGGGATAATCCGCACACGCCATGACCGCTGGTACAGCCGGAGGCATAACGGGTACCCAGGCCTACCAGCAGGCCGGCCATGATGATTGCAGGATAACCTGCGTTGATCTCGATTGCTGGCAGGTCAGCAAAGAGCTGCCAGATTATGGGAGCGCCGATCAGGCCGGCAAGAAAGGCTACTCGCCAGATAATGTCGTTGCGCATCGGCGTAAGTAGCCCGCCGAGGATCCCGCTGATCCCTGCAATGCGGCCGTTTAGTAAAAGAAAACTGGCGGCGGAGATACCTATCAGAAGGCCGCCGGCAAGAGCGGTACCCGGTGTGAACTGGCTCCAGGCAATATCAATCATACAAAAGCTCCATGGAAATTATTTTAAGGGAATAAGCATATAATAACAGGTAATAACGACAAAAAAAGCCCGGCATGGGATGCCGGGCAGAGGCGTGCGAGTAGTATCCATGAAGGACTTCCAGACAAACCGGCATCAACGGGGACACCGGTATCGGGAAGTATTGACCATATTTTAAACAACTCAAGTTTGAAGCCTTTTTGTTTGAAAACATTTTTTCATATGCCGCCGGTGTTTATACTGCGGCCTCTAACCAAGCGGGTTTCAGTCGTGAAAGCTTAAACACTGAAATCATGGAATGTCTGTAATACAATAGGAAATCAATTCCACGGCTCGCCCCTAAGAGGTATTCATGTCTGAACAAGACGATCAAATTCCCGAGCATGATCCGCAACTGCCAGGGAAAATCAAGGATTCTGCCCGGCAAATCTGGCTCGCTGGGCTTGGAGCCTATACCAAAGCCGAGGAAGACGCCGGCAAATTCTTTGATCGGTTGGTGCAGGAAGGCGAACAGCTCGAATCGAAAACCCGGGGTGTGGTCGGCAAACAAATCCGAACGGTAGAAGATAGAGTCGGTGAAGTGCGTGAGCGTGCCACCGGTACCTGGGATAAGCTTGAACATATGTTTGATCAACGAGTTTCGGGCGCCTTGCGTAGGCTGGGTATTTACCGTAATGAAGATGTTGAAGCTTTAGAACGCCGTATCGAACTTCTGGAAAGTGAACTCGCCAAACTACGACATGGCGGCTCATTCGATAGCGACAGTGAAGAGTGATCTTTAAAGATAAGCTTCGCTGGTCAGCCTGATCTGCTCCTTTGCCTCCTCAGCCAGATAGGGAAGTATCAGATGCAGCGTCTGGTACACCCCTTTGCCTGGGTCTACGGATTCCCGGTCATCCAAATGAGATAGAGTGTCAAAACTGCTCCAGTAACAGACCGTCAGGGTGAGTTGCTGGCACACCGATTCAAGCTCTGCAGCCTCCACCTCCATAATGTTCTGCCGCCTGAAGCTTTCGCACAAATAATGAAAGGCCTGGTTCTTTTTTTTCAAAATACGGCGAAAGCGTACCTGTAGCTGGCTGTAACGCGAGAGCACATTCACCAGATCCTGATACATGAACCGATAACGTGCGACCGTCTCAAAAAGAAGGTGCAGGAAGAAGCTGAATTGATCCAGCGGAACATCGGCATCTTCTGGCACCTCTAGCAGATCCAGCATGTCCGCTTCATAGCTGTCAAACAGCTCTTCAACAATATCTCCCTTGCTTTTGAAATGGTAATAGAGATTACCCGGGCTGATATCCAGCTCGTCAGAAATAAGCAAGGTAGTGACATTAGGCTCGCCGTGACTGTTGAACAGTTGCAGGCTGATGTCGAGGATCCGATCCCTGGTTTTTATTTTTTTCATAAAGGTTTTAGTGGCCCGTCACAGGTCGAAGCTGGCCCAAACGGGGCAATGATCAGAAGGCCGCTCCATTGCGCGAACTTCATAGGAGACACCCGCATCTTTAGCCTTGGCCAGCAGGCTGTCATTGGCCATAACCAGGTCAATCCGGAGGCCGCGCTTGGGTTCCCGTTCGAAGCCTTTACTCCGGTAATCGAACCAGCTAAACGTATCAGACTCATCTGGGTGAAGGTGTCGGTAAACATCAGTAAACCCCCGGGCTTCAACCTGGCTTAACCATTCCCTCTCTTCTGGCAGGAAACTGCATTTACCGGAGCGCAGCCAGCGCTTTGCGTTTTCCGGGCCGATACCAATATCACGGTCTGTTGGGGAAATATTCATGTCGCCCATCACAACAATATGTCCGGGGCGTTTGTTCAGGTCGTCGAGCAGGGCCATCAGGTCGGCGTAAAACTTTTGTTTGGCCGGGAATTTGACAGGATGATCCCGGCTTTCACCTTGGGGAAAATAGCCATTTATAACAGTTAAAGGCTCCCCGTTGACGGTGAAATGACCGGTAATCAGGCGGCGCTGAGCCTCGTCGGTATCTGTAGGGTAGCCCTTATCCACTTTATCTGGTGCCTGTTTTGATAACAGTGCAACACCGTAATGGGTTTTCTGACCATGAAAGTGAACGTGGTAACCCAGTTTCCGAATGGCTTCCTCCGGAAATTCCTCATCCCTGACCTTGGTTTCCTGAAGCCCGATAAAATCGGGATTAAGCTGCTCAATCACAGCCTCAAGCTGGTGCAGGCGGGTGCGGATACTGTTGACGTTGAACGACACGAACATCATGGCTGCGGGGTCTCCGAATGGGTTTTCACGGAGTTTACCACACAGTCACAGTGTTGCTGTGTGGACGCCGACGCACCTTAAGAAATGTCATGATTACACTCTGTGTAGCGTACGATTGGTACACAGGGGCAGGCTGACAGATCCTTTATATGTGCTATTCAGTAATATCCGGAGCCGTGTTGGAGGCGACTTCCGGGCGTCTGTAAAAGTGGGTGATGGTGCCGTCTGAAAATTTGGAGAAGAACGCGCTGACATCGGTGATCTTGCGAAGTGAACGCTCTCGGGTGATCGGATTCTTAACGAGCACCTTAATACCATTGAAGTTGTCCTGAATGTTCGAGAAACGTGCTCGCATAGAGCATGTCACCACGTTATCGGCGTCCATCCCGAGCTCACCGGCCAGCCAATGACTGTGATTATGGATCTCAGGTTTGCTCATGTTCTCCCGAGTATCAAGGTGGCTTAGTTTTACGCGATTCACAATGCAGAAGGAGTAACTCTTCGGCTGCCTTCGGGCAACTTTCCGGAAGGCTTCCCAGAAGAAGTTATCGGTCAGCTCCGCAAAAAAGGTCATGTCGCTCAGGCAGGTATCAATCCACTCAAAACTCTCAGCATCCTCCAGAACTTCATTTATGGCTTCCCGCAAAAGCCAGTCAAAACCGAGCGCGGTTTTGTGGCCATAAACTTTCCGGTACATCTGATACCGGCTGTAAACGAAGTCCTCCAGCGCGCCCAGGCCTTTTTGAGTAATCGCCAGGCCCATCCAGGGTTCAGACACATCCCAGCCAAAACGGAGGTTGCTTAGCAGGTGATCCAGGTTAAAGCCGCCAATGGTGACAGAACTGTGAAATCCGTCCCGGAGCATGTAGTCCGCCCGGTCTGCATCAATCTCTCCGGAAACGATAGAAGACAGAAGGCCCATGACAAGGGCAGGGACGTTTTCTCTGGTGAGGGAACCGGATACAGCTTTGTCGCCGGCGATGAAATCCCAGAATGTACATGCGTGGCGGCAGAAAGTACTGCTGGGCGTTACCTGCGTTGTTTCCATGATGCCAATAATATCTTCGGAATACAGGCCTGCGTTATCCAGATCTATCGAAGAGAGCACCTCATGGGCCACCCGTACGGAATAATGTTCATGCTCCAGCTCTCCGGGCTCTACCGGATGATAGCGGGTGTAATCCTCACCCTGCCAGAGATCCCGAAAACGTTGAGGGCGAGACATCAGCTCCCGAATTCGTTGAGCCTGGGTAAATTGGTGAGAAAAGCTTGAGTGGCCACTGTCGTGTAACAAGCACCCTAAGCGAATAATTTTAACAAGGTAGTCAATCGCATCCAGCTGGCTCAGGCTGAGCTCCATTCGCTCGCTGAGCTGGCGTTCCCGAAGGTAAGCGTCGATCATCGAGCGAAACATGCGAGTGCCCACATGCATCACGCCAATACTGTGGAGGAAGCGGGAGTGCGTTGCGCCCGGGAACACCAGGCTCAGAATATCGTTCTGGCAGATATTTCTTAGCCTTTGAAACAGAGGGTGATCAATAACCTGTATCTCATGCCTGTACAGGGGGATTCCACCGTGCACAGGGTCCATAATCAGTTTGTCGTAAGCACCGAGCAGGTCATTGACGGCACGTCGCATCGTTGCAAATCTCCCAAAAAAGCCAGTCTGCCCTTGTTATATCACAAGGGCATGCCAGAATAGGCTTTATAAAGCCTGTTTTTCTTTTACCGCTGGTAGTTTAGGGCAAACAACATGACTTCGCGCACCGAGCGCATACTGATTATTGACGCCGATGAACAAGCCCGAGCGGACCTGACCAGTTACCTGGATGCCAGAGGCTTCTACGTGACGGGGTGCTCGGATTTAAGTGCTGCGCGCACTCTTTTCAGCGAAAACATTCCTGATGTTATCTTTGCTGACCTTGCACCGGATGTCATTCGGGACTTGTCGGTTTACCTGGACGACGCCCAGCGGTTTACTCCCATTGTTGCCTGTACCAACAGTTCTTCCAGTGCCGTGGTTGTCCAGCTTCTTCGTGCCGGTGCAGCAGACGTAGTCCTCAAACCCTGCAATACTGACAAAGAAGCGCTGGATGATGTCGTTAAAAAATTATTTGACCGGATTCGCGTTAACCGCCTGAACAAACTCTACCGGCAAGAACTCGAAGAAACGAACGTCGATCTGCGTAGTGGTATTGCTGAGCTGAGAGCAGACCAGAACGCCGGCCGGAAAGTACAGCTCAAGATGCTTCCGGATCACGAACTTGAGCTGTGTGGCCTTCACGTGGACCATCTGATCAAACCATCACTTTACCTGAGTGGTGACTTTCTGGACTATTTTCGCCTGTCGGAAGACAAAGTGCTGGTGTATATCGCAGATGTGTCTGGCCATGGAGCCAGCTCAGCCTTCGTCACTGTGCTGTTGAAAAACCTGACCAATCGCCTGAAGCGTAATTTCCGTCGCCAGTCCAGCGATGACATTCTTCACCCGGAACGTTTTCTTGAGCGCATTAACTCGGAATTAATGGATACCGGGCTAGGTAAACACGTTACAGTATTTGTTGGCATTATTTCGCTCTCTGAGCGAATGTTAAGTTATGCGGTGGGTGCGCACTTCCCAATGCCGATTCTTTCTTTTCTTGACGGTGAGACTCGGTTTCTTGAAGGAAGCGGCCTGCCGGTTGGTCTTTTTGAAGATCCGGAATGGGAGTTATATCAGGTCAGGCTGGACCGCCCGTTCCGGCTGTTGCTGTTTTCAGACGGTATTCTGGAGGTGATTTCCGAGAAGTCTCTGGATGAAAAGGAGAGGACACTACTTGAACTCGTTTCAGGAGGTAGTCACACTATCGCATCGCTGAGCAAAGCCTTGGGGTTATGTACAATCTCAGACTTGCCTGACGATATAGCGATAGTATCGGTAACTGACCAGTTAAATGGGTCAGATAAAACGTCGTCGACTTAGTGGCAATGTGAAAAAAATGGCTGGCTACAAGATCCTGCAAGCAGATAAGCAGGGAATTTATGTCCTGAAGTTTATTGGAGAAATCCGGCTGAACCTGTGTTCGACGCTGGATAATCTTGTTGAGTCCATAACGCGGGATCCTGATTTCAAAACCGTTGTTATCGATCTTACTGAAACAGAAATTGTCGACAGTACTACGCTAGGGTTGCTTGCCAAGATTGCATTGGCGGCTCATAAGCAGAGTCACTTCTTACCGACACTGATTTCTACTAACCCCGATGTCACCCGCATTATTACCTCCATGGGCTTTGACAAGATTTTCATTATTGTCCGTGAGCCCGCATCCCGAATTGAAGACCTCGAAGAAATTCCCGTTCTGAAAGCCAGCGAGCAACAGGTTCGTGAGAAAGTGCTGGACGCCCATAAGGTTTTGATGGGGATGAACAGCAAAAACCGGGAAGAATTCAAGAATCTTGTGCGCGCCCTCGAATGTGAAGAGCCTGGCTGATAAGCCAGCCCCATCTATGGCAGTGCCCAACATCAACTAACGGAAAAGATATGGCAGAAAATCCAACGCCCGTGAAAGAACTGGCTAGTTCACAGAATGTAACTGTGCTCGGCGGTGGCAGCTTTGGAACGGCTATGGCCAAGGTACTTGGTGAGAATGGCCATACCGTGCATTTTTGGATGCGCGATGAGCAACAAGTTGAGGAAATTCGCACAACTCGCATCAACGCTCGCTACATGCCGGGCATAGTCCTTGAGGGCGACATTCGTCCAACTACCAACCTTGCCGAAGCAGTTGATAGCGCCGAGGTTGTCCTGGTTGCTATTCCATCCAAGGCCTTTCGCTCCGTTATCCGGGATAACAGTGCATCTTTCAAAGACGGTCAAATAGTTGTCAGCCTGACCAAAGGTATTGAAGAGCACGGTTTCAAGCTGATGAGTGAAATACTGCTCGAAGAAATTCCACGCTGTCGCTCCGGTGTTCTCAGTGGCCCGAACCTGGCAGGTGAGATCGTTAACCGAGAGCTGACAGCAACCGTTATTGCCGCCAAAGATCCAGAGGTTCGTCATGCGGTTCAGGAGCTTTTGGGTTGCGAATATTTCCGTGTATACGCCAACGTTGATGTATATGGCGTTGAACTCGCTGGTGCTCTGAAAAATATCTACGCCATAGTTGCCGGCCTGGCTTCAGCCCAAGGGCTGGGTGAGAACGCCAAGGCCATGCTGATAACCCGTGGGCTCGCGGAAATGAGCCGGTTTGCGGTGAGCCTCGGCGCTAACCCAATGACCTTCATGGGGCTGGCTGGCGTAGGGGACTTAATTGCCACTTGCACCTCAAGCAAAAGCCGGAACTTCCGGATTGGATGTGCGGTGGGGCATGGCAAGAAGCTGGAAGAAGCCGCTAAGGAGCTGGGGCAGGTTGCGGAGGGAATTTATACTCTGAAACTGGTTCGTGAAAAATCAGAAGCGATTGGCATTCATATGCCTCTGGTAAGAGGCCTTTACGCAATTCTATATGAAGAGGCTTCTATTGAAGCGGTTATCAGTAGCTTGATGGGCGCTATCCAGAATTCTGATGTTGAATTTATTCTGCCTCGCACGGTTGTTACCCCGTAAGCCGGGTAAGAAACAAAGGAGAGAGTGTTATGGAACTGATCATCATGCGCCACGGTGAGGCAGACTGGCACTCTCTGGACCATGAGCGAGAGCTGACAGAATCCGGCCGTAAGGCTGTAGCTAAAGTGGCTGAACAAATAGCCCAATCATCTTCAAGACCAAGCCTGATCTGGTGCAGCCCTTTGGTTCGTGCACAACAAACGGCGGCTATCGTAGCGGATATTCTGGGCTGTCCGGTAGAAGAAAAGCCTTTCATTACACCCGATGACGACCCAGGGCACTGCTTTGATGCTCTCCTGGAAAACCACGAGTCTCCGTTAATGCTGGTTTCCCATATGCCACTGGTTGGAACCCTGACCACATTATTAACGGAAGGCCACCGCAGAGGCATGCCATTCATGACATCCCAGGCGGTGTTGTTAGATATGCAGGTTGTCGGGCCGGGCTGTGCGAGTTTGAAAAGACAAATTTTGCCCCGATAGTTATAACGAACCTTCATTCTTGTTTTTAATGCTGAGCCACTATGTACAGCTTTCCGATTGACTATATCGAACCAGTGTTCAGGCCTCCCAGTGAGGCAAAATCCCTTATCCTCCCAGTGACTAACGGGTGTTCCTGGAATAAATGTACGTTTTGTGAAATGTACACGCAGCCCCAGAAGAAATTCCGCGCCCGTAAGCCTGACGATATCCGTACCGATATAGAGAAAGCCGCCAAGGCTTTTGGTCGAGTTCCTCGCGTATTTCTGGCAGATGGTGATGCCATGGTTTTGCCTACCCGCCGGTTACTCGACATTCTTCAGGACTTGAAAAAGGGCTTCCCGGAGCTTCAGCGAGTATCCAGTTACTGTCTTCCCAGAAACCTGGCTAAAAAATCAGTAGAAGAGCTCAAAGAGCTCCGCGATGCGGGGCTCGGAATCCTTTATGTTGGTATGGAGTCAGGTGATGACGAAGTACTGCGACGGGTGAACAAAGGGGAAAGCTGGGAATCTACCCGGGCTGCGTTGAATAAAATCAAGCAGGCCGGCCTGACAAGCTCTGTGATGGTGCTGAATGGGCTCGGAGGCCAGACTCTGTCCCGGCAGCATGCGATCAATACAGCGACTCTGTGCAACGAAACACAGCCAGATTACCTGTCAACCTTGGTGGTCAGTTTTCCGCAAGGTGAAGAACGTTTTCGTGAAGGTTTTGGTGATGATTTTGAACCCCTCAATCAGCAAGGGCTGTTTGAAGAGATTCGTCTGTTTCTTGAGCATCTTGAACTGGAAAATACCATTTTCCGGAGTGACCACGCATCAAACTACCTGGTTCTGAAAGGTACGCTCGGAAAAGACAAGAAGCGTTTGCTTGATCAGGTTAATCTTGCCATTACTCAGCCTGGCGCAGTGCCTTTGAGGCCTGAGTCAATGCGCGGCCTTTAACCACGGCTTTACTGACGAAGCAGGAGTTCTGTAGTGAGCGCAAAACCAGACGATATCGCTAAAGCCGTGACACAGAATACCGGGCAACAGGGGTTGCCGCCCCTTGAAAATTGGCACCCCGAATTATCTGGTGACATGGACCTGGTGATAACCCGGGATGGCCAGTGGGTTTTCAAAGGCGAGCCGATTAAGCGCACCGCAACAATTAAGCTTTTCTCCACTATTTTGCGCCGCGAAGACGATGGACATTATTACCTGTTGACGCCCGTCGAAAAGTGGCGAATCAAGGTGGAAGATGCACCGTTACTGGCGCACACATTGAATACCACCGGAGAAGGTGAGAGCCAGGTTCTGACGCTCACTACAAACATGGATGAAACCCTTGAGATCAGTGACGAGCACCCGTTGATCGTATGCAACTACCCAGGCAGTGATGAGCCCCGGCCGGTCATCCTTGTGCGTCATGGGGTGGAAGCGCGTCTGGGAACCCAGACATTTTATGATTTAGTCGCTTTGGCTGAAGAGCGTGAGATAGGCGGGAAGTCCGTTGTTGGCGTTGTCAGCAACGGAAAGTTCTGGAAAATCGGGGCGAGCGCTTGAAAACCGTTAAGCCGTCTCAATAAAGAAGGTAGAAAACGCAGTCCCTCACTTGTTAAACTGTATTTTCTTTCTTGTTATCGAGCCTGGCTCTCTAACGAGGCCGGTGGTCGTTAGTTCCTCTGTGCAGTATGGCTGTTCACGTTCACTTTCGATTACCTTCAATTTAAATAAACAGTCACTGCGACTCGCAAGGAGATCACATGGCCCAACCTCGTGTTGTCACCATCCACTATACGCTCACTAATGACCAGGGAGAGCAGCTTGACTCATCCCGCGTAGAAGGTCGCGAGCCCCTGTCTTACCTGGAAGGTGCACAGAACATCATCGGTGGACTGGAAAGCGCACTGAACGAAAAGAACGCTGGCGATCAGGTTAAAGTTTCTGTAGCTCCTGCTGAAGGCTACGGCGAAGTTAACGAAGAGCTGATCCAGCCTGTTCCTCGCTCCGCCTTTGAAGGTGTAGACACCATCGAGCCGGGCATGCAGTTCCAGGCACAGACTCCGGGCGGCCCTCAGGTTGTTCGTGTTATTGAAGTAAGCGAAGAAACTGTCACTATCGATGCTAATCACCCTCTGGCGGGTGAGACTCTGCATTTCGATGTTGAAGTGGTAGAAGCTCGCGAAGCAACTGACGAAGAAAAAGAGCACGGCCACGTGCACTGATTTCTTCCGAAAGGTTGATTGAAAACGGCTCCTTCGGGAGCCGTTTTTTTATTGTGCCAAAGAACAAAAAAAAGCCGGGAATATCCCGGCTTTTTTCAGAACAGCAACTTACATGTTGGGGTAATTTGGCCCACCACTGCCTTCTGGCGTGACCCAGGTAATGTTCTGTGCAGGATCCTTGATATCACAGGTCTTACAGTGAACGCAGTTCTGGGCATTAATCTGGAACTTCTTACCACTACCGTCTTCCGCTTCAACCACCTCGTAGACGCCAGCAGGGCAGTAACGCTGTGCGGGCTCGTCGTACTTCGGAAGGTTTTCCTTCAGTGGGATGTCGGGATCAGCCAGCTTCAGGTGAATAGGCTGATCTTCCTCATGGTTAGTATTCGATATGAACACTGAGGTCAAACGGTCAAAGGTCAGCTTGTTATCCGGCTTCGGATAGTTGATCTTCTTGCACTCTGCAGCCGGCTTCATGGTGGCATAATCAGGAGTGGTGTCGTGGAACGTGAAGGGCAGACTACCATTCAGAATGTTCTGCTCGAAGAATGCAATTGCTCCACCAACAATGTTACCGAATTTGTGCATACCCGGGCCGAAATTACGTTCCGCGTAGAGCTCTTTGTACAGCCAGCTATCTTCAAAGCGTTGCGCAAAGCTGGTGATTTCTTCGCCAGTTTTGCCTTCTTTAAGAGCTTCAAACACAGCTTCTGCGCCCAGCAGACCGGATTTCATGGCTGTGTGAGAGCCTTTGATCTTGGAACTGTTCAGCGTACCGGCATCACAACCCAGCAGCAGACCGCCCGGGAAACTCATTTTCGGAAGAGCGTTATAGCCGCCTTTGGCAATAGCGCGGGCACCGTAAGCAACACGCTTACCGCCTTCAAGGTATTTCTTGATTTCAGGGTGGTGCTTGAGGCGCTGGAACTCTTCGAACGGACTCAGGTGCGGGTTGCTGTAGGAAAGATCAGTGATCAGGCCCACATACACCTGGCCACCTTCGAGGTGGTACAGGAAAGAACCGCCGGTAGAGCCGGATTCGTTGAGCGGCCAGCCAGTGGTGTGAATAACCAGGCCTGGCTCATGTTTAGCCGGATCGATGTCCCACAATTCCTTAATACCGATACCGTAGTGTTGCGGGTCTTTACCTTCATCCAGCTTGAAGTCGTTGATCAGGCGCTTGCCCAAATGACCACGACAACCCTCGGTGAACAACGTGTACTTAGCTCGCAGTTCCATGCCAGGCATGTAGCTGTCTTTATGGGATCCGTCACGGGCTACGCCCATATCGCCGGTGATAATACCTTTAACCTGACCATCTTCGATGATGGTTTCAGAAGCGGCAAAACCGGGGTAAACCTCAACGCCCAGCTGTTCAGCCTGTTCAGCGAGCCAGCGGCACAGGTTACCCAGACTGATAATGTAGTTGCCGTGGTTGTGCATGTTCTTGGGCACAAAGGCATTCGGAACTTTTGTGGCTTTTTCCTGGTTTTTCAGCAGGAAGATATCGTCACGGGTAACAGGGGTATTCAGAGGCGCACCTTTCTCTTTCCAGTCAGGAAAGAGCTCATTAAGAGCGGTGGGCTCAAATACGGTGCCTGCGAGGATATGTGCACCAATCTCGGAACCTTTTTCAACTACACAGACAGTCAGTTCTTCACCGGCTTCTTGCGCCAGTTGCATGACGCGGCAGGCTGCCGATAGGCCCGCAGGGCCCCCGCCTACGATCAGAACATCAAATTCCATTGATTCGCGTTCCACGTTGGTCTCCTCATACAGCTTTAATGAATGTTATTAGGCCGAAGGATAAACGCAATTGACAAATCAAACAAACGTTTGTTTGAAATTTGCACTCACCTTTGGCATTGTACGTATACACCGAAATTTCGTGTGTTTTGAGTCGATTTTTAGTATCGTCTCATTGCCTGGCTGGGTCAACCCGGTCTATTGGCTGTGAACGCAGTCCTGGCGCGTCGAATGGGCATTTACCCATTTGGGCATCCCCTGCATTATTGTTACGCACTATTTAGCAGGCGCTTCGTCAAGGATTGTGCATCATTTAACCCATTGTAGAAGAACGAGGAATCTATGAAGGTTCTGGTCGCTGTAAAACGAGTTATCGACTACAACGTAAAGGTGCGCGTCAAGCCGGACAACACCGGTGTTGATCTCGCCAACGTCAAGATGGCAATGAACCCGTTCTGCGAAATCGCTGTAGAAGAAGCGGTTCGTCTGAAAGAGAAGGGCGTTGCCACTGAAATCGTTGTTGTATCCATTGGCCCTAAAGCTTCTCAAGAGCAGATCCGTACTGCTTTGGCGCTGGGCGCTGACCGTGGTATCCACATCGAGACTGACGCAGAAGTTCAGTCCCTCGAAGCGGCCAAGCTGCTTAAAGCTGTCGTTGAGAAAGAAGAGCCGAAGCTGGTTATTCTGGGCAAACAGTCTATCGATTCCGACAACAACCAAACTGGCCAGATGCTGGCTGCTCTGACTGGTATGGGTCAGGGTACTTTCGCTTCTGAAGTGGTTGTTGACGGCGACAAAGTTAACGTAACCCGCGAAGTAGACGGCGGTCTGATGACTGTTGCTCTGAATCTGCCTGCGGTCGTTACCACAGACCTGCGTCTGAACGAGCCACGCTACGCATCTCTGCCTAACATCATGAAGGCTAAGAAGAAGCCTCTGGATGTTATGAGCGCAGCCGATCTGGGTGTTGAAATCGCTCCACGTCTGACCACTCTGAAAGTAGAAGCGCCTGCTTCACGCCAGGCTGGTATCAAGGTAGCTGACGTTGCTGAGCTGGTTGATAAACTGAAGAACGAAGCGAAGGTGATCTAAATGAGCATCCTGGTAATTGCTGAACACGACAACAGCAGCCTGAAGCAGGCTACTCTGAACGTTGTAGCGGCAGCCAAGGCCATCGGTGGTGACATCGACGTGCTGGTTGCTGGTGAAAACGTAGGTGCCATCGCTGAAGCCGCTGCTAAAGCAGAAGGCGTTAACAAGGTTCTGGTTGCAGATAATGCAGCATACGGCCACTTCCTGGCTGAGAACCTGGGTGAACTGGTTGCTGAAGTAGGTAAAGGCTACAGCCACATCCTGACTTCTGCCGGTACTACGGGTAAAGATTTCATGCCGCGCGTTGCAGCGCTGCTGGACGTTGCTCAGGTTTCCGACATCATCCGTGTTGAATCTGCTGACACATTTGTACGCCCGATCTACGCTGGTAACGCTATTGCTACTGTTAAAGCCAGCGACAGCATCAAAGTAATCACCGTACGCCCGACTGGTTTTGATCCGGTTGCCGCCGAAGGTGGTTCAGCTTCTGTAGAGCAGATTGATGTTGTTAAAGACGCAGGTCTGTCTTCTTTCGTAGGTGAAGAGAAAGCTAAGTCTGACCGTCCTGACCTGGCATCCGCCGGTATCGTTATCTCCGGTGGTCGTGGCATGCAGAACGGCGACAACTTCAAGATGCTTGAGCAGGTTGCCGATTTGCTGGGCGCAGCTGTGGGTGCGTCCCGTGCCGCAGTTGATGCTGGTTTCGTACCGAACGATATGCAGGTTGGTCAAACCGGTAAAATCGTTGCTCCTCAGCTGTACGTAGCTGTTGGTATCTCCGGTGCTATTCAGCACCTGGCGGGTATGTCTGAGTCCAAAGTGATCGTTGCGATCAACAAAGACGAAGAAGCACCGATCTTCCAGGTTGCCGATTACGGCCTGGTAGCAGATCTGTTCGAAGCTGTTCCTCAGCTTGAAGAAGAGTTGAAGAAAGTTCTGTAACTTTCTGTATTCTCTTATAAAAAGGGCACCTTCGGGTGCCTTTTTTTGTTTTTTTAACGATCAGGGCAATGGTTTGATATACCGGGTGATGAACCCTTAATTGGTAGGCAATCTGCGAAAAACCTTTGTATAAACCTGTTACCATCATTGCCAGTCATCCATTTGAAAAAGGACAATAAAAATGACCACTACGGCAAAGGCAAATTACGACCTGATCATCTTCGGTGCGACCAGTTTTGTGGGCCAGATTCTTACCCACTATCTTGCAGAAAACTATGGCGTGGGGGCAGAAATCAAATGGGCTATAGCAGGTCGGTCGGAAGGTAAACTCAAGGGTCTTAAATCTGAGCTGGGCGCTAACGCAGATAACCTGCCCGTTATCCTCGCCGATGCCAGCGATGACGCAGCACTAGCCGCCATGTGCAATCAGGCCAGGGTGGTTATCTCAACCGTAGGCCCATATGCACTGTATGGTGAACCGCTGATTAAAGCCTGCGTTGCAACAGGAACGGATTACTGTGACCTGACCGGCGAAGTTCAGTGGATTCGCAAGATGATTGAACGTTATGAAAACCAGGCAAAAAAGAGCGGGGCGCGTATTGTTCACTGTTGTGGCTTCGACTCTATCCCCTCAGATATGGGTGTATGGTTCCTTCAACAGCAAGCCGAAAAAACCTTTGGGCAACCCTGCCAGGACGTACGGTTGAGGGTTAAAGTTGCCAAGGGTGGCCTGTCCGGTGGCACAGTGGCTTCAATGATCAACATTGCTAAGGAAGCCGGGGCTGATCCCAAGCTACGAAAAGAACTTGCTAACCCGTTCTCCATTTGCCCGCCTGAACATAGATCAGAAACGCGACAGCCAGGCATTAAATCTGCCGAATTCGACAAAGACTTCAATTCATGGATAGCTCCCTTCGTGATGGGGGCGATTAACATACGTGTTGTACACCGCTCCAATGCCTTACAGAATGCTCGCTATGGCAAGGAATTCACATACGATGAAGCCATCATGACAGGTAAGGGCACCAAAGGCCGGTTGACCGCGTATAGTATGGTGGCTGCACTGGGCGCTTTTTTCACCGCATCGGCCATCAAACCAACGCGCTGGATCGTTGAAAAACTGGTACCAAAACCCGGAGAAGGCCCAAGCCCTGAGGCTCAGGAAAAGGGTTTCTACGATATCCGGTTTGTCGGGCGTACTCCAGACGGCAAAACCATGATCACCAAAGTAACCGGAGATCGGGACCCTGGGTACGGTTCTACCGGGAAAATGCTCGGCGAGGCAGGTTTGTGCCTGGCCTTAGACGTTAAAGACGATCTTCCGGGTGGTTTCTGGACACCTGCCTCCGCCCTGAACGGCCATCTTTTAGAGCGTTTGACCAGCAACGCAGGCCTGACTTTCGAGGTGGTTGAGACCCGCTGAGCTTAATTCAGGTGCAGTGTGTGGCCGGATGGCAGTAATGCTTCCGGCCCATGCCCCAGACTGATAACCGCCCGACCTTCCAGCCAGTGATCAATGTGTGGTGCAATACGGTCTCGGGTTTCTGAATCCACGCCAGTAAAGGGCTCATCCAGGATCAGCAAGGGCGCATTACTGAGTAATACCCTCGCTAAAACCAATCGGCGGGCTTCTCCTCCGGATAACCGGTTTCCTCCACTGCCCAGCCAGGTGTCCAGTCCAGTTGCTTCGCGGGCAAAGCGATCTGCCAACTCTACTAACTCAAGTACACGCCAGAGCTCAGCATCCGAAGCCTCAGGATTACCTAACAACAGGTTGGCTTTAACGGTGTCTTCAAACACCACCGTCGTCTGAGTGAGGTAGGCACAGGGCAGGGCAGTGATGTTGCCAGATATTGGCGGTATAACGCCGGCAAAGGTGTCTGCCAGGGAGGATTTACCGCTCCCGGACGCGCCCACGATACCAAGGCGCTCGCCCGCTTTGATTTCAATCGAAAAGTGATTGAGGATTGGCGCAGAACCGGGATGGCCAACTGTAATGTCCGTGGCGGTGAGCGCTAGTTCTGAGTGATCAGACGTGGCGCTCAGTATCCCCGAAACAGAGCCCGCCGGAGCCGGTAAAATATCTTCATTCAGGCGTTTTGCCGCAGACACCGTGGCTCCCAGCTTTCCGAATGCATCTGGCAGCATGGCGTAAACTTCTCCCAGCCCCATTAAAACGATCGGTAGTAAAACCAATACAGGCCCCGAAAGAACACCGCTCTGGAACAGCTCAAACCCGGCCCAGAGTGCCACAACTGATGATAGATTGATCAAAAACTGGGTAAGGGCAAGGTGCCAGCCCACCTGAGCGTCGACAACGGCCTGTTCTTTAGACAGAGTCAACGAATGGCGTATCAAGCGGGAAGCATGCTTACCGGTACGACCCGATGCTGTCAGCTCGGCAAACCCCTCCAGGTGTTCAATAACTTCACTACGCAAATGCTCTTGCCGATCATTCAGTTGCCCCGCCAGCTCCCGGGTTCTTCGATAAACACTCCAGGTGGCCATCACAAAGGCTAGCGCCAGAAGTGCCAGTAACACCAGGGCAATCTGAAGGCTAAACAGTATCCACGCCAGGACAACCACCATCAAAGCAACAACGGCCGCCAAAGCCGCAGGCGCTACCAGCCTTAAATACAGCGTATCCAGAGCGTCTACATCGGCAGTCAGTCGTGACAACCAATGCGCACCGGTTTTACGGCCCCTGTCGCGGTGGCCGGCAACCGCCATCCGATTGAACAGAGTGACACGGATGTCGGTCAGCAGACGCAGAACCGTGTTGTGGTTATACAACCGCTCGAAATAACGTGCCACCGTTCGGGATACTGCAAAAAACCGAATGCCACTACCTGGCACATACAGATTGATATAAGCCTGAATGCCTGCAGCAAACATTAGCCCAACCAGAGCTGTTTCAGTGAGGAACCACCCTGACAGGCCCAGCAATGCGATGCCGGATATAAACGTAGCCAATAGAAGCAGCGCACCAACGAACAGGCGACGCCGCCTTTGGAATATCAGAGTAAGCCAGGGCCGGAGTTCATGCATTTTGAACTTCTCCATCGCTCACAACCAGCACCCGGTCAGCGAGCGTGAAAAGCGCCTGATGGTGGGTGGATAAAATCAGAGTCTTACCGGCTTCAGAAAGCTTGTGAAGAGCGTCAAGAATACAAATTTCGCTGGTGGCATCCAGCCCGGCCGTGGGTTCATCCAGAAGAATCAGGTCATAATCGGCCAGAAAGATCCGGGCCAGACTAAGCCGGCGGGCCTGTCCGCCCGATAAACCCTGGCCATCTTCACCAATGCGGCTATTGATACCTTGCTCCCGGCTATCCAGTAAATCCGCCAGCCCAACCTTGCGCAGTGCCGCTTCAATGGCTGCGTCTGAAGCATCCGGGCTAGTCATGCGAAGATTGTCGGCCCATGAACCCTGAATCCAGAAACCTTTCTGGCCAAGCCAGCCAAATGGCGCAGCACCGGGAGACTGTCCGAATACAGAAATACAACCAGTATCGGGATTGATGAAACCGGCCAGCAGGTGCAGCAAAGAAGACTTCCCACCTCCGGAAGGGCCAGTAAGGACAATGGTTTCACCCCGTTTAAACGTAAGAAAAATATTGTTGAACACCGCCGGGCCATCGCCGTAGCTCAGACTGACGCCGTTAAGATTCACGGTGTTGTCGTAAACCGTTTGAGGTAACTTGGCCGGCCTGCCAGAACCGGTGGCTGGCTGGCTAAGTCGGGCCAGAATCTCAGCACTGGCGCCAAGGGCGGCAGCTCTGTCGTGATAGTGTTGGGAAAGCGTACGTAAAGGCTGAAAGAATTCCGGTGCAAGCAGAAGAATCAAAAGGCCCGAAAACAGGGTCAGCTCAGAGCTTGGGCCAAAGGTAATGTAGCCCAGTAGGCCAAAACCGATATAAATAGCGATGACCGCAATGGCCACCGAAGCAAAGAACTCCAATACCGCAGAAGACAAAAAGGCGATTTTCAGAGTCTTCATGGTAATCAATCGAAACTGGTCAGAACGTTTGTAGAGAGTCTCGCTGGCCTGTTCTGTCTGGCCAAAAAGCTGCAGGGTGGTTAACCCCCGCACCTTGTCGAGAAATTGGCCGGATAACCGGCTGACTGTTTCAAAATGTTGTTGATTTACTTTTTCCGCCCCCATACCCACCAAAGCCATAAACAGGGGGATTAAAGGCGCAGATAGCAGAAGGAAAATACCCGCTAACCAGTCCAGCCAAAACACCAGAGCCAGTATTGCCAGCGGAACAATAACAGACAACATCATTTGCGGAAGAAAGCGGGCAAAGTAACCGTGCAACGCTTCAACGTGGTCAAGCCATTCCCGTGTCAGGGAGGCAGATGAGGCATCTGACAGGGCAACCGGCCCAAGTGACTGCCAGTGCTCATGGAGCTGCAGGCGAACGTGTTTCCGAACCTGCTCACTGCAACGAGCAGCAAAGCGTGATTGCAGGGCCTGACCAACAGCCCGAACCACAAGTACCAAAATCAAAGCCAGAAAACAGGGAGTAAGGCTCGATACAGGTTGTTCCTCGATAACGCCCAGGTAAACAATCCAGGCCAGCAAAACCATCTGAATGATGGTCGCCAGCCCAACCAGAACGCCAGCCCAAACAGTTGCCTGAACCCAGCGCCGGCTGTTCCGGGCTAACCCGGACAGCCAGTGCCTGACATCTGACTGGGCCGGCGAACTCACTTAGTGATACCCCTCGCCAGCACGAACCTTGCCGCGGAATACCCAGTAAGTCCAGGCGGTATACACAAGGACAATGGGGATAACAAACAGCAGACCAATCAGCAGGAACAACTGAGAGTCATAGGCAGAGGCCGCATCCCACAGGGTGTGATTAGGTGGAACAACATAAGGCCACCGGCTTACAACCAGCCCCAGGTAAGTGGTGATGAACAAGCCCATTGTGGACACAAACGGCATGCCTTCGGAACGGTTACGCACGGAGTTCCAGATCTGGAAAGCGCAAAGCAGTGTTAACGCCGGCAGAATCCAGATTACGCCCAGATTGGAGAACCAGCGTTCCCGAACCATGTCGTCCACAAACGGCGTCCACACACTGATGATACCAAAGATCACCAATACCGTAGCCAGCAAGGGCGTGGTAATCCGGTAGGCCCAGTCTTGCAGGTGACCTTCGGTTTTCAGAATGAGCCAGGTGGAACCCAGCAACGAATATCCAGCCACTGTACCCAGACCCGTCAGCACGGTGAAGGGGGTCAGCCAGTCCAGAGCGCCGCCTACATAGACGCCATCAACAGTATTGAAACCCTGAATATAGGCACCTGCAACAGCACCTTGCGCAAAAGTAGCGACGATTGAACCACCGGCAAAAGCCCAGTTCCACAAGTAGCGGGAGGTACGGGCTTTGAACCGGAATTCAAAAGCAACACCGCGGAAGATCAGGCCCGCGAGCATCAGGAATACGCCAATGTACATGGCGGGCAGAAGGATGGTGTAGACCATCGGGAAGGCTGCCAGCAGGCCCGCGCCACCCAGAACAAGCCAGGTCTCGTTACCATCCCAAACGGGGGCAACGGAATTCATCATAGTATCCCTGTCCTGTTCTGATGGAGCGAAAGGGAACAGAATTCCTACGCCCAGATCAAAACCATCCATCAGCACATACATAATCAGCCCGAAGCCGATGATAAATGCCCAGATAAGGGCAAGATCGAACATTTCCATTATGACTGACCTCCATTGTTGGCAGGTATGGCGTGTTTCAATGCTCCATCACCGGATTCATATTCGAACGGTACATGGGCTGCAGACAGCGGACGTGCAGGGCGGTCAGCTTCGTTCTCAATATCGCTGTCATCGCCTTCCAGCCCAACGTAAAGCACACGCATCATGTAATAGACACCGGCAGAGAACACCGATGCATAGACAAGGATGTAGCCAATCAACGTAAACAGAGCCATGCCACCTGTCAGTGACGGGGTAACGGATTCTGCCTGAGTCATTATCCCGTAGACCAACCAGGGAGAACGCCCGACCTCCGTTACAAACCAACCAGTCAACACCGCGATAAAGGGCGTAATGCTCATAAACCGCAAGCCTTGAAGATACCAGCGGGCCTGGTAATAACGGCCACCTTTACGCAGGACAAAGCCAACCAACGCAAACAGAATCATCAAAGTACCCAGGCCGACCATGATCCTGAACGCCCAGAACACAATCGCAACCGGTGGTTGCTCTTCGACAGCAACCTCCTTAAGCCCTGGCACCTCTCCATCCCAATCGTGCGTGAGAATCAGGCTTGCCATGCTGGGAATACCAATCTCGAAATGGTTGGTCTGATTTTCCTGATCCGGTAAGGCAAACAACAGCAGAGGCACATTCCGGGAAGTTTCCCAGTTGCCTTCCATTGCAGCGACCTTCATAGGCTGGTGTTCCAGAGTGTTCAGACCATGGAAATCACCGACCAGTAATTGAGCAGGGGCAATGAACAACAACAGCCATAAGCACATAGACAATGCTTTACGGTTGGCTTCAACTTCCCGCCCTTTGAGCAAATACCAGGCACTCGCGCCCGCAACGACAAAGCTGCCAGTCAGGAATGACGCCAAACCCATGTGGCTGAAGCGATACCAGAATGAAGGGTTGAAGATGGCATCACTCCATGACACAACATGGAAGACTCCATCGCGAAGCTCAGTGCCGGCCGGAGTCTGCATCCAACTGTTAGCCGACAGAATCCAGAAAGACGATATGAAGGTACCTGATGCCACCATGATTGCGGCAAAGAGGTGAACACCTGCCGGTACCTTATTACGCCCGAACAGCAGAACACCCAAAAAGGCCGCTTCCAGGAAAAAGGCGGTGATCACCTCATAACTCAGAATCGGCCCCAGGAAGTTGGCTGATGCCTGGGAAAAGTTGCTCCAGTTGGTGCCGAATTGAAACGACATCACGATACCAGAGACGACCCCCATGCCGAACACTACGGCAAACACCTTGGTCCAGAACCCGGAAAGCTTAAACCAGACAGGATTCTTGGTTTTGAACCCAAGGCCTTCGAGAACGGCAATGTAGGAAGCAAGCCCGATAGTAAATACCGGGAAAATGGCGTGAAATGACACGACAAACGCGAACTGGATTCGCGATAAGATGAGGGGATCTAGTTCCATAGGAACCTCCGGCAATACACGACAATCTTAACAAGCGGATCTGCACCCGCTCACCAGCACAAGACGGTTAGTTATATTGTTATTACCATCGGTTACATCTGATAGTACTAATATTTTAGCAGAGATGGGTAGGGCAGTTTGTCGCACCCTTGATATATGACAACGAAATACCTACAACAAAATGGTGGCCTGATGAGCTTTTACGAGAACCGCATACTTCCGCATATCATTGATAAAGTCTGCTCGTCTGGCCAGCTTATGAAACTTCGTAGCCAGGTGGTGCCCAGAGCAAAAGGGCGAGTGCTGGAAGTTGGAATGGGGTCAGGCATCAATCTTGAGTACTACAATCATGAGCAGGTAGAGATGATCTACGGCCTTGAGCCTTCTGCGGGCATGCGCCGAAAAGCCCAGGTTAATCTGAGCCGGTCCCCCATCAAAGTTGAGTGGCTGGATCTTCCGGGAGAACAAATTCCGCTGCAGGACAACTCTATCGACACAATATTGCTGACGTTCACACTATGTACAATCCCCGACTGGCACAAAGCCCTGCAACAGATGAAACGCGTATTAAAACCGGGGGGAGATCTGCTTTTCCTGGAGCACGGTGAGTCGCCTGACATGAACACAAATAAATGGCAGCACCGCATAAACCCAAGCTGGAAAAAAGTAGCCGGTGGTTGTCATTTGAACCGCAACATAGCAGACCTGATCAAACACGCAGGGTTTGAAATTCAGGAACTGGAAAACCTGTACATACCCAAGTCACCGAAAATTGCAGGTTATATCTACAAGGGCAGGGCGACGAAAGCGCTGAAATAGCGGTTTTGTTCAAGAAGTAACCAGATCATAAACAAACTGCGCCATCGGAATTGCGTTAGGCTCCGAGGCCTTATACAATCTCGGCCTTCAGATTTTCCCCTCCTATGCCCGGATGGTGAAATTGGTAGACACAAGAGACTTAAAATCTCTCGGCCTTCGGGCCGTGCCGGTTCGATTCCGGCTCCGGGCACCATTAAAATCAACGCCTTAGC
>NZ_JBFHJO010000011.1:0-78543 GCF_041595835.1 Marinobacter sp. | reverse complement strand
TCCTGATATTTGGACAGCCGGCCCTCGGCGTACATGATATTCAGAGCCACCCCCATAGACAGACCTTTACCATTGTTGACAGATACCGCCGGGGTAAAGGAAATAGCGGTCAGTTCCGTCTTGTCCGCGAAGTAGCGGCCAGTAAAGTCATCGTCGTAGTCCGCAGCCAGGCCATAAGGCGCATGAATACCAAAGCCGACATCAATGGAATCACTCACTTCATGGGTAATATATACGTTCGGAAGTACTGCCAGATCGGCGATATCGCCACCGCCACTACCAGAGTATGGCTGCCCAAGGGAGTCGGTTGCCGAGTAACTGCCGGATTTAGCTTCGGCATCAATATCCAACACAGCAGCACCAAAGGAAATATTGGTGCCGGACAACTGGCTCATACCTGCCGGGTTGAACAGTACAGTTGTTGCGTTTTCGGAATTAGCGGCCATTCCTGCGTTGGCTGCGCCCATGGCGCAGGCGCATTGTTCGTTCAGGGAAAAGCCACCAGCCAGGGCGCTGACCGGTGCCGCCAGAGCGGCCAGCGATGCCATACGGACAGCGAGTGCAATTGGTGAGGATCTCATGTGCTACGTATCTCCTTATTAATTTGGGGCGGAGTATACGCAGCTCGGGGCAACAGCCTCAAATGCCAAACCTATTAATTAAGGCTGCTACCTAATTTGCGACTTTCGTCTAATCCTCCTGGATAGAAAGCTTGTCAACAGACGATGACAGCTTATCCGCCCCCCGGGCATCCGTACCCAGCTTGATCATCAGGCGCAAGTCGTTAGCTGAGTCTGCGTGAACGAGCGCATCTTCGTAGGTTATAGAGCCCTCTGCATAAAGCTTATACAGAGCCTGATCAAAGGTCTGCATGCCTGACTCGTTAGACTTCGCCATCAACTCTTTAAGCTTGTGCACTTCGCCTTTACGGATCAAATCAGCCACCAGCGGGGTATTAATCAACACTTCAATAACCGCTTTCCGGCCTTTACCATCAGGTGTAGGCACGAGCTGCTGCGCCACGATAGCCTTCAGATTGAGAGACAAATCCATCCAGATCTGGTTGTGCTGCTCCGGCGGGAAGAATTGGATAATCCGGTCCAGGGCCTGGTTGGCGTTGTTGGCGTGCAGGGTTGCCAGACACAAATGACCGGTTTCAGCGAACTGTACCGAATATTCCATCGTTTGCCGGGTACGCACCTCACCAATCAGAATGACATCCGGTGCCTGACGAAGTGTATTCTTCAGAGCAACTTCGAAGTTTTCGGTATCAATGCCCACTTCACGCTGAGTCACGATACAGCCCTGGTGCTGGTGGACAAATTCAATAGGATCTTCGATGGAAATGATATGGCCGCGGCTGTTCCGGTTTCGGTGGCCGAGCATCGCCGCCAGCGAGGTTGATTTACCGGTACCTGTCGCACCGACAAACATGATCAGGCCACGCTTTGTCATGGCCAGATCCTTTATGACTTCAGGCAAAGAGAGGTCATCGATCTGGGGAATTTTTACTTCGATTCGGCGCAACACCATCCCGCACAGATTACGCTGAAAAAAAGCGCTTACCCGAAAGCGCCCGATACCACGGGCACTGATCGCAAAGTTACATTCATGGGTTTCATCAAAT
This sequence comes from Marinobacter sp., assembly GCF_041595835.1. Classification (GTDB taxonomy): domain Bacteria; phylum Pseudomonadota; class Gammaproteobacteria; order Pseudomonadales; family Oleiphilaceae; genus Marinobacter. The sequence continues at coordinate 76,916 of NZ_JBFHJO010000011.1, read as the reverse complement.
TCAGCGCGCTGCTTATCATTCATTGCGCCGTATACGAATTCCCGCGTCTGTTCCGGTGTCAGGGCATTTTTAGTGACAGGCAGCACTTTGCCGTTCACTTTCATGCTGGGGGGAACGCCTGCCGTAATAAAGAGGTCTGAGCCTCCTTTCTCCACCATCAGCCGCAACAGCTTTTCAAATTCCATTTGTTTACCTATTCATCTCATTAACTTTTGACAGTAACTTAAAAGTTATCCGGCATTTTCGCTTTCAAACGTGCTGCCTCACGAGATATGAGGCCTTTCTTCAGCAATCCTTCCAGACACTGATCCAGTGTCTGCATACCCAGAGAACCCCCAGTCTGAATTGACGAGTACATTTGCGCGATTTTGTCTTCCCGGATCAAATTCCGGATCGCGGCAGTGCCAATCATGATCTCGTGGGCTGCAATTCGGCCACCGCCCATTTTTTTCATCAACGTCTGGGAAATAACAGCCTGCAGAGATTCCGAAAGCATGGAGCGAACCATGGATTTTTCTTCGGCCGGGAAGACGTCGACAACCCGGTCAATGGTCTTGGCGGCAGAAGTGGTGTGCAACGTGCCAAACACCAGGTGACCGGTTTCAGCCGCGGTCAGTGCAAGGCGGATAGTTTCCAGATCCCTCAACTCGCCCACCAGTATGATGTCCGGGTCTTCCCGCAGAGCAGAGCGCAAGGCTTCGTTAAAACCAAGCGTATCCCGATGAACTTCACGCTGATTAACCAGACACTTTTTGGATTCGTGCACGAATTCGATAGGATCTTCGATAGTAAGTACGTGCTCGTAGCGAGTATCGTTGATGTAGTCAATCATCGCAGCCAGAGTGGTCGATTTACCAGAACCTGTCGGCCCGGTGACCAACACCAGCCCGCGGGGAACTGAAGAAATATCCTTGAAAACCTGGCCCATGCCCAGATCTTCCATGGTGAGCACTTTCGAGGGAATTGTCCGAAACACGGCACCCGCGCCACGGTTCTGGTTAAAAGCGTTAACCCGGAACCGGGCAACTCCAGGCACCTCGAAAGAAAAGTCAGTTTCCAGGAATTCTTCGTAGTCCTTACGCTGCTTGTCGTTCATGATGTCGTAAATCAGCCCATGGACTTCTTTGTGTTCCATAGGTGGCAGGTTGATTCGACGGACATCGCCGTCAACACGAATCATGGGTGGAAGGCCTGCAGAGAGGTGCAAATCCGATGCACCTTGTTTGGCCGAAAAGGCAAGCAGTTCAGTAATATCCATAGGATTCCTCGGAAGGCTTTTTCTTTTAATTCATACGCGGCAAACTCACATTATGAGCAGCATAGCAGACAACATCAAAAGCGTAACCCGGCGCATACAAAAAGCAACATTGCAGTCCGGCAGGAAGCCCGACAGCGTAAAGCTACTGGCAGTCACCAAGACGCGGCCAGCCAAAGACCTGATGGCCGCTGCGGCGGCGGGGCAAATCGCTTTCGGGGAAAACTATCTGCAGGAAGCCCTGGACAAAATAGAAGCCCTGAAAACCGTCGACGGACTGGAATGGCACTTTATCGGGCCGATACAATCCAACAAAACCCGGCAGATTGCAGAAGCCTTCGCCTGGGTGCACAGCGTAGATCGACTGAAGATTGCCCGAAGGCTCAGCGAGCAGCGCCCCTGCAACCTGGGCCCTTTGAACGTATGCCTGCAGGTAAATATAAATGACGAAGAAAGTAAGTCAGGCTGCTCTTTAGGTGAGTTACCTGAGTTGGCCAGAGCCATCAGCGAATTGCCAAATCTAAGCTTACGCGGCCTGATGGCCATCCCTTCTCCGAATCAAAGCGAAGCAGACCTGCAAAAAAGCTTTCGCAGACTGGCTACCGCACTGGCAGACTTGAAAGAACAGCTGCCAGACTCCGGGAGTCTCGATACCCTGTCTATGGGCATGTCAGACGACCTTGAGCTGGCGATTGCCGAAGGCGCCACCTGGGTCAGAGTTGGCTCAGCAATATTCGGAGCCCGGCCAGCCAAACAGAGCCAGAGCTGAATCGTGTTGTTCCTGCTATTATCCTGAACGACGAATTAACCGAACAAGCATTGGAGTGAACCTTGAGCAAATCACCCACCATCTCGTTTATCGGCGCCGGCAACATGGCCAGTGCCATCATTGGTGGCATGCTGGACAACGGCTTCCAGGCTGCCAACATTTGGGTTAGCGCACCGGACGACAGCCATCTCCAGTCGGTTCGGAATCAATTCGGCGTGTACACCACGACGGATAACCGTTACTGCGCAGAACAAGCCGACATGCTTGTGCTTGCAGTGAAGCCCCAGGTCATGGCTGACGTATGCAAAGGTATTGCGCCTGTAGTGCAAAACACCCGGCCGCTTATCGTATCCATTGCCGCTGGTCTGACCGCTGAGACAATCGACGAATGGTTAGGCGGAGGGCTTCCTTTAGTGCGGGTCATGCCAAACACGCCATCTCTGGTCGGTAAAGGTGCGGCAGGCCTGTTTGCCAATGGAAGTGTGTCGGGCGACCAGAAAACCATGGTACAAACGGTTTTCGAAAGCATCGGCACGGCACTTTGGGTAAACAATGAGAACCTGATCCACAGCGTGACAGCACTTTCAGGCAGCGGCCCAGCCTACTTCTTCCTGATGCTGGAAGCTCTGGAAAGTGCCGCTACAGAAGCCGGCCTTGAGCCCGCCACAGCCAGAATGCTGGCGATTCAAACTATGGCCGGTGCGGCAGAAATGGCTGCTGGCAGCGAGCACGAACCCGCCCAGCTTAAGCGGAACGTAATGTCACCGGGAGGAACCACTGAGCGGGCAATCAACACCTTTGAAGAAGGCGGCATGAGAAACCTGGTAAAAAAAGCGTATGACGCGGCCTTCGAGCGTTCCCAGGAGATGTCCAAAGAACTGGCAGACAAACAGTAACCGTTAGGGAGACACAGCTTCATGCTGGCAGAAATTCTGATTACGATCCTGATGATCGCATCCACTTTCTATATGTCTGTGGTCCTGTTGCGATTCCTGCTCCAACTGGCCAGGGCTGATTTTTACAACCCCATTTCCCAGTTTGTTGTAAAGGCCACAAACCCGCCACTGAGGCCTCTGCGCAGGATCATTCCTGGCTGGGGAGGCATTGATGGCGCGGCATTGACACTGGCCGTTATTATCCAGGCAATCACCTTTTTCCTGATACTCTTGGTACTGAACGGCGGCATCCCGGCACTTAACCCACTAACATTGTTGGTGTGGGCCGTATTAAACGTACTCAGCCTGATCGTAAAAATCTATTTTTGGTCAGTGATCGCGGTGGTGGTTGTTAGCTGGATAGCTCCCCAGAGCGGGCACCCAGCCATTCAGCTGGTAGCCCAGATTACAGAACCCGTCATGCGACCGGTGCGCAACGTTATGCCATCAATGGGTGGCCTCGATCTCTCGCCGATTATCGTCTTTCTGATTCTCAACGTGCTTGACGTGGTTCTGAACCACATGAAAGTAGCCGCCGGAATGGGGTTCCTGGGTGCAGGAATGTAACCTGTGTCTCAAACGTACACTTCGTAACACAACAGCATAATATTAAACATCAGAAAGCCGGCAAATCAACCTGTTGATTTACCGGCTTTTTTCTTTTAAACCCCAATCTAATGCGGTATAGCTTCCGGAAACTCTCACATAAAAGAACAGACAATCACGTTATTATCACCTTCATTTAACGTGGGGCTAAACGCCCGAAAGCAGCGCTGAAGGATTGTCTAATGAGCCAGCAGGGAACTCTGTCGCAGCAGGTAGAAGCCTACCACGACTGGAAAAAAAATCTGATCCGCCAAATCGGTCGATACCGGCTATGGTTGCAGGACAATAATCTGTTCTCACAAGACATCAGCACCCGCATTCGCCACGGACTTGAACTGCTAATTGAAGACGAGCTGACCATTGCGTTTGTTGGCGAGTACTCCCGCGGAAAAACCGAGCTGATCAATGCGCTGTTTTTCGCCAGCTACGGTCAGCGATTACTGCCATCCCAGGCGGGGCGCACCACCATGTGCCCAACCGAACTGTTTTTCGACCGTAACACAAACCAGAGCTACCTCCTCCTCCTGCCCATTGAAACCCGCACCGGTGAGCTGTCCCTGCAGCAACAACACAAACTGCCGGACAACTGGGTGCGGCACGAGCTTGACGAGAGCAACCCCGAAGTCATGCGGGAAGTACTCGGGGAGGTCGCCCGGGTAAAAAGCGTTACCGTCAGTCAGGCCAGGAAACTCGGCTTTGATGAAGATATGCTGGAACAGGATCAGAGAACCCCGGGCAACGTTCTTGTACCAGCCTGGCGCAATGCTCAGATCAGTATTCGCCATCCTCTGTTTGAACGGGGCCTTCGCGTTCTGGACACGCCGGGCCTGAATGCCCTGGGCTCTGAACCGGAACTGACCATGAGCATGCTACCGCGTGCTCATGCAGTCATTTTTGTACTGGGCGCCGATACAGGTGTAACCGCCAGCGACATGGCTATCTGGAAAGAGCACATCAACACAGATCACGCCGACCATCGCGCGGGCCGGTTTGCAGTACTGAATAAAATCGATGTGTTGTGGGACGATTTACAGGGCGAAAAACACACGAAAGACTCAATTGAGCGCGTGCGAACCTACACGGCCGACCACCTCGGCATGCACCAACAAGATGTTATCCCTCTTTCAGCCAAACAGGGCCTGGTCGCAAGAGTCCGGAATGACGCCAACCTCTTCGATCGTTCAAACCTTGGCATGCTGGAAAACCTCATCGTTCAGCGTATTCTGACGCACAAAGAACAACTGATCACCCAGCACCTGATCAGCGACTTGCTAGGCATGCTGCAGAATAGCCAGGCCGCCATGCAATCCCGCCTGAAGGCCTTAGAGGAAGAGCACAAGGCCTGCTCCGGCGCCACCTTGGATAAGCCAGCACTGGGACGGCTCGCTGAACGAGCCCAAAAAGATTATGACTTTTACTACAAAAAGCTCATAACCCTGCGCTCTTCACGCCGTTTAATGGATTCACAGGGCCAGATTCTGAACAAGCTGGTCTGCGAAGAACGCTTTGAAGCCCACGCAGATAAGGTTCGCCACATCATGTCCAAGAGCTGGACCACAGTCGGCATGAGCCGGGCCATGGACCATTTCTTTGAACTATTGGAGAGTGATCTGACCAACCTGCTTGCTGAAGGCAAACTGGCAGAAAAAATGGTCGCCTCCATTTATCGGCGCTACAACGAGGATTCCCGAGCCCGACATCTGGAACCTATCCCCCTGCGCGCAGGGCGCCATGTCATTGCCATCCGGGAGCTTCGTAAAAAAGCCAAACGCTTCCGCATCAGCCCCAAAAACCTGATGTCCGAACAAACCCTGCTGGTTCGCCGGTTCTTCAACGTTATGGTCAGTGAGGCCCGCACGCTCCACGGTAGAGCAAGAAGTGATGTTGAGCGTTGGCCACAAGAAGCGTTGCTGCCAATCATCCAGTATTCCATGGAGCAGAAGCAGCTGCTTGAACACCAAATCCACAGACTACGGGACATGGTTCGCACCGACCGCGACAGCCGGGCTGAAAGAGAGCGTCTGGATAACTCTATCTCCGACTTGCGCAGGCAGCTGGAGCTGGCTGACACCATGATGCGCCATATTCGAAAACCCGCACCTACGACAATTCAGCAAAAAGTCGTCAACATCTACGGCACAGCATAAACGGTCTGTAGAGCTTCACGGAGCTCTACAGACCGTCACAACCGGTACGCGCCGGTTGCAGCAACCAACCCCCGCCTTTAAACTGTAGGGCCGGCGCCGAATTCTGCGCCACCCAAGGCCTGTGGCCTGACACATGTGGACCGGACCAGGAAATCAACACGCTCATGCCCGACTCCCTGCCCGCGGATTCCGTGGGCCTAGCTCGCCCTGAAACCATACACTTTGGCACCCCCATTGAACTGGCGTGTGGCCAGTCTCTGGAAAGTTATGACCTGGTGGTAGAGACCTATGGCACTCTGAATGCCGACGCCAGCAACGCTGTCCTTATTTGCCACGCACTTAGCGGCCATCACCACGCCGCAGGCTACCACTCGCTGGAGGATAAAAAACCAGGCTGGTGGGATAGCTGCATAGGCCCGGGGAAGCCCATCGACACAAATCGCTTTTTCGTCGTCAGCCTGAACAACCTGGGGGGCTGCCACGGCAGTAGCGGCCCGAATTCCGTAAACCCAAATACCGGCAAACTCTACGGCCCCGACTTTCCTGTTGTCACGGTTGCCGATTGGGTTAAAAGTCAGGCTCAGCTTGCAGACCACCTGGGTATAGAGCAATGGGCTGCAGTTGTTGGTGGTTCTCTGGGTGGCATGCAGGCGCTGCAATGGAGTCTGGATTACCCGGATCGTATTCGGCATTCAGTCATTATTGCGTCTACACCCAGACTGACCGCACAGAACATCGCCTTTAACGAAGTGGCTCGCCAGGCCATCACTTCTGATCCGGATTTTCATGAAGGCCGCTACTATGAGGCCGACACCCTGCCGAGGCGTGGGCTGATGCTGGCACGAATGGTGGGCCACATCACCTACCTTTCGGATGCATCCATGGGCGAAAAGTTTGGCCGCGAGCTCAGGGAAGAAGCCTATAAGTTCGGTTACGATGCGGAATTTCAGGTAGAAAGCTACCTGCGTTATCAGGGTGAGCGCTTCTCTGAAAGCTTCGACGCCAACACATACCTACTGATGACCCGTGCTCTTGACTATTTTGACCCGGCGTATCAGTTCGGCGGCGACCTTGCCAAAGCCCTCGCCCCGGCTCAATGCGAATATCTGGTGCTGTCCTTCAGCACAGACTGGCGCTTCTCGCCGGCCCGTTCCGAGGAAATGGTGAATGCCATGATTTCCGCCCGAAAGAAGGTCAGTTATGCGGAAATCGATGCCCCCTGGGGCCATGATGCATTCCTGATCCCCACGCCCAGATACACCGAGGCCTTTACCGCGTATATGGATCGGGTCGCAAGGGAGGTGGAAGCATGAGAGCTGACTTAGAAATCATCCAACAGTGGGTTCAGCCTGGCCACCACGTTTTAGACCTGGGCTGCGGTGATGGCACTCTCCTGCACTTTCTGCAGCAGCAACGCAATGCCACCGGGTTCGGGCTGGAGATCAACCCCGATCACATCACCACCTGCATGGGGAAAGGCGTAGCTGTCATCGAACAGAACCTGGATACCCAGGGGCTGGAAAACTTCGACGACGGCATGTTCGACATTGTCCTGATGACACAGGCCTTGCAAGCCGTCAGGCGGCCCGACAAAGTTATTGATGAAATGCTTCGGGTTGGCCGAGAAGGCATTGTCACCTTCCCCAACTTTGCTCATTGGCGTTTACGCTGGGGGCTGACCCTCAGCGGCCGCATGCCGGAGTCAGATGCACTACCCTATAAATGGTACAACACACCAAACATTCGCCTTTGCACCTTCAAAGACTTTGAAGCACTGTGCCGGCAAAAAGGCATCCGCATCAAAGGTCGCCGGGTAGTCGACGACCAACACCAAAACAGTTGGCTGGCCCGGATATGGCCCAATCTACTGGGTCAAATTGCGATCTATCGAATCACACGGGAGAACACCTGATGATTATTCGTTCTGTCACCAGTTTTATCGCACTCGCCTTCGGGATGATGCTGATCGCCAGCCAAAGCCACGCTGGCGAGAAAGATTTCGGTAAATATCAGGTCCACTGGAGTGTGTACCCCAGTACCTTTCTGACGCCAGAAGTCGCCCAAGCCAATAACCTGCAGCGCAGTAAAAGTATTGGCATCGTCAACATATCGATCATGACCAGCGATGAATACGGTCAGCCCCGGCCGGTGAGTGGTCAGGTAGAAGGCCAGGTCTCCAACGACATTCAGCAGGTTGATTTTCTGGCATTCCGTCGTATCCAGGAGGGCGATGCCGTTTATTTTATCGCCCAGTATCAATACCGTCCCGGTGACCTGAGAACCTTCAACATTACGGCAAGACCCATAGGCCACCCACAAGACCTGAAGGTACGCTTCGCCCATACACTGTTTAACGACTGAATCATGCAGCAAAAACTCGTTATCGCCAGTAATAACAAAGGCAAAATTGCCGAATTGACCGAACTGCTCAGCCCATTGAGGCTTACACCCACTGCTCAGGGAGAGCTGGGGGTAAGTGAAGCGGAAGAACCGGCCGTCACCTTTGTTGAAAATGCCATTCTGAAGGCTCGCCACGCGGCCCGGGAAACGGGACTACCGGCACTGGCTGATGACAGTGGTTTAGCGGTTGATGCCCTGGGTGGTCAGCCCGGGGTACGCTCCGCCCGGTATGCGGGTGCCAACGCAACCGACGCAGACAATGTTCAAGCCCTGCTGGAAGCTATGAAAAACATCCCTGAGCCGGAACGCCGGGCACAGTTCCACTGTGTTTTGGTTTACCTGCGCCATGCTGATGATCCAACACCGGTGATTTGTCATGGCCGCTGGCCTGGTAAAATTCTTACCGCAGCCCGTGGTGAAGGTGGATTTGGTTATGACCCGGTATTTTTCTCCCCGGAATATGGCTGCAGCGCAGCCGAACTTACCCGAGAGCAGAAAAGCCGCATCAGTCATCGGGGCCGTGCCCTTGCAAGCCTGCTGGAACAACTGAGGGCATGACCGCCACGCCCGCCGTAACGGTCTACCCGCCTCTTAGCCTGTACATCCACGTGCCCTGGTGCGTGCGCAAGTGCCCATACTGCGACTTCAACTCTCACGCAACTCGCGGGGACATCCCAGAAAACGCCTACCTGTCAGCCTTACTGGAAGACATTGAGCACGATGTAAGCTTTGTTCGTAACCGGCCCATTCAAAGCATCTTCATTGGCGGCGGAACTCCGTCTTTAATGACCAGCAGCTTCTATCAGAAGCTGCTCGCCGCCCTTCGTGAAAAGCTGACATTTTCACCTGAGGCTGAAATCACACTGGAAGCCAACCCCGGCACCCTCGAAGAAGGCCGCTATGAAGGCTTTCGGCAAGCAGGCATCAACCGGCTATCCATCGGCGTACAAAGCTTTCACCCAGAACATCTTCAGGCACTGGGTCGCATTCACGACGCAGATGCCGCCCACCGGGCCATCGAATCCGCCAAAGCTGCGGGCTTTGACAACTATAACGTTGATTTAATGCATGGCCTGCCAGGTCAAACACCAGAACAGGCCATTGATGATCTAAAGCAGGCATTGGACCATAAACCCACGCATCTATCCTGGTACCAATTAACCATTGAGCCCAACACTGAGTTTTTCTCGCGGCCGCCCCACCTGCCAGATGACGACAAGCTCTGGGAAATCTATCGACAAGGCTCGGAGTTTCTCAGGGAGCAGGGTTTTGATGATTACGAGGTTTCTGCCTGGAGCCAGCCGGGAAGGGAAAGCCGCCACAACCTGAACTACTGGCGGTTCGGCGACTACCTGGCGCTGGGCGCAGGTGCACACGGGAAAGTCAGTCTGGCCGATGGCCGCATCATCCGTTACTGGAAAACCCGCCAGCCAGAGGCGTACCTGAACCGGATCGGTTCACGCACGGCCGGCAATGAAGAGATAGAACCTCAAGAACGCCCACTGGAGTTCATGATGAACGTACTGCGGCTCAAACAGGGCGTAGACGAAGACCTGTTCACCAAACGGACAGGTTTACCCTTGAGCTCAGTTGCGGTACAACTTAAACAATTACGCAACCAAAATTTGCTGGTCACGAACCGGATACAGACAACCGCACAAGGCCAGCGTTATCTGAACAGCCTGCTGGAGAAATTTCTCTGATGGACTCGGCTCAGTATCCGCCATTGAAGCCAATGCGTTTTCCCATAAAGGTATCAACGGTGCTCTGCATTGCGCTCCTGCTGATGCTTGTGGCGCTCAATCAACCGCTGAAAACACCGGCCGCTCCCCAAGGCATGATCAGCCTCCAGCTGTCAGGAACGGCTGAACAGGCTCAAGCGATACTGGCCAGCTGGCGCCACGAGAACCTCTCACTGGCCCGGCTGTCACTCTGGATCGACTTCCTGTTTATCGCAGCTTATTTGACAGTCCTGTTCCAGCTGACGCGACGTTTCACGGCCGACAGGCCTGGCGTTCGGGAAAAAATAACAGGACGCTGGATCCGATCTTTATTCATTATCGCGGCAGTCAGTGATGTAGGGGAAAATATCGTACTGCTGAATAATTTCAGTCCGCCAGACAACACTCTAAGCATGGTTGCAAGCATTCTGGCACTCGTAAAATTCACAGGCCTTTTACTGGGTGTGGCAGGTCTTGTCATTATCCGGGCTGCCCGCAGGCAGCCTTTGACTCCAGCCTCTTAAAATCAGAGTAAGACGCCTTAATTGGTGCGATAAAACAGCAAATCCCACACGCCGTGGCCAAGCCTTTCGCCGCGCTGTTCAAACTTGGTAATGGGACGATCTTCCGGGCGAGGTGAATAGCCACCCTGCTCTTGAGTGTTGGCAAACCCTTCCGACCCTTCCATAACTTCAAGCATGTGCTCGGCGTAATTTTCCCAATCCGTCGCCAGATGAAGAATGCCACCTACACGCAGCTTGTGACGAATTCGCTGAACAAACTCCAACTGAACCAGGCGACGTTTGTGGTGCTTCTTTTTATGCCAGGGATCAGGGAAGAACACCATCACTCTATCCAGCGAAGCATCCGGCAAGCACAGGTCGATAACGTCATTGGCATCGATGTTATAAATCCGGACGTTTTTCAGTCCGCGATCTTCAACCTCTTTAAGCAAAGCCCCTACGCCGGGCAAATGCACTTCTACGCCAATGAAATCCTGCTCCGGGGCGGCTTCGGCCATATCAGCCAACGATCGGCCCATTCCAAAGCCAATCTCCAGGTTCAGCATGCTCTCGCGGCCAAATACTTCACGGGGATCTATCACGCCGTCTTCCCGAGCAAGACCGTATTTAGGCCAACTCCGGTCAAAGGCTTTTTTCTGCCCCTCGGTCATCCTACCCTGACGCAACACAAAGCTACGCACTCCACGGCGAGTAGTTATCGGATTCTCACCCGTGGAATCTTGGGTTTCGTTCTGGTCGGCCATATGTTGTCCTCAACCGCCACTGCGGGCTTAATTACTGAAATTTCCACACAGTTTACCAGAGTCCGGCGCTTCAGGCGGAGATCAAAGAACCTTGCCCCTCCTGGCGATCCAATTGCCGATAACCCAGCGCCTCCATCAGGTGATGACGAGCCAGATTATCCTGCCCCTCCAAATCCGCCAGAGTGCGTGCCACTCGTAAAATCCGGTGCAAAGCCCGGGCAGACAAACCAAGTCGCTCCATTGCACTCGCCAGGAGCTTCTCACTGCCCGCATCAAGGCGACAGGCTTCATCCAGACCTTTTCCAGCCAGGGATGCGTTCAAACAACCTCGCTCAGTCTGGCGGGCCCTGGCATTCAACACCCGCGCTCTCACAACGGCACTACTTTCTCCAGGTTCACTTCGCCCCAACAAAACATCACCTGCCTGAACGGGAACCTCAACATGAAGATCGAACCGATCCAGCAAAGGACCAGATATTTTCGACCGATACCGCATTACCTGAGCTGGCGAGCACCGACATTCAATATTGGGGTGGCCACTGTAACCGCACGGACAAGGATTCATTGCCGCCACAACCTGAAATTTAGCCGGAAAAGTCACTTGCCGGGCCGCACGGCTGATGGCAATTTCACCGGACTCCATTGGCTCCCGGAGCACTTCCAGAACGCGACGTTCAAATTCAGGTAACTCATCAAGGAAAAGTACGCCTCGATGAGCCAGGGAAATTTCTCCAGGCCTAGGGCTACTACCGCCACCCACCAAAGCCACGGCAGACGCCGTATGATGGGGTGAGCGAAAAGGCGGCTGGCGCCACCCGCCCGGTTTTAATGGGTGCCCGGCCACCGAATGCACACTGGCCACTTCCATCGCGGCCGCATCATCCAGAGCCGGTAAGATCCCCGGCAACCGGCTTGCCAACATGCTTTTGCCCGTTCCGGGAGGGCCAAAAAAAAGAAGGTTATGTCCACCGGCTGCGGCCACCTCCAACGCCCTGCGTGGTACCTGCTGCCCCCGGACGTCTGAAAGGTCCGCCAAGGCATTCATCGACGATGATTGCCCTGCAGTTGCTTCAGGACGGGCCACCGGCACCAGTTTCGCCTTACCGGTAAGGTGTTCACAGACCGTCAGAATATGGCTGGCTGCCAACACATCGTTATTGCTCGCCAGTGCGGCTTCTTCAGTGTTGTCTTGGGGAATGAGGAGAGAACGCCCGGCTTCCCGGGCCGCCAGAACCGCAGGCAAAACCCCCTTCAGAGGGCGCAGCGCGCCATCCAGAGAGAGCTCCCCCATAAACTCCAGGCCTTTCAGGCTTTCTGCAGGAATCTGGCCCGAGGCAGCCAGAATACCCAACGCTATCGGTAAATCGAAACGCCCCCCTTCCTTGGGCAAGTCAGCAGGAGCAAGATTGATGGTTATTCGCCGGGCGGGAAACTCGAAGCCCGCATTGAGTAATGCGCTGCGCACCCGGTCTTTACTTTCCCTGACACCGGTTTCAGGTAAACCAACAATCGAAAGCGCCGGCAAGCCGCCGGACAGGTGCACTTCAACGGTAACGTCTGGAGCAGATACGCCAATACTGGCGCGGGAATGGACAATAGCGAGCATGGTCACCTTCCTTGGCGGGCTTGAGATCATCAGGGCGCATCCTGCGCCCATCAACATTAGCGATTTATGACTGAGATTTTTGTTCCAGTTCAGCTACCCGCTTTTCCAGCGCTTCCACTTTTTCACGGGTTTTCATCAACACGGCCTGCTGGGCGTCAAACTCTTCCCGGGTAACAAGTTCAAGCCGGGACAAAACAGACATCACCGTCGCTCGGGCCTGAGTTTCAAAATCTTCCCGGGCGGCGCGGGCCATATCCGGAACAAACTGGCCAAACTGACCTTGTAACTGCGCAAAAAAATCCTGGGGGCCCTTCATTTCATACCTCGTCAAATCAATCTTTCTGCTCAATCAGGCCGATAGCCCGCTGAATACTGTCGTAGCCGGGAGTGTAACACACCGCAGCCCCTGCCATACTGTACCCGGTCGGCATTATAATAGTTGTCGAATCGTGCCTGTTGGGCGCTCGACATTGTGTCAGAGTGGGGCACGACGCCCCAATATGGTGCAATCAGTTGCGCCATTCCGGAACAGGCAAAACCCAAGTCTTTGTTTTATAATTATTTTTTTGCGTTGGCACACACGATGCAATAGCTCTCGTACACAGTCCGCACAATTGATGTGCGAGGTGGCAGCATCCCGAACTCAACAACAGGCCCGCGGCCCTCAATGTTGAGATGGCTTTACCAAGGAGAAAGCAATGAAACTTGTGACAGCGATCATCAAGCCTTTCAAATTGGATGATGTCCGTGAGGCACTATCCGAGATAGGCGTGCAAGGCGTAACCGTAACGGAAGTTAAAGGTTTCGGGCGTCAGAAAGGCCATACCGAGCTCTACCGGGGCGCGGAATACGTGGTGGATTTCCTACCGAAAGTAAAGGTGGAAATTGCCATTGGCGATAACCTGCTAGACCAGGTTATCGAGTCCATCACCAAAGCAGCCAACACCGGAAAAATCGGGGACGGCAAAATCTTTGTAACCGAACTTCAACAAGCCATCCGAATCCGGACCGGCGAGACCGGCGAAGAAGCAGTCTGACGCCGGTCTAAACCCGGAATCAGCCAACGCAAAATTCAATTACCTGATGGGCCTTGTGCGGAGGGCTTCCTATGGAAAGTAATATCTTTCACCTGCAGTACGCTATAGATACATTTTATTTTGTAATATGCGGCGCATTAGTCATGTGGATGGCCGCTGGCTTCGCCATGCTGGAAGCAGGCTTAGTGCGCGCCAAAAACACCACTGAAATTCTCACTAAAAACGTTGCCTTGTTTGCGGTTGCCAGCACCATGTACATGGTGTGCGGCTACGCCATCATGTATGACGGCAATGTGTTCCTGTCCGGCATTGCCGACGTAGATGTCAACACCGTGCTGGGCGACTTTGCCAGCCGTGAAGACGGGTTTGAAGGAGGCTCTATCTACTCCGGTGCATCCGACTTCTTCTTCCAGGTGGTCTTCGTTGCCACTGCGATGTCTATCGTGTCTGGTGCCGTTGCTGAGCGAATGAAGCTTTGGGCGTTCCTGGCCTTTGCGGTAGTCATGACAGGAATCATCTACCCGATGGAAGGTGCCTGGACCTGGGGCGGTAAAGACGTGTTTGGCATGTATAACCTGGGCGACCTGGGCTTCAGCGACTTTGCCGGCTCAGGTATCGTACACATGGCCGGTGCCGCTGCCGCTCTGGCTGGGGTCATCCTGCTGGGTGCCCGTAAAGGCAAATACGGCTCTAACGGTGAAATCCGTGCCATTCCGGGTTCAAACATGCCGCTGGCCGCTTTGGGTACCTTGATCCTGTGGATGGGCTGGTTCGGCTTTAACGGTGGATCAGTGCTCAAACTCGGTGATATTGCCAGCGCTAACTCCGTAGCCATGGTCTTCCTGAACACCAATGCCGCCGCAGCCGGTGGTGCTATTGCAGCGTTGATTGTTGCCCGCCTGATGTTCGGCAAAGCTGATTTGACCATGCTGCTGAACGGCGCCATTGCTGGCCTGGTGGTCATTACCGCAGAACCATCAACACCAAGCGCTCTGATTGCGACCGTCTGGGGCGCGCTGGGTGGCGGCCTGGTGGTACTGAGCATCGTCGCACTCGACAAGCTGCGCATCGATGACCCTGTCGGTGCAATCTCTGCTCACGGTGTGTGCGGCTTCCTGGGTCTGATGCTGGTTCCGGTAACCAACAGCGATGCAGCCTTCAGCGGTCAGTTCATTGGCGCCCTGACCATCTTTGTCTGGGTGTTCATTGCCAGCCTGATTGTGTGGGGCATCCTGAAAGCTGTGATGGGCATCCGAGTCACCGCTGAAGAAGAGTATGAAGGTGTTGATCTTGCGGAATGTGGCATGGAGGCCTATCCGGAATTTGTCAACGGCAAGCAGTAAAAACATACCCGTAAGCAACAAGGGGCGCCGAAAGGCGCCCCTTGTTTTTTTGCAGACAGAAACAACGATATAGCGCTCATCCCTCTTCCGGGCGAACCTCATCTTCCAAAGCATCGATCATAAACTGCGGCATAGCCAAAGCTCCGTGGTGAACGCCAGAGTTGTAATAACGAGTGACAAAAGGACGATCATTAGCATCGGCTTCACGGAAGTACTTCAGAGGGTTGTCTTTGCTACCCATGGTGCAACTCCACCAACCTGTAGGGTACACCGGCTGCGGAAACGGCAGCGTCTGTACATGGCAAAAACCGGCCTTCCGCATATCCGTGTGAATATCCTTGATAATCGTGCCAGTATGGAGCAACGGAGACTCACTCTGCTGAACAATGATGCCTCCATCCCTGAGCGCCGCCATCGCATCACGATAAAAGTCCAGGGCAAACAGACCTTCAGCCGGGCCAACCGGGTCTGTACTGTCGATAATAATAAGGTCAATACTGTTCGGTTCTACTTCCCGCATCCACTGAATGCCATCGCCAAAGAAGAAGTTGGCTCGTGGATCGCTGTTAGCATCACACAGTTCCGGGAAGTACTGTTCCGATATGCGGGTTACCCGCTCATCAATTTCCACCTGCCAGGCTTCTTCCACACCCGGGTGTTTCAACACTTCTTTCAGCGTACCGCAATCACCACCGCCGACCACAACCACTTTCCTGGGGTCTTTGTGGGTGAACAACGCCGGGTGGGTCATCATCTCGTGGTACAGGAAATTATCACGGGTCGTGAGCATCACGCAGCCATCCAGAACCATCAGATTACCGAAGGTTTCAGTCTCGTAGATTTCGAGCTTCTGGAAGGGGGTCTTCTCCTCGTGGAGTTTGCCCTTTACCTGCAAGGAAAAGGCCGTGCCCTGGTCCTGAAATACTTCGGTAAACCAGCCTTCATTCAATGCTGTCATTTTCATCTCCAACTGTGTGCCGCTGCAACGCGCCCGGACATCTTCAAAGTGGCGTATTGTAGGGACACCAGTCACCTCCTACAATGCAGCCTGTAACGGTTTTCCCGCCGCACCGGGTTCCCTCACAGGATAGCAATAATGGCAGAAACTACAGCATCACAGGCCCACAGGGTTTATAACATCGCTCACTGGAGTGACGGGTACATCTCCGTCAATGACCAGGGTGAAGTCGAAATCTGCCCGGACCGGGGCCGAAGCCTGGCCCACATCAATCTGCCACAACTCACCCAGTCACTCACCGAGGCAGGCCTTGCGCTCCCCATACTGGTACGTTTTACCGATATTCTGCATGACCGGGTCAACAAACTCTGCGGCGCATTCAACAAGGTTACGGAAGAGCACGGCTACCAGGGACGATACACCGCCGTTTACCCTATAAAAGTGAACCAACAGCGCCGGGTAGTAGAAGAACTCGTGGCGGCTGAGCCTGCGGCCTCTGCCAATCAGGTTGGCCTTGAAGCTGGCAGCAAGCCAGAACTCATGGCCGTGCTCGCTCTTTCACGCAAACCAGGCTCGGTGATTGTCTGTAACGGCTATAAAGATCGTGAATATATCCGTTTGGCACTGATCGGCCAGAAGTTGGGCCACCGGGTGTTCATTGTCGTTGAGAAGCAGTCCGAACTGCCGCTGATTCTGGAAGAAGCAAAAAGTCTCGAAGTGTCCCCACTGATTGGCGTACGCGCACGGCTCGCCACTATTGGCAAAGGAAACTGGCAGAACACCGGCGGTGAGAAATCCAAATTCGGGCTGTCCGCCAGTCAGATACTGGATGTTGTGGCAACCCTGAAACAGGCCGGTGCTCTGGAAACGCTGCAACTGCTGCATTTTCATTTAGGCTCTCAGATAGCAAATATCCGGGATATACAGACCGGGTTACGGGAGTGCGCCCGTTTCTACAGTGAACTGCATCAACTCGGCGCCCCCATTGGCACCGTGGATATCGGCGGCGGCCTGGGGGTGGATTACGAAGGCACCCGGTCTCGCAGCAGCTGTTCAATGAATTACACGGTCTTTGAATACGCCTACAATGTGGTACACGTGCTACAGACAGAATGCGACCGACTGAGCATTCCCCACCCGGATCTGATCAGCGAATCCGGCCGGGCGCTGACCGCGCACCACTCTGTGCTGATCACCAACGTGATCGACCGGGAAACACCGGATTACCGCGAAGTAACGGAGCCCGCGCCGGATGCTCCCTCCCAGCTCCTGGATCTCTGGCGCAACCTGAAGAGCCTGCAAGACGCAGACTCTCCCCGCTCCTTAGCAGAAATCTATCACGATGTGCTGCACGCCATGACCGATGTACACGCCCAGTTTGCCCACGGCCTGCTGTCTTTACCTGAACGTGCGCAGGCTGAAACAGCCTATACCCGCTGTTGTCGATTGTTACGAGGTCAGCTAGACAGCGCTAACCGCGTCCACCGGGAAATCATCGATGAATTGAATGAAAAGCTGGCCGAGAAGCTGTTCGTAAATTTCTCTCTGTTCCAGTCTCTGCCAGATGTCTGGGGCATTGACCAGATTTTTCCAGTCATGCCAATCAACGGTCTGAATCGCCCACTGAACCGTCGCGCAGTTATTCAGGACATTACCTGCGATTCAGACGGGCGCATCGATCAGTATGTGGATGGTCAGGGTATTGAAACCACCCTGCCCTTGCCCGAGCACGACCCGGAAACCCCCCTGCTGATGGGATTCTTCATGACCGGTGCCTACCAGGAAATTCTGGGTGATATGCACAATCTGTTCGGTGACACCCACTCTGTGGATATACGCCTCAACGATCACAATGAATACATCATTGGCGAACCTATCACCGGGGACAGCGTGGCCAAGGTACTACAATATGTGAACTTCGAACCCGCCAGCATTCTGCGAGCTTACCAACGCAAGTTCCAGGCAAGCAGCCTGCCCCCGGAGCTGCAAAAACAGCTGTTAACCGAATTGTCTGCCGGGTTGCAAGGCTATACCTATCTTGAAGAGTAATGCCCAGGTAACACACAAAGCACGGACGTCAGAGCTCTGGTAAGCAGTGCGACCAGCTCACTCTGGCGACGTGTAGAGGTTTTTCGAAACACATTATTGAGGTGATACTTGACCGTCTCCCGTGAGCGCCCGGACATTGCTGCGATCTCCGGCAAACTCCGCCCCTCAATCAGTGCCGAAGCGATGGCAGCTTCTGCTTCCGTCAGGCCGAATAACTTCTGAATCCATTCGTTTTCGATGTTCGGGCAACAACTCCAGTCATGTAATGTAACCAGCGCTCCCTGGGTCATACCCCCGGCATCAGTTTCTTCCGACAAAGGCATTACAACCAGCGTAACGCGCTCTTGCCCTTGCTCCAGACTGAGCACCTGACCCTCAAGATTTCTCCCGGTAACTGAAGCCTCAACCGCCGATGAGAGCAGGGCCGAAAACTGTCGGGCACTGTCGTTGCCGTATGCGACCAGCATGTTGTCATCATTCAGACGCAACCCCACATCTTTTGCCAAAAAGTCATCCGCCCTGGCATTTCGGAAAACCACCTGGAAAGACGCATCGCAAATGATGATCCCTGAATTGACACGATCCAGTGCCAGACGTTCAACACTCGAACCAATACGTTTCTGCATCAACTGGGTATACAGGCTGACGGCGCGATGCAGATGGGGCAAAAACCCATCAAATACCTGCAACTCTCCATAACTGAAGGCAGGTTGATCGGACGAACGCTGAATTCCGAAAAAGTTCAGATAATGCCCTTCCATATAGACTACGGCACCCGCAGCGTCAGTGGCGCCATAGCTCTGCAACCACTCCTTCGCCTGGGTTTTGCTTCGCAGGCGCTGACCATCCAACCCAAGGTCCAGGTTACTGGCAACAAACCGCCACTCTCCACGGTGATAGACTGACATAGCACGTTCAACCAGAACATCGCAGTGGGCAACATGCTCAGAGTAAAAGCGCAGGGACTCCTCCGGAATGTTCACTGTCCAGGCTCCGAGCAGTGAGCTCTCTGCCGTGTTATAGATCGCAAACGTCGCGCTGTGGCCCTGAAATATCTGAACGAAACGGCGCAAAAACGGAAAGAATCCCTGTTCGGCAGTTACGGCATCGTAGATCAGGCCAATCAGTTCGTGGTACTCATGGTTAAAGAACGCTTTAGGGTCGGGGAGGTTCACCGCAGACGGCTCTCGTGCTGTTTATAACGTATAAGTTAGTGTAGGTGTATGAAATGTTCCACCCTGATACCGTTACACATTAACTACAAAACACACGGCACTCCCCCCCCAAACGGGGGGGGCGCCGCCACGCTCTCCTTGCTATACATCAATAACCCTTCTTCAGGGGCCTTCGGGCGGGGCCGGATTCATGCAGCGAACCGGTCATTTCATTGAACCAAGGAGTTGTTATGAATCATCTAAAAAAACTGGCTCTAGCGCTGGCCGTATCCTCTACGGTGGCCATCACCGGATGCAGTAACAGCAGTGGTAGCAGTGCACCCTCAGGAGAAACGATTTCAGGCACCGCAAGTGCTCCTGGCGGCGTGATTGCCAGCCTTGTGCAACCAACCGTTTTCGACATTGCGCTTAACTTTGTTGTATCACCAGTGGCTGCAGCCATCACCGGACTCGAGCCCATTGAAGGCGCCAAAGTAGAGCTGATTCGGGTCGATGACGAAGGTACCCAGATCGGTGATGTTCTCACAAGCACCACTACCTCAGTCACCGGCGATTACACTCTGACGCTCCCTGAGAACGTTAATCTTGCCGGTAACCTGATCGTTCGCATTACCGGGAGGAACAACCAACAACTACGTGCACAAGTTGTCGAGAAAAACGTTGATATCAGCCCAGTCTCTGAGTTCGTACTTCGCAAATTTATTGAAACAGGTGCGGATCTCGATCAGTTGATTGTCACGGATGTGGTCAAACTTAGTGGAAGGGTGGAAGAGTTTGACATGACGGCCGGCGCAAATCTGGACGAAATGTTCGACACCCTGGAACGTGAGATTGGCGATTTCGTGGAAAATGAGGTCGCCGTGGTTGCCGGAGGCAAAGGCGAGGCTGGAACAATCACTGGTGAATACCGCAGTGTCGCCTTTGCCCTGCAACTGCACGATTCCGATAACAACGATCCCGGCACCTATGCTCACGACCTGTGGACTAACGGTTTCCGATTCGAGGACGGCGGCGAGAATATTGTCAACATTACTCTTGGGTACGAAGATACTGTCTATGGCAGCATGAGTGGAACATCCATAGCCAACGCACCATGGCTGAATCATGTGGCAGAATTCGAAGAAGATATTGACGAGACCTTTAGCGGCAGACTCACGCAATCCGGCATTCTTGCCGTTGAGGGCGAGTTTGAGGAAGAGATCGATGACGATACCGGATGGCGCTGGCCAGCACAAACCTACAGTCTCGTGCAGGCTGGTGAGCGAGGTTTGTTTATCAATCAACCAAATGAAGCCAGTGTTCGCTATGCGGTGATCGATACCAACGGCGATGACGAACCAGATGCCGTCGATCCGGATCAAAAGCTGGGCGATGAAGTTTCTCGATCATTTGAGATCTTTGCGCGGCTACCCACGAACTTTAAGGACAGCGACCTGTCTGGGGAGTTCGGTCGGGTTTATATCGCCTCTGGCATCAACGACGGAGAACTGCGCCTTACAACCGAGGTGAACACACTGACCTTTCCAGGCGATGGTAGCTTTGACTATACAGAGGTTAGCGAAGGCCACGGACACGAGATCAGCCTCTCCGCTACCGGCCCCGACTACACCCCACTTACCGACCCGGCGAGCTCCGGAACACTCGTAATCAATAGCTCCGGCGATATCACAGAAATCAGTGACGAACCCGCAGATGGATTTATTAACGACGAGGGAGATTTCATTGCCATTTGGGGCGGCGATGGCGAGTTTGACAGTTATTCTGAAGCTGATCTGACCCTGATGACCAAACTGGCCGCCGATGGTGCACCCAGCGTGGCCGGTAAACAATACAGAATGCAGCTTGTTTCCATGGCCCTGGGTAACCAGGAACGTTTTCTGCTCTCCAGCAGTAAGTTCAATACCTTTCTCGAGATGAGCAGTGAAACCGAAGGCACGGTCAATGGAAATATTCTGGAAATTGAGAAAGCTGGCCTGGCCGGCCAGTTATCCGTGTCAACCGATTCCGTTGAAGACGCAAACGCCTTCGTCAGTATCGAGCCTAACGGTGCAACAACAGTAACCATCAGTGATACTGACGGTTCGACAACTCTGGACGGGTTCTTCAATGCAGACGCCACTATCGGATTGTTTGCACTGCGCTGGGCCCCAACCAAGGGCAATCCGGATGAACTCGGGCTCGTAATCTTAACTGAGACCAAGTAACTCCTAATCCGCAACAAGCGGAAGCAACCCATCAAGCGGACTCAAATGAGTCCGCTTTTTATTCCTGCTCTACATGGCCGCTGGTTGCCAGGCTGCTGTACAATCGTCCCCGAACCGTTATTGAACTCTTTGCCTATCGGGAAGCCTCCATGGCAGGAAACACGCCACAAACCGACGACTACAACTTCCGTTTCGGCGGTATCGAACGACTCTATGGCCGCAAAGCTCTGGCGGCCTTCAGAGACGCCCATATTGCTATTGTGGGCCTCGGCGGAGTTGGTTCCTGGGCTGCTGAGTCACTGGCACGAAGCGGTATCGGAGCCCTGACCCTGATCGATATGGATGACATCTGTGTCTCCAACACTAACCGTCAATTGCACGCATTACAGGGCCACTATGGCCAGACCAAAACCGATGCTATGGCAGAACGCTTGCGAGCAATTAATCCCCATGCAGACATCAGAGTACACTTTGGATTTCTGACCACCAAAAATGTGGAGGAACTGATTACCGGTGACATGACCGGCGTGGTGGACGCCATCGACAGCGTAAAAGCCAAGGCTGCACTGATTGCACACTGTCATCGGCGGAAGATCCCCATTGTTTGTGCGGGCGGGGCCGGTGGCCAGATGGACCCGACCCAGATTCAAGTCGCAGACCTCAGCAAAACCACTCAGGACCCTTTGCTGGCCAAGGTTCGTAATATGCTGCGTCGGGAATATAACTTTTCTCGCAATCCGAAGCGGCGTTTTGGCATCGAGGCAGTATACTCACTGGAACAGCTGACCTACCCGGCTCCTGATGGCGAGGTCTGCCACCAAAAACCAGCCACTGAAGGCCCGGTCCGGCTTGATTGCGCCTCCGGTTTTGGTGCCGCCAGTCCTGTCACTGCCAGTTTCGGTTTTTTTGCAGCCTCCAGGCTACTGAACCGAATAGCCCGCCGGGCCAACCTCTAATTTAATCAACTGGAAGCCCTTATGGCCGCAAGCACAGCTCTGATTCTCGCCGGTATCGGCGTTACCTCGTTGTTTTGCCAATGGCTGGCATGGCGACTACGCATGCCAGCGATCCTGTTCCTGTTGGCGGGGGGCATTATTGCAGGGCCAATGCTCGGTTTTCTGCAACCGGCCGAGGTGTTTGGCGACCTGCTGTTTCCTCTGGTCTCTCTGGCAGTAGCCATCATTCTGTTTGAAGGCAGCCTGACTCTGCGTTACGAAGAGATTAAAGACCACGGCAATATGGTGCGAAACCTGATTCCAGTGGGCTCACTGGTCACCTGCACCATTGGCACCCTTTCAGCGCACTGGGTTCTGGGTGTTTCCTGGGAGGTCGCATTATTGTTTGGCGCCATCTCAGTCGTAACGGGCCCTACCGTTATAGCTCCACTGTTAAGAGCCGTGCGGCCAACAGCCAAACTTTCCAATATTCTTCGCTGGGAAGGCATCATCATTGATCCCGTGGGAGCACTGCTGGCGGTGCTGTTTTTTGAAGGCATCGTGTCGTGGGGCCAGGGCAATGTCTTCGGCCACTCGCTTTATATTTTCGGGAAAACCCTTCTGGTGGGTTTCCTTATTGGTGCTGCTGCTGGCTACCTGAACGGCCTTGCGCTACGGAAACACTGGCTTCCCCAATACCTGCATAACGCAGGCACACTAACCTTCATGCTCGGTGTTTATGCTATATCCAATGAGATGGCCCACGAGTCTGGCCTGTTAACAGTAACCGTCATGGGCATCTGGATGGCCAACATGAAACAGGTGCCCGTTGATAGCATTCTGGAGTTTAAGGAATCTCTGAGTGTTCTGCTGATCTCAGCCTTGTTCATCATTCTGGCCGCACGGGTTGAATTTGCAGCCATAGCGGATCTTGGCTGGGGCCTGATCGCCGTGCTGGCGTGCCTTATATTCATCGCCCGCCCCATCAGCATTTTCCTGTCGGCCGTTGGCACATCCCTGAGTCTGCGAGAAAAGCTGTACCTGAGCTGGATTGCACCGAGAGGTATTGTCGCGGCAGCCGTTTCCGCACTCTTTGCGTTCCAACTTGAGCGGCTGGGATATGACGGTGCCGAAGCGTTGGTGCCGCTGGTATTCATGTTGATTATCGCAACCGTAACACTGCAAAGCCTGACGGCTCGCCCAATGGCTGAGTTTCTCGGCGTGAAAGAGCCGCCCGCGCACGGTTTCCTTATTCTTGGCGCCAACCCGATAGCCCGGCTGATTGGCCAATCGCTAAAAAAACACGATATCCCCATTGTTCTGTCAGACACCAACTGGGAAAACGTACGTCAGGCTCGAATGGAAAACTTGCCGGTATACTTTGGTAACCCCGCCTCTGAGCATGCAGCCACCCACATGGATCTGAACGGGATAGGCAATTTGTTGATTCTTTCGCCCTACAAGCAGATGAACAGCTTGGCCACGTACCACTTTATGGACTGGTTCGGCGACGATTCTGTGTTTGGCTTGATGGAAGGTGACCAGGATCAGAAAGCCAGATTGCAGACTGCCAGCAAGGTGCAGAACACACGTGGCGTCTTCGACGGTGTAAGCTACGCCAAGCTCGCCAGCCTGGTCAGCCAGGGTTATAGCGTAAAGACGACCCAATTAAGTGAAGAGTTCAGCTACGAGCAGTTTCTGGAGCAATACCAACAGCAGGCGCTTGTCCTGTTCGTTATCGATAGCAAGGAACACATCTATCCGGTGAAAGATATGGAAACTCTCGAACCGGACAACGACTGGGTACTCATTAGTCTTGTACCGCCACAGCCCCAAAAAGAGAGGAAAGAGCGAGAAAACGGCGCCAGCAGTCAGGAAGATGCCAACGCCTCAACCAATTAAAAGATCAAAGCCGGGGTCAGTTAACGGCAATCGAGCACCAGCTTGCCCCGGACGTGCCCCGCTTCCAGCAGATCATGGGCTTCTCCAGCCTGCTCCAGCGGAAACACTTGGTCTATGTGTACGCGAATATCGCCATCTTCAATCAACTCAGCGATTTCTTCCAGATGGAACACATCAGGCCGGGTGCGCATGCCGTGAGCCCGGACTCCCAAAGCCTCGGCCGCACTCACCACTTCGTCCGCGGTTACAGTCGGGATGGTGACTAACACGCCAGTATCCGAGAGCGTCTTCAGGGAGCGTTTCCCGGCTTCACCGCCCACCAGATCCAACACCACATCCAGTCCGAAACATTCTTCAGCGACATCCACAGTGTTGTAATCAATCACCTCATGAACACCAAGTTCCGACAGGAAGTCCCGGTTCCGTGCGGAAGCTGTTGCAATAACATGCGCGCCTTCGGCCAGCGCAAACTGAACCGCAAAGTGACCTACGCCTCCTGCGCCAGCATGTATCAGAACTTTCTGTCCAGACTTCAGCCGGGCCACTTCAAATAAAGCCTGCCAGGCGGTTAATGCTGCCAGAGGGACCCCTGCAGCCGAGAGCAAATCAAGCTCTGCCGGCACAATCGCCAGCTCATCAGCCCTGGCAATAGCAAACTGTGCATTGGCTCCGCCAGAGGTGGGGAAACCAATCATGCCCATGACACGATCTCCCGGGGCGAGGGTCGTGACATCATCTGCCACCTCCACAACTTCACCCGCAGCATCGTACCCGGGACTCCAGGGCAGTTTATTTTCCAACTGGCTTGCGACAAACCCCATACCCCGGCGGGTTTTCCAGTCAATGGGATTAAGCCCCGCACCGTGAACGCGAATAAGAACCTCACCGTCTCCGGGCACAGGAACCGGACATTCGGTGACCTGTAATACATCACTGTCGCCAAACCGGTCATAGACCACTTGTCGCATGGTCGAGGCTTCCGTTAATTCTGAGGGTTCCATAGGAATTTCCACACAGTAGTGTATCGGCGCCCAAAAGGCAGTGTCTTTCAGCGTCAGGTTAGCAGAAATTCCAGAGTCTGGCTTCAGCCACCAAGACCCCGGCCACCCGAAACTCTGGCACCCGACAAAATTTCAGCAAACTCCTTCGGAGCACGGGCTGGCCGCTGACTCTTCAGATCAACGCAAGCATGAGTAGAAAGCCCTCTGAGCAGCGTTTTCCCGTCAATTCTCCGAACTAACTGAAATTGGCGGGCAGAGCGAAAGCGGCCGTCCCAATCCGTTAGCCAAGTGCCTAAAACAAGCTCATCACCAGCATTGGCTGAGGCCAGGTAATCCACTTCTGTACGGGTAATCGCCATGGCTTTGCCGGTTTGTTCATGCAAGGCCCACGTCATACCGAGGCTCTCAATATGAGCCCAGCTAACATCTTCCAGCCAACGCACATACACCACATTATTGGCATGCCCAAGACGATCTGTATCGTCCGGGCGAACAGTGATATCCAGAGTAAACGGATTTGGCAGATCCCAAACGAAGGCTGGCGATTCGCTCATGGCTCTTCTCCTATACCGGGAATGGCTTGCAACGGTAGCCTGCCAATTCGGTCATTGTGAAGTGAACCAAAGTACAAGAACCCACCATGAGGGTTTACAGAAGTGATCTCTTTCAGGTGTGTGCCTTTAGGGTCATGCAGGCTCACGAGCATTTTCCCAGTGTCATCGAAAGCAACAACAAGGCCGTATTCTTCAGGTTGAGGCTTCAGCCCATCGGGTAGCTTTGCAACCAGGTTCTTGAGCCAGGGCGTACGATGCATGCTATCCACCTGGCCATTTCGCAACGTAGGAAAAGCCACCCAGTATCGGCCCTGATCATCTACCGCCAGGTTATCAGGAAAGCCCGGCAAGTTGCTGGCGAAGACTTCCGACCTGCCGGCTTTGGGTCCGGTAATCCAGTATTTCAGGATACGGTATTTCCAGGTTTCGTTGAGCAAAACATAATCACCCTGCGGCGAAACAGCAACGCCATTGGGGAAATACAGGTCGCGCAAAAGCACTTCTGTTTTCCGGGTTTTGGGGTTGTACCTGAGCAGACGCCCGTGAGGGCGCATTTCCAGAAGATCCAGAAGGTAATCTTGCTGACTGAAGCGTGAGCTGGCATCGGTGAAATAAATACGGCCATCTGGTGCAACCACAACATCATCGGTAAAGCGGAACGGCGTACCGCCCGCCTCACGGGTGAGTATCGTTACATCCCCTGCCGCTGAGATCGACAGAAGCCCCTTTGCGGCGTCAGCCACCAGCAAGGTATCTCGGTCATCCACCACCAACCCCAGTGGCCGGCCGCCAGTCTCCAGCCAGTTATCTACCTGGCCATCGGGGAAGACTCGGATTATCTTGCCATCCTGAGTACCGGTATAAAGTATGCCGTTGGCATCAACCGTAGTATCCTCTGGCCCATACACTTGTCCCAAAGCAAGAAGATCTGATTGCCGTAAATACTCATTCGGCGCCAGAACCCCTGTCATCGGTGGCGCCTCTGGCGCTTCCCAGGCCAAGCTATCTACCGGTGATGGCGCCAGTAAAACGCCACCGGACAATAAGAACAAAACCAGCAAACCAGCTATCAACCACTTCATGATGCACGCCCAACCATTGTTTTTATGTCTGAACTTCAGGATTCGCAGGAGCGAAATCAAAGTTCGATAACCTTAGCAGACATTCACTGGTCTCGGGCACCAGAGTGGATATCGGACTCTGACCATTCGGTTTTACGGTTACCGTTCCAGAAACCTGCGGCACAGCGCAGCGAAAGTGTCGGCTTTCTCAGCATGCAGCCAGTGCCCGGTACCTTCAATAACCTTCAGTTCTGCACCAGGAAACAGGGTACGGATGGTGTTCTGATGTTTATCCTGTATGTAGGCTGAGTCAGCACCTTTAATGAACAACACCTTACCTTCATAAGGGCCACTACCTTCAGGAGCCGCAGCCAGATTCCTGTATGCAGCATCTATAACGGGCAGGTTCAAACGCCAACGGAACATCAAATCGTCCTGAGTTCTTTCGCCTTCGGGAATACGTTCAAGATTCTTGAGTAAAAACTGGCGTACCCCGACTATTTCGACATACTCAGCCAGGCGGGCATCCGCTGCATTGCGTGATGCCACACCATGAAGGTCCAGTTTTTTCATGCCTTCGAGAATGGCGTCGTGCCTTGGCGGATAGGTGACGGGCGCAATATCTGCAACAATAATAGACTGCACTCGTTCAGGATAGCTCAGCGCCACCTGCATGGCGACTTTGCCGCCCATGGAATGACCCAGAACAGAGGCTTTATCAATGCCTTTGCTATCCATATAAGCCACCACATCAGCAGCCATCGCGGGATAATTCATCTCACTGGTATGGGGGGAACTGCCATGATTGCGCTGATCCAGCGCGTGAATCTGCCAGCTATCTTCCAGTCTGCGGGCGATCCCTCCCAGATTTTCCAGAGAACCAAACAGGCCGTGCAACAAAATCAACGGCTCTCCTTGTCCGGATATCCGGTGATTCAATTCGACGCTCATATACGGGTAGCCTCCGGCTTAAACAATGAAGCCGAATACACTACCACCGAAAGAAGGTGACGCAATAGGACATTAGGGGCTGAAATCCGGTCAAAAAAAACCGGGCATTCAGCCCGGCTAGAACATCGCAGTCATTACGCCTGATAACTTAGCCGTAGAAAATACTTCCAAGGTACTCTGCAAGGGCAATAATATTTTCACGTTCGATCTGACTATGGGGCACAAAGATTTCCTGTTTCATACAACCTCTCCTGCTATGACCTTTCGGTTACTACAACCTGATACCACACATGCTATCGTCTAAGGTGTGGATGACCGTTGACACCCCGTGCCATTCACTTGACATTTTGTGCCAAAATCAAGCATAACCAAGAGAAACCAGGCTCAGGCAATGACGGATGTCCCAGCAAAACAAGCACAAACGCCCCATGTTGCTGCCTCAAGCACACTCGCGCTTGTGCACTATCTGGACACCCGTGGGTTATTAGACTCTGACCGCATAGAAAGAGTCACCGGCCTGGATCTCAACACACTCAATGACCCAGACCTTCGTATACCTGCGTCAACGCACTACCGGCTATGGGATCTTGTTGAACATATTACCGGCGACCCCGGGGTTGGCCTGCACGCAGGACAAATCATTGACCCTGAACGCATGGGGCTGGTGGGTCATGTTTTCTTCAATTGTGACACGCTCGGTGAAGCCGTCACCCAATACGTGCGCCTGCACCGGCTGATAAACGAGTCCGTAACCTTGAGTTTTGAGCAGACTCCCGAGCAAGCCATTCTGACCTGGCAACCCGATAATCCTGACGATTACTCCCGCCTGGATATGGACCGGACTCTGGCTGCGGCTTTATGCCGAACCCGGCATTTCATTCACCGGGGCATTACCGCCGACTGGGTTGAAATCGCCCACCCAGAACCCGTGTACGCGAAGGAATATCAAAAACTGTTCGGCGGGCAGGTGATGTTTGGTTGTGGCATCACCCGTATGGCGTTCTCCAGCCGTCATCTGAGCCACCCTATCCCCCACCGGAACCCATACGTTTACTCAGCGGTGTTGAAACAGGTCAATGCCGTTCTGGCCCGACTGCACACTCGCCGCTCTTTCAGCCGGAAAGTACGCAGGCTGATTTCCCGGCAAATGGCGACCGACAAAATTGATGCCGACACTCTCGCCCGCCAGTGCCACATGAGCCGCCAGACGCTGTATCGGCGGCTAAAGAAAGAAGGGCTGAACTTTCAGGATTTGGTGGAACAGGTTCGCAAAGACAAGGCTCTGCGTTACGTCGCCGATGATCAATACGCCCTGAGCGAAATTGCCTTTTTGCTGGGATTTTCGGAATTGAGCGCTTTCAGTCGAGCCTTCAAGCGCTGGACCGGAGCTGCACCCGCCCAATTCAGAGCGGAACGCAAGGAACGCCATTAATGAACAGCGATACATTTACGCTATTTGCCATCCCACTCACACTGCTGTACATGTCAGCGCTAGCCTGTATTTACCGGATTCTATTAACCTACCGCACCACCCAGGGTGCTATCGCCTGGATCATTTCTCTCATTGCCCTGCCCTATATTGCCGTACCTCTGTTTGTACTATTCGGCCGCTACCGTTTTGGCGGCTACACCAAAGCACGGCGCATGGGTAACAAGGCTCTTAGCAGCCTGCTCGATCAGTTCGAGGGCCAGACCACCTCCATTCCGGCTCCAGACCAGGAAAATTTCGGCGACGAGCTGCAAGTGCTCTGTAAATTAAGCCGCCAGCCCTTTACCAGTGGCAATGCCTGCACTCTGCTTAAAGATGGTGCAGCCACTTTTGAAGCGTTATTCCAGGCTATGGAAGACGCCACACACTATATCCTGCTTGAGTTCTACATCGTTCGTTCCGACAAAGTCGGCAACCGCATTAAATCAATTCTGGAGCAAAAGCTGGCCCAGGGAGTGGACGTCTGGCTTCTGTACGACGATATCGGCAGCCTGACCCTGTCCAAACGATGGCTGAACGAATTGGCTGATGCCGGGGCACATGTTGCTTCGTTCGGCAAGGGCAACATTCGCCGGCGACGTTTCCAGATCAATTTCCGCAACCACCGAAAACTACTCGTATGTGACGGTCGCATCGGTTTCGTAGGAGGAATCAATCTAGGCGATGAGTACTTGGGTACCGCCATGGACCAGGAACCGTGGCGTGACACGCACTGCCGTATCGAAGGCCCCGCAGTAACCGGCCTGCAACTAGCCTGGCTGGAAGACTGGAACTGGGCAAGTGACATCCACCCCGATTTGAATTGGTCGCCCGTTTCAACTCCACCAGGCGAAGAGAAAGTATTGATATTACCGACCGGACCGGCGGATACCTGGGAAACGTGCACGCTGTTCTTCCTGAACAGCATCAACAACGCCCGCAGCCGGGTGTGGATTGCTTCCCCCTACTTCGTTCCCGATTTCCAGATCATGAACGCTCTTCAATTGGCGGCATTACGGGGCGTAGACGTACGCATCCTGATTCCGGAGAAATCCGACAGCCCGCTGATTCGGGTTGCGGCATACTCTTACCTTATACACGCTAGCCAGACCGGTATTGGCATCTACCAGTACCAACCCGGGTTCATGCACCAGAAGGTTGTTCTGGTGGATGATCGCTATGCCGCCGTTGGTACCGCAAATCTGGACAACCGCTCTATGCGTTTGAACTTTGAGATTACCGCCATCAACACCAGCGCCCGCTTCATTCAGGAGGTCGATACTATGTTGAAAGACGACCTGAGACATTGCCGGCTGATGACTGAGAGCGACTATCAGAACCGGTCGCTACTGTTCCGGCTGTGGTGCCACACCGTCAGGCTCCTGGCCCCCCTCCTTTGAGCTGGCTCTCCGTTAGAGCTTGTGCGACCATGTCCCTCCGGAAACAGTCTACGCAGTTACTGAAAAACCATGAACGCATTCAAGCCCAAAGAGACCCTGACGGAGCAGGTTGCCCGCCACATCGAGAACCTGATCGCTTTCGGACAGCTTCGTTCTGGCGAGCGTATTTACGAAAGCACTATGGCGAAAGAACTGAATGTCAGCCACGGGTCCATACGTGAAGGTCTGCTGTTACTGGAAAAGCGACATCTGGTGCAGAACGTACCTCGCAAAGGCGCTTTCGTAACCCCTCTGGACGAGCACTTCGTCAATAGCCTTTATGAAACACTGGAATTATACCTGACCCACACCGGACAAAAGCTTGCCCGACAGTGGCAGCCAGAAGACATGGAAAGACTGGAGTCCCTGCACGAACAGATGCAGAGTTGCTATGAAAAGAACGACCTTATGGCGTTTCTTGAAGTGGGTATTGAATACACCAAAGCATCGCTGGTTTACGCTGATAATTACTTTATTGTCTCAGCCATAGAGGATCTTTGGCCATCAGCAAAGCGCTGCGCTTTTGTCGCTTTTCGCCAAGGAGGCAAACAGGTACTTGAAGATAATCTGGCACACATGAAGCAGTCTATTCATATCATTCGCGCTCGCGACGAGCAAGCGCTGGCGGACATTCTTCACCGATACGCCATCCAGCAATGTCAGCAGGTGCTTTCCGCACTTGATCAGTAAAACAACTGAGTAAACGAAAAACCGATATTCATATAAGCCGTCCAGTTGTCTTTGTTGTTGTAAGCAACCGACAATTGCACAGGGCCAAGGAAGGTATCCAGACCACCAAACACGCTCCAGGACCGCACCAGGTTAGCCCACCGGGCATCATCCATGCTTTCCCATGCATTCCCCGCCTCTACGCCAACCCCGGCAAACCAGGGCAAGACCGGCCCCCCGAACTCCCTGCGAGCATAGGCTGCAGCCAGAGCCGAGTCATTACCACTCAGTTCGCCCGGAGCGAAAGCTGAAAGTCTCCGGAAACCACCTAGCCTGGCTGCGTTTTCAATACCGGATTCACCGCGCACCACCTGGTGGGCAAACAACAATCCGGTTACGTTAAACCGGCTCCAGCTGGCAGTACCCAACAGCATCCCGGTAACCGCGTCAAAGTCTCGATCTGAACCAAGCCCTTCACGCTCGAAGCGGCCGCGAATACCTGCAAAAGCACCTGATTTTGGATAGAAAGCATCACTCAGAGAATCGTGCACTAACTGCGCAGTGACATAGCCCTGATTAATACTTCCCTTGGGAGCAACCTGCACGCCGACTTCGTCATCGACCCGTACAACGCCCCGCACATAACCAAACCGTACTTCACCATTACCTCCCAGCTCCATACCTATGGCTGCGTCGAACTGACGAAGCGTTACATCCACCTCAGAAATACGCTGACCATCTTCGTAAACACTGTAATCATCGCGCTGATACTCCACGCCAAACACGGCAAACCGATCGTAACCATAGCCAAGAGGCTGGTACCACTGGCTGCGAACCCAGGGCTGCGTTCCTAACTGCAGACCGGTATGCCACTCAGCACCCAGGCGGTTCAACTCGGTCACCCGAACTCCGGAAGCCAGATTGAAGCGCGTATCACCATCCAGGTTGTCTTCATAATTCAGGCCAAAGGACAGGTAGTTAGGGCCCCAGCTTTTTTCACGGGTCTGAATTTTCAAAACAGGGCCTTGGTCTGACGGCAACAAAGACCATGACACGGTTTCGTAATATCCAAGACCGTATATGCGTTTCAGGTCTGATTCGAGCTGGTCGACATCCAGCTTTTCACCCTCTTTCTGGCGTATACGCTTTTTAAGAAAGTCATTGGCCAGGCGTCGGCCCTCAGTGAACTCAACTCTCGCCACCAGACCCGGCGGCTGGCTATTCTGCTCTATGCCAGCACGAAAACTGAGCCATTCCTCGGTCGACACAGCCAGGCGATTCAGTTCCACTGCATGTTCACGGGCTGCGGTGGCGCCCAGCTCAAAAAGTACCAGACCATCATAAAAATCGGCGGAGCCGTAACCTTCGAGGTCAGGCTGAATAAGAACGTCACTATCGGTGAGCAGGGCAAGCTGGTCTTCCGTGTTCCGGCGGGTCAACAAAGTCGTCAGCTGGCCAACAACAGAGAAAGCTTCTTTTATCTGTTCCGTTTTTAACAAGGGGTCCGTGATATCCACCGCGATGATAATCTCAGCCCCCATATCCCGGGCCACGCTTACTGGCAGGTTGTTGGCGACACCACCATCTACCAGTAAACGGCCGCCACGCTCCACCGGAGCATAGACACCCGGTATACTCATGCTGGCACGAATAGCTTCCGCCAGGTTACCGCTTTTGAGGACCACCTCCACACCCGTTTCAAGGTCCGTGGCGACCGCCCGAAATGGTATGGCTAACTGGTCAAAATCATCTACCAGCGCAGCATTGCGAGTAAGCTCATTCAGGATAAAACCCAGATTTTGTCCGGTGACCAGACCACCACCAAGACGAATGCCTTCATCACTGACGCCCAGGCCCGGAGCAATCGGTAAGCGCCAGTCAGATTGCTTTCGCCGCACAGGTTTGTAGACACGTCCCGGATCATCACGAAAACTGGCCAGCCAGTCCAGATCTATAAAACGCCGCTCGATTTCATCAACGGGCATACCCGACGCATACAAAGCGGCAACCGCCGAACCGGCACTGGTACCGACCACCACATCCACTGGCACTCGCATTTCTTCCAGTACCCTGAGCACCCCCACATGAGCCATACCTTTAGCTCCGCCACCACTTAGCACCAGGCCAACTTTTGGACGAAGCTCCTGGGCAGCGCCAAGTACGGGTGCGCCTCCGAAGAGTGCCAGTGCTGTCAATAAGGCGAATACTCTTGGGAGTGCGATCAAATAGACAGACGCAGGATTACTTGTGTTTCTCATCATCAGCCAGCGAGAGATGAGAGACATCCGGCACAACCGGCGGTGGCAGGTTTCGTTCAACACCCAAATCAGAGCCAGGGGGAGCCAGGCTCCACTCATCCAGGTGTTCGAACATCGGCGCTTCCGCTTCCTGATGCTCGACCAGAGTAACGCCAACAGGGTCGAGGCTCAGCTCAGAACCTGCAAGTATGTCATCCACTTTTTCTCCGGCAACGGGTAAGCGATCGCCGGGTTCTACTTCCGGAGCTTTACCCGTTTTTGTAGCAGCTTCCGGCACAGGCCTGTGCTCAGGGGCAGTCTGGGCGGCAGGCCTGGTCTTCTGTGCGTCAGGCCCGGCTGCCATACCTGCCATCGGCTGAACATAAGCCACCATACCGTGCTTTCGGAGCACGGCCTGATACTTATCCGCTTGTTCTTGCTGCAATTTGTTTCGGATAACCACCGGCTGGCCGCTGAACATGCGATCCAGCTGCTCCACGCTGGCTTTGAACAATGCCCGAGCGTTGGTGCGGGCGGTTTCCAGATCTGTGCCTGTTGTGCATTCGCCCTTGAATACAAGCTGGAACATGGCGTTACCTCATTTTTCTTTTCAGGATAGGTCTGCTGTCATCATAGCCGAAAACTCATCCAGCGGCAGTTGCGTGGCGTGCTGTTCATCGTTAACGGCCGTAAACCGTCTCAGCATTGCAAACAATTGAAAAATCACGCTGCTATGTGCAGAAAAAAACGACACTCTCTGCAATAATCTTCTGTAACCAATCCTTACGTTTGGTTACAGATGAAATCTAACTGTCCGGC
Organism: Marinobacter sp.; assembly: GCF_041595835.1. Taxonomy (GTDB): domain Bacteria; phylum Pseudomonadota; class Gammaproteobacteria; order Pseudomonadales; family Oleiphilaceae; genus Marinobacter. Next base: position 42,408 of record NZ_JBFHJO010000011.1, on the reverse strand, counting down.
GGGAATAGCCATGCGTATCCGACCACTGATCCTGTTTTGTGCTCTGACAACCAGCTTTGTGGCCACCAGTGTGCAGGCGGGGAATCTCGATGTACTGATGCAGCAAGTGTTTCCAGCCAACGAAGCAACCTATATCGGCTATGAAAGCATCGAACGGGAAGACATTCCCGAACTGGCTCCGGTTGACCGAAAATATCTCGTGGTGGACTTTCGCTTTAAAGGGCAGCAACCACCCCCTCAGAAATTACAGGCCAGTGTACATAAAGTCTGTATGACCGTATTCGGCGATACCCAACTGATTCAATCTTTGTCAGATTCCGGGTACGACATGGTGTCGGTGGCTTTTGATCGCCAGTCTCAGTTTGATTGCCTGTAAACCGCAGCCTTCACCGCTGCCCCAATAATCGGGGAAAGGTTTCAAGCGCAGTATTTACAGCATCCAGATTAAACGCATCCACATCTGCCAACAATTTTTCACCGTAGCGGGTGACCGACAGTGACCGGTGGCGCTGCCCCCACTCCACAACTCTCAAGGCAAAATCTTTCATTTTTTCGGGATCGCCACTTTCACGGACGTCCTGCCATTCATCGCCAAAATCTTTTGCAAGACTTTCCCGCAACCAGCCCCGTTCCTGCATACTCATAGTCTGAGCTAACAAGCGTTCAGACTCCTCTGGGCTACCTTCATCTTCAGCCTCTTCAACCGTGGCCTCGACCTTAGGCAACACGATCTTAAAGGTAGAGCCAACGCCTACTTCACTTTTCAGTGTCAGCTCCCCCCCCATCATTTCCACCAACTTACGGCTGATCGCAAGGCCAAGGCCTGTGCCACCATAGCGCCTGGAACTCTGGCCTTCCTGCTGTTCAAAGGCATCAAAAATACGGCCCTGCTGGTCAGGCGCAATCCCGATTCCAGTATCGGACACGGTAACAACCAGACGGTAGTACCGTAACTCAGCATCGCTTTCATCAGGCTCATCCAGCAATTTCGCCACAACCCGAACCTTAACCTCACCTTGCTCGGTAAACTTGATTGCATTGCCGACCAGGTTGAACAACACCTGCCGGAGCCTTGTTTCATCGAGCACCATCGCTGAAGGCAAACCTGCCCCAACACTCACTTCCAGAGCAATACCCTGTTCAGTTGCCCGTAGATCGAAGATGTGTCGCACATCACTAAGCAATCGGCGAACAGAGACTGGAGCGAAGTCCAGGCGCATTTTCCCGGCCTCAATCCGAGACAGGTCCAGAATGTCATTTATCAGCATCAGCAAACTTCGGCTACCTGCACGAATAGCATTCAGATAATTGCGTTGCTGCGGATCTGTGACAGAGTTATAAAGCAAGTCGCTATAGCCAATCACCGCATTCATGGGCGTTCGGATTTCATGGGACATATTGGCCAGAAATTCACTTTTCGCCCGGTTCGCCGTTTCAGCCTCTCTGGCCAGACGTTCGGCTTCCAGTTTCGCAGCCCGGAGTTCGTCTTCACTCCGGCGCAGAGCATTCTCTGAACGGATCCGTTCATCCACTTCCAGTGACAGCTTACGGTTCCAGTACAGAAAAATAAGCACAACAACGATGGCTATCAGGATGATCCGCCGGACCACCGTATAGTCGGTATCCTGTTCGATATCGAGGTGAATCCAGCGGTTGTATACCGCTTCCCCTTCCGACACCGGCAAACTACCAAGAACCTTGTTGAGGATCCGGTGAAGTTCCGGGTTGGACTTACTAACAGCCAGGCGCAGATCGAATTGATAGGGGGTGATACTGGTAATTCTCAGGTTGGACAGGCCCAGTCGCGCCACGGTGTAACTGACGGCAGGGATGTGGGTCACCATCACATCAAGGTCACCGTTGGAAAGGGCCAGAAGACCATCCGCGATGGTTTTCTGAGGATACAAGTCCAGATCCGGATGATTGATCAGCAGATAGTCATGGCTGGCCTGGCGGTTAACCACCCCCACTTTTTCATCCCGGAGTTCACGCAGGTCACCGATAAAGCGCCCGCTATCACGTATCGCCAGGGCAATGGGCACAGTTACATAGGCCCGGGTAAACAGGAATTCCTGTTCCGTACGGGGGGTACGGGACATACCGGGAAGGATATCCACTTCACCCGCTCTGAGCTTGTCTTCCGCGGAAGCCCGGGTTTCAATAATTTCTTTTTTGAAGCGTGTACCCAGCTTTTCTTCCAGCCGGGTAATCAAGTCGGCGACCAACCCTGCGGCGCGGCCATCGGCCTCAAACTCAAACGGAGGCCAGTCTCTGCGTAACCCCACCTTGAGGTCAGGGTGCTGCGCCAGCCATTCCTGTTCTTTTGCAGTCAGAGCCACGTTCCGCCCTTCAAGAGCTGGCATATCACCTTGCAGCCAGGATTGCCTGACCTCCCGGTGCTCTTGTTGACTAATCGATACAACCGCGCGGTCGACCACCCGAAACATCTGTTCGTTTTTTGTCGGAACCTGAAAAACCACTTCCAGAGGCCGGTTATCCAGCAGAACCGCCAGGCCGATGCCTTTGATCATGGTTGATTCCAGGTAATCAAAAACTACGGGTACAGGTGCCAGAAAGGCATCGGCTTTACCCGCCAGAACCTGACTGATAGCTTCGCCCAGGCTGTCCACCGGCAGAGGCGTGAAATTGTCGACTGGATCCAGAAGCGGAAACTGGTTCGGATCATCACCGATGATCGCCAGGTTCGCGGTTTCTAGATCCGCCAGTGTACGAAATCCAGCATCACCAGCGTTCACAAACACGCCGTATGTCAGGCTCATCAGAGGTGCCGTATGTCGCACCCCGGGAATAACCGGTGAACCAGGAATCCGAGTCGTAAGCACCAGGTCGGCGGGAAGGTCCTGCTGCTTCATCATGAACGGCTCAACCGGCACCTGGAGCTTATCGGATAGCAGGGCCAGATAGTCTGCCCAGATCCCCACAAGTTCGCCGCTACCGCTATCAAAAATCAACGGCATCTGACTTTGACGGATACCAATCCGGATACGATCCAGGTCATCCAGCCATAACAGATCTTCAAGCCCCAAAACCGGCGCCGGAGACTCTTGCGGGGGATCCGCCTGGGCGATTACTGCAGAAAAACCCACCATCAGGAACAATAACAGCCGGGGGAGATACTTCACTGCATATCCTCGCGATTCTAAGGATGTTCGGTGCTAACTGGCCGCAACCTGATTGCGGCCAGCCTTTTTTGCCTGGTAGAGCGCTTGGTCAGCACGATCAAAGACCCCTTCTTCTGTATCGCCCTCCCGGAACTCCGCCAAACCCGACGAAAATGTGATGGTGACCGGCTGTCCGCCAAAATGAAATGGCAGTCGAGAGACATGCCCTCTGAGTTCATCCATCACCGAGACAGCTTCTTCCATGCCGGTTTCTGGTAATAACACCACAAACTCCTCACCACCAAAACGGGCAATGAAATCGGTTGTTCTTAGGCGCCCTCTCAGTTCCCGGGCAACCAGTTGCAACACACGATCACCGGCTTTATGTCCATAAGAGTCATTAACACGCTTGAACAGGTCAATATCAATCACTGATATCGTCAACGGATGCCTGTATCTCTGCCATCGACTATATTCGAAAAGCAATCTTTCCTGCCAGGCTTCACGATTCGGCAGCTGAGTCAGTAAATCAGTCATAGCTCGCGCCCGCTCTTTACGAATCTGCACCTGCATCTTTTCAGAGTGGGTTTCCAGGGCGGTCACTTTCTGCTGCATCGACTCAAGCTGCTGAGCCATCAGGTTTTCCCGCTCACTTTCCCTTTGCTTGAATTCGCCCAAGACATGACCGATCTGATCCAGCCGCTGCCCTACGGACTGCTTCAGACTTTCAAGATCCTGGCTCGTTTCAAGATCTTCAGTGACGAGGCTTAATTCCTCACGGATATCCCTATCCAATGCTGCAGTGTCATCTTTTCGCGACAGTTGTGAGGCCGACTGCTCTGAAACGTGTTCACGCAAAACCTCCAGGCGGTTATTAAGCCGCTTAAGGAAAGCCTCCAGTTCGCGCTGGTTGCGGGTTACTGCCTCAATCACCAGGTCTGCCACATGATTCAGTCCCGCCCGCAAAACCTCCCAGTCTGTACTGGAGAGCAGCGACTGTTGCAGAGCCTTGGCTTTCGCTTCGGTAGCGGGTTCCAGCACTACTTTATCAATCAGCTGCCCAAGCAATTGCCCGACTCGGCGAGCAATCACCATCCGATTATCCTGGTCTGAAATATCGATACCAACATGACCGGCCATCGAGGCCTCAGGCTTTGGGGCACCAGCATGGTTAGATGCCCTCAATTTACCATCATCCAGCAGCGCTATTTCGCGATCTATCTGGTCTTGCAAATGCTTCCAGGCTTCCACGTCGAATGTCTGGCGACGCAGGTCCTCTCTCAACTGAAGTAGCAAGCGATCCAGTTCTGGCCGCTGGCCTTCTGAGGCCACACTGGTGCGAACCAACATTCTCTCAAGCAACTCACGCCGTATCTGGCATTGATACTCTTGCTGTTCAGCTTCCTTTAACGCCTGCTTATATTTCTTTTTCCAAGACTTTTCCAATGCCATGCACTGTTCCCTTATTGACCGGCTGGGTCGCTGCCAGTGTGAGGCGGATTGGCACTTAACCGACGACGAGCTCGGGGGTGGCTTTGGTCATAAACCCGGGCAAGATGTTGAAAGTCTAGATGAGTATAGACCTGCGTGGTTGCAATGTCCGCATGCCCTAACAGTTCCTGAACGGCCCTCAGGTCACCGCTGGACTCCAGCATATGGCTCGCAAAAGAATGACGAAGCATATGTGGGTGCAGGCGCTGGTTGGCACCCTGGACCGTTCCCCAGCGAGCCAGGCGGGCCTGAATACTGCGCCCGCTCAGGCGGCCTCCTCGCCGGCTCACGAACACCGCAGGCTCACCAGCTAACGCGAACTCCGGCCGGCATTTCAGCCACTGAGCTATTGCCACCGCAGCCCTGCCTCCGACCGGCAATATCCGTTCCTTATTCCCCTTACCCAACACTCGGACTTCCCGGCCAACAAGGTCCAGCGAGTTCAGGTTCAGGCCTGCCAGCTCCGACAATCGCAAGCCGGAGGAATACATCAGCTCAAACATCGCCAGATCTCGCACTTCTAGCGGGTCGTCCGGGTTTGCTTCTAACAGGTGATTCAGTTGATCAACATCGGCTACCTTGGGCAGGCGGCGGCCACTTCTGGGGGCTCGGATATCGAGGGCGGGGTTGTCTTTCGCCAAGCCTTCCCGAAGTAAATATTGATAAAACCGGCGTATGGAAGAGAGGTGGCGGGCAATGCTCCGGCCGCCCAGGCCATCTTTACTTAGCCTGGCGACGTAGCGGCGGACATCATGGCTGGCGAGGCTGGCCCAGTCTCCTCTGGCGCTGCCAGCAAGCCAGACGGCCAGGCGCTGTAGATCACGAAGATAGTGTTCACAAGTGCGGGGCGAATGACGTTTTTCTGACTCCAAGTGCCTCAAAAATCCCGCCAGAGGAGCAGAAAGCGCCTCTGGCAGTTGGCCATTGAAATCTTTCACGGTCACCCTTGGCCACTCTCCACAGTAAGCTCTGGAACGGTTCCGGCTCCGGATCCATGACGTTTCAGCACTGGGGGCAGCAGTCGGCTGAGGGTATCGCTGATGTAGCTCAGGAACAGTGAACCCATATTCTGATCGAAATAGCCCTGCTGGCAACTGCCCACCGCGAACACCCCAACCAGCCCTTCATAGCGAAGCGGCACCAGCGCTACCGATGCAATCGGCTCATCCCGGTCAGGAAACAGAAATGCGCGCTCACTTTCCCGAAACTGTCCACACACGGCACGATCGCCTTCTAGCAATGCGCCCAACCGGTCTTCGGCCTGCTTTTTACCCACAATATGCAGAGCACCGTGTGACTGGCCCAGATTATTGGGATCTCCGAACAACAGGATTGACGCCGCGTCCAGACCGAAGTCTCCACGAATGCTGTCATCAATGGCTGAAGCCATATCCTGCAGGTTTTTTGCTTCAATCACCTGCATCAGCAAACGTTTGCTCTTCTCAAACAGCCGGTCGTTATGACGGGCAATCGATACCAGCTCCATCATTTCGCTACGCAGAGTGTCTCTCTGCTCGCGAAACAAATGCACCTGCCGCTCAACCAAAGAAATGGCACGGCCGCTGTCGTGAGGCAACGTCAAACTACGCAGTAGCTCGTCTTGCTCGAGAAAAAAATCAGGATTGGCGCGCAGATATTCGGCAACCTGTTCCTGCGTGAGTTCGCCGGCCTTCTGGCGGGCCGTTTGTTCTGTCATCGTGTTCTCCTGAACCGTCAGGGCCTGGTTTTATGAGTTTTTGGGCTTTTCCGTCGACGGGGCGACGTGTCGCCCGGCAACCGCAACTGGCCTTCGAAGACTGTCGTTGCAGGACCTTCCATCATAACAGGGGTCCCTTCCCCCTGCCATTCAACCACCAAAGGACCGCCACGCAGTTCAACCTCCACCCGCGAATCCAGTAAGCCCCGTAACCGGCCGGCCACCACGGCGGCGCAAGCTCCGCTTCCACAGGCCAATGTTTCACCAGAACCCCGTTCAAATACCCGCAGGCGAACATGGGTACGGTCGATTATTTGCAGAAAGCCAATATTAGCCCGGGCCGGAAAACGGGGATGCCGTTCAAGCAACGGCCCCAATGTGGCCACCGGAGCCGCATCCACATCATCTACCACCAGGACCCCGTGGGGATTGCCCATAGACACCGCTGACAGCTCAACAGTCTGATTATCGACATCAACCGTGTATACGCTTTTCTGGCAATTGGCGGCAAACGGAATAGCCGGCGGATTCAGCTCTGGCACCCCCATGTTCACCATGACCATGCTGTCTTTGCCAACTTTCAGTTCAATCACACCTTTGGCGGTTTGAACCCGGATTACTCGTTTGTTGGTCAGGCGCTGATCCCGAACAAACCGGGCGAAACAGCGTGCGCCATTGCCGCACTGCTCTACTTCTGAGCCATCGGCATTAAAGATACGGTAACGAAAATCCACGTCTGGCAACCCTGGCGGCTCGACGACCAGCAGCTGATCGAAGCCAATGCCGAAGTTACGGTCCGCCAGTTCCCTAATCATCTCCGGGCGCAGTCGGAACTGTTGGCTGATGGCATCCACCACCATGAAGTCATTGCCCAAGCCATGCATTTTGGTAAACCGAAGCAACGGCCCCTGTCCACGCCTTGATTGAGTCATGTCTGGCCCCCCTGTCATTCGGGCAAACAACTTTCCGGAGCGAGCTGGTCTTCCAGCGTCTCCCGGCGACGCACCACATGCACCTGATCACCATCAACCATCAGTTCCGGCGGGCGATTACGGGTGTTGTAGTTTGAGGCCATTACAAATCCATAGGCACCGGCTGAGCGAACCGCCAGTAAGTCACCTGCGTGCAAGGTCAACGCACGATCTTTGCCCAGAAAATCACCGGTTTCACAAACCGGGCCAACCAAATCCCAGGCTTTTTCATCACCATCATTACGGGGCTGAACGGGAACAATTTCTTGCCATGCGCTGTAAAGTGCAGGACGAATCAAATCGTTCATAGCTGCATCGATAATCGCGAAATTTCTGTGTTCAGTGCATTTCAGGAATTCCACCTTGGTCAGCAGAATTCCGGCGTTAGCCGCAATAGAGCGTCCAGGCTCCAGAATCAGCTCCAGCTTCCGGTCGCCCATTCTTTCCAGCAATGCCTTCACATACTCGGCAGGTGCTGGTGGTGTCTCATCATCATAGGTCACACCCAAACCGCCACCCATATCCAGATGACGAATAGTGATGCCCTTCTCCGCCAATGTATCAATAAGTGCCAGTACTCGATCCAACGCATCCAGGAAGGGCGCCACTGTGGTCAACTGCGAACCGATATGACAATCAACACCGTGTACATCCAGGTTCGACAGGCTGGCAGCACGGGCATAGACTTGAGACGCTTCAGCGATATCAATGCCGAATTTATTTTCCTTCAGCCCGGTTGAAATGTACGGGTGAGTGCCAGCATCCACATCCGGGTTCACTCTCAGTGATACTGGTGCTTTTACACCGAGCTCTCCGGCTACTTTATTCAAGCGATCCAGTTCGGTATCAGACTCCACATTGAAGCAACGCACACCCGCTTCCAAAGCCCGCTTCATTTCCCACTCTTGTTTACCTACACCGGAAAACACAACCTTGCTGGCTTCTCCGCCAGCCCGAAGTACACGTTCGAGCTCGCCGGCAGAGACGATATCAAACCCAGCGCCCAGTTTGGCCAACACATTCAATACAGCCAGATTGCTGTTAGCTTTGACCGCATAGCACACCAAATGCGGACGCCCACTCAGGGCATCATCATAAGCACGATAATGACGCTCGAAAGTAGCGCGGGAGTATATATAAGAGGGGGTACCAAACTGCGCGGCAATCCGGGCAACAGGTACGTCTTCGGCGTATAACTCGCCATTACGATAGTTAAAATAATCCATGCTGTTCCTGAACTCTTGGGCAGGGTAAAAGTGGGGAAATCAGTGCATTGTCGCTTCGCCTTGACGGTAATCATCACTGGCTTGCGGTCTTTCCGCTTCGGGCGCTGGTACAACAACATCTCGCGGCGCTTCCCGGTACAGCGGTCCTTTCTGGCCACAACCACTCACCGCAAATATTGCCAGTAGCAAAAGAGCCGCATAACCCGCTCGACGCAACAGTGCCGCCTGCATACCCTTACCCCTGTGTGAATAATAGGCGAAGTATACCCGACACCTGCCCCGCATCGCGAGGGACGCATGCGTTCATTGCAAATGTTGATTCAGCGCCTGTTCCAGCAAGCTACGGTAGTGCAGATATTGAGAGGTTTGGATATCCCGCTGATACCATTGCGGGGCCAGGTCGTGGGGCAGGTGCAGATCAGTCAGATAGATCGGATAAAGCTCACCGGCCTGGCGTAAAGAACGAATGTAATGAGCCACGGCCGGGATCAGGTTCTCGCCATATTCCTGTACCGTGAACTCCCGGTCATCACAATAGAGGTCAAATCTGACATTACCCTCTCCCTCCTGAATGCCAACAGCCTGAACCTCAAACCCTAAAACCGGCACGCTCGCACTTGCAGGCTGTCGGGACTCCGCAAGCCAGCGCCCGTCATAACGCACCATCTCATAACACTGAATGCCGCCCAAGGCATTATGGTCATCTACTTGTCGAAGCTGCCGGCGCTCCATCAGGTTATTCAGAAAACGAAGCAGCGGGGCCAGTAAATGACGGCGATTTTCAGTTTTCAGAGCCTGGGACCAAAGGCTGCCCTGTTCATCAATCACCCAAACCTGACATTCCAAACCATGGTGCAGCCAGAACACCTGAACATTACCGGCCTCTGAAGCTTCGCACACCGCTTTCAGAACAGGCTCATCCAGCAGAGCATGGCGATCAGATACAACGGGCAAATATTGCTCCTGAGGCTGCAGCAGCGCATCCATCAGCGCCTCCCGGCTGTCCAACGCCAAAAATCCGGGTTCTTTGCCAGAAAACTGCAACACAAAATAGCGGCGATCCATCTCGATGATGTAACGCAGAGGATGAGGCCCCTCCCTACCTGCAAAAAAGGATCGAAGAACATCGGAAAACAACTCTTTTACCCTGCGGGAAATGGCACTGCCATGCCCTCTGCCTGGCGCCCAGACCCGAATATCAGGAAGCTCCGCCGGGCTCACGGCCACCTGCGCAAGAACATTTTTCAGACACTGAATCAGAGTATCGCCCGCCGCATAATGCTGCAGACTTACCTCATGCCAACTGTTCAGGGTAACCTGATCCACTGTCACTACCAGATTGTCGCGGCTACCGCTAAACCCCAGGGAGTCCGAACGCGAACTCAGTTTGTGCAACCCGCGCTCTGTCATTTGTAGCTGTGGATCTACCGCCACATTGATAAGCAGCAAACAGGTTAAAGGGCGCACACCTCTGGCTAAAGCATCCCGCTGTGCCGCAGCTATCGGAAGCGGCAGTACCTCCGTCAGCACGCCCAATGCTTCTTTGAGCTCATGAACGGAGGCAGCGCTTTTTCCGGCCCGCACATTCAATCGGGTGGAACGACTTAATAATCCGTTGCAGTAACACCATACCAACAACTCAGTAAGGTTACTGGAACGCCGGATGACAGGCTGCCAGAACGCATCAGAGGCGTCTTCAAGATCTCGATATAACAGCCAACCCTGACCATCACCGCCTTGCTCAGACTGATGATGAAATGACAAGTTTTCTTCCGCCAGCGAAGACACTATCCCAGGGTTAATAAACTCAATCTTCCCGGCCTTACGTTGAAACGCTGCGTACAGTTTCCGGCCAAGCAGATTAATGTCGCTCGGACTAATCGACGCAGCGCCACCCTGCTCCTTCGCCATTTGGGACAGTAATCGGTAGCTGTGGGTCAACTCTGCGACAATACTCCGGCGCAACACGGCGACCTCCTCAGCCTTACACCGCTGACGATCGTCCATTGTCTGAATGTCTGCGGTATCCCACCCCCACTGCTGTACCAGACTACGAAGCATCACCACCCGCCACTGCTCACCGACCATTCCTGCTCTGGACAGAGGCAACCCTGCTTTCAGATACAGACTCCGGCGCACCAGCGCCAGGCGTTCGGGGGCATCACCCTGAAGCCAGCGCTCCAGCCGCCGGTATAGCATCAGATAGGGGTCCAGCTCATCGGCGCTGATACAGCCCTCGTAAACCGCCTGTTTGAAGGTTGCTGATAACAAAGGAAGATCCCTTTGTGTGGCATAACACTCGATGAGAAGAAGCTTCAGAATAGACTTCCAGGGCGCATCAATGCCTTTGTAGAGTTGCCAGATACCCGCTCCCGGCAACTCCGTCACCGGAATCTCTGGCACAGCACCAAAATCAATATACTCATCAGCTTTGATAAACCGACATTCCACCAATTGGCGTCGACATTGATCGTAGTCAGCTTCAGATTCGGCGGGAACCAGCCACCACAATGGATACTGCCCAGCCAAATGAATGCTCGTGCGATAGAACTCATCCAGCAACAAGTAATGCTGAGCTGTACCACAGTTTTCACCGACGACTTCAGCTCTTTGTCGCCCACGACGCCAATCTTCTGCTGAAAAAACAAAAATATGCAGCTCCACACCCAGAGTGGCGGCCCACCTTGAAAGCTTCTCAGCTTTACGTTCCAGGCAGCTTATGTCGTGTTCGGAAAGATCATCACGATGACAGAGCCAGACATCCAGGTCGCTGGTAACAGAGTGCCCAAGCGTACCGGGGCTTCCCATCAGAAACAGACTGTCCAGGTCTGGCCTTTGGATACCCTGATCCCGGTCACTGAAGCTGCGGGCAAACCGGCGAGCGGCGTCTAAGTCTCGGGCTGATGGTGTAAAACCGCTCAAACCTTGCGGACAATCCCTGTCCAGATATCCTGGAAGGGCCGGGTGGTTCCGATGAAAAACCATAGGCAACAACTCCAGCACCATTTGCTGCCTATGGGTCAAGGCCGAACAGGCTCGCTCCCAACGCAACTGGTTGACCGATAGAAAACGGTCACGCAACCGGCGTAAGGTTTTACGATCGATGCCGTCCTCAAAGTCGATAACGATAGGCGATGCTTGAACGGTCAAGGCGACTCCCGCAAGAGGTTATTTTCGGACTGATAGTCAGTATGATGGACGATTCGTGGCAAGACCGGCAAACAAATAAAAGAACGACCGGTTTCCGGGCGTGACCGGAACCGGAATACCCCGATGAGGTATTTGTGCTTTGAAAGAATTTCTGATCCAACGCTATCGGCCAGACCCTTCCGGGCCCACTGTCCATCCAACTCAGCTTCGTGTTGCTGACGACGGCCGCATTATTCAGTCAGACCGCCATGCCGAAGCCATGTTCGGCTACGATGCCAGCGAACTCACCGAACTATCTGTTCAACACATACTGGCATCCCGGCAGGATGACCCGTTTGCTCCCATTCACCGCCACCTGCTTGATAATGGGCAAAAGGCATTGGTGACCTTCAAACACAAAGATGGCTTCTTTTTCACTGCCACACTCGGTCTGCGCCTGGAAACCCCGGATGCAGACCAGGCAGCCAACGCCTCAATCCTGCTAAAAGATTGCGCTGAAATGGATAAGCGCCTGCTTGGACTGGCTGAGCGAAGCGCCGACTTCGGTCTCTGGGAACTGGATCTTTCATCTAACGAAGTAACCTGGTCGGAAGGCATGTACCGACTACTGGAATTGCGCCCAGGAATTGAACTCTCACCAGAGCAAGCCTTGTTTTACTGCCAGGCACATCAGAACCGGGTACGTGCGTTATTCCGCCGCTGCATCCGAACCGGCCGGCCCTTCAGTATTGAGTTGTCGGTCATGACCGCCCGCCAGCATTTATTGCGCGGCACTCTGGCAGGGCGTGCTCTGAAAAGTGGGGGACGGGTTCAGAAGCTGGGCGGTGTTATGGTCAATCATAGTGAAGCCCTTCATCACGACCAACAGAAACAACAAGCCCTGCAATTGCTAAAAGCCACCGCAACTGCCACTCCAGACCTCATGGTTGCAATCGACACAGACTTTAACCTGCTGCACTTCAACAGCCACTGGGAACAGCAGTTCAGAACTGCATTTAATCTTGTTCCCCAACCCGGAGACAATCTGAAGTCACTGCTCAGCGAATATCCAAACGAGCGGCGCCTTATGGAGCGTTTATGGCAACGGGCTTTTGAGCGAGACCATTATGTTGCCGAAATGCCGCTGCACTGCGTCGGTGAATCTTCTCCTGTTTTCGAGTTTCACTTTCAAAGCATTCGGGGCGAGAAAAATGAAGTGGTCGGCGCAGTACGAATAGCACGCGACATTAGCAGCCGAGTACAACAAAGCGGCAATGGCGACTACCGCATGCGCCATGATCCAGTAACCGGCCTGATGAATCGTCGTTCATTTAGCGAGCACCTTGAACGGGCCATAAGCCACAAACGCAAACGTAAGTCACTCGATGGATTGTTATTCCTGGATCTCGACGATTTTGAACAGTTCAGCACTATTGCTGACAGTGGCACCTGTGACCGGTATTTACGGGAACTGGCGAGCACGCTGGGCCTGAGGGTCAGGCAACGGGACGCTCTGGCAAGATTAGCGGGAGATACCTTTGCCTTGTTCATAGAAAACTGTCCGGAATCCCGAGCGCGAAAAATCGCCGAAGAAATGCGGGAGCAGATAGGCCAGTTTCAGTTCGAGTGGCAAGGAAAACAACTTCAGGCCACTGCCAGTGGCGGCTTGCTGATCATGGACAGTGACGCCCCGGAGCAACCCGACATATTACTGGCACAGGCCGCAGACCTTTGTCACACAGCAAAGACTTCAGGGCGGAATCGAATTCACACTGCCTACGCGTTTCCCCCAGAGCAAGATAAAGAGGCAGGAAGCGACCGGCAGCTCAAGCAACTGCGCCACGCTCTGGATAGAGGATCTCTGATTCTGGAATTCCAGGCCCTGAAACCTGTCGCCAGCGTTACCTGGGGTGACCACATCGAAATTCTCTGCCGAATTCCCGCAGGCCCGGACAAAGCCCCCCTGAAACCAGAGCATTTCCTGCCAGTAGCTGAACGCTATGACCTGGCAAAAGCTCTGGATCGGCTGGTTATCCGCCAAACCATAGCATGGCTCAGCCAGCACCGCTTACTGGAACCACGACTAAAATACTGCGGATTTAACCTGTCACTGGCGACCGTTCTCGATGATACCTTTGCCGATTTCATGGAGCAGGTTGTGGCCCGCTCACCCTTTGCAGCCAACTGTTTCTGCGTGGAAATCCGGGAATCTCATGCTACTCAATATCCGGATGAAATAGCCGTGCTATGTGATTCGCTGCATAGGGTCGGTTGCCGGATTGCCCTGGAGGGTGCCGGAGCCTCTGTTGAAAGCTACAGCCTTGCAGCCAACCTGCCAGTCGACATTATCAAGCTCGACAAACGAGTCATGCACCACCTGGAAAACGATCCAGTACAACAGATCATGGTCGATGCACTGCACCGCATTGCCGAAACAACCGGTAAAGAAACCGTAGCTACATTTATTGAGAATGATGAAACGCTAAGAAAAGTTCGTTCACTGGGCATTCACTTCGGGCAGGGGTATCGGTTAGCCAAGCCTCAACCACTGGAAAAACTGGCACCAGCAGTGGTGGATTTAAGCACCGGGCGCATAGGCGGGTAACAGGTGCCGGCAACGTCGTATCGATGTTGCCGGCACGAAGTCTGCAAATCGATAATTAAAGCGTGGCTCTTGCCCGGGCAACCGCAGCGCGAACCTGATTCGGCGCAGTACCGCCCAAGTGGTCACGCGCCTGCACCGACCCTTCCAAAGTGAGCACATCAAACACGTCTTCGGCGATGACATCAGAAAATTGCTGCAGCTCTTCCAACGTCATTTCTGACAGATCCCTGTTTTCTGCTACGCCAAAGGCGACGGATTTACCCACAATCTCATGGGCATCCCGGAAAGCGACACCTTTTTTCACCAAATAGTCAGCCAGATCAGTCGCCGTGGAGAAACCACGCTTCGCTGCCACTCGCATATTGTCCGCTTTGGCCCTGATCGCCGGGATCATATCTGCGTATGCCTTGAGGCAACCCTTGATGGTATCCACGGTATCGAACAGCGGCTCTTTATCTTCCTGATTATCCTTGTTGTAAGCCAGTGGCTGGCTTTTCATCAGAGTCAGCAGGCTGATCAGGTGACCATTCACCCGTCCGGTTTTACCTCGCACCAGTTCCGGTACATCCGGATTTTTCTTCTGGGGCATAATCGAAGAGCCAGTGCAGAAGCGATCTGGCAGATCAATGAAATCGAATTGAGCCGAAGTCCACAGCACCAGTTCTTCACTGAAACGAGACATGTGAGTCATCAGCAGTGCTGCAAAACTGCAAAATTCAATGGCAAAATCCCGGTCACTGACTGAATCCAGAGAGTTCTCGGAAGCACGATCAAAACCTAACAGTTCTGCGGTGAGATTACGGTCGATCGGGTAAGTGGTGCCAGCCAGAGCCGCTGCGCCCAGAGGCATTACATTCACCCGTTTGCGGCAGTCCTGCAGCCGG
This sequence comes from Marinobacter sp., assembly GCF_041595835.1. Taxonomy (GTDB): domain Bacteria; phylum Pseudomonadota; class Gammaproteobacteria; order Pseudomonadales; family Oleiphilaceae; genus Marinobacter. Next base: position 27,284 of record NZ_JBFHJO010000011.1, on the reverse strand, counting down.
TCAGCATCACGAACCAACATTTCATACCAGGCCAGCAGGTGGTGGCCAAAGGTCACAGGCTGAGCCGTTTGCAAATGGGTAAAGCCCGGCATAATGGTGTCAGCTTCGCGCTCGGCCAGGTCCAGCAGGCCAGTCTGAAGGCGCTTCAGCTCTTCAGCAATGACATCGATTTCATCGCGTAGATACAGACGGATATCGGTAGCCACCTGATCGTTCCGACTACGGCCAGTGTGCAGTTTCTTGCCGGTAATGCCGATGCGATCGGTCAAACGTGCTTCAATGTTCATGTGCACGTCTTCCAGGCTCACCGACCATTCAAAACGACCCGCCTCTATGTCTTCTTTGACGCCCTTGAGGCCTTCGATGATCTGGTCACGTTCGGCGTCAGTCAGCACCCCGACCTTCGCCAACATGGTGGCGTGGGCGACAGAACCAGTAATATCGTGATGATAAAGGCGCTGGTCAAAGCCTACAGAAGCCGTGAAGCGTTCAACAAAGGCGTCGGTGGGCTCACTGAAACGACCACCCCAAGGTTTTTCGGAAGTTGTGCTCTGGTCAGGCTTTTTCTGATCCGTCATGATCTATCTTTCCCGCTGATAGCCCGGCTATCATCACGCCGGCAATGGATAATTGAATATTTGCGGCAGTATAACATTCTGACCCGGTTAAGGAGACTCCGCTGAAACCGAATAACGCTACAGCAACATCCGACACCGCCAGTTTTTTTGTACCAGATCTTTGCCGGGTCCGGGCGGTATTCATGATGCTGGTCACCAGCGAACTGCTGGTGCTAGTGCTGGCTATTGTTCAGGCAGAGCGTAGCTGGATTGACTGGAACTACTTTGGTCTGCTGTCGTTGTTCGTCCAGTGGACCACGCTGACCAGCACAGCCCTTATCTGCCTGCTACGGCCCTGGCTGGCGCGCCGGAGTGTCGTTCACGCCACGCTGGTTATTGTCAGTATTGTGCTTCTGGATGTATTAACGTTCAGCTTGTTTGCTGACAGCGTATTATACCCGGAACCCGGCATCACGCTGTGGCAGAGCATTGCCAAAAAGCTCCTTTTAGCGCTGTTGATTTCGCTCATAGTGCTCCGTTATTTTTACCTGCAACACCAATGGCAGCTACAAACAGAGGCGGAAATGCAGGCCAGGCTGACCTCTCTGCAGGCCAGAATTCAACCCCACTTCCTGTTCAATAGCATGAACACGATTGCCAGCCTGATTGCCACCAATCCAGAACAGGCTGAAGATGCCGTACTGGACCTGTCAGAACTGTTCAGGGCCAGCCTCCGCACGAACGATCAACTGGTTCCCCTGAAAAGAGAGCTGGAACTGTGTAAGCGTTACCTTGCTATTGAAGCACTGCGCTTAGGTGACCGCCTGACCCTGGAGTGGGATGTGCAAACAGGTCTTGAACAGCAAGCCATCCCCCCGTTAACTCTGCAGCCTCTGCTGGAAAATGCGATTTATCACGGCATTCAACCCAGGCCCAGCGGCGGCAAAATACACATAGAAGCTTTCGCCAAAGGAAACTTTGTTTATCTGATGGTGCAAAACCCGAAACCAGGCACTGTCGGGCAACAACATCAAGGCAATCAGGTGGCGCTGGTGAATACCCGGGCCAGGCTCCAGGCTCTGTTTGGCGAGCCAGCAGTACTTAAACAGAGTCAGCAGAGTGACACCTACACCGTGACACTTCGCCTGCCACGCCGTACGGTTAACCATCAAAGCCATTAGCAGAGACAATCAGCAGGGTCACCATGAGCACAGATCCACAACGTATCCTGATCGCTGACGATGAACCTCTGGCAAGACAGCGTATTCATCGCTTGCTGGAATCCATGGAGGGCTACCAGGTTTGCGGTGAAGCTTCTGACGGTAACGACACTCTTCATAAAGTCGCTGAGCTCAGTCCGGACATTGTGCTTCTGGACATCCGCATGCCCGGCATGGATGGCATGGAGGCCGCAGAAAAGCTTAGCCAGTTAAATAACCCACCCGCAGTTATATTCTGTACAGCGTACGACCACTACGCCATTCAGGCATTCGACGTAAGGGCTGTCGCCTACCTGCTGAAACCGGTACGCAAAGAAGCACTGGCAGATGCTCTGGCCAGGGCTGGCAAAATCAATCGGGTACAGCTCCAGGCATTAAGCCATGACGCAGAAAACAACAGTGAACAACTGGCCGTACGCACACACCGCGGCACAGAGCTTATTGAACTGACCGACCTCCATTACTGCGAAGCCGATCAAAAATACGTCACGCTCCACCACACCCGGGGCGAAACGGTGTGTGACTACACCCTGAAAGAACTGGAGCAAGCCTACCCCGACCACCTGCTACGCATTCACCGGAACACGCTGGTTGGTGTCCGTTTCATTCAGGCCTTGCGCCGAACCGACGATGGCCACAACGAACTGGAGCTTAAAAGCACATCAGCTCGTCTTTCCGTCAGTCGCCGACATGCCAGCTTCGTACGACAATGGCTCCAGGAACACCAGCCCTCCCCCTGACGGGGTACAATGCAGCCTCTCACGGGACTTTTTTGCGATCACAAGGTAACCTTGTAAGCACCATTTTCTGAACGACAGTGAGTGCAATGTCCAAACGTATTCTTCGCATCGCAACCCGCAGCAGCGCCCTGGCATTGTGGCAGGCAGAATTCATCAAGTCCGAACTGGAAAGGCTCCACAGCCATATCACCGTCGAACTGATCAAAATCAAGACCCAGGGAGACAAAATCCTGGACGTGCCCCTGGCCAAAATCGGCGGTAAGGGGCTGTTCGTCAAGGAACTGGAAGAAGCCATGTTGGACGGCCGTGCCGATCTGGCAGTGCACTCCATGAAGGACGTCCCCATGGAATTTCCCGAAGGCCTGGGCCTGGTTGCTATTTGTGAGCGTGAGGACCCCACCGACGCCTTCATCAGCAATCACTATTCAAGCATTGACGAGCTGCCCCAAGGTGCCGTGGTCGGCACGGCCAGCTTGCGCCGGGAAGCTCAGATCCGTGCTAACCGCCCAGACCTGGAAATCAAAGTGCTGCGCGGCAATGTTAACACTCGTCTGGCCAAGCTCGATGCTGGCGAGTATGACGCGATCATTCTGGCAAGCTCTGGTCTCAAGCGACTAGGTTTCAATGATCGCATCCGCTATTGCCTGCCAGACACCTTTTGCCTGCCCGCAGTTGGCCAAGGCGCCTTAGGTATTGAATGTCGGCTGAACGACGACGAACTGCGCCAGCTTTTAGCCCCTCTGAACCATGCAGACTCGGCTGACCGGGTAAAAGCAGAACGAGCTATGAACCGTCGCCTGGAAGGCGGGTGCCAGGTACCGATCGCGGCTTATGCACTTCTGGAAGGCGACGACACCCTATGGCTTCGCGGCTTGGTGGGATCAGTTGATGGTTCCCGGATTCTTCAGGTTGAAGGCCGGGCACCAAGAGCCGAAGGTGAACGATTGGGCCGTGAGCTGGCAGAGCAGCTGCTAAGCATGGGCGCAGATAAAATTCTGGCTGAAGTTTATGGCCACACACCAACCTGACCCTCAGCGCGCCCTTACAAACTTAAAGGGTCGCCGGATTCTGATTTGCCGACCGGAACCAGAGGCCTCGCGCCTTGCGAGGGTTTTCCGGGCGGCAGGCGCAGAGTGCCGGCTGATGCCGCTTCTGATCAGAGAGCCGTTACCGGAAACTCCCGAACAACGTACTCTGATGCAGGAGCTTGATAACTTCAGCCATATCGTCGCTGTCAGCCCGTTTGCTGCCCGCCTCTTGCTCAATGAAATTGACAACTGGTGGCCACAAATCCCAATGGGGATCCAGTGGTATTGTGTGGGCTCAGGTACCGCCACAGAGTTTGCCCGCCACGGAATCAGGGCCCGCCAACCCAAACAAGGCTGGACCAGCGAAGCTCTATTGAAATTACCATCGCTGCAAAACCTTGCTGGCGACAAAGTTTTAATCGCCAGAGGCGAGCAAGGCCGGGAGCTGATTCGCCAAACGCTGGAACAAAGAGGAGCCACTGTCTCTGTCCTGCCCCTGTACCGACGCTCTCAGCCGTACTATCCTCCAGAGCAGGTACAAGAGATTTTCGGTGATTTCCAGCCCGAAGTGGTCATTGCGCTTTCTGGCGAAACCCTGAACAATCTTAATGAAACAGCGCCTGATTACCATCAGAGTCTGCACAGTGCTTTCGTGGTGGTTCCGGCTGAACGTGTTGCCCAGCAAGCCAGGGCTGCCGGTTACAGAAATCTTCTTGTTCCCGAAGGCCTGGATGACCAAAGCCTGGTAACCAGTGTGGCTTCATGGCTTACGCCGGAAGCCGGTAACAACGGAAAACCAAGTAAGGATGCCCGTGACTGACACAACAAAACAATTGCCTGCCCCGGTTGAATCAACCCAACCCAATAAGCCTCGCCTTTGGCCTATCTGGGTGACCGCCAGCGTTGCACTGGTTCTGGTTTTAGTGCTGGCCTTATGGAACTGGCAACAGTGGAACAATCAAAACGCCAACGTCCAGGTTATACAAGGCCTGAAGCAGGACACCGCACAACTTGAAAACCTGTACGGTAGTCGTGGCGGAGAGCAAAACCAACGCATTCAATCTCTTGAAAGCAAATTATCAGAACAGCGAGAGCTGATTGCCACTCAACAGCGGCAAATCGATCACAACGCGCGGGAACTGCTGGAAGCCGGCAACCGTACCCGTACTGACTGGCTGTTAGCCGAGGCCGAATACCTCCTTCGCGTTGGTAACCAGCGCCTGATGATTGAAAAAGATATCAAAGGTGCACTGTCTGCCCTTGAGTCCGCTGACGAGGTACTTGCCGAGTCCGATGACATCGGTGTTTTCCCGGTACGACAACAGCTTGCCAAAGAAATCCTGTCACTCCGGAGCCTTCAGGACGTTGACCGCACCGGCTTGTACCTGAAGTTAGAGGCAGCCATTGCCAGCATCAACGAACTCACAGACCAGGCTCTGATTCATGACCAAGCGCCAGGCTTCAGCATAACTGAAGATACCACCGCGCCCGAAGATGACAGCAACATGCTGACCCGGGGCTGGAATCGCTTTCTGGCAACACTGAAGGAAGTCGTCGTTGTTCGCCGGATGGATGAGCCGGTTAAACCTTTACTTTCTCCGGATCAAAGCGCCTGGGCCCGGCTGAATCTGCAACTAATGCTTGAAGAGGCTGAAATGGCGGTGTTACGGGGCAACCAACCGCTTTATGAGCGGGCTCTGGATAAAGCCAGGCGCACCGTCAGTGAGTGGTACGATTCAACAAACCCGGCCATTCAGGGCGTTAGTGACACCCTGAGCGAACTGTCAGGCATACATGTCGACCCGGAACTGCCCGATGTCAGCCAGTCCCTTAACCTGCTGAAGGAACGGCTGGCCGGCCGTGCAGCAACAGAGAGCAAGTCGTCAACCAGCGAGGGGAATGAATCATGATTCGCCTGCTGCTGATTATTCTGGTCGCATTGCTGATTGGAACCGGGCTATCCCTTGGCCTGGCTTATGATCTTGGCTATATCCGCATCAGCCTGGGCAATTATCTGATCGAAACCAATTTCTGGGTGGGGCTTGCGCTGATAGCCCTGCTGGTTGTGCTGAGCCTGTTCACCATCAACACCCTCAAGCGCTTCCGTGAGGGCACGAGTCTGGTGGCCAACTGGGTCAGTCGAGGCAATGAACGCCGTGCAAGGCGCCGAACTACCCAGGGCCTGCTGGCGCTTGCTGAAGGCAACTGGCCCAGGGCAAGAAAACTGCTATCCAGCGCGGCAAATCATGCCGATACACCACTGATCAACTACCTGGCTGCGGCACAAGCTGCGTCTGAATCAGGGGACCACGACGGTGTTGACGACCTGCTACGAAAAGCCTTCGAAAGCACGCCCGGATCCAGCCTGGCCGTCGGCTTGACTCAGGCCCAACTGCAACTGGCTGGCAACAGGCTCGAGCAGGCATTGGCAACGTTACTCCGCTTACGAAAAGAAGCCCCTCACCACCCTTTCGTCCTGAAACTTTTGAAAAATACCTACCTTCGACTGGAAGACTGGAAAGAGCTCTCGAAACTGATACCAGAGCTACGCAAACGCAGCGTACTGAGCGAGAAAGAAGTAGACGACCTTGAACGCGAAGTCTGGCATAACCTGCTTGAACGTGCGGCAGAAGACTGCGAGAAAAAGCGTGAAAGCAACCCTGACGCATCTCTGGAACCGATTACGCGCTTGTGGGATGAATTACCAAAATTTGTCCGCCGAGACGAATATACCATCCGTGATTATGCACGTTTACTGGCCAGGTTAGGCGATGAAGCCCAGGCCGAGACCTTACTTCGGAAGGTGCTTCGCAACCACTGGAGTGATGAGTTAATTAACCTGTATGGCCGCTTGAAAGGGAATCAGCCTGAGGAACAGTTGCTGATTGCAGAGCAATGGCTTAAAGACCGCCCCAACAACCCTCAGCTCTTACTGGCATTGGGGCGCTTAAGCTTGCGCAATGAGCTTTGGGGCAAGGCCAGAGAGTATTTTGAAACCAGCCTGCACCTCAAACGCGACCGTGAAACCATAGCAGAGCTAAGCCGGCTGAATGCTCACATGGGTGCAGAAGAGACCAGCGTCAAACTGATCATGCAAGGGCTTGCAACAGACAACGCCCTACCCGAACTCCCCATGCCCAAGGCCTGAGACATCAGGCCCTTGGGGCATACTCCAGTACGTCGGACAGAAAAGCCCCTTCGGGCAACCCGGCTTCAGTCAGAGCATCCATCAAAGAATAAACCATCGCAGGCGAGCCACTGGCGTGAACCTCAACGTTACTCCAGTCGGCACCTGAAGCCAGAACAGCTCGAACCAACTGGTCATGATGCCCACCCCAATCGTTATCCTCGTCATCGCCGATCACGGGCACAAAGGTAAAGGCACCCCATTCATCGTGCCATTGCTGTGCCAGTGATCGCAGGTACATATCCTCTTGCTTACGCACCCCCCAGAACAGCTTAACCGTATGGCGGAAGTTTGTTGTCTTCAGGTACTCCACCAAACTTTTCATCTGGGCAAACCCCGTGCCCGCAGCCACCAGCACTAAAGGTTTATCAGGTGCCGCCGCCAGACAGGCTTTGCCATGGGGAAGCTCAACCATAATCTCTTCGCCAGAAGTCAGAGCATCAATCACCTTTTGTGCCGACACCCAATCAGGCGCGGCCTGAATATGCAGGACAATATTGTCTTCTGCAGGACTGCTGGCAATCGAAAAATAACAGGGGTCAGCATCTGGCAGGTTTACGGACAGGTATTGGCCTGCATGGAAGCCCACATCCCGGCGGCGGGGCAATTTTAACTCGACCCGGTGCACGTCGTGACTGATGGCGCTTACGTCTACCACCTTAGCCATATACACTTTGGGCTGATACATTCCTGTTGCCATAACGGCAGGTATCTCCAGTTCGATGTCAGAGAGGGCCTGAGTCCGACACATCATCAGGCGCTCCCCGGTGGGTATGGGTTGCTGGTTACGGGTATTCAACGCCTGACCGCTGATCAGCCGGGCTTCGCAGATTTCGCAGACTCCGTTACGGCAAGCGACCGGCACCCGGATGCCGGTCTCTGCAGCGGCCGATAGCAGGTCATTTCCTCTTGCTACCGGGAAACGCAGATCTGCAGGGCACAGATGAATACGATGCAAATGGGCTACTCCATCACTTTGGGGATGTATCCGGGATTTCAATCCCCAGGCTGTCCCAAATATCGTCTACCCGCTGTTTCACATCTTCCGCCATGGTGATCGACACGCCCCACTCCCGGTCAGTCTCGCCCGGCCATTTGTTCGTTGCGTCTAACCCCATTTTGGAGCCCAGGCCAGACACCGGCGATGCGAAATCCAGATAATCAATCGGGGTATTTTCTACCAGAGTGGTATCTCTGGCTGGGTCCATTCGCGTCGTCATAGCCCATATCACATCTTCCCAGCTTCGGGCATTCACATCGTCATCGGTGACGATCACAAACTTGGTGTACATAAACTGCCGCAGGAATGACCACACCCCCATCATCACCCGCTTGGCGTGGCCCGGGTACTGTTTCTTCATGGTCACGATGGCAAGCCGATACGAACAGCCCTCCGGCGGCAAATAGAAATCGACGATTTCCGGAAACTGCTTCTGCAGAATCGGGATAAATACTTCGTTCAGGGCCACGCCAAGCACGGCAGGTTCATCAGGTGGGCGGCCAGTGTAGGTGCTGTGGTAAATCGGATCCTTGCGGTGGGTAATGCGCTCAACGGTAAACACCGGAAACTCATCGACTTCATTATAGTAACCCGTATGGTCTCCGAACGGACCTTCTGGCGCCATATCATCGGGGTAGATGAAGCCTTCCAGCACGATCTCTGCACTGGCCGGAACTTGCAGGTCACTCAGCCCGGCTTTCACCAGCTCTGTCCGGGCGCCCCGCAGCAGTCCTGCGAAAGCGTATTCAGAGAGACTGTCCGGTACAGGCGTTACCGCACCCAGAATTGTGGCCGGGTCTGCACCCAAAGCTACAGCCACCGGGTATGGCTTATCAGGGTTAGCCTTGCGGAAATCCTGATAATCCAGTGCGCCACCCCGGTGACTTAGCCAACGCATGATTAAGCGGTTTCGGCCAATCACCTGCTGCCGGTAAATACCCAGATTCTGGCGTTCTTTATTAGGGCCACGAGTAATCACAAGAGGCCAGGTAACCAACGGACCAGCGTCTCCGGGCCAGCAGTGCTGAACCGGAATCTGGTAAAGGTCAACCTGATCTTTTTCAATGACAACATCCTGACAAGGTGCACTGCGGAGCACCTTCGGGCTCATGCGCATGACCTGCTTAAAGATGGGCAACTTTTCCAGAGCGTCTTTGAAGCCTTTAGGGGGATCAGGCTCTTTCAAAAATGCCAGAAGCTTACCAACTTCTCGGAGCGCCGATACGTCGTCCTGCCCCATGCCAAGAGCAACTCGCTTCGGAGTGCCAAACAAGTTGGCCAACACAGGCATATCGTAGCCTTTAGGATTCTCGAACAACAACGCCGGACCACCTGCCCGTAGTGTTCGGTCGCAGATTTCGGTCATCTCAAGATGAGGGTCGACCTCTACGCTGATACGCTTCAGTTCACCCAGCTTTTCCAACTGAGCAATGAAGTCTCTCAGGTCGTTGTATTTCATGTTGTGCTCCGTTTTGAGCTTACGATACTACGGAGGAAATGCTCGAACAAAGTCAGAGTTTGGATTATGCAGGGGGCCTGACTCTGAAGCTGGAACAAAGCCGGGACAGGGGGCAAACCGGGAAAAATAACTTCCCTGAATGTCTGCCTCCTGTCCCGGCTTTTTCTTCAAATGTCAGGTTTGAGTTCCATACATCTCAGGCGCAAACCTTACTCCGGAGTTCAAACTCAACGGCGCTTCATGGACTGGAAGAATTCGTCGTTGGTCTTGGTATCCCGCAGCTTATCCAGCAAGAACTCCAGTGATGCAGTGTCATCATCCATGGAATGCAACAACTTACGCAAGATCCATACACGCTGGATGTCTGCTTCCGTCATCAACAAGTCCTCACGACGAGTACCGGAGCGACGAATGTTGATGGCCGGGTAAACGCGCTTTTCAGCGATCTTACGGTCCAGGTGAATTTCCATGTTACCCGTGCCCTTGAACTCCTCGTAGATAACTTCATCCATCTTGGACCCAGTGTCTACCAGAGCTGTCGCCAGGATGGTCAGGCTACCCCCCTCTTCAACATTACGGGCCGCACCAAAGAAACGCTTTGGTTTTTCCAGTGCGTGAGCATCCACACCACCGGTAAGTACTTTACCAGAGGACGGAATCACGGTGTTGTAGGCGCGAGCCAGACGGGTAATGGAGTCAAGCAGGATAATAACGTCTTTCTTGTGTTCAACCAGACGTTTGGCCTTTTCGATAACCATTTCAGCCACCTGAACGTGACGGGCCGGTGGCTCATCAAAGGTGGAAGCAATCACTTCACCGCGCACGGTGCGCTGCATTTCGGTCACTTCTTCCGGTCGCTCGTCGATCAGAAGCACGATCAGGTGACATTCCGGGTTGTTACGAACGATGGACTGGGCAATGCCCTGCATCAGCAGAGTTTTACCGGCCTTAGGCGGAGATACAATCAGACCTCGCTGGCCTTTACCGATCGGTGACACCAGGTCAAGCACTCGAGATGAAAGATCTTCGGTACTGCCATTACCGACTTCGAGCACCAGGCGTTCATTCGGGAACAGAGGCGTCAGGTTTTCGAACAGAATCTTGTTGCGGGCGTTATCAGGCTTGTCGAAATTAATCTCGTTGACTTTCAGCAGAGCAAAATAACGCTCTCCATCTTTCGGGGGCCTGATCTTGCCCGCCACGGTATCCCCCGTCCGCAGATTGAAACGACGGATTTGACTGGGTGATACATAAATATCATCCGGGCCGGCCAGGTAGGAGGCGTCAGCGGAGCGTAGGAAGCCGAAACCATCCTGCAGAATCTCCAGTACACCATCACCATAAATGTCTTCGCCGCCCTTAGCGTGCTTCTTCAGAATGCTGAAGATGACGTCTTGTTTGCGCGAACGGGCGAGGTTGTCGAGGCCCATTTCATGCGCGATTTCGAGCAATTCGGGCACAGATTTCTGCTTGAGTTCAGTAAGATTCATAATTTGTAGAATTTTTCAGGAATGGAAGTAAAAAGACGGTTGATATTGCAGGGATGCCCCTGAACGCGTTGATCAAAAATATGTTGAAACAAGGTGCTGGCAGATGGAGCAACCGGTGCAGAGGGAATCCGGTAATATTTGCTGAAGCCAGAGAGTGGGAACAACTGTTCGCCGGGCAGTCAGCATAATCGACCACCTTGAAGGGATATGTCAAGACCCTGAGCAAAATTAAACCAACAATATGACACCGATCAAGGGCACAATACCGGTAAAATTGCCGACTTCCCTTAAACATCACGGGTACGGAGACTATCCTTCATACCTGAACCCGCATTAACCGGAGCTTTTCCATGAGCAGTGATTCTAGCAGCGCGCTCAAACCATTGAATATCGCCCTACTAACCGTGTCTGACACCCGCACAGCAGACCAGGACACTTCAGGCCAGTACCTTGAGGACAGTGTAACGGATGCCGGGCATCGTTTGATTGCACGCCGCATACTGCCTGACGATGTGTATCTGATGCGCGCGTTGATTGCTCAATGGATTGCTGACCCTGAGATTCACGTGGTGATCATCACCGGCGGTACGGGATTCCACGAAAGAGACAGCACTCCCGAGGCAGTGAGTCCACTTCTGGACAAAACAATTGATGGCTTTGGCGAAGAGTTCCGGCGCATTTCTGCCGCTGAAATTGGCACCTCGACCATCCAATCCCGGGCTTTTGGCGGCCTGGCCAACAACACCGTCATTTTTTGCCTGCCCGGCTCCACCGGAGCCTGCCGCACTGGCTGGAACGGCATACTGAAGACTCAGCTGGACAGCCGTCACGGTCCGTGCAACTTCTCAGCACTGGTGCTTTGCAAGCCTGAGCGCCCATATAACCGTATGCACGAAATCATCGGCAACCGCGCCGAGCGGTAATCAGGAGATAGCATGACCAACCCCAACCTGACGTCTCTGGATGATGCCCTCGACCATCTGTTGACACAGGCACCTGTCGTCACCCAGATAGAAACGGTCAGCCTTACTGAGAGTCTGGGACGCATTCTGGCCAGCGATCACCGTGTCCCCGCAGATGTTCCGCCCGCCGATAACAGTGCGGTAGATGGCTATGCGGTCCGCCAGCGTGACGTTAGTGCCGCCGGTTGTTTGCCCGTATCTGACAGAATTCCGGCCGGCGTTGCTCCCCGGCCCCTACAACCAGGAACTGCTGCTCGCATCTTTACCGGCTCGGAAATCCCCGAAGGTGCAGATGCGGTAGTTATGCAGGAGCAGGTAGAACGCACCGGTGACCAGATTGCCATTCATACACCGGTAGAACCTGGCCAGAATATCCGCAGTCGCGGCCAGGACCTCTCGCAGGGCGATCTCGCGCTAGCCAAAGGCACCCGGATCCGGCCTCAGGAAATGGGGCTTCTGGCATCAATAGGGGTTAGTCAGGTTCCAGTGTTGACCCGGCTCAGGCTTGCCATTATCACCACCGGTGATGAACTGGTGGAACCCGGGCAGCCTCTTGCACCCGGACAAATCTACAATACCAACCGTTTCACGATGCTCGGACTGGCAGCGGAAGCCGGTTGTGATGTGGTTTTATGTGAAACTCTGGAAGATTCCCGGGAGTCAACACGAAGCACCCTCAAACGAGCCAGCGAGTTGGCTGACCTGATCATTACCAGTGGCGGTGTTTCTGTCGGTGAAGAAGATCATGTACGGGCGGTGCTGGAAGAATCCGGCAAACTCTCGCTTTGGCGCCTGGCGATCAAGCCCGGCAAGCCACTAGCCTTTGGAGACGTGGATGGCACGCCGCTACTGGGCCTGCCTGGAAATCCAGCGGCAGTACTGGTCACCTTTATGGTGGCGGGCATGCCTTACATCAGAAAACGCCAGGGCCGACTTGATTTTTACTCCACAAGTGAGCTCCTGCCAGCGGATTTCGAAATTTCGAAACCTTCAATTCGCAGAGAGTTTATCCGGGCCCGCAAGAAAGGTTCAGGAGCTACGGCGTCAGTAACAGCCTATCCAAACCAAAGTTCCGGCGTACTCAGCTCTGCCTGCTGGGGTTCTGGTCTAGCCATGGTACCGGAGAACACAACCGTAAAAATCGGTGACCCGGTTGCCTACTACTCATTTTCTGAATTATTGAGCTGACGATGACTGAACCTACCCTGACCGTTCGCTTTTTCGCCCGTCTGCGAGAAGAGTTAGAAACTGACCGCCTGCAGCTACCGGTTACTCCTGGGCAAACAGTGGGCGATATTTTGTCAGAGCTGGCTAACCGTGATGGTGCCTGGAGTCAGCTGAAAAGCGGACAGCCTGTGATGGTGGCGGTAAATCAGGCAATGGCAAAACCAAACACGCCAGTTCAAGCAGGTGATGAGGTAGCGTTTTTTCCCCCTGTGACCGGAGGTTGAGATGATTTCGATCCAGACCGAAGATTTCGATGCAGGCACCGAATACGAGGCACTACGCGCCAGCGGCTCTGGAACAGGGGCCATTTTAACCTTTTCGGGACTGGTGCGGGATTCGGGTGATCTGTCCGGGGTTACAGGCCTTTTTCTGGAGCATTATCCGGGGATGACAGAACAAGTAATCCAAAACCTGATTGATGAGGCTTCGCGGCGCTGGAGTATTCGGCAAGTACGGGTGATTCACCGGGTGGGCCAATTAGCGCTTTCCGATCAGATTGTGTTTGTGGGGGTTTGCAGCGCTCACCGAGCGGATGCGTTTGCTGCCGGTGAATTTATCATGGATGCGCTGAAAACTTCGGTGCCGTTCTGGAAGAAGGAGATAACCGGAGGCGCTGAGCATTGGGTGGAGCAGAAGGCTTCTGACAGGGATCGCGCTCAGTCCTGGGATTGAGCCGAGATTCTGCCGAGCCTGTATGTAATATAAAAAGCCGCCCGTGAACGGTGTTCAGGGGCGGTTTTCATCAACAGCAGATCAGAGGTTGCTGTCGAGGAAGGCAGCCAACTGCGACTTGGACAGGGCGCCGACTTTGGTCGCATCAACGTTGCCGTTTTTGAACAGCATAAGCGTCGGGATACCGCGGATATTGAACTTGGGCGGAGTCTGCTCGTTTTCGTCGATGTTCAGTTTGCAGACTTTGAGCTTGCCTTCGTATTCATCGGCGATTTCCTCCAGAACCGGCGCGATCATTTTGCAGGGCCCGCACCACTCGGCCCAGTAATCTACCAGTACCGGAACGTCAGATTTCAGTACATCCTGCTCGAAGGAAGCGTCGGTGACATTAACGATATTTCCGCTCATTACCTATTCCTGATTCAGGCGCTCCAGGCTGCTTTTTCGCTGCTGAGGAGTCGCTGTTGGCTATAGCAGATGGCCAGTCCTTTACTCGGTGAACCGCCTGCCCGAAACTCGATAAAGCATTACTTTACGCGATTGGCGGCGTGAATGTGAAGTAGGTTATATCCCCTGCCCGGTTGATTCTTGTCAGTAATGACCGCAGTCGACTACTGACACTTCGATGAAGTTTCCCTTATAGTACAACCAAGCTCATTCCACACAGGACGCCTATCAACGTGACGGCCTCATCTATTGCCGAGAAAGAAGGTCTATCCCCGGACCTGCTAGCATCCATTGATATGGGCTCCAACAGCTTCCACATGGTTGTCGCTCGCCTGGTTCATGGTGAAATCCGTACCGTTGAAAAAATGGGCGAAAAAGTCCAGCTCGGTGATGGCCTTGATGAACATAACAATTTGACCGAAGAGGCCCAGCAACGGGGCCTGGATTGTCTTCGCCGTTTCGCTCAAAGGCTTCAGGGTACCCCTCCAGAAGGGGTTCAGATTGTTGGCACTAACGCTTTGCGTGTCGCAAGGAACGCACAGGAGTTTATCGACAAGGCTGAAGACGTGCTGGGTTACCCTGTCGAGGTGATCGCAGGTCGAGAGGAAGCTCGCCTCATTTATCTGGGTGTTTCACACACCCTGTCCGATGACGAAGGCCGCAGGCTGGTGATTGATATCGGAGGCGGCAGTACAGAGTTCATCATTGGCGAGCGCTTTGAGCCCCAGGAATTGAACAGCATGCACATGGGCTGCGTGTCTTTCCGGAACTTGTACTTTCCGGACGGGAAAATTACTCGCAAGCTGATGGACAGAGCGGTTCTACACGCTGAACAAGAGCTTCAGAGTATTTGGCGGCGTTACAGGAAAGTGGGCTGGCAAAGTGCTGTGGGGTCGTCCGGCTCAATCAAAGCAATATCCAATATTTTGGCGTCCCTGAAACTCACTGACGGCACCATAACCCGGGCAGCCATGGACGAGCTTCGCATTCGTCTGGTGGATATGGGGAACGTTGAGAAGCTCTCCGAGCTTGGTGTCCGGGAAGACCGACAAAGCATTTTCCCGGCAGGCTTCGCCATTCTTTACGCAGCCTTCCGTGCCCTCGATATTCAGGAAATGGCATTTGCTGACGGCGCACTCCGAGAAGGCCTGCTCTACGATATTGTTGGGCGGATACAGCATGAAGACGTCCGTGAAAGAACCATTGCCGCACTGCAAGAACGTTATCACGTTGATCAGGCTCATGGTGCTGCGGTAGAGCAAACCGCTCTGGCAGCCTGGGAACAGACAGCAAACCAGTGGGGCCTGTTTACACCCGCCGATGAAGATCTTTTACGCTGGGCTTGCCGGCTTCATGAAATTGGCCTGACCATCTCCCATAGCCAATACCACAAACACGGAGCTTACCTGCTTCACTACTCCGATTTGCCAGGGTTCACCCAACAGTTCCAGAGAGATCTGGCGACTCTGGTTCGTGGCCACCGCCGCAAATTTTCACCCTCCGTATTTGAGGGGACAGATCCGGAAGAAAAAGCCAGGCTTCGCTACCTGTGTGTTCTACTGAGGCTAGCGGTGGTCATCCAGCACTCCCGGAACCTGGAGCCCGCTCCGGAGTTCATTCTAAAAGCCGAAGAAAACAAACTGACCATTACATTTCCCGAGGGCTGGCTGGACGAACGCCCACTCACCCTCGCAGATCTCAAAAATGAGCAGGACTATCTTGCACGACAAGACTTCACCCTAGACATCAACGCCGAATAGCCATGGAGGTCAAACCGTTAGCTCGGCCTCCAGACTTTCAACCGTTTCACTGACGTCCATCCACTCCGCTTCGGTATCGTCCAGCTCACGCCTGAACCGAGCCTGCTCCGCCAGCAGCTCTTTTAACCGCGCTTTGTTACTGTCATCGTAGACAGAAGCGTCGGACAAGGCCTCCTCTACCGCGGACAGCTTTTCATGCAGTTGATCCATCCGTGATTCAAGCGTGCTCTGTTTTTTGCGCCAGGGACTAATTTTCTTGCGTATCTCAGCTTCCTGCCGCTTTCGGGCTTTCCGCTCTTCGGCACTCAAAGTTGTTGTTCTGGATTTATCTTCAGCACTTTCACCTGCGACCTGCCGCTTTGGGGGCTCTTCATCATCTTTACGGCGATCTGCCAGCCAGCGCTCATAGTCTTCAAGGTCACCATCGTATTCTTTCACCACCCCATCAGACACCAGCCAAAACTCGTCTACCGTATTACGTAGTAAGTGCCGATCATGGGAAACCACCACAATGGCTCCATCAAAATTCTGAAGTGCCATAGTGAGCGCCTGGCGCATTTCCAGGTCCAGATGGTTCGTTGGCTCATCCAGCAACAACAGATTAGGCTTCTGCCAGGCAATCACAGCCAGAGCCACCCGGGCCTTTTCACCACCGGAGAAAGAACGGATCGGGCTCAGAGCTTCGTCACCATGAAAATCAAACCCTCCCAGAAAGTTTCTGACTTTTTGCTCTGAAGCTCTGGGGGCCAGGCGCTGCAGGTGCAGGAATGGGCTCGCATCAAGGTCCAGAGATTCCAACTGGTGCTGGGCAAAATAGCCAATTGCCAGGTTTTCACCGCAGGTGCGCTCGCCCGACAATAAAGTCCCCATACCGCGCAGCGCATCCATAAATGTCGATTTACCAGCACCGTTAGGGCCAAGCAAACCAATCCGGGAGCCCGGCAGCAGGGTAATGCTGATGTCCCTCAAGATGATCGCATCGCCATGCCCGGCCGCGCCGTGACGAATGGACAGCAGCGGGTTAGACACTTTATCGGCAACCGGAAACTCAAAACTGAACGGCGAATCGACGTGGGCTGGCGCAATCCGCTCCATACGCTCCAGCGACTTAACCCGGCTCTGAGCCTGTTTGGCCTTAGTGGCTTTGGCCTTGAACCGGTCAATAAAACGCTGAATTTCAGCAATACGCACCTGTTGGCGCTCAAAGCTGGCCTGTTGCTGGGCCAAACGTTCGCTACGCTGAATCTCAAACGCAGAATAGTTGCCGGTATAAAGTACCAGTTTCTTGTTATCGAAATGCACCAGATGGGTAGCCACCCGGTCCATAAAGTCCCGGTCGTGGGATATAAACAGCAAAGTACCCTGGTATTTGCGCAGCCAGTTCTCAAGCCACAAACAAGCGTCCAGATCCAGGTGGTTGGTAGGTTCGTCCAGCAAGAGCAGGTCTGAGGGGCGCATCAGTGCCTGAGCCAGATTAAGACGGATTCGCCAACCACCAGAAAATGCGGATACGGGCCTGTCAGCGTCGCTGTCCGCAAAGCCCAGTCCCCGAATCAGGGATTCAGCACGCCGAGGCGCTGACCAGGCTTCATGAATATCCAGTTCGCCATGCAAGTGCGCAATGGCGTGATCATCGCCACGGGCTTCTGCTTCAGCCAATTCACGTTCAAGTCGGCGAAGCTCAAAATCGCCATCCAGCACGAAATCTCTCGCGGTACGAGAAGAGGCCGCTACTTCCTGAGCCATATGAGCAATCCGGCAGCCTCCAGGCACGGAAACACTGCCCTGCTCCGGGGCCAATTGACCCAGCAAAAGCTGAAACAGACTGGATTTACCGGCACCATTGGCTCCGACAATGGCAACACGCTGGCCCGGCTGAACCGTCAGGCTGACGTTTTCTAGCAACCAGACGCCGCCTCGTTGTAAACTGAGATCGGTTATCGTTAACATAGCATTACTTTACCCATGGATTTCAGCCAGGGAAGCGCCCCACCGTGACCGTTAAGCAGACAGAATCACTGACTCTGCCGGCTTCAATGGAACCGGACAATCCTCTCTGGCGTTATGCTTTGGCCTGCTGGCAAAAACCGGAACTGGCTGAGACCTGCCTTAGTTTACAAGAACAGGGCTGGAGCGTGACCCGAATTCTGTGCGCCGGTTGGTTAGGCGTGAACGGGCGCGTGTTCACCGGCGTCGAGGACGCTAAGGTAACAGAGTGGCGCCGCTATGTAACCGGTCGCATTCGCTCTGCCCGAAAATCGATTCCCCGGCAACATGCCGCCAGCCATGAACTCCGGAACGCACTGGCGAAAGCCGAACTCCAGGCCGAGCAAACTGAATTGGCACTGGCATGGCATACGCTTAACGACGTCAACCTGGAGGTCGCCAGCATGCAGGATTGCACCTTGACCATCGTGCAAAATCTTCTTGCTGCAGCACCACTCCAGAAACGAGATCCGCAGCCAATGAACGACCTTACCAAGCTTGCCAGCCTATTGTCTGATAATTACTGTGGGAGACCTCAGCCATGCTGATGAAATGGCTGATTCGGTTATCCTTCCCTGCTTTGGGACTGCTGCTGTTATTGATGTTTTTTGGCCTGGGAACACCCGAGCAGGTTACAGCCCCGACACCAACCCAACCTGCAGCCCCAATGCCTCCATTCGAGGATTTACTACCGTCCCCGATTCCTTCTGATGGCCCGGAAATCGTCTTCAAATGGCAAGACACCGATGGCCACTGGCACTATGCTGACCAACCCCCGGCCCAAGGGCCCTGGAACGCTTTGGCTATCGAACGTACGGAACCGGCACCTAAAGAAGGCAATTCAGCCGACCCGGATAACGACTGGCAATCGCCTTACCGCGCGCCCTTTTCATTAAATGGTTCACCTTTCAACAACGAATCATGATGATAACCGGCGTCTTAACACTTGTTCAGTAGCATACTGATCCCGAACCCGTTAACTTGTCCCTTTTCAAATTCCAACAGGGCCATAGAGCCCTGAAACATGTGCAAAGGAACCATTCATGAAAAAAACTCTGTTAGCCATCGCCATGGCCGGAATCGTAGCTGGCTGCTCCACGGCCGAGCAGGACCCATCACTGGAAACAACACCGGAGAAAATCAGCTACGGCATGGGGCTGGTGATGGGCGAGCGCATTAGTGCGGACTTGCCTGACCTTCAGATGCAACAGTTCATTCAAGGTTTTAAGCACGGACAAGTCGGCAATGAAGAGGCCAAGCGCCTGACTCGCGAAGAAATTCAGACTGCCCTGCTGGCCTATCAGGAAGAATTGCAGGGGCAGCAAGAGCAGCAGTACGACGAACTGGCCAAAAAAAATAAAGAGGCCGGTGAAGCATTCCTTGCAGAAAACGCGAAGCGAGACGGCGTGCAAACAACAGAGTCCGGCCTTCAATACGAAGTCATTGAAGAAGGCGACGGTGAAACACCAACCGTTTCAGACCGTGTTCAGGTTCATTACACCGGTGAATTGATTAACGGCGACGTTTTTGACAGCTCGCGGGAACGTGGTCAGCCAACAACCTTTGGCGTTGGCCAGGTTATCCCTGGGTGGGTCGAAGGCCTGCAACTGATGAGCGAAGGCTCTCGTTACAAGCTGTTTATTCCTTCGGATCTTGCCTATGGCGCCTCTGGAAACCAGGCGATTGCACCGAATGAAACGCTGATTTTTGATGTTGAGTTGTTGAAAATCAACCCGTAGCCAATTGGTTCCGGGCAGCACATAAAAAAACCGGCCCAAGGAACACCTTAGGCCGGTTTTTTATATTCTTCAGACTTAGCTACAACCCGTTTTTCAAGCCGAAGCCAGCTTTCCAGCGTGTGCGTTGTGTAAATTCTCAATCAGAAAATCTTCCATTTCGAATCGATTCGCCAGCACCTCACCCAGGCGCGACAGTTCTTCAAACAACGTTGCCACATCTTGCTCAGTCAGGACGCGCCCATCCACATGATCGTTAAATCTCAGCGCCACTTCCGTCGTCTTCTCGATCTGAGGGTAGACTTTGGCAGCCAGCTCCAGCCCCCCATCATCGAAATCCCGGGCTTCCTGAATGAGCTGCTCATAAATCTCAAAGTGCCCGGCGGACACATAATCCACCAATACCTCACACAACCGTATAAACTTTTTGCTCAGAGCTTCAGTTGGGGTGAAATCATTCTCACCAGATAACTCGCAGTAATGAACAAGAAGCTGTTGCCGATTTTGCAACCAACGATCAATCAGCTCGTTAACGCCACCCCAGCGCTCCCTGGCATTCTGGCAATTCTCCAACATGACGCTTGCCTCCCTTCGATCAAGCTGCCAGCTCACTGGCTAATTATCGGATGACTTCGCTTTCGTGTAATCACGTTACCCCATGGCTACCGTGAGCCGCAACTATTTCAGCCCTGCAACCAACCCTTTGGGCGTACGCTACGAAACATCATGAATAAACCGGTCAAAATCACCAGACCAAAAAACACTGCGGTCCAGCCAGGAATGCTCAAGCCCAGAAATCTCCACACCACCTCGGCGCAGTCACCCGTTCCTCTGAGTGCCGTTTTCAGCACATCGAACCAGGGCAGTACCTGTAACAGATAATCGACCGATGGCCCGCACGCAGGCACCTGATCCGCTGGCAAGCTCTGAAGCCACAACTGTCGGCCAGCAACCCCCAGACCAGCGCCAGCGGTAAGCACCAGAAAGAATCCGTACACCCGGCGGCCGAATCCTGCCGGGCCGTGCAAAAAGGCTATCAGACTCACCAGGCCGGCCCCCATGAACCCGAAGCGCTGCAACCAACACAACGGACAAGGTGCTAAACCCATGACGTGTTCCATATAAAACGCCACAGTCAATAGCGCCGCGCACATCAAAAATACAAAGCCAAACACCCATCTACTTGTCAAAACGTTACCCCGGAATCATGATGTTAGATACGTACAGCTGATGGACCCAATCGTAACCCATGAATATAACCAAGCACACAACCACAGCCAGAAAACTTGCCCTGAATCTGTTATTGGCGCTTTGTTCCGTGATGCTCTTACAGAGCCAGGCACTGGCCGACGAAGAAAAAGATGAAAATACCCCAGAAGAACGAGGCGTAACGGATTACATTGCGATGGATCCCCCATTCGTGACCCATATAGGCGAGCCGGGCAACAAGATCAATTACCTGAAGGCTGCGGTAAGTCTGAGGGCGTCCAGCCAAACGGTGCGACCTGCTGTAGAAGCTCATATTCCACGCCTGCGCCATGAGCTGGTCATGCTCTTCGGGGAGCAAACAGACCTGGACAAACTGTCATCGATGGAAGGTCAGCAGGCTCTGAGAGAAGAAGCGGCCCGCCGGATAAATGCCGTACTGGAAGAGCAACAAACAGGAGAATCCATTACCGACGTGTTGTTCACAGAATTTGTGGTGCAGCGTTAAACCGGACGTCAGGCGATACGATCGAAGAGATTGTTGTCCTGATGCTGTTTCTGGGCTTGAATGGCCTGTTGGGCATCATCCCAGCCGGCTTCCCAGGCGGCAATCACAACTTCACCACGATAAGGACAGCGGGTTTTATCCATCCCCATCTTGCCCGCCAGAGATCCCTGGCGGTAGGCTTTGTTAAGCGCCTCTACATCCCAGCCGAGTTTGATATCCTTCGCCATATTGCACCTCCCCACCTAGTGTTAACAAAAGTAACAGCAGGTAATCAAGACAGCAAATCAGAATCCATAATCTGTGAGTTACGTCCCTTTCGGGACGTAACTCAACGCCTGATCATGACTTCAGGTAGTCCTCAAGAAACTCTGAAAACGGCTTGGTGTCCGTGGCTTCCAGCGCGGCCTGCTCTGTTTGAGACTCACGGCTCATAGCCTCAAAACGAGCTAAGACTTCTGGCGACATGGGCTCATCGTTCAGAGTGTTCTGATGCTGTTGTGAGATCGAGAGCACCCAATCTCTATGGCCAAGGCCGGACGAACTCATAGCCTCCAGCACTCGCGCCGAAGGTACTGACCAGTCTTCACCTTCGACCTTGCTCCGCTGGGCAGCCAGTGCAGACCGATAAGTATGGCTCCCGCCCCAACTATCCAGCAACTCTGCCAACGGCTGCATGC
Organism: Marinobacter sp.; assembly: GCF_041595835.1. GTDB lineage: Bacteria > Pseudomonadota > Gammaproteobacteria > Pseudomonadales > Oleiphilaceae > Marinobacter. Next base: position 5,422 of record NZ_JBFHJO010000011.1, on the reverse strand, counting down.
TCTCCATAAGCTCCTGCGCTGCAGATCCAACCGGCACCCGCTGCCCGCCCTGACACAACATGAGCTCATGCCACCGGCCTTTTGCCACAACATCTTTGTAGCCGTCGTCCAAACGTTCACACTCAGCCTCACCGATAACCGGTGAGTCCGTTAACAGGCAGTCAAGCAAGAACAAATCCAGGAAATCGACCTGTTCCCGGGTTATGCCAACCGGTGAGAATGGATCAAGATCCAGGCAGCGGACCTCGATATACTCCACGCCCCGCGCGTCCAGCGCCTGTATCGGCTTTTCGCCACGCTCAGTGGTACGTTTTGGGCGAACAGAGCTGTAATACTCATTCTCGATTTGCAGAATACTGGTATTAATCTGGATAAACTCATCGCCCCGGCGAGTACCAATGGCCTCATACGCAGGCCAATTGGTATGGATAGCCTGATCCAATGTGCGGGTATAGGTTTTCAACTCATTGAAACAGATGTTCAGCGAGGCCTGGGCATTGTTGTGGTAGCCCAAATCCCCCATTCTCAGGGATGTCGCGTACTTGCCTGCCCAGGTGCGATCATCAAAACGACTGAGATCATGGTTCACGCCTGCCACGAAACTGGCATCCAGTGCCGGCGAAGCGCCAAACAACAACATCAACAACCAACTACGCCGGCGGAAGTTTCTGATCAGCCAGAAATATTGCTCAGACTTGAAGTCTTTCAGGGCATTGTCGTTACCGGTTACTTGCTGCCATTTCCGCCAGAAGCTGTCGGGAAAGGACAGGTTGTAATGCACACCTGCAATGCTCTGCATGATACGACCGTAGCGCACCGACAAACCTTGCCGGTAGACGTGTTTCAGCCGACCGATATTGGAACTGCCGAACTCAGCAACGGGGATGCTGTCGTTACCATTGATCTCACACGGCATACTGGCTGCCCAGAACACTTCATTTTCAAGGTTCTGTTGCACAAACCGATGGGTATCCCGAAGCGACGCAAGCATACCATCAGTATTGCTGAAAACGGGCGTAATCAGCTCCAGCAGCGATTCAGAGTAGTCGGTGGTAATCTGCGGATGAGTTAGCGCTGAACCCAGTGCTGAGGGATGCGGCGTCTGGGCAATAAACCCGCTGGCATCAACCCGCAGACCTTCTTTTTCAACACCTTTTAAAAATCCGTCCCAGTCAGATGCGGCGAACTGGTGAAACAGGGAGTGGCGGGAATCAGCCATGGTGAGCTCCTGTTAGGGCGGCTACCCCCTTGTGAAGGGTAATCCGCCACTGAATCAATGAAGTGGTTACCTGTCGCCTTTGCGAGCAGATGCCAGTGCCTGAGCCAGAGCCCCCGCCATGGCGCCCTGCTGGCCCTGACCACCCTGAGACTTGCTGGAGGACCGACCACTATTGCGATCGCCGCCTCTCGCCGGCTTTGCCGGTTTTTCGGCACCCGGCTGATCATCCATGCGCATAGAAAGAGCAATCCGCTTTCTCGGGATATCGACTTCCATCACTTTGACCTTAACAATATCCCCGGCTTTGACTACTTCGCGCGGATCTTTAACGAAATTATGGGACAAGGCTGAGATATGCACCAATCCGTCCTGATGCACGCCGATATCCACAAATGCCCCAAAGTTGGTTACATTGGTGACAGAACCTTCAAGTACCATACCCGGTTTCAGGTCACTCAGGGTTTCCACACCCTCTTCAAAGCTGGCGAACCGGAATTCAGGGCGAGGATCTCTACCCGGTTTTTCCAGTTCCGAGATGATGTCTTTCACCGTGGGCAAGCCGAACTGCTCGGTGACATAGTCTTGCGGGTTCAGGCTCCGCAGGAAACTGGAGTCGCCCATAATGTCTTCTACTTTCCGGTTGTTACGCCGGGCAATGGCCTCAGCCACGCCATAGGCTTCCGGGTGAACAGAGGAGCCATCCAACGGATTTTCAGCACTGGCAATGCGCAGGAAGCCGGCAGCCTGTTCGAAAGTACGTTCACCCAGACGCGCCACTTTCATCAGCTGCCTGCGACTGGTAAACACTCCGTTCTGACTCCGGAAATCCACAATGTTCTGGGCAATGGTCTGACTCAGGCCGGAAACCCTTGCCAACAAAGGTACAGATGCCGTATTCAGGTCCACCCCGACACCGTTTACACAGTCTTCTACGACCGCATCCAGGCTGCGGGATAATTGCACCTGAGATACATCGTGCTGGTACTGGCCCACACCGATAGATTTCGGTTCAATTTTCACCAATTCCGCCAGCGGGTCTTGCAACCGGCGGGCGATCGAAACCGCACCACGAATGGTCACATCCAGGTCTGGCAGCTCCCGGGAAGCAAATTCCGAAGCTGAATAGATGGAAGCACCGGATTCGTTCACGACAATCCGGGCCAGTTTCAACTCCGGGTGACGCCTGGTCAGATCGGCCACCAGCTTTTCGGTTTCCCGGGAAGCCGTACCGTTGCCAATAGCGACTAACTCGATCTTGTACTTCTGGCACCAGGCGGCCAGTTGAGCGATCGACTGATCCCACTGGTTCTTTGGCGCGTGTGGGAAGATGGCACCATGATCCAGCACCTGCCCCGTACCATCAATGACAGCCACTTTAACTCCGGTACGAAGACCGGGATCCAGCCCCAGCGTTGGCCGTGGGCCTGCGGGTGCCAGCAACAGCAGGTCTTTAAGGTTGGCAGCAAAAACATTGATAGCCTCAGCTTCGGCAGCTTCACGCACCTGAGACATCAAGTCAGTTTCAATCTGGGTAGAAAGCTTCACCCGCCAGGTCCAGCGAACCACCTCGCTCAGCCATTTATCAGCGGCACGCCCGTTATCACGAATATTCCAGTGCGCCGCAATTCGCTGCTCTGCCGGATGTGGCTGACGCCGGTCGTCCTCAGCGTGACCCATCACAATGGCAAAGCTTAGAATACCTTCATTGCGGCCACGCAGAATGGCCAGTGCCCGGTGTGAAGGGACCTTATTAAGCGGTTCAACGTGGTCGAAATAATCCCGGAATTTGGCGCCTTCGGTTTCTTTGCCCTCAACCACGGTTACTTTCAACTGGCCATCTTGCCAGACAAAGCTTCTCAAAGCCCCCAACAACTCAGCATCTTCAGCAAAGCGCTCCATCAAAATGTAACGAGCACCGTCCAGGGCGGCTTTGGTGTCGTCGACACCGGCCTCAGCATTGAGATAGCCTGCCGCAGTGCTTTCGGGGTCCAGAGTAGGATCTTCATACAAAGCGTCCGCCAGAGCTTCCAGGCCAGCTTCGCGGGCAATCTGCGCTTTGGTACGGCGTTTGGGCTTATAGGGCAGGTACAAATCTTCAAGGCGGTTTTTGGTGTCTGCGGTGTTGATGGTTGCCCGCAGCTCATCAGTCAGCTTGCCCTGCTCTTCAATACTTTTGAGAATAGCGCCGCGACGGTCTTCCAGCTCGCGCAGGTAGCGCAAGCGCTCTTCCAGAGTTCGCAGCTGGGTATCATCCAGTGAACCTGTGACTTCTTTCCGGTAACGGGCAATAAACGGAACCGTGGCCCCTTCATCCAGCATAGCAACGGTGGCATTAACCTGTTGCTCGCGTACTCCGAGTTCTTCAGCAATTCGCCGGGAGATACTGTTCATGCAACCTCTGTGATATCGCTTGCGAAATTAAAGCGCAAAGGTACAGCGGCTTCCCCCTACAGGCAAGCCGACTGATTCTGGCGGGTCAGAAATTGAACAAGATCGTCCCAGGGCATAGGGCGGGCAAAATAATAACCCTGGATCTCATCACAATGATGCTGGCGCAAGAATTCCAGCTGGCCTTTGGTCTCAACACCTTCGGCCACCACGCTCATCTGTAAACTATGAGCCAGAGTGATGATGGCCCGGATGATGTGTTCTGCATCAGCAGAATGCCCCAGCTCCTGCACAAAGGACTTGTCAATTTTAACCAGAGAGATCGGCAGGTGCTGCAGGTTGCTCAAGGAAGAGTACCCTGTACCAAAATCATCCAGGGCGAAGCTGATACCCAACTGGTTAAGCTCCCTCAGGCAGCGCTGGGCGTACTTAGGATCATGCATCATAGCGCTTTCGGTCAGTTCCAGTTCCAGCAAACTGGTATCCACACTGGCATTGAAGATAATCCGGAAGATGGTTTCAGTCATTTTCGGATCGTGGAACTGCCGGAAAGACAGGTTGACCGCAAACACCAGGCCAGGGAAGCCCAGTTCAACACTTTCCTGCAAGCGCCGGCAGGCTTGTTCTATCACCCAATAACCAATGGGTACAATCAGACCGCTGCGCTCAGCCACGGGGATAAACTCATCAGGCCCCACAATCCCCCGCTCTGGATGATTCCAGCGCAACAGGCACTCAACACCTCGCACTTCTTCCGTAGCCAGGTCGATTCTGGGCTGATAATACAGCTCCAGTTCCTGACCACGAATGGCATTCCGAAGGTCCCCCTCCAATCGCAATTGGTGGCCCGCTGAAATATGCAGTTCCCGGTCGTAGAACCGGTAGCTGGTGCCAGTGTCCCGCTTGGCTTCATACATAGCCCTGGTAGCCTGACGCAAAAGCTCCTCAGGGCTGTCGCCAGCCTCCGGATAGGTTGCCACGCCGAGGCTGGCACTGACCACAACGTTATGGCCAGCTACGATGACAGGCTCATCCAGCGCCTCTATCACCTTACGGATAACCTGACTGATATCCAGAGAGTCTTCAACTTTTTCAACAATAATTGCCAGCTCATCACCACCAATACGAACCAGCGAATCCACCCGTCTCAATTTATTTCGCAAGCGCTCTGCCAGCTGAAGCATCAGCAGGTCACTCTTCTTGTAACCAAAGGTTTCGTTAATGCTGCGAAAACCATCCAGATTCACATGTATCAGAACCAACCTGCTGTTGGCCCGCTCTGCTCTCAACAGAGCCCGCTGTAGCCGGTCAAAGAACAGATCCCTGTTGATCACGCCCGTCGCCACCTCACGACCAAACTGACCATGGGCCAGCTCCGACAACTGTTTTCGATACCAAAGGCATTTGACGGCCCTTGCGAAGCTCCATCTATCAAGGGTCTGCCGGCACAAGTAGTCTGCGGCTCCGCCTGCAACTATATCGGCGCTTCTCTCACAACAAGGCTCGGCACTCACCGCCAGGATGGGCCGGTCTTCGCTGGATACCGTCAGATACTGCAGAAAAGCCAGCTCTGAGCCACCATGAAACACACAGTCCCAGACGATGACATCAAAACTGGCGTTAGTGATCAGATCTTCACAATCAATAAGGTCCGGGCACCAAGTGGCATCCGGGTTCAGATCAGCCTCATTCGATAGCATCGACCGATACCACAGAAAATCTGTGTAGTGTGGCGTTAAAACAAGAAGTCGCAGGCGATCGCACCTGGTGTCGAGAGACAATGTCATCAAACAAAATCCATGTGTCGGTCAGAAT